>JADLDK010000023.1 GCA_020846715.1 Armatimonadota bacterium | reverse complement strand
TCTGGCAACTCCTGCCGGGCGTGGAGATTTTCCAATGTGGGTGGGGCTGGTTATGTGGCTGATTGCCACACTCGGCTACATCACTATCAGTCGCATCCTGGTGCCGGGTTTTCCGTTCCTGATTATCCTGGGGTTTGGGCTGCTGTGGACACCCCTAATCTCCTACGTCAACGCAAGGATGGTGGGCCTGACAGGTCAGACAGTGTCCTTCCCATTCCTGCAGCAGGCTGTTTACATCGCCAGCGGTTACAAGAAAGTTGACATCTGGTTTGCGCCTATTCCAATGAACGACCTTGGCACGACGGCGCAGCGGTTTCGTGAGATGGAGCTGGCAAAAACTCGCTTCACCAGCATCTACAAAGCCGAACTACTCATGTTCCCGATCATCCTGCTGGCCAGTTTTCTGTTCTGGCAGTTTTTCTGGCATACCAGCCAGATCCCAAGCGCCCAGTACCCATTTATCAACCGCTTCTGGCCGCTGGAAGCCAACCTGCGCAGCATCTGGCTGACTGCCAACCAGTCTGGCGAGCACAATTTTCTGCTGAAAGCGTTGAAACCATGGGTTATCGTTGGAGGCAGCGCCGCAACGCTCGTGTTGTACGGGCTTTGTCTCGCGGTAGGCATTCCTTTGCTGATGTTTTACGGCATCATCGGCGGTATGCAGGGCAACATAAACGGCGCGCTTCCGATGTTTTTGGGAGCCATGCTGGGGAGGCACTATTTCGCAAAGCGCTTTGGCCCTGGGCGCTGGACAATGTATGCGCCGGTACTGTTGGCCGGATTCTCCTGCGGAGTCGGACTCACAGGGATGGCGGGCATCGCGCTTGCGCTTATCGCAAAATCAATCAACTATCTTCCGTTCTAGAACACGACCATGGCTGCGACAGCATTGAGGAGCAAAAAGACAGAAAAAGCAGGCGTCTCAAAGACCGCGCTGTCTCTGATAGCGTGGGAAGGCATTGGCGCGCAGATGCCGGAGAGCTGGAATCTGGTAGCTGCCTCCGGGGACGCCTCGGCGGGTTACTACCGGGTGGATGGTCCGGAGTCGGAGATAGTTGAGTTCCGATGGCGCAAGCTTCGCTCACAGCCTGATCTGGAGTCGATAGCTGAGGACTACCTCAAGCAGGTCAAGAAGAGCACCCGCAAACAGAAAAATATTTACGAGGGCGATATTTTCGGTTCCCGGCGTCGAGCGCGCAGCTCAAAAACGCGGAGTCGCATGACGCAAGTGCGGTTTGAATGGCTGTCAGACCGGCAGGCACTGGGAAAGCTGCTCTGGTGCGGGGAGTGCAAACGTGTAGTCATTGCCCAGATATCCTTTCCGCCGGGAAAGGTGGAGCGGCAACAGGCCGAGGCCATGTTGGAATCAGTGCACGACCATACGCTGGACGGTGGGGTCGAGTGGGGTCTCTACGGACTCAGCTTCCGCGTGCCGTCGTCTGCGAAACTGATCCGTCAGCAGCTTATGTCCGGGTTCTTGTCGTTGAATTTCAAGGGCCGCGCCGGACGTGTTATCATTGAGCGCTGGGGGTTGGCGGAAGTGCTCTTGAGCGATGGCATGCAGGCGTGGCACCGCAATGAGTACCTGGGCACCTTGTCCAGCTTTCGCGGAGAGACGGATCCGGTGGATTGGGGCGAGCACGAAGCGCTGCAGACTCAGGGCCGTGAGGGTGGGCTGCAGGGTCTGCGCCTGTTATACCGGGCGTTTTTCATGCCGTGGCGCGTGGAGCGCTTTGCCAGTCTGGTGTGGCACTGTCCGCAGACTAACCGCATTGTTGGGGTCCGAGCCTTTGGGGTAAGGCCGCTCGACCTGGTGCACAGCGTGGCTGCAACGGTGAGGTGCCACGAAGGGTGAAAGGGCTTATCGGCAAGGCCTGGGACTATCTCCCCATTTCAAAAGGCTCTAAGAAGCCGACGCGCGAGCAACTTCTCAGCGCACGTCCGACGCGAAATGAGAATTTGCGCTGGTTCAAAGAGGACGGTGAAGTCAATCTCTTCATCCCACGCCGGAAGGGACGCTTTGGAGATCTGGCAGGCCGGTTGTTCCGGCTTCCGGACGAGAAACAGCTTGTGCTGGATCGCGTTGGGTCTGGTGTCTGGGAGTTGTGCGACGGCGTTCACAACGTCAAAGATATTCTATTGTATGTGCAGCAGCGTCACAAGCTGTCGCGCCGGGAGGCGGAAGTCTCTGTCAGCACGTATCTGAAGATTCTCGCTGAAAGAGCTCTGATTGGAATCCGCGCTGCTGAATCAAAGAAAGCTAATGAGCGATCACAAAAAACTCGGAAGACAGGTTCACCTACCGTTTAGGAAATCTGTCGAAATTGCGATGAACAATATCCGCCTGAGACTGGGCAGAAGCACGGTCACAGCGTTTGGAATTCTCCTCGGCATTGCTTTCCTGGCCTCGGTGCTGGTTCAGGGCGCTGTCAACGCCGGTATCAAAACGGACATGACGCCTGATGCTATCAAACAGCAGTACTACCGTCAGGTGTGGCTGGTCACACTCGCGCTGCTGATGAGCACTATTGGAATCACCAACTCGATGTTGATGTCAGTCACGGAGCGCTTCAAAGAGATCGGTACGATGAAGTGCCTGGGAGCTCTGGACAGCTTTGTCGTGCGAATGTTCATTCTCGAAGGGATGTTTATGGGTGTTCTGGCGTCTGCGGCAGGAGCCATTGTCGGGGGTGGCATTATGCTTCTCTCCGCCGGTTGGAGCCTCGGGTGGAGCTCTGTGCGCAATGTCAGTATGGGGCAGATCGGTCTGATTCTTCTCGTCTGCCTCGGTGTCGGGACGTTTCTTACATTTCTGGCAACCATCGCGCCCGCCATTCGCGCAGCTCGAATGCCTCCCGCTGCGGCCCTGAGGGCGGAGATATAAGTGAGTGCTCGTGCGAATGAGCCGATGTTGAACCAGGCGGCTCTTCGGAAAATGGAGTAAATAGAGAATTAATGGCAACGAACGAATATGTTGTCCGAACCAAAGATTTAAGCAAAGAATTCCAACTGGGCGGCGAGGTTTTGCGCGCTCTCAAGAGCGTTCACCTGGATATTCGCCGTGGCGAGTATATTTCGATCATGGGGCCTTCCGGATCGGGAAAGTCCACGCTCTTCAACATGATCGGCGGACTGGATAAGCCCACCAGTGGAACTGTATTCATTAACGACGTTGACATGGCGCAGTTGGACGCGCAGGAGCTTGCTTATCTGCGCTGTCGCACCATCGGGTACATCTTTCAGTCTTTCAACCTTATTCCCGTGATGACCGCCCTCGAGAATGTCACGCTGCCAACTGTATTTGCTGGCACGCCTACGGACGACGGCATTGAGCGGGGTATCGAGCTTTTGAACACTGTAGGGCTTGGCGAGCGTCTGCACCACAAACCCAACGAGTTGTCGGGAGGGCAGCAGCAGCGTGTCGCTATCGCAAGAGCGTTGGCGAACAGTCCGTCCATCGTTCTCGCTGATGAGCCTACTGGAAATCTTGACCTGAAGACAGGCAAAGAGATTATTGAACTGCTTAAGAAGCTGAATAAAGAGCAGAACGTCACAATCATATCCGCAACTCACGACCTTAAGATGCTGGACGTTTCCGACCGCGTACTGTGGATTCGGGATGGAGGCATTGAGCGCGTGGAAGAGCGTGCGGACCTCGATATCAAGGTTGGAGAGCTGGAGGGCGAATAGCCCTGACCTTCTGAAAGCCGCGCCTGACGCTGGCGCGGTGGCGCTGTAGCGCATCTGGCGCGCGTCGCGGAGGTAGCAGGGGAGCTTGTCCATCATGCATACGAGCACCAAGCTTGACGAGATTTTGGGACGTGTTCTGAAGCCGGGCCGATATGCCGGAGGTGAGTACAACATCACGGTGAAAGACCCGGCGGCTGTTCGCGTGCATGCCGCAATAGCGTTTCCGGATGTGTACGAGGTGGGGATGTCCAGTCTGGGTTTCCAGATTGTCCACCACTTCATGAATCAGCGCGAAGATACGTTCTGCGAGCGCGTATTCGCTCCGTGGCCTGATATGGAGCGCGAGTTGCGCCGAGAAGGAGTCGCGCTGTATACGCTTGAAACCTTTACTCCGCTCCACAAGCTGGACCTGGTCGGTTTTTCATTGGGCAGCGAAGCGACCTACACCAATGTCTTGACTTGCCTTGATCTGGGTGGCATTCCTCTTCGAAGCGCTGAGCGCACAGACTCCGATCCGGTTGTTATTGCCGGTGGACACTGCGCCTTCAACCCTGAACCGATGGCGCCCTTCATTGACGCCTTTGTCGTTGGTGAAGGTGAGGAAGTAGTTGGCGAACTGCTTGATGTTTTTGGCCAGATGAAAGGCGGAAAACGCCAAGACATCCTGCTCGCACTGACAGGCATTGAGGGAGTCTATGTTCCGGCCTTCTACTCCTGGAGCCACGACTGCGAAGGGCGCCTGACCGGCTATACGCATGATCCGAGGGTACCGCGAACCGTCCGGAAGCGAGTCGTGCGAGACTTTGAAGCGCTGGACTATCCGCGCGCGCCTGTCGTCCCCAATATTGAGGCAGTGCACGACCGCATCTCGGTGGAGGTGATGCGAGGGTGCACGAGGGGCTGCCGCTTCTGCCAGGCTGGCATGATCACGCGACCCGTACGGGAGCGCTCCGCGCCGAAAATCTCTGAGATGTCTGCAGAGTTGTTGAGCGCAACAGGGTTCGACGAAGTCTCTCTGGTCTCTCTTTCGACAGCGGATTATTCCGGAGTCGAGTGCGCTGTTCGCGGATTGATAGATGACTTTGGCGTCCAGGGCGTCAGCGTGTCGTTGCCGTCTTTACGGGCTGATGCGTTTTCTGTGAAACTGGCGTCCGAGATACAGAAAGTGCGCAAGAGTGGCCTGACGTTTGCGCCGGAGGCCGGAACACAGCGCCTGCGCGATGTCATCAATAAGAACATCTCGGATGAGGATATCTTCAGCGCCGCTATGAGCGCATGGCGGCAAGGGTGGAGTCGCATCAAGCTGTATTTTATGATCGGACTGCCGTCTGAGACAGACTGTGATGTCTTGGGCATAGCAGAATTGGTGCGGGAAATTCGGCGGCAGGCGTGGCAACTCGATAAAGTTAGGCTTTCGATATCCGTCAGTGTGGCGTCTTTTGTGCCCAAGCCGTTCACACCGTTTCAGTGGCGGGCTCAGGCTTCGCCCGAGCAGTTAGCGCATAAGATCGCTGTGCTGCGCGCGGCCTTGAAAATGCCGGGTGTGAAGCTGTCCTGGAATGAGCCGCGGGATTCACAGCTCGAAGGTCTTTTGGCCAGAGGCGACCGCCGTGTCGCTGAGGTCATACTGGCCGCCTGGACAAACGGCGCCAGATTCGATGCGTGGCGTGAAGAGAGAAGTCACACGGCTTGGGAGCAGGCGCTTGCGGAGACTGCCATTGCGCCGCAGTACTACACCAACCGGCAGCGGGACTATAACGAGCCTCTGCCCTGGGACCATATTGATGCGGGAGTCTCAAAAAAGTATCTGATGCTGGAAGACCAGCGTGCCCTTATCGAGCACAAGACTCCTGACTGCCGGAGAGAAAAGTGTCAGAGATGCGGAATTTTTGCCCGCCTGCTTCCTGAGCATGCAGGCTACGGAAGCTGCTATCACGACTGATCCTGTTGTCCGGGTGGTGGTGCGCTTTCGTAAGGAGGGCCCCGCGCGGTTTATGTCTCATCTGGATCTGGTGAGGACGTTTCAGCGGGCTGCGAGGCGAGCGGGGGTGAGGATGGCGTATTCGCAAGGGGTCAATCCGCACCCGCGAATGACGATTGCGGCTGCGCTTCCGGTTGGCGCTGCTGGCCTGCGGGAGCTGGCCGCTTTTGATCTAGCAGAGAGAATTGCGCCGGACGATCTCATCGAGCGGATGAACAGTTGCCTGCCGGAAGGCGTTGAGATAGTTGAGGGCTGGACTGCGCAATCCGGGCGAGGCACTTTCGGAACGCGGATATCCAGCGACTGGCTCGTGCGCATCCGGTTGGAGGAGCCGCCGGAGCGCCCTGATATGGCGCTGAAAACGGCGCTTGATGAGATTCTGAGGGCAGAGAATGTGCTGGTGGAACGTGGAGAAAGCGGCACAAGAGACGTCCGATCTCGCATAGCGAGTTTGATTTGTGAAAAGGTGGACGGCATGGAGGCCGTACTGAGGATGACATTGCTACAGGATGAAAAGTTTGGCGCCAGGCCGCAGGACGTGCTGGGCGCTTTAGCCGTGCGGGTAGGAAGCGTGACACTGCTCAGTTTGGAGCGAAGCGCTCTGCGTACCGACGGCGATTCAAAATCTGAAACAGAAAGGAGGTGATAAGAAATGTCTAAAGAGATAATCGTAAACTGCGACACGCGTGAGACGCGAGTGGCGCTGCTGGAAAGCGGCAAACTCGTGGAGTTGCACATCGAGCGCGATGAGCGAGTTGTTGGCAGTATTTTCAAATGCAAAGTCTGCAACGTGCTCCCGGGTATGGACGCGGCTTTCGTGGATATTGGCCTTGAGCGAAACGCCTTCCTCTATGTAGCCGACGTTATAGCTGAAGCTGACGAAGAGTTTGAAGGACGGCGATCCAACGGACGTTCGCTGGGGATTCGCGATGTTCTCAAGGTGGGGCAGGAGCTAATGGTACAGGTGGTCAAAGGGCCGCGCGGCACCAAAGGAGCTCGAGTCTCTACGAGAATTTCTCTGCCGGGTCGCTACTGCGTTCTCATGCCGGAATCCGACAATCTCGGCGTTTCCCGCAAGATTGCGGAGGCGCGCGAACGTGACAGGCTCAAGCGAATTGTGGAAGCCTCAAAACCGTCTCACTTTGGAGTGATTGTGCGAACGGAAGCCGAAGGCAAGACCGAGCAGGAGTTGCGCAACGATCTTGAAATCCTTCTGAAGTTGTGGTCGCAGGTTGAGACACAGGCAAAGAAGACTCAGGCGCCCGGGCTGGTTCATCAAGACCTCAGCCTTCTCTACAAGACGATCCGCGACGTCTTTGGCGGGGATGTCAATCGCATGGTGATAGACAGCCCGGACGAATACGAGAAAGCCCTGGAGTTGTTCGATCTGTTGTCGCCCAAGCTCAAGAATCGCGTTCAACGATACACAAAATCGGAACCGATTTTCGACCACTATGGCATTGAGACGGAGATTGACAGACTTCTCAGGCGCAAAGTGTGGCTGAAGTCGGGCGGAAATCTGACGATTGATGAGACGGAAGCCTTGACGACTATTGATGTCAACACGGGGAAGTTCATCGGTTCGACAAGCCTGTCGGAGACGATTCTTCGAACCAATCTCGATGCCGCAACCGAAATCGCTCGTCAGCTCAGGCTGCGAGACATAGGCGGAATCATCGTCATAGACTTCATTGATATGACAAGTTCGCGGGATCGCACGCAAGTGGTGAATACGTTGGAGAAAGCTCTGCGACGCGATCGCACGCGAACCAAGATCTCGCATATCAGTCCACTTGGGATCATTGAAATGACCCGCAAGCGTACCGGAGAAACCATCTCGGAGGTGGTCGGTGAAGCCTGCCCGTATTGTCAGGGGCGTGGACGGGTGGCCTCAGCGCTTACTATCAGCATTGAAGCTGAGCGTGCGCTGCGCAAGGCTACCAGCGAGTCCGACGCCCAGGCGTTCGTAATCAGCGTCAATCCAGAAGTCGCGTACCATCTGGTGGGTCCGCGCGGAGAGACGGTAGAAGAGATCGAACGGCGTCTGGGTCGCAAAGTCTACGTTCGAGCGCGCGAAGATCTGCATACGGAGAAGTATGAGATCCTGCCGGGTACGCCTTCTCAGATCGAGAAGTCGTACATGACGGCCAGGTTGGATTCCGTTGTGGAGTGTAGCGTCGTGCGTAACCCTTACGTCACTCTGCCTCATTCGACTGCCTGGTTGGACGGCTATATGCTGGATTTGACCAACGGCGGGCGATACGTCGGCCAGACTGTAAAGGCGAAGTTGACCGACGTCCGGCGCTCATGGGCGAGTGCGGAAGTGCTTCAACCAGCGAAATAATCTGAAATACAGAAGCTGCGCCGGAGGGAGATCAGCGGTAAGCGCTCCTCCTTCCGGCCGCCGCTTTCGGCCGTCTTCGACTGGCCTCGCGACGTTGTACCATGCCACCGAAGGCAGCTTTGTTGCTGTGGCTGAATAAGCTAAGTCTGGCGAGAGTTGACAAAGACGCCCGAAAGATGCTAACTTCTTTTCTTGGAGCGGGCGAGATGCGGTCTCGTCCGCTTCCCCTTGTGTGGCTTTGATGCCGCAATGTGGCAAGCTTTTCTGTAGCTTTCGGCTCGGGACATTATTTACACCGGTTCTGAGGGGAGCAAACGTCTGAGGGACACCAAAACAGATATGTATGCAGTAGTTGAATGTGGCGGCCGTCAGTATCGGCTGGAACCGGGTCAGCAGGTCGAAGTTAACCGCATGCCAGGAGAAAAGGGCGACGAAATCGTCCTTGACCGTGTGCTTCTGGTATCGGACGATTCAGGTACCAGGGTCGGAACTCCACTTGTGGAGGGGGCTCGCGTAACCTGCAATATCGTGCGTCAGGGACGCGGCCGCAAGATACACGGTTTTCAGTTCAAGGCAAAGAAGAATCAGTACCGGCACTACGGTCATCGTCAGGCGGTGACGCTGCTGTCGGTCGGCTCTATTGCCTGAATTATTGACGCGGTAAAGTCGGATTTCTGGAGTAGTAAGAATTGGCACATAAAAAAGGAATGGGATCGTCCAGAAATGGACGGGACAGCAAGCCGAAGATGCTGGGCGTCAAGGCCTTTGGCGGTGAGTTTGTGACTGCCGGCAGCATTCTGAAGCGCCAGCGAGGTACGGCGCATCACCCGGGGCGCAATGTCGGACTTGGCAGGGATCACACGCTTTTTGCGCTCATTGACGGCTACGTAAAATTTGAGGGAAGTGAGAAGAGCCGTCGCCTCATCAGCGTGCTTCCAGAGCGCGTCTAGGGCGCTTCTCCAGCGCTCGTCCGCTGTGCGGCCGGGCTCACCAGCCAGAATATGGATTTTATAGACGAGGTCACGATTCACGTTGCTTCCGGTAAAGGGGGCGACGGAGCCGTGACCTTTCGTCGTGAAAAGCACGTCCCGCACGGTGGCCCAAATGGAGGCGACGGTGGTGCTGGGGGCGATGTCACTCTCCTCGCTGACCAGAGTCTGAACACCCTTGTCGAGTTGCGCTACTCGTCGCGCTACAAAGCCGCGGACGGCGGACGGGGGGCCACCAATAACAAGTCTGGTGTCAGCCAGTCACCCCTGATAATCCGGGTGCCTGTTGGTGTCAGCGCATTCGATCTCGATGAGCAGCGCGTAATTGCCGATCTGGTCTTTGACGGCCAGACGGAGGTAGTTGCCCGGGGTGGGCGTGGCGGTCGCGGAAACGCCAGCTTCGCATCCTCCACGAACCAGGCGCCAAAATACGCGGAGAAGGGTGAGCCTGGGGAGGAGCGCAGCCTGCGGTTGGAACTCCGTCTGCTGGCGGATGTCGGAGTTGTCGGCTTTCCAAGTTCTGGAAAATCCACGCTCATCGCCGCAGTTTCCAACGCGCGGCCCAAGATTGCTGACTACCCGTTCACCACACTTGTCCCCAATCTTGGCGTCGTGCGTGTAAGCGCTGAGGAATCTTTTGTAATGGCGGATGTTCCTGGTCTCATTGAAGGCGCGCACGAGGGAGCAGGGCTGGGGCACCGCTTTTTGCGTCACATTGAACGCACACGTGTGCTCATCCACCTTATAGACTGCTCTCCACTGACAGGTCGCGATCCGCTTGAGGACTATGGCGTCATTCGCCGTGAATTGTTGCGCTACAGCTCCGATCTGGGTGAGCGTCCGGAGATCATCGCTCTCAACAAGATTGACATTCCAGAAGCTCGACAGCGCGCGCAGGAATGCAGCAAAGAGCTTCCTTTGCGCTATCCTGAAATTGCCGAACGCGGGGAGTTGATACGTCTGGTTTCTACGGTGACGGGGGAAGGGGTTCAGCAGCTTGTCTGGGATGCCGCCGAACTGGTGCGTCAGACCCCGAAGGTTGCCGGCGCTCAGTCTGACGAAGTCGTGCGAATAGAGGGTCCGCAGGCGCCGTTCACGATTGACCGCGAGGCGACGGGTGAGTTTGTTGTGAAAGGCAGAGAAGCTCTGCGCATTGTCGCGATGACTGATCTTGACAACGAACAGGCGCTTCGCAGGCTGCAGCAGCGTCTGGATCGGCTTGGCGTGTTCAAGCAGTTGCGCCGTCTCGGAATACGTAACGATGACACTGTCCGCATCGGAGATTTTGAGTTTGATTGGCTCGATGAGAATGCCGCTGGCGAGCAGGTGGCTCCTGCGTCCCAGAGTGAATAAGACCACGTGAAAAGACTCATTGTCAAGGTAGGCACATCCACACTGACAGATGCGGATGGCCGGCTGGACAGAGCCTACATCGAGAAGCTGTGCCATCAGGTTCTGCAGGTTCGCCAGCTTGGGTGGCAGGTTGTGGTAGTAAGCTCAGGAGCGATCCGCGCTGGAGTTGACCGTCTGGCCCTGAAGCGCCGTCCGCAGCTTATTCCGGAAAAACAGGCGGCGGCAGCAGTCGGTCAGGGGCTGCTTCATCAGGTTTATACGCAGGCGCTGGATGCTCTTGGCATCGCCTCAGCGCAGGTGCTGCTTACACGCGATGATTTTGCGGACCGAATCCGCTACCTGAATGCGCGCAACACCCTGCTTACGCTCCTGCGTTTAGGGGCAGTCCCGGTCGTCAATGAAAACGATACCGTCTCCGTGGAGGAAATCAGATTTGGCGACAACGATATGCTTGCAGCGCTGGTTGCTTCTCATCTGGACGCGGACCTGGTCATTCTCTTGACGGACGTGCCAGGGCTGTGCAGGCACAGGCCGCGCGCAGGAGAAGCGCCAGATGTCGTACCTGAAGTTCAGGAGATAACGCCGGAGATTGAGAAGATGGCCCGCGGCGGGGATTCTGCTCGCGGGGGGACTGGCGGAATGGCCAGCAAGATCGCTGCCGCCAGGGTGGCCATTGCCGCCGGCATTCCAATGATCATTGCTCAGGGGCGCGAAGACGGCATCGTCATTCGAGCGGCGCGCGGCGAGGCTGTCGGCACCCGCTTCCATCCGCAAAACAGCCGCCTCAACAGCCGCAAGCGCTGGATGGCTTTCGCTGTGCCTGCCCGAGGGAGCATTCGGGTTAACAGAAATGCGGCCGATGTGCTACTATCCCAGAACAAGTCGCTGCTGCCTGTCGGGGTGATTGACGTGTCGGGTGACTTCGCGCCCGGAGATCTTGTTTTAGTTGTTGATGAGTCTGGTGACGGGGTGGCGCGCGGGTTTGTAAACTACAACTCGGAAGAGGTGCGCCGGATTATGGGCAAGCGCTCTTCGGAGATTGAGCGCACGCTTGGGCACAAAGAGTTCGATGAGGTTATCCACCGGGACAATCTGGTCGTTGGTGTGTGACGTGTGCCCGGGCAGTGTCGTCTAAGACGTGAAGAGTTTGCGGGTGACGCACGCTCTGGTATGCGCCGAAGACAGGGATTCGTCTGGCTGTTGCCGCTGGCGTGTGGCCGGCACAGTTTGAGTCTCGAAAGGCGCATGTGATTGACAAGCAGGGTATTCCATGGCAACACAGCTTGATTCTTCAATAGAACAGATGGCGCGCAGCGCTCAGAAAGCCGCGGCGCGCCTGGCAGTGACTTCATCCAAAGAGAAGGATGCAGCGCTGATCGCGATGGCCGATGCGCTGGTAGAGCACCAGGACCGGATTATTGATTCCAACCGCAAAGACCTGGAAGCCGGGCGCGAGAGTGGGCTCTCAGAAGCTCTGATTGATCGCCTCACGCTCACCGGAAAGAGAATCGCTGATATGGCCGAGGGGTTGAATCAGCTTGCTGCGCTTCCGGATCCGATCGGGCGCGTCAATCGTGGCTGGCGTCTTCCCAATGGCCTGGACATCAAGAAAGTGTCCGTGCCGCTCGGTGTGATAGGGATCATTTTTGAGTCTCGTCCAAACGTGACTGTGGATGCCGCAGGTTTGTGTCTGAAGTCGGGCAACGCTGTGATTCTGCGGGGAGGAAAGGAAGCGATCCACTCCAATCTTGTCCTGGCGGATGTGATTGCGCAGGCCGCTGTACGCTCCGGGATGCCTCAGGACTGCATCCAGCTTGTCCCCACGACTGACCGCGCGGCGGCGACGGCCATGATGGAAGCCATCGGCCTCATTGACTGTCTTATTCCGCGGGGCGGATCGGGCTTGATTCAGAGCGTCGTACAAAACGCGAAAGTACCGGTCATCGAAACGGGCGTCGGGAATTGCCATACGTTCGTGGATTCCAGCGCAGATCTTCAGATGGCTGAGGACATTGCTTTCAATGCAAAAGTCCAACGCTGTGGAGTCTGCAACGCGATGGAGACTCTTCTTGTGCACTCAGACATAGCCGAGCAGTTTCTGCCGGGAATGTGTCACCGCCTGCGGGAGGCCGGTGTGGAGATTCGGGGGGACGAGACTGTGCGCCGGATCTGCCCTGATGCGGTGGCCGCGACTGAAGAGGACTGGGCCACAGAGTATCTTGGGCTAATTCTCGCGATCCGTGTGGTGGATAGTCTGGATCAGGCGATTGAGCACATCAATACTTACGGAAGCAAACACTCGGATTGCATTGTGACGCGGGACTACAACGCGGCTCAGCGCTTTGAACACGAGATTGACGCAGCGGCTGTCTATGTAAACGCATCCACTCGCTTCACTGATGGATTCCAGTACGGGCTGGGAGCGGAGATAGGAATCAGCACGCAGAAGCTGCACGCGCGCGGGCCGATGGGGCTGGAAGAGCTGACGACGGTCAAGTACGTCTGCTACGGAAATGGGCAGATCCGGAGCTAGCCTGCCTCTTGACCAGCTTTGGAATTATGGGTGGCACCTTTGACCCGATTCACTTTGGGCATCTTCTCCTGGCAGAAAGAGCCAGAGAAGCCTACGGGCTGCAGACCGTGGTGTTTGTTCCCGCCGGCTATCCCTGGCAGAAGCCTTACCGGGTTACGGATCCGGACAAACGCTGGGCAATGACAACACTTGCTATACAGGGGAATCCGGGTTTCGAAGCCTCCAGAATAGAGATTGACCGGCCGGGCCCCTCGTACTCGTTTGATACGATTCATCAAATGGTTGCTGAGCGCCCCGGGCAGACGCCGTATTTCATCACGGGGATGGATGCCATTTTGCAAATTCTCACCTGGCGCCGGTCAGATGAGCTTCCACAACTGACACACTTTGTGGCGGCAGCCCGCCGGGGTTATGGAATCAGAAAGGCCAAAGAAGCGTTGTCCCCAGAGTTTCTTGAGCGGACGCAGTTTCTCAAAATGCCGCTGATGGAAACATCCTCAACGGCCATTCGAAACCGCGTTTGCAACGGGCACAGTATTCGCTACCTGACACCTGAGCGTGTCCGGCAGTTCATCCTCAAGGAGGGACTCTACAAAGACTGATATGCGGTTGAGACCTCGAAAAAGCGCCATCGCTCTCTTCGTTGTTGTCATAGCTCTGGCTGTGGCTGTCGGAGCGGCATTTCACCTGGTCAGCCAGAAAACACACATGAGCGTCAGGGATGTCGTCTTTCAGAAGCCCTTTGGTGGCCGGGAGACCTTCACTGTGCTTGTGCTGGGCGAAGATGAAACCTTCTCAAAGAACACTGAGGACAAAGGACGCTCCGATACAATCCTTGTTGCGGCGGTGGACCTCAAACACAAGCGGGTCCAGGGTCTGTCCATCCCACGGGATACCCGCATTCAGATTCCGGGAATGTCCGGCTTTCAGAAGATCAACGCGTCGTATGCTAAGGGTGGAGCGCAACTCACCGCGCAATGTGTCGCTGACCTGCTGGGCGTCCCCATTGACTACTATGCGAAAACCAACATAGCAGGGCTGAAGAAAGTTGTGGACGCGGTTGGCGGCGTGGGAATTGACGTCGAGAAGAATATGTACTACGTGGATCGCCGGGGTGGCCTCTACATAAATCTGAAAAAAGGTTATCGGCATCTGGATGGGGAGCGGGCGCTTGGATACGTGCGATTTCGTCACGACAGGATGGGCGACCTATGGAGGATTCAGCGTCAGCAGAAGTTCCTGCGTGCGCTGGCGCGCCAGGTAACCTCTCCTTCCAACTGGACAAAGCTGCCCAACCTCATCGACGAAATGATGAACAATGTCGAGACCAACATGACCAGCAAGGACCTTCTGAGCCTGGCGCGTCTGTCGAAAGACGTTCCTGCGGATGAGGTGCAGATGGCGACTCTACCGGGAGTTCCTGAAACAATTCACGGTATCAGCTACTATGTGCCGGATCTGCCTGCCATTCCGCCGCTTGTGAACGAAGTCCTGCGCTTTCAAGAACCCAAGCCAACAGTCGCAGTGTTGAACGGAAGCGGTGTGACGGGTGCGGCGGAGCGTCTGGCTGCGTTTCTGCGCGACGACGGATACCGCGTTATGCGTACAGGAAACGCTCCCCGGACTGACTATGACGTCTCTGTTGTCATGGCTCAAGACCCTGAAAGCGCGCAGATACAAAAGATCGCGGATCTGCTTAACTGCCGGGCGCAGGCGCTTCCGCAGGAGCCAAACAAAGAAAATGCTTCGGTCGTTGTGATTATCGGGCGGGACTACGCCAGCCTCTGATCAGGAGTCTACATGCCATCATCTTCGAAGCTGGAGTCAAAAGAAAAAGTCGATATCATCGTTGAGGCGCTGGATGACAGGCGCGCTCTGGATGTGGATGTCATTTCTGTGGAAGGGCGTACGCTTGTAGCAGACTACTTCATCCTTACGCACGCCACGTCCAGTGTGCACCAGCGGGCTCTGGCTGATGGGGTTATGGAGGCGATGGAAGCTAAGGCGGATCAACGGGCGCGGCGCGAGGGAACGGCCGACGCCAACTGGATTCTCTTGGACTACGGTGATGTCGTCGTGCATATTTTCAGTCAGGAAGCCCGCGCGGTTTACGATCTAGAGAGTCTGTGGAAATCTACTGAGGCGCTGAGGTCTTCGGACGCCGAAGAAGACCTGGATGAAGTAGATCTGAACGGGACGGATGACGGCGATGACGAGTCAGAACCCGATGATGGGTGAGCCTGAGGACGAAGAGCTCCAGAAGCTGCTTCGAAACGCGAACATCTATCTCAGGCGCGAAGACCTCGACTCCGCCGAGACGAACTGCCGGGCGGCTATAGACATGGCTCGGGATAATGCTGAGGCGTACGAGCTTCTCGGTGACGTGCTGGTGAAACGGGGAGAAGCGCAGGAAGCGGCTGAGGCTTATCACGCGGCAATGAAAAAGGCTGCCGATCCCGCGCGGCCTGAGACGAAATACGCAAAAATCGTACTCTCTTTGAGTGAGGCGGCCCGGCACGAATCGGATTTGCAGGCCGCGATGGAGACTCCGCCCACGAAGAGCGCCCAGCGCAGTCCAGTTGTCGGATTTCTCGCGTCCATGTTCTGGCCGGGGCTTGGTCAGTGGTATAACGGAGAGAACACAAAAGCCGTGATTCTCGCCTCCGCCTACGGGGCTATCCTGCTTCTTCTGATGGTGACCGGGCAGCTTCAGGCTCTTATCTCGGTTTTCGTTACACTGATGGTCCCGGTGCGCACACATGCGGCTGCCGCCACTCAGCCGGGCCCATTCGCTGTGCTGCTGTGGGGCGGTGCGGCGGCAGCGTGGTTGTACGCCGTCATAGACGCACCAGTAAGAGCGGGGAAAGCGCCCAAATCACCTTCATCCAGCTACACGGAACCGGACATCTAGCCACCTCGTCCTTCAGCAAGGCACAGTCGCCAGCGCCAGGTGGTTGCAGGCTCCTGTAGCGACGCTGATAACAGACTTCCAGCCTGCCAGATTTACACATTTATCTTGATTCCAAGGAGTTTTCATTGACTAATCCACGTACCTCGAACGCCGACTTCATTTCCGGGCTGCCCTCATCTGGACTGGAACTGCTTCGAGAGTCTGCAACTCCGCAGTACTTTGACACGGCGGGACATCGCGCTGTTGTTATCGGAGAGGAAGGCGGCGCTGTTGAAGTCTGGACCTATCCGTTCAAGGCTGTGAAGTCGCTGGAGTTTCTCATAAACGTTGATGGAAAACAGCACTCATCCAAAGACATGCTTCGATCATTTCGCGTGCGTCCTGAAGCTTCAATCGCCACGCTTGGACTGGATGGGGTCGAAATTGATCACATTGTCTTTGCGCCGGTCGGAGTTGCGGCGGCCGTATTTGTCCTCAATGTAAAAAGCCAGAGCGGCGTTTCCGTGAGTGCGCAAGCTCAGTCAGATCTGAAGCTGATGTGGCCGGCGGACTCTGTTCCGAGGAGCGCCGTTGAGTCTGTAGATCCTCAGACACAGGCGACGGTTGTCACAGCTCCGGGGTGTGCCGATGCGGCGGCTTTCGGGTGGCATGGTGTCTCGGAGGTACCAGGTGGATGTGAGGAGGGACAAGTTCTCGTCTATGTCGTGGCAGGTTCGGACGCGGGATCGGATGAGGCGCTGAAGCTGTGGCGGGACTGCGGCCAAAACTGGAGAGAGCTTTACGCTCAGACTGTCGATTACTACACTCAACTTCTTTCGGACAGCGCGCGCCTTGAGTCTTCGGATCCCGATATGGACAAAGCGTTTCAATGGGCTATCGTCGGCATGGACAAGTGCTACATGCGCACTCCGGGCGTCGGCAGTGGTTTTGTCGCTGGGTTCAACCGTTCAGATGAAGGTGGGCGTCCCGGTTTTGGGTGGTACTTCGGACGAGACTCTTCGTGGACAGGCTTCGCTGTCAACGACTACGGCGACTTCAGTAAAGTCGCGGACAACATCCGGCTGCTGGCAAGGTATCAGATTACAGAAGGAGGAGACACCGGAAAGATCTTCCACGAGCTTTCAGCAGCGCACGAGCGCGAAGCGGGCATGGAGTACGCATACCCGGCTGCGGACGCCACGCCGTTCTTTGTCATAGACATTGCCAACTACTACAACTGGACGGCCGATAGCGATTTTGTGCGCGAAATGTGGCCGTGTGTTCTTAAGGCAATGGACTGGTGCTACCGGATGGACGTGGATGGTGACTTGCTGGTGGACAATCCTCCCGCGGGCCATCAGTGGTACGACCACGGCGAAAAGAACATGATCGACATGGTGGCAATCTGGTGCAAGGCGCTGTTTGCCGCCTCTGAACTGGCAGATGTTTTGTCCGATCCACGGGCCGAAAAATGGCGTCTGGACGCAGAGCGGGTACGGGAGATCATCAATCAGGATTTCTGGAACGAAAAGAACTCATATCTGTTCGACCGCAAGCTGCCAGACAACTCTATGCTGGACATCACGACCGCTAACCCGACAATTCCACTGTTGTGGGGATTGGTCAACCCGGCGCAGGCGAGGCGCGCCGTTAGCCGGATGATGCAGGAAGATCTCAGCGTTGCCTGGGGGTTGCGCACAAACTCAAATCTCGATTCCATCTATTCGCCAACCGGATACCACGAAGGAACAGTGTGGCCTCTCACCACCGGGTGGGGGGCGCTGGCCGCCTTTGCCAATGGCTTTGCTGATGCGGGCTGGCATCATCTCAAAGCCGTAGCTTCGCTGACGGAAGACTTCTGTCTCGGCTACATCACGGAGGTTCTACTCGGAGACAAAAGGGAGCCGGCAGGTTGTCCTCATCAGGCCTGGTCTGAAGCTATGGTTGTGCTTCCAGTTGTGGAAGGAATCTTTGGCGTGCGGCCGTACTGGCCTTCCCGCGCTCTAACCGTCAGTGTGCAACTTCCTGCGGAACTAAAGCACGCGGCGCTGCGCAACCTTAGCATTGGCAATGCGCGTATAGAGATCGAGGCTCGCCAGACGGCGCAGGGAGTCAGGCTGTCAGTTGGGTCTGACACTCCGGGGATAGCACTTACTCTTAGCCCGGTGGTCCCTCAGGGTTGCGTGTTGAGTCATGTGGCGTTGGATGACCGCGCCCTGTCTGCGGAACAATACCAGGTGGTTGATCTTGCGGGGCCGTCTATGGCTGTTGTCCAGCACGAACTAATGGATTCTGTCGAGTTGGAATTGAAGTGGATTGGGAGAACTGATTGATAGGATTTTCATTCAATTCTGGCAGAAAGGAGCCGGAAGCCGAGCTTCCATTGCCACCGGTGCGTCAGGTCGCCGGTCAGTTGACGGTGGATGCGTATGGTATCAGCTCCACGGGTGGCCGCCCTGTCAATGAGGACTCCTACCTCTGTCAGCTCAACCCACCTGTTCCGTCGTGGCTGGGAGCGCTGATGATTGTGGCAGACGGCATAGGAGGGCGCGGAAGCGGCCATATTGCCAGCTCTCTCGCGGTTCGCGCAGCGCGGGATACAATTCTGGCAACGGATCGCTTTTACACTCCTTCGGCGGTGTGCAAGCTGCTACTGGAGGCGTTTTGCGCGGCGGACAGATCTGTTTACGCAGAGTCCCTGGAGAATCCCGAGCTTGCGCAGATGGGTACAACCCTGGTGATCGCGCTAGTTGCGCAGCGCAGGCTGTTTGTCGCCAGTTTGGGGGACAGCCGTCTTTATCTGCACCGCGGGCGGCGTCTGGTCCCTCTGACGGAAGATGACTGGACGCGAGCCCCCGCCGAGCCTGGGCTTGGTGATCCTCCTTCCGTTGCCGGACGTCAGGTGACGCTGGTCAACCGCGCTATCGGCTGGAATTCCGATCCAGACCCGGTAATCACCGATCATGAGATAGGCGTCGAAGACATCGTCCTATTGTGTACAGACGGGCTGACCGACGCCGCGACAGATCGCCAGATAGAAGCGCAACTTCACAAGAACCGCAAGCGGATGGACATGGCGTGCCGTTCCCTGCTGGACATCGCGGAAGCGCAAGCCGACTCGGACAATGTCACGGTAATCGCTGCGCGTATTGACCGGCACTGACACATTCGTTGAGTTGGGCGCAGGAGTTCACCGGGCTGGGCGTTGAACACTCCTCTGAGTATGGTGTGTTCTGCGGTCTGGTTTTCTTCGGTTATGCGGTCTATTTGGCACAGCACGGGTGTTGCGCTCGCTGTCATAGCGCTTGGCGCTCTGGCAAGTGTGCCTGCCCGCGCGGCTGGGGCGTTTTCGATTGAACGCACAGGGAAAGACTATCTCCTGGTATCGGAAGGCCGTACGCCTGTTTTTCGCTATGTCCTGGGAGAGATTCTGGCGCCCGGGATGCCGGAAGACAGACGCCGCAGCAGTTATGTTCACCCGCTTTACGCCTTGGACGGTGTGACAGAGTTGACCGCCGACTTTCCAGTGGACCACCCTCATCACCGCGGACTGAGCTGGATGTGGCAACAGGTCAGCTTCGCAGAATCGCCCAGTTCACCGCCAGTCACCAAAGATCTCTGGACTCTGAAGGGGATGCACCAGAAATTCTCTGGGCGCTACAGCGCCCAGGTTACCGACAGAGTCGCCACGCTAAGCGTGCACAATGGCTGGTTTGACGATGCGAGCGGAAAAAAGATTGTCGACGAAGATGTGAAGTTCACTGTTTACAGAGCCATGCAGGCGCGCCGGGCCATAGACTTTGAGCTCACGCTTTCGGCGGTTGACGGCCCCGTCACTATCGCCACATCCCAGACAGGATACAGCGGTTTGGGAGTTCGTTTTGCCGATCGCACAGACACCGCTCTTTTCAGCGCTGATGGCGCTGTTGTGAAAGACGAAAACAAAATCTCACACACATGGGCAGATCTGAGCGGACGGTTTGCCGGTAAAGACACACTTGACGGCGTATCCATCCTGCAGAGTCGCAGAAATCCGTATTTCCCAGACGGCTGGTGTCTGCGTTATTACGGATATCTAAGTCCCAGTTTCACCAACAAAACTGCTGGCTACACTATTCTTCCTGACGAGCCGTTGACATTGAGATATCGTCTGTACGTTCATACTGGCAGGCCGGACAGCCGCCTAACACGAACACTGTTGGAGCAGTACAATCATTGAAGCGGGACCCGGAGGGTGGACAACGCACATGAACCGCAGAGACTTTGTCAAATCGAGCGCAGCGACTGTTGCACTGACCAAGGCCTTTTCGATCATCCCTCAGCGTGCGTTCGGGGCAAACGATCGGCTTTCCATTGGGTTGATCGGGATCGGCGGGCGCGGATCAGGAATGCTTCAGGATATGTACGATGCTGGCCGGGTTCACAATGCCGAAATCACTGCTGTGTGCGATACGTGGAATCAGAGGCGAGAGACAGCTGCGCAGATGGTGAATGCGCTGTACGACGCCGAGTGCCGGGAGTTTGCTGACTATGAAGCGTTGCTGGCGCTGGATGATGTGGATGTCGTGGGAGTCGCAACGCCGGACTTCGCCCACGGCCCGATTATGATTGATGCGCTCAAGGCTGGGAAGGATGTCTTTGTCGAGAAGCCGATGGCCAACACGGTGCAAGAGGCCAACGCAGCGCTGGACCTCGCCCAGAAGAACAGAAGAGTCGTACAGGTGGGCACGCAGCGCCGCAGTGACGGGCGCTGGCGCGGCGCGGCCAAAATGATTCAGGACGGCGTGCTTGGCAAGGTGAGCAGGATCGAGCTCGCTTGGAACGACAATCGCCCCCGGTGGCTGCGGGGTGAGATCGCGCTATCGGAGCCAGACGTCCACTGGCGTCGCTATCTGATGGGCAAGAAGATGCGCGCTTTTGATGCGCACCAGTACGTGGAGTGGCACCTGTACCGGGACTTCTGCAACGGTCCCATCGCTCTGCTGGGGGCGCACTATCTGGACGTAGCTGCGTGGTTCATGGACGATCCCTATCCTTCGGCGGCGGTGGCTGCAGGCGGGAAGTATGTGTGGACGGACAGAGAGCACGAGGACACTGTGACCGCTCTACTCGAGTATCCGAAGGGGTTTCTGGTTTCGTATACCACAGCTCTTGGCAACGGAGATGGAGCGAAGCCTGTCTGCCGATTCTACGGCGAGTCAGGTGTGTTTGATGAAGCTCCTTTCACTTTTACCGGTCAGGGTGGGGTGGCTGGCCGGGCCTTGAAAGAAGCGCTGACTGTTACGCCGCTCGAAGGAGAGCCGCATCAGCACAACTTCCTGCGCTGCGTGCGCAGCCGTCAGACACCAAGCGCGCCTATTCAGGCGGGACATCAGCATACTGTGGCGTGCGTATTGGCTTACACTGCCCTGCGACGGGGCAAGAGGATGCGATATCTACCACAGCAACGCCAGATAGTCGAGGCCTGAGGCAAGGTTCACTCAGGCAGCGATCGCGCGCTTAGTGTGCGATCCGAAAACCGACGTTATAGGCGCGGCTGTCCGGACTCAACGATTTTCTCGCTGCCGAACGCGTCGTGTCAGCGCACAGATTGTCAGACCAGTTGCCGCCGCGCACCACTTTTGCCGTCCCACCAGCGGGGCCGAGCGGGTTGTTCCAGGCGGCGCCGCCAGAGGGCCCCATTGAGTAGTACGTGGCGCTGTACCAGTCGGAGACCCACTCGCTCACATTGCCGGCCATGTCCATGCATCCAGAATAGCTCTTATCCAGGAGGTAGGCTCCCACTCGGGCTGTCTGATAGGCGCCCGGTCCGCCACCACCCGGAGCCGCAGTATCGCACCAGTTGTTGCAGTTCTCGTAGTCCCAGTTGTCTCCCCACGGATAGCTGCGCGGCTGTCCGCTCCAGCGGGCCGCCATTTCCCATTCAGCCTCTGTTGGCAGGCGTCCGCCGGCCCATCTGCAGTAGGCGTCGGCTTCCCAGTAGCTGACCCCAACTACCGGAAAATTGTCTGTCTGCTCAAAAGCGTCTCCAAAGAGCCCCCATATCTGAACACTGTCCCAGTAAGCAGGCTTGGTAATGTTGTGTGATGTCTTCCACAGCCAGCCTTCATAAGACCAGGATTTGAAGTCGTCATAGCCGCCAGCGTCAATGAACCGCTGATAGTCAGCCCGCGTGACCTCCGTGCGTGACAGCCGAAAAGACGCCAGTGATACCGGATGCTGAGGAAGCTCATGCTGGTAGCCGTAGTCGGCATCCTTGCCTTTCCCGCTGTTGCCCATCATGAATAGCGTTGGCGGAAAGACCACGTCCTCGTTCACCATCTCATTCTTCGTAGGGGTAAGAGAGGAGCCATCCCAGTCCCCTTCCAGCACCAGGAACTCTCCGAGATTTCCGTCAGCGCTCAGTACTGTAATAGTGCCACTGCCATCGCTGAGCGCCACCCGCGGCGGATTTTCCAGCACTTCGACAACCCGCCCCGCCACTTTGATAGGGCTAGGTGGCACGGGCTGGGCAGGATTGGCGCGAATACGATTGAGGTCACGAATGGAGACGAACGTAGATGCCTCACCACGCGCAAAAAAACTGAGAGTGGCAACTGCGCACGCAGCAAACGTGAAACGTCGGATGGCAGTAAACTTTCTCATTGTCTCTCCTGACCCGCATTGGCCGCCGGGCGAAAGGCGCCTGAGGGATTTGCAGCAGGCCTGGACCGTACTATCTCGGCCAGTTATCCTTGAATCTCGTGCCAGTACACCCAGCATAGCACACTTCAGGCCGGCGGAGCGGAAATCTCTCTGAGCAGCTCTTCTCTGTTAGACTCCTCGCGCAGCGCAGCCCTTCACACGCTGCGCAAACGGAGCGCTAGACAGGGAAGCAGCGGTACATTCGGATGCCGAGTATGGACCCGGTGAGCGCCCACAGGCTCGAGGTGACAAAATCCCCCAGCACCAGTCCCAGGAAGAAAGGCAAAGCCGTCCGATAGCCCTTGATACCACCGTATTTTGTGATCAGTACCTTGGCGGCCCAAGCGATAAGAAAAGGGCACCAGAGCCAGTACATCGTGCCTGTGTTGGCCAGCACGTAGCCCGCCGGATGCAAGGGAAACCAGACCGCCCTGGTGCGCACATAACCGAGCACAAGAGTAAAGACGCCCGCAAATACCATCGCCACGACACCTCCAGTTCCAGTGCTTTCGGGGTTGTCGATATACCCGGTGATTGCGTTGAACGGAGCGCGTCCCATGCCAGTTCGCCACGGCTCCACCTTCGCTGTTCCGGCGCCGTAGTGGTACCAGACGAACAGACACGCGGCAAATCCGACCGCGATCCCGGCGACAATGGCGATCAGCATGGCTATAGTCATTGTGTGCTGCCTGATGCGCGTCGCCTGCGCCATTTTCATGCCTTCCATCGTAGTCGGCATCGGGCAGCATCGCATCTCAACGCTGAACCAGTTGAAATACGCCAGCGCCACAAGGTTACGCTGGGTGAACAGCCCGGGCCCAATCGGCTGAACAATAGTAGCCATCGCGTTCATGTCCGGGCCCATAGTCCAGGGTGGCCCGGCGACCGCGCGGAGCCGTGTGATGGTCAATGCAAACAGCAGGTAAACACCCAGGTAGGCTACAGCCACCATCACGGACATACCAACAGCCACACAGAAGCCGCACATGGCGGCAAAACCACCGATAGCCGTCAGAACGGCGCCCCGGTAGCTTATCGGCTCGTCAGAGTCGTCAACGTCTTTGGCATTGAGGAAGACTTTCCGAAACACATCCCACAAGTGCTTTCGCGCCAACCACAGCACAGAAAGTGCAATGCCGATGAAAGCGCCTGTGCCTTGCTGTCCGATAAACGGTGGAGTACTTCCCGCGGCAGCCTTCCAGCCAGCGGCCGCGACGAAGACATTTTCCAGCTTGGTGACGATATAGAAGAACCAGCAGGAGAAGCTCACGTCAGCGGAGAGCACAAATCCCAGTCCAATAGCCAGAGGGTAGAAGGTAGTGGGAAAGTAGCCGATCGCGTTCCACGGGGCGACCGTAAAGAACGGCTGAAGGTCATAGGCGCGTATCTGGACTTTGGGAACCTGTGGATACAGAAAGTTTATGCTGTTGAGTGTCTCAAGCGCCATTGCCAGAATGAAACCCGCCCACATCATCCTGTTCCTGAAAAACCGCGAGTTCTCTTCTGTCATCTCCAGCGGCAGTTGCACGATCGGAAACGTCAGGCGCTCTCGATCCATCCACTGTTTGCGCAGGATTGAGTTTATGGAGGTCATCGTGAGCAGCATCGCAAAGATGAATCCACTCCAGAACATCAGCGGTTTCCACCAGGCCGACCACGGCACCGGTTGATTGCCCTCATAAAAACCGGCGATAGCCGAGAGCTTGGGCATGATATACATCGGAACATCATTCAGGTATCGTGCCCACTCGTTTTCAGGAGTCTTGAAGTAAGGAACTGCGCCAAGCGTCGTGCACAGGAACTGAATCATGCCCATCCCGGACAGGATGACCGCCACTGTCATCATCGTGTAGATCGTGATCAGCTCGTGTTGTGCAAGGGCCAGGCGAGGCCGCAGGCGTTTTAGAAGCCAGTTCAACAGCAGCAGGACAGTGAGGATGAGGACAGGGGGCATCATCAGCGATGTGGACGTCAGATCGGTCTGGGAGACGACGTCTCCATATACGCCCCAGAACACCCCTGGGATAATTGCCACAAAGCCGATGAGAACTGCGCGCGCTGAGACTCCGTGGCGGGCCTCAGCAGGCCCGTCGGCAAGCTCAAACGTTTTGGGCGAGTTATCGAGAGTAGGGTTTACCGCCAAAGACAAATCTCCCAGACCTGACACCCAATGTCTGTTCCTGCTTCAGTGTCCCGGCGGCCCAGCGGGAAAAAGCGGTTTTCAGTGCGCGTTCGTCGTGTGGTCATCATTAGTCGGCCAGGGAATCGTCCTTTCAAAGGTGCGCTCATCTACTGTACACACGCTCTCGACTCTGTCTCGCGCTGTCGCAAGTTTCAGTCTCGTTGTGCGACGGCGCTTGGCCAGGCTGTGGAATACTTCCAAAGCGGTTGGTCGCCAGAAGAAAGCGGCGTCAGTGGTCTGATTATCTGTACCCCACAAAATGACCTTCTCAGCTGGGTGGTGTGGCGCGCATGTCCCGGGGAATCATCTATACTGAAGTCACAGATATGGTTTGCGGCCGGAGATAGCGGCCGGCATCCGGGCTTTGGAGGACAGAGTTGACAACACGGCGGGCGTTACTGGTTGGAGCTGGGAACATGGGCAAGGAGTGGGGCAGAAATCTTGCGTCCTGCGAGCTAACGGAGATCGTCGGCTGGATAGATATTCGCCCCGGCGCGGCCGAATCCGCTGCGGAGGCGCTGGGACTCAGTGGTGTTCACACTGGCCACGATCTCGAGCAGGCGCTCACGGCTCTGCGGCCTGACTTTGTCGTGGATGTCACTGTCCCACAGGCCCATCACGCGGTCACTTTGCAATCGCTGAAAGCAGGCGTGCCAGTACTTGGCGAAAAGCCAATGGCGAGCACCATGCAACAGGCGCGCGAGATGGTGCGCGTGTCTGAAGAGACCGGTAAGCTCTACATGGTCAGCCAGAATCGCCGCTATACCCCGAGGATTACGGCGTATCGGAATCTCGTGCAGGGGAGCCTCGGCAACCTTGGCATTCTGGATTCAGACTTTTATATCGGCGCCCATTTCGGGGGTTTCCGGGACGAGATGCCCAGTCCTCTCATTCTGGATATGGCCATCCACACCTTCGATCAGGCGCGTTTCATCATTGACGCAGATCCGGTCAGCGTCTATTGTGAGGAGTTCAACCCTCAGTGGAGCTGGTACTCGGGGGATGCCTGTGCGGTTGCGATGTTTGAAATGTCGGATGGGCTGCGCTACACCTACCGCGGAAGCTGGTGTTCGGAAGGGCTGCACACTTCCTGGGATGCGCAGTGGCGGGCTGTCGGCTCCAAAGGGTCCGCTACGTGGGATGGCAGCGATGAAATTGCCGGGGACGTTCTTGAAAGAGCGGGCGGGTTCCACTCAGATATGATACGTATCTGTCCAGAACGTCCGGACTTTGAGCACGAAGGAATCGCCGCTTCCTTGCGGGATTTTCTCGCCGCGCTGAATACTGGCGAGATGCCGATGGGAGAGTGTCACGACAACATCAAGAGCCTGGCTATGGTTTTTGGTTGTATCGAATCCTCTCGGCGCGGATGCCGGGTGATCATTGAAGATATCCTGAGCGCCTGATCTTGCATGCTTCGTTATAGATCGCGGGCGATGATGAGATGATTTTTCTGCGTCTGCGGGTCGCGCTCACTGCGGTGCGCCGCTGGAGTTTCCGGTTAGCGTTCACTCTTTTTTGTCAGTCACGCCTGGCCCGTGTGGCGGCAAATCAGTGTATCGTTTCTGGCGGTCGTGGTAGATCTGCGCCGCCTGTACGCGGTTTGCTACGCCAAGCTTCTTGAACAGGCCTTTGCAGTGGAATTTCACCGTGTCAACAGAAACGCACAGGTGCTCGGCGATCATCGCGTTCGTCTCTCCTGCGGCCAGGCGCGGCAGTATTTCCCTCTGTTTGTCTGACAGGCTCGCAAATATCGGGTTGCTGAGGTCTGACACGCTCCGGTTGTGGGCTGATGGCGGCGGAGCCGCGGGAAGCGGTAAGTTCGCAGTTTCTGTTTGACTCCGGTAACAGAGGGTGCACATCCGGGCTGCGGAGGCTTCAATATCGCGTCCATACGCTGCAGCCTGATTTCGGATTTTCTCCGCCTGCATCGTGAGGCCCTGAAGAGTGTCCACAAAGAGCCTGACTACTGCGCGCATCTGCTGGGTGTGTTCCTCGCGCTGTTGTTCTGTGGCTCTGTCTGCCGCCTCCTCGCGGGCGCGGGCATCCATCTCGAGTTGCGACCTCATCAGAATTGCCCCTGTCCGCCGCGCCAGCAACGACATAGCCATAACAGCATCCTCGTTGAATGCCTGTCGTCTGTAGGACTGCGCGGATAAGACACCAATCAGCCTTACTTCTCCCGCAGAATACATAGCTCGGATTGGCAGATGCACCGCCGACAGAGACTGTCTTTGGAGATTTCCAAAAAGAAACCCTTTGTGCTGAATCGGATCGTCATCATTGAACACGAGAGGCTCATTGTGGCGCACAACCCACGATGTTGGACCTTGACCAAGGCGCACTGTCAGAGGAGAGTCGTACGATTCGCTGTCAAAATGGTACGGGAATCTCAGCATCTCGTTCTGCGGGTCGTACAAGGCTACGTAGAAGGCGTCCGTCAAAGGAGCTATGCGTTTGCACGTCGCGCGCAGATAGTCGAACAGAGCGTAGCTGTCGCCAGGTGTGATCCGCCCCATCTCGAGATCGGCTTCGTGCAACACGAGCAGTAGATCACTCGCGCTCGGGTTATTCACCGTAGGCCACCTCTGCCCTCTGCGCATAAGGCATCGTCATATGTTGTCCGAAAACAAAAGCATCGATATTTGTCATGGCTGTTCGTAGAGAGATCAAGAACGCGGCTACGGAAACTCGATTCTGACTGAACCCAGGTCTTCTTCCAGCAGCGTCACGTGTTTTCCACGGTGTGCTCTCCAGATGATGTTCTTCAATCTCTTGCACAGGATTGTATAATCCCTTAGGACGCCTGTAAAGACACGGGGAGTCTGTAAGGATATATCGTATGCCAAAGACCATCTTTCAGAAAGTGTGGGACGCGCACGTCGTTCACGAAGAGCCCGGAGAGCCTGCTCTGATCTACATCGACCTGCACCTCATTCACGAAGTCACCTCACCCCAGGCCTTTGAGGGTTTACGTCTGGCAGGCAGAAAAGTGCGCCGCCCGGACCTCACGTTTGCGACGATGGATCACAACGTGCCCACAACCAGCCGATCGCTTCCAATCGCTGATCCTATTTCCAGACAGCAGATGGATACTCTTACAGCGAATTGCCGGGAATTTGGCATCACCCTTTACGACCTTCACAGCCCACGTCAGGGAATCGTGCATGTCATAGGTCCCGAGCTCGGGTTGACCCAGCCTGGGCGAACCATTGTATGCGGTGACAGCCACACCAGCACACACGGCGCGTTCGGCGCTCTGGCGTTTGGCATTGGAACCAGCGAAGTGGAGCACGTTTTGGCTACCCAAACGCTCCCTCAGAAGCGTTCCAGGAATATGGCTATTGAAGTCACAGGCTCACTGCCTCCGGGAGTGACTGCCAAAGACGTTGTCCTGGCGATCATTGGCAAGATCGGAACGGCTGGCGCAACAGGCTACGTTGTGGAATACCGCGGCTCTGTTATTGAATCGCTTACGATGGAAGGCAGGATGACGGTCTGCAACATGTCCATCGAAGCCGGTGCGCGCGCTGGTCTGGTATCGCCGGACGACAAGACATTCGACTACATCAAGGGCCGTCCATTTGCGCCGCAGGGACAGGACTGGGAGAAGGCGCTGGAGTACTGGCACTCCCTGCGCACGGACGACGGAGCCGTCTTTGACAGAACCGTCACAATCGAGGGTGAGACGCTGGCGCCGCATGTGACCTGGGGCACCAACCCTGGGCATGTTGTGCCTGTCACCGGATCGGTGCCTGATCCTGATAGCTTCGACGACGAGATCGAGAGAAGGGCAGTCGAGCAGGCGCTGAGTTATATGGGTCTCGAACCCAATACACCGATGCAGGATTTGCCGCTGGATGTTGTATTTATCGGCTCCTGCACTAATGGGCGAATTGAAGATTTGCGATCTGCGGCTCGCATTGCCCAGGGCTACAGGGTCAAGTCCGGTGTGCAGGCTCTGGTAGTCCCGGGGTCAACGGCTGTCAAGGAACAAGCGGAGCGAGAAGGACTGGATCGGGTATTCACAGACGCAGGCTTTGAGTGGCGGGAATCAGGGTGCTCAATGTGCCTGGCGATGAATCCGGACGTTTTGCAGCCGGGCCAGCGTTGCGCGTCCACGAGCAACCGCAACTTTGAGGGCCGTCAGGGCAAGGGTGGTCGCACTCACCTTGTTTCGCCGGAAATGGCGGCTGCGGCGGCGATTGAAGGACATCTGGTTGATGTGCGCACGTGGGATGTGAAAGGGAGTATCTGATGGAACCGTTTGTGAAGGTACAGGGAATTGTTGCGCCACTACCCCGCGCCAATGTTGACACCGATCAGATCATTCCCAAGCAGTTCCTGAAGCGCATTGAGCGCACCGGCTTTGGTGAGTTCTTGTTTTTTGACTGGCGCTATCTGGACGACGGCAAGACGCCAAATCCTGAGTTTGAGCTCAACCATCCGGGATACCACAGCGCCAAAATCCTCATCACGGAACGCAACTTTGGTTGTGGCTCTTCACGCGAACACGCTCCGTGGGCGCTGTCGCAGTACGGCTTTCGATCGATCATAGCGCCGTCCTTTGCCGACATTTTCTACAACAACTGTTTCAAGAATGGAATGTTACCGGTCGTTTTGCCGGAAAAAACAGTTGAGGAGCTCATTCGGCGCGCGGAAGAGTCTCCCGGTTACTCTTTGACCGTCGATCTCGAAGTCAAGAAAGTTTACGATCAGCACGGCTGGGAGATGAGCTTTGAAGTGGATGAATCGCGGCGCGAGCGCCTTCTGAAGGGTCTTGACGACATCGGTATCTCGCTGCGTTACGAGTCAGATATCACAGCCTTCGAAGCGCGCCGGCCGGCGTTTCTGGATCGGCAGATCGCCCAGCATCACTGACCGTACGCCTGGATAAGCGATTATCTCACTCCGGTAAGAGTCCGTTCGGCTGGATGGCTTTCCTCGCGCGGCCACTACGCTCTAAAGTGGCAGGGGCACTGCGCTGCCGGATTGCGCTGAGCGATAGGCTGCCTCGGCCAGCTCGATGGCCGCTCTGCCGTCGGACGCATCAAAAACCATAGGCTCCGCATGCAGAATGTGCTGCGCCCACGAGCCTAACTCAGCGCGGTAGGGCTCCTCAAGCGTAATCATTTCCGGCTCGATAACCTGGTGAGATTCTCCAAATCGCGCGTACTGTAGCCTCTTGCCAAAGCCCTCATTGACAAGTGTGCCTTCGGTGCACTGGATGGTCATGCCGTACTGGTTCACGCTTGAAGAGATTCCGCAATGCAGTGAACCGATGCCGCCGTTCCGGAAGCGGATCTGAATGAAAGCAGTGTCTTCGTAGTCAACGCCTGCCGCTGTGAAGTGCCCCATGCTGGCATAGACGGATTCCGCTTCCCCCAGGACGTGGCGCATAAAGTCCAGCTCGTGAACGTGGACTTCATAGACTACGCCGCCCGATTTCGCTTTCTGAGATCGCCAGCCGGGACCAAACCACCAGCTCGAAAGACGTGTAATGTTTATGGCAAATGGCTTTCCTATGTCGCCACCAGTCGCGATTTTGTGACTCTGCCAGAAAACGGGAATCAGCCGAAGAACCTGCCCGACCATGAGCGTCACGCCCGCTTTTTCAGCCGCTTCAAGCATGCGGTCGCACTCAGCTATGCCCAGTGCCATAGGCTTTTCGCAAAAGATATGCTTGCCTTTGTTGGCCGCAGCTACCGCAATATCCGCATGGAGATTATTCGGTGCGGCGATAATGACGCCGTCAACGTCTGAAGCGAGCAGATCGTTGTAGTCAGCGTAGCGTCTGACGTCAGAGCCGGCTGCGGCTGTGTCTTCACTGGAAACTTCTGTGCCCGCTCCCACCTGTGTCTGGTCAGCCCCGGCTGTTTGGACTATGCGAGACTCTCCCACTTTGGAAGCCAGGCGCTGGAGCGCTTCTTCACTCGGGTCAGCAGCGGCAACCAGTTGCGCCTCTTCGAGTGAATCACATTGCACCGCCAGGTGTTGCCCCATTCCTCCAGCCCCGATCAGGCCCACTTTCAGTTCTTTCACAACGACCTCCTGAGTTTGCAAGACTGATAAGCTGTTCCAGAAAGTCGTCGCTGAAGCCTGCTTTGGGTCTCAGTCCTGTTGTGTCTCAGGCGGCCTGGCGGTCTTCCACGCATTCCTCAGCTACTACAATCTGATTCTTGCCGCTCCCCTTGGCTGCGTACAGGGCTTCGTCAGCGCTGCGAAGAACGGTCGAAAGGAGGCTGTTGGCGCGAAAGCCAGCGATACCCGCGCTGAAGGAAACCCGGATCTGGTTGCGTCCGTTTGCGCTGTTGACTGTAACAGGTGTGCGCTGCAGAGCGGCAAGAGCGCTGTTCAGTGCTTTGTGCAGCGACGATGAGCGGCCCTGATAAAGAACTCCAAACTCGTCCCCACTCAGACGCGCCACAAGTCCTGCCTTACCGATGGACTGATTGAGCTGCAGTGCCATGGCTTTCAGAGCCTGATCCCCCGCCGCATGACCAAAGTTGTCATTGATCTGTTTGAGGCTGTCAACGTCCAGCAGAGCCACACAAAACGGCCCTTGTCCTTCGCGTGTCTTCTGCATTGTTGTGGAGGAATAGTAGTCAAAGGCAGCGCGATTTGCGATGGACGTGAGATGGTCTGTGTAGCTGGCGGCGCGCGCGGAGGCCAACTGCGCCTCTGTCTTCTTCAAGCGCTCGCCTATAGTTTGCCGATGGAGTTGCTCTGAAACTCGTTGCCGTTGGATGAGTGCCCTCGCCGCGTCGATTTGTGTGGCGACCACCTTTCTGATCTCCACTATGTCATCGCTTTTGTGTACCCGCTCGAGTGACTTCTGAATATCCGTCATTCCGTAAAGAGTGGAAGACGAATCGTCAACCGCCGCGTTGGCTGTGGAAGCCAGCGTCTGAACTGACGTCGCAAACTCACTCACGAGCTGGTCGATCTGCTCTCGCTGCCATCTTCCAAAATCGGCGCTCAGGTTCTCAAGCTCTTCACGCACGCTGTCGATATCTGTAGGACGCGCGCATTCCTCGCCGATGCGCTGGCGCAGGCGCAGTGTGGAATCGAGGAACGACCGGCTCTGTTGCGCACCGGGGCTCACGACAAGATCCATAGGGGTGTTGAGGGCGCTGAGGACAAAGGACACCAACGGAAGGGCAACCTCAGAAAGCTCCTGCGCCGAGCGATCGTGCCACTTTGGACTGATGTATCTCTTCTTGCGGAAATTGAACATAATCTTATTATCAGCGTGCGTGTTCAAAATCTTAAAGCTACCTTCGTCACAACTATTTGCCCCGCAGTGGCGCCTGGTGGTAAAATGGAATAGTAGAAAGAAGCGCTGATTTCGACTTAACGGCCGGAAGCCCAAGCGGGAACTCCGGCCTTTCTAGTGTTTATCCATCCAATATATGAGCATTGCAGAGCTAACGCCACCGGCCATCAATGTCCGTGAGGACATCCGCAACCTCGCCATCATCGCACACGTTGATCACGGCAAAACCACACTCGTGGACGTCATCCTTCGTGAGAGCGGCACCTTCCGGTCAAACCAGGTGGTCGCAGAGCGAGTGATGGACTCCAATGATCTGGAGCGTGAAAAAGGCATCACTATTCTGTCCAAGGTTACGGCAGTTCACTACAACGGCGCCAAGATCAACATCTTTGACACGCCCGGACACTCAGACTTTGGCGGGGAAGTTGAACGGATACTAAAAAGTGTTGATGGAGTTCTGTTGCTTGTGGACGCCTGTGAAGGCCCAATGCCTCAGACTCGTTTTGTGCTGAAAAAGGCGCTGGAGCAGAACCTTCAACCGATCGTGGTCATCAACAAGATCGATCGCCCCGGGGCGCGTCCGTGGGAGGTTGTGGATGAGGTGCTGGAACTCTTCATCGAGATGGGGTGCCGTGATGAGCAGCTTGACTTCCCCTACATCTTCGCTTCCGGAATAGCCGGTTACGCCATCAACGATCCAGATGATGAGCCGCACGGTATAGAGCCGCTGTTCAAGACTATCCTGCAGCACATTCCTGCGCCCAGAGTTGCTATGGATTTGCCGCTTCAGCTTCAGGTAACGATGCTTGACTACGACGACCACCTTGGGAGACTGTTCGGTGGCAAAGTGCTGCGAGGACACCTGACCAGGGGGCAGCAGGTGGCGATCATCAAGCGGGATGGCACGCTGGATCGATTCGGGCTGACGCGGGTGATGACTTACGATGGTCTGCACCGGAGTGAGGCCGATGAGGTCAGCGCGGGAGACATTGTCCTGCTGGCGGGCTATCCGGAAGTTCAGATTGGCGAGACGATCGCCGACGCCACTCAGCCGGAATCGCTGCCTCTCATTCAGATTGATGAGCCTACCGTCAGCATGGATTTTGTTGTCAACAACGGTCCGTGGGCAGGCAGGTCTGGCAAGTACGTGACTATGCGAAATCTGTCAGCGCGTCTGGACCGTGAGATCAAGACGAACGTAAGCCTTCGCGTGGAGCCGACGGGTAGCCCCGATGCCCTGAACGTCTCCGGGCGCGGTGAACTTCAGCTCGCAATTCTTCTGGAGACGATGCGACGGGAAGGCTATGAAGTTACCGTCAGCAAGCCTCGCGCTATCACACGGACTGTGGATGGCGTCTTGTGCGAGCCAATCGAAGAGCTCACTCTTGACGTCAGCGATGACGCTATTGGAACTATCATCGAAGAGGTTTCGCGCCGGCGCGGAGAAATGGTCTCCATGGCGAAAGACGAAGGTGGCAACAACCGGTTGATTTTCGAAGTGCCTACCCGGGGCCTGATTGGCTTTAGAACAGATTTTCTCACGTGGACGCGTGGTCTGGGTTTGATGAGCCGGTTGTTCAAGGAGTACGGGCCATACCGTGGGGACATTGTTACCCGCACGCGCGGAAGTCTTGTCTCCAAGGAAACTGGACGCACAACAGCGTACGCCATAGCGCCACTTCAAGAGCGCGCCACGTTCTTTATCTCTCCCGGTGATGAGGTCTATGAGGGTCAGGTAGTCGGGGAGAACTCGCGCTCAGAAGACATGGTGGTGAACATCACCAAAGCCAAGCACGCCACCAACATGCGCTCTTCCACTGAAGACGCTACCGTGCTTATTACACCAGCGCGACAATTTATGCTTGAGCAGGCGCTGTCATTCATCGGTGACGATGAGTTACTGGAGGTTACTCCGGACGCCCTTCGCTTCCGCAAGCGGATCCTGCGGGAGATGGATCGCAACCTCGCTCGGCGCAAAGCCTAGATCAGAACGGCTTCAGCCACCTCTTCTGGTAGCGCAAGCCCAGCGTCCTGCGCCAAACGCTCCCAGCGCTCGGCATGGCTCAGATCAAAATAGCGCGGCCGGAAACCCAGTCGCAAGTAGCTCTTGATGGCCGGAATACGGAAATCATCCGTATCCAGAATCGCGCTGCTGAATCCGCGGTCGCGGAAGTAGTGCAGAACGTGCAGGGTCAAGAGATAACCCAGGCCACGCCCCTGCGCTTCTGGCCGAACACAGACCATGTGGACGTAGCCGACCTCGCACTCTTCGGGCCGTTCGCGCCACGCACACGCCGTTCCCACCGCCTCCCCGTCTAGAACAGCAAAAAACAGCCCTGCCGGGTCGAACTGCAGGCGATCAGTCAGCTCTTGATGCGCAGAGTGCTCTGTGTGGCTGCCGCCGAGCCCGGTATTGACAATGCTTGCCCACAGCGCTTCATCACCTTCCCTGTAAGTTCGTATCGTAATATCATCGGGTAAAGCAATGCCGGGCAGGGTATCGAAGTTTGGACGCACCATTCGTAGCTGGCGCTCGTGCATACTCTCCTCCTGAGAGACGGTTGTGGTATCAGACTCACGTGACGGTGCGAGAGCTAATTCGCTGAGAAAAGCCATCAATCCAGATATCTATGGCGCTGTAGGCTATCCACAGAAAAGCAGCGAATCCCACAATCACCATGCCCAGGCGCGGACGGCTGAGTACGTTGGCGATTGAGGCGGCAATGACACCGGGGCGCGCGACAATATCCCAGCTATTGTATCTCAAGATGAGCCCGAGATAAACCCCGAGCGCCACCAGTAAGAACAGCGCGATGCCCGGCAGCACCACGTTCACGCCGCGCGTGCGAAGTACGCGCGCAAGTGGCCGAATCGACAGTGCGAAACAGACCATACCGCACCCGCTGTAGAGCGCGTAAAATGCGGTGTAGGCGAGAAAACGCATAGCGCCGTCCGGACTGAGCCGGGCTTCGTGGTAGAGTCCGCCAAAGTAAAGAGTATCCAGAAAGTGCCGCCATTCCGTGAGAAGGTAGCAGCTGTTGGGCAGAAAAGCCAGCCATGCCACCCCCACCAGTGCGACTATTCCCATCGGGACAACTCGCTGTCGCCTCTGCGAAATCAGACGCGCCAGCACGTAACCCAGAATAACCGGGATGACTGCGAGGTAGATATTCCAGCAAATCCATTGAATGCTTTGTTGCAACATAGCTATTGGCTATACGCTGTGCGCGGGCAAGGAGTTTCGCCCTCGGTCTCTGTGTGCCTCCGTGCGTTCTGAAGCCTTCTGGTTTTTCCACAGTGAGCGGTGAAGGTATCAGTTCCGGCGCATTACTCGCGCGACGTCAGGCGCCCGGCTGCATTGGTCCGAAAGTGGCAACGGAGTTACTTTTCGCTTGAAGCCAGCCAGGCTCCGGAGGAGCGCAGTATTGTTCCAGCACAACTGTCGTGCCGGTAGGGCCGGTCAAGAGCCAGATTCTGTCCGCCATTTCAAGCATTAGCCAAAACCCGTGACCGAAGCTCCCTGCGGTTGTATAGCCGCGCTCCAGTGTCGCCCTCGGGAGCTTTTCAACAGCGATCCCTCCGCCAGTGTCCTCAACCCACACCTGCACCGTGCCAGCCCGCGCGTAAATGTGAGCTATACCGCCACCCGCATGCATAACAGCATTGAGTGCGGCTTCCCCTACGGCGGTGATAAAATCTTCCCAGCGATCTTGAGGCAGCCCGGCTGTGAGTGAGGCTCTTTCTGTGTGCTCACGCAACACACGCAGAGTTGGAGGCGCCAGATCTATCTCTCCGTCACAGGTGACAAGCCGGGGTGGAAGGTCTGCGGCTGTGTCGCACAGTATCACGCGCCCCTGCGTCATGCTGGCCAGAACATCCCGGAGGAACTCTCTTTCGTGCTGCGCCGCGTTCTGTATCTGATGAAGCAGAGCCGCGTTCTCTTCCTCCGCAGCTTTGTGTGCGGTTATATCAACGCAGGAGCCGATGTACCCGAGGAAAGCCCCGTCTGATGCGTAACGCGCTCGTCCGGAGCTGAGCATCCAGCGGTATTCTCCGTCGCTGCGCCTCAACCGAAACTCCGTGCGCAGTGGTTGACGGCGCTTAAAATGGTTGGCGAAGGACTGTTTCCACAGCGCCAGATCGGCCGGGTAGACTCCCTGCGTCCAGCCCGACTTTTCTTCCTGCGCCAGTGTCCTGCCTCGAAACTCAAGCCATGAGTTGTTGAAGTGCCTGAAATCCCCGTTTGTATCAGTCATCCACAGCAACACAGGCGCCGCGTCTGCCATCGCCTGAAAGCGTTGCTCGCGCTCCAGCAGCCTCGCCTGCTCCAAAGTATGTCGCGCAATCTCGTCGTCTTTGCTATGGAGTAAGCGCGCGGCTTCAATTGCGGCAGCAATCCACTCCGCCAGCGCTCCGGCAATCTCCATATCTGTGGAGTCATACTTGTGCCCGCGCTGGCTTGATGCAAGAAGAACCGCGCCCACCACATTGCCCTGTGCTTTCAGAGGCCAAACCATCAGCGACGTCACACCCGCTTCACGCAGAGTCCGCAACTCTTCTTCGTTGTGAGCCAGAGCTCTCAGATCCTCATCGTGGACGTCTGAACGTATCTCAGGTGATCCTGAATGCCATACGCTGAAGATTCCCGCGGGCAGGTCGTGCTCCACGGAGGACGGGCTGCCTGACTCACCTGTCCAGTCGTACTTTACGAACTCACTGTGCGCCGCCTCAATATGGCGTACGGCCCCGTTTGCGTCCGTCAGATAAATAATGCACCAATCCGCAATAGTTGCGACAGCCAGACGCGCTGCTTCGGTCAGTGTCTGCGACCCCCGCCCAAAGCTCTGTGGCAGCGAGGCAAGCTGAGTCAGAAATCGTCGCACCGCTTCCAGGCGCTGTCTATCGTGAATGTCCGTGACCATTCCGAGCCATCTGGTCACCTGTCCTTTTCTGTCCTTGATAGGATTGAACTGCAGATGCTGGATGCGATAGATTTCGCCTGCCGGCTGCAGGAGGCGAAACTCAGTGTCAAGAGGCGAATCGGTGTCAATCGCTCGTTGCCAGCCCTCCAGCAGTTCTGCCAGGTCGTCCGGATGCGTGCGTTGCTTCAAGATGGAAAGGATGTCCGCCGGAGGTGCGCCGAAATGTGTCCTGGCGCGCTCGTTGCAAAACTCGATCTGTCCGAGAGGGTCTGTAACAAAAGCCGCTTCCGGCAGCGCGTCTACAATGGAGAGCGCAAGTGTCTCGTCCGCATTTTCGAACGGATCATCAGTCTCATGCGATGAGTGAGGAGTGTTCATGTGTGTGAAGAAGTGGTTCGTTTCGGCTCGAAAGTGTCCAATTAGTTCCCAGATCGGTTCTGTCCTCGCGTTGAATCATCAAGCTAGCATGTCCACACTATAGGCAGAAATACTCGGTTGGACGCGTGCGCTGACGCTATATATGTGGGCGTAGCTATACTCAGTCGCACAGATGGAACATTATGGGCGGACATAGTGGGCGTGCTTTCGTCTTAGAGACAAATTGGCCTGGACGCCTCAGCTATGTTTGGCTACGCGTCTGTCGCACGCAGCCTCACACAAAAAATACCCGGCGCGCAACTGGGGTGAAACCTGCCGCTGCAAAAACTGTAAGAAGTGCCAGGTTGGCACTGTGGCCTATGGCGCAGGGAGCTGGGCGCCTGGCGTCCAATATCCCAAGTGGATGCAAAAAGGTAGAACAACCTTCATAGCCCTGATGCTTTTGCCGGCAGTGCTGCTGTACGGGCTCTTTGTGCTGTACCCGATGGCGCAGTCTTTCCATCTGTCGCTGTACGAGTGGAGTGGCCTCTCAGCGCGCAAGACGTTCATTGGGCTGCAAAACTACAGACAGCTTTTCACGGAACAGCCGCCCGAGTTCACCCGGTACCTGATGCACAACCTGCTTTTTCTCGTAGTTGGAGCGGCGGTTATGCTGCCGGCCGGGCTGTTCGTCGCCTCCGTGTTGTCATCCCGTATTCGGGGCGCAGGTTTCTTCCTGGCTGTCTATCTGTTCCCCAACGTTATCACTGTGGTGGCGGTTGCGAGCCTGTGGTTTTTCATCTACGACCGCGATGCGGGATTGCTGAATGCTGCTCTCGGGCTAATTGGGCTGGGGGCACTGAAACAAACGTGGCTGGCGGGGTCCACATCCCTTTTCGCGATCATCGCTGTCAACATCTGGGCTGCTCTGGGGTTCTACATTCTGCTGTTCGCCGCAGGAATCCGGAACATTCCTCAGGCTTTCAACGAGGCTGCTGAGATAGACGGGGCTACCGGAATTCTTAGATTTCGCTACATCACCTTCCCGCTCGTCTGGGAGGTGTTCAAGCTCGGCGTGCTCTACCTCATCATTCACGCGCTCAACGTCTTCGGGTTGGTTTACGTGATGAATCAGAATCAGAGCAACTCCTCTACGGACGTGCTCCTGACCTATCTGTACCAGAAGGGATTCGCTGACAGCCAATTCGGCTATGCCGCGGCTGTAGCTGCAGTAGGGTTCGTCATCACTCTGCTGGCTGTTCTCTTTTCGCTGCGCTTGCTGCGGCGGGAGACGGTTCAGTACTAGCCAGTGACTCTTCAGACTCTGAAGTCTCAATAACACCGGTAGCGCGCCTCAGGGCGTCCTGCGCGAGATTGTATTCGTACAGCGCCTGAACGACGTTGGTCTCGGCTCTGACTTTGGCGGTGACCGAGTCCAGAACTTCGACGACAACACTGCGTCCGACTTCATAGCGCTTCTGAGCCGCTTCGTATTCCGCCTTTGCCGCGTCCACCGCTTTTTGCGCCGTTGTGACGTTTTGTTCTGCTGCCAGCAGGCTTACAAGCGCCGACTGCACCTCCTGCGCAATCTGCAGCTCCACCTGAGCCTGCTGTTCGCGCTGTTTTCTGTGCTCGGCTTTGGTCTCTGCCACCTGTGCGCTGCGTTCTCCGCCGTTGTAGAGGGGGACTGAAGCGACAATGCCGAAGGTGACACCTCCTCTTGAATCCATTGAGGGTCTATCCATAATATCTCCGGACCCAAACAGGTTTACCTGTGGACTGAACTCTCCGCGAGCGGCCTGGATCAGTGCGCGGCTGGCTGCCTCTCGCTGCTCAGCGGCCTCTATTTCCGGCCGGTGGCTTCGCGCGGTTGCCAGCAGCGCCTGAAGCCTCTCATCGCTGCCAGCCGCAGCCGACGGGGCAATGATTCTACGGATAATCTCATCGCTCGGGGTGAAGTCGAGCGCTCCCTGGACATCAATTTTCGAAGCTGGATCCAGACCGATCACAGTCTTCAGCGCAATGAGCGCCAGTTCGACGTCTCGCTTGGCGTTCGTCAGCGCCTGCTGAGTGGAGGCGACTTCTGCCTCTCCTCTCTGAATGTAGTAGGATGGAATTTGCTCCTGTTGAAGCCGCACGCGGTCGAGCCGCAGACGCTCCTCGTCTTCGCGCAAGCGAGCCTGTGCGACCTCAACAAGAGATTTCCTCGCGATCACTTCATGGTAGGCGTTGCGTGCTGTCAGGACGACATCCTGCTGCCGGGTCTCCAGGTCCTGTGATGCCGCAGCGCTCTGGGCGATAGCGCTTCTTGTTCCTGCTGAGAGCCTGCCACCGGTGAGGAGTGGATACATCACCATCAGGTTTCCAGCGGAAAAGCGTCCGTCCGGAACGCTCATTGCCATCGAAGGCTGCACGCTCATGGGAGTTGAGACAATGCTGCCCATACTTCCACCAGAGGACAATGCTGTGATGGAAGCCCAGGGGCGTGTCTGCGCGCGGGCTGCTCTGAGGCGCGCCTGAGCCGCCTCTACATCTGCCGCAGAGCCGCGCACGAGCGGGCTCATCTGCAGCGCTGTCTCCACGGCCTCGCTTAGGGTTACAGGTCCGTTGAGCAGAGGACGTATCTCCTTTGCTGGCAGGTCAGTTTGCGCAGACAGGCTACAACCTGTCGATAGCGCAAGCATCGCTGCCAGCGCCAGACGACTGCAGTGCCTCACAGTGTATTGTCCTTTCTCCGGCAACTCTCGGCCTGGTGAGTTTGCTATTTGACCACCAGCTTGCCCTTGTACATGCCCATCCCACAGGTGAACTTGAAGGTTCCGGCCTTAGGAGTGAACTCGACAACGACGGGCTTGTTGAGAGGGAGCTTTTTGCGGACTTTGTAATCGGGAAACACCACTTCGGACGCGCATTCGCTGTCCACTTTTCGGGTGAAAGTGATCTTCGCGCGCACGTCCTTCTTGAGGTTGAGCGTGGACGGTTCATAGCCATCCGCGGTCACTGTCACCTGCGCGGTCTGCACTTTGGGAGGGTCTTTCGCCGCTTTTGCCTCGGCGTTCAAAGTGCCCGCCGTAAAAGCTGCAGCGCCAATGATTGCTGCACAGGCTGCCATCAGAGTGAGATGTTTTCTCATTGTTTTTTACCTTTCGATTCACGGTGATTCGGGTTCTTGAGAACCCGTGGATTTGCTCGTATCGTACAAAGACGGGTCGTCCGGTGACTCCGTAACCGGCCAGTGCCACTCTCTGTTGAGAAATGTCCGGTTGAGCCACACGATAAAATCGTCAACGTAGGTGTGCATGATCGGAATATCAAACAGGCTGAGGATTGTGCCTACCAGCAGTCCTCCGACAACGGCTGTCGCCAGCGGCTGATAGGCGTCCAGCCCGGTTTTTGGCGCCACCGCAACCGGCAGAAGGACAATCAGCGCTATTCCCGCTGTCATCAATATCGGACGCAGCCGCTGTGGGCACGCCTGTACGATGGCTTCGTCGCGCGCCATCCCTTTGTCGCGGTACTTCATGATCATGTCAATCAACAGGATGGCCGTCGTAATGTCCATGCCTGTGAGGACGATGATACCCAGAATTGATACTGTTGAGAATGACTGGTGCGCAATGAACAGCGCAACAAAGACTCCCGCAAGCTCCAGTGGCAATGAGGCTATCATCTGCAGCGGTTGCAGGAATCCGCGGAACTGCATCACCAGCACAAGATACATAAACAGAATTGCCAGCCCCAGACCATGAAACATCCGGCGGAAGCTGTCCATCATCTGCGTCATGTCGCCGCGCATTTCCATGCCGTAACCCGGCGGAAAGTTGACGGGCTCAATTCCCAGCTTTTCGTTGCCTCCGTACGCGTTTGCCACCAGATTCATCACAACGTCCATTGAGGGAAGACTGCCTATTCTGTAGTAGCCAGTCACTCCGATGACCCGCTTGAGCCCGTCGTGTTCGATAACAGTCGGCGCTTTCTTACGCGTGATGGTTGCCACGCTCTCAAGAGGAATCTGTGTCCCGTCACTTGAGGTGACATAGAGGTGGGAGAGATCGCCAGGTTTTTGCCGCTGGTCTTCTTCATAGCGCACCAGAATCGTGCTCTGGCGCAGATTGGGAACGCGAAGGAACTCACTCGTCAGACCACCTCTGAGAGCGTAATACGCCTGTTCTGAGATATTCTCCGGGGACAATCCCACCTCAGCGGCCCTTTCCGGATTCACTTTCACCTGAAACTCCGGTTGCTGCAGTGACCAGGTTGTCGCGGGCTGGTACACTTCGTCTGGCATCCTTTCGGCCACCTTCAGTACCTCGCGCCCAAGGCGGTCCAGCTCTTTCAGATCAGGACCATAGATGTTGACGTGGATAGGCGCAGCAGCAGTAGCCATCACGTCGGAACCCATCTCCTTGATTTGGAGCCTACGGATTCCAGGGATAGTCTCCAGCGCCTCTTTCTGCACTGCGTCCATCACCTGCCAGATCGTCTTGCGGCGCGAATCCTTGTCGCTGAAAGTCAGCATCATCGCCGCACCGCTCACCTGTGGCATCTGGTAGCCTGTATAGAAGGGCGTGAAAGACTCAAACATTGATTCGGAGCCGATCTCAATGCTCGCTTTCTCTATCTCCGGATGCTTGAGCATGATTTTCTCGAGCTGATGCACGGCGCGCTCTGTCTGCGCATAGGAAGTCCCCGGCGCCATCTCCAGGAAGCCATTCGCCTGCCCTACGTCAGCGAGAGGCATCATCTCACTGCCCAGAAAGTAGTAGAACGTGAACCCGAGGACAACTGTCACCATGACGCGGGCGAAGTTGATGAACCTGTGGTGAAGCAGCCACCTGATCAGCCGTGCGTATCCGGCTTCCAGCCTGTCCAGCCACCCCTGTACCGGGTCTAGCACCCTGTAGAGAATCCGTCCCGCAGGACTGTTGCGGTCTGCTTCTCTTTCTTCGTCGTGTCTCAGCAGTTTTGCGCACAACAGCGCCGTCAGCGTAAAGGAAACCAGCATGGATGCCAGGAGACCAAAGATGATCGGCCACACCAGTTCGACGAACATAAGCTGAGTGATACCCCCAGCAAACAGCAGCGGCGTCAGCGCCAGGACAATCATCAGAGTTGAAGCCAGAACCGCGACACGCACCTCGGCGATGCCGTCAATGGTCGCAGTCTTTGCGTCCTTGCCCATGCGTAAATGGCGCTCAACGGCGTGAATGTCAATGATTGAGTCGTCAACCAGCCGCCCGATACACAGCAGCAGGCCAATCAGTGTTCCGCTGTTGAACGTCATTCCCAGAGCAGTCATCATCAGAACAGCCAGAGCCAGAGAGGTCGGCAGCGTGATCATCGCTATCAGCGTACCGCGCCATTCGCCAAGGAAGAGTAACACGGCGATACCGGTCAGCAAAATAGCAAGCCCCAGCTCGTGCCAGACGTTGTGGAACAGGATGTTTACAAAGTGCGCATTGTCGTACGCTACCTCGAACTTGAGACCCGGATTCTCGTTCTCAAGCTGACGTACCGCATCCATCACTGCGGGGACCACTTGCGCCGAGCTCGCGCCAGGGTTCTGAATGACCGAGACCTCAATCGAAGGAATGACTCTTCCGCTCTTGCCTCGCTCGTGCTTCATATAGTGGTAGCCGCTGCGCTTTTCCCAGTGGGAGTCAATGACACGGGCGACGTCCCGCACATACACGACCCGTGGGGAAGCTGAAGAGACAGAAGACAGGCCTGGAGACAGTGCGGAGGATGCACTGGCGGCGTCGCTACTGATGCGGGTGATGGGATAGTTCATCACGTCCTGCGCCGAGACCGCGCGTGTGTCAACGCGGACAATGTCCTCTGCAGAACCCTCTGTCAAGATTCCGGCCGGGCGGCTGACATTGAACCGGTCAATCGCGTTCTTGACGTCCAGAATAGAGAACTTATAAGCGCCCAATTTGTCCCGATCGACGACAACCTGAATCTGGCGCCGGTAGCCTCCAAACGGGACAACCGAGTACACGTGCTCCAGTCCCTTCAGGCGGTTGATAACTGTGTTGTCCGCAAACTCTCGAATTTTTGCCTCATTCCAGCCTTCCGCCTCATCGCCGGTCAGGCTGAGTGACAGAATCGGCAGATTGAGAGGGTCAATGGGGACTACCCAGGAAGGCTTCAAGTTCGCGCCCGTTTGTGGCAGATTGGACTGTACGACATTCATCAGCGACTGGATATCCACGATCGCCTTTTGCATGTTCGTCCCGTACGGGAACTCCAGTGTCACAATCGAGAAGCCATCCTGAGAGTTTGACCGGATGAACCTCAGCCCCTGAACATTGATGAGTTGCTCTTCTATCGGCTTGCTGATGTAGAGCTCCATGTCCTCGGCCGAGAGTCCGGGCATCATCGTGACCACGCCAATCATCGGGCTTTCTACATACGGAGCAAACCGGCGTGGCATATGCGACATGCTGATCCACGCCATCAGAAGCGCCGATACGTAAAGGGAGGCGATCACGTACGGGTGCTCGATGGACCACCTGTGGATCATGTGCAGCGGGTTGTAGCCGTGCGGTGGGAAGTTGCGGCTCAGACGCTCCTTCACTTCACCACCAGCTTTCCTTTGAGCATGTTCATCCCGCAGTTGAACTGAAACTCACCCTTGCGCGGGGTGATTTCGACGATGACGGGCTTGTTCAGCGGGAGGGGTTTGTCAACATCGTAGGCTGGGATCAGCACTTCCGTGCCGCACCCGACTTCCGACGTCCTCACAAAAGTCAGCCTGGCTCGCACGCCAGGTCTCAATGTCACGCTGGACGGTTTGTAGCCACCTGAAAGCACCTCTATCTGCGCCGTCTGAATATCGCTTGTCTGTGTCGCCTGCGTTTGCGCGGGGGCCTCGCTGCTGTCCACAAGCGCATCACCCTCTTTCAGATAGTCCTGACCCTCGGTGATCACCTTCTGCCCGTCTGTCAGACCCGAAAGAATCTCCGTGTACTGCCCATCTGTGACTCCTGTGGTAATGTCCACGCGATGAGCCGTGAGGCTGCCGCCGGGCGCGCTCTGCGCCAGCCACACGTACGGCTGAGAAGCCTTGCTCTGCGCGCCACGCACCTCGTTGTCGTACTGGATTGCCTCAACCGGCACAGTGAGAGCGTTGTGGGTGAGCCCGGTGTTGATGCTCATAACTACGTAGGAGCCTGGTAGAAACCGGTGATCTTCGTTGGGAACGATGGCTTCCACGACGCCCATGCGTGACTGTGGATCAAGCGCCGGAGATACCGACGACACACGCGTGTCCAGCGGCTTTCCGCCCTCTTTCGGCTGCACTTTCACACTGTTTCCCGGCCGGATCCGGCTGATATCGGGTTCGGAAACGTTGACCTGCAGGCGTATTGGACTGATCTGAGCGATCTTCAAAATAGCCTGCTCAGGGCTGGCCAGGACGCCGGGGCTGATCAGCCGCTGTGTGACGACGCCATCCGTCTGCGCAAGTATCCGCGAATAGCTCTTTGTTGTCGCCGCCGACAGCACCGATGCGCGGCTCTCCGCCGCGGTCGCCTCAGCCTGGGCCAGTTTTCTGCGCGCGACCTCAACACCGGCCGCCTCTTCTCCAATATTTGCGCGCTGCACCTGTTGCTGCGTATTTGCCTGCTTCAGCCTGGCCTGCGCGGCCTTCACTCCCGCTTCTGATGCCCGGAGAGCGCTCTGTGCTGTTCTGACACCGGCGACAGCTTTTTGCACCTGCGCCTGAGCCTGCCTGACCCTGGCTTCTGATGTGTCTGCCTGGGCTTTGTCGCGCTTGTATTCTTCGCCGGATACGGCGCCGGCCTTCAGCAACTCAGCCGTGCGCTGGATCTGCCCGCGCCAGTATTGCCGATCCGCATCCGCAGCCTCAACCTGCGCTCGGGCATCGGTGACTGCCGCCTGAGCTGATGTCACCCCCTCAGAAGCGGATTCTCTCTGTTGTTGCGCCGCTGCGAGATTCGCCTCTGCCTCAGCTACCGCAGCCCGTGCTCCATCGTGCTCAGCCCTTGCCCGCTCTGCCGCCCGCAGAGCCTTGTCTATCTCGCTCTGTGCTACTCCAATCCCCTGCCGCGTGACCTGCAGCGCAGCCTCGCGCCCCTGCAATTCCGGATCGATCTGCGTTGTGTCCAGTCTGGCCAGAAGCTGTCCTGCCTTGACGCGGTCGCCGGCATAGTAGGGCATCCAGGTTATGACGCCAGTGACGCGCGGGAACACGTCCTGCTCCACGTATCCCACGGCCTGCCCTGTGTAGCGGACAGCGCTGGTAATAGTCCGCCGCTCCACCTTTGCCAAAACCACCGGTGCAACTCCGGGCGGGGCAGGGGTATTCATCTCCATCGCCTGGGCTTCGATGGGGGTCATAGCGCCTTCACGCCTGAAGTGATGAACTGCGAACATCGCCACGAGTACGCCTGCGATAAGCAGCAGCATTCCCGTAACGACTGGCTTTGTCAGCATGCCCTTCCAGTAGACCCTCTGCTCTGTAGCGCGCATACGGGCGATAACAAACGCACCGGCGACGGCGAGCAGAACGACGAGGCCGGCCACATTGAGGGGGATTCCGCGCTGGGAAAGTGCGGTGTTTTGACCTGTTTTCACTTGCCACGTTGCGTTGGCGCTGCCGTGGTGTCCGTTTATGGACACGGCTATTTCATAGCCGCCCGCCATGGGAAAGACGGCCGGCGCAACGTACTGCCCGCTTTCTTTGCCGGGCGCTGCGATCTGCTCGCGCTCACCCATCGGCATACCTGGCATACGCGCTATGGCGCGGACCGCAGCATCTTCGACAGGCTTGCCGGCGTCATCGGTAATAGACAAAACGATATCCGCCTGCCCTACAGGAATCGTCTCGGGGCGTGTGACCAGCGTGACGCGGTACGGCCCCGCCTTCGCCTGAGGCAGAGCCCATGCCGCTATACCTGTCAAAAGAGCCTGCAAACCCACTAATATGGGCAGAATCCATCTCTGGATATGTCTCATAGAGTCCTCTGAGCCTGATGCCGGACAGTTCTATCCAGTCCGTGTGTTACGGACGGGCGTGCGCAGCAATCGGCGCACAACTAGGGAGCAATGGTAAGCTACCGAATGTAGGGAAAACCAGCACAAGGGCGCCTGGCGCCTCTTATTGTGCCAGCAGAAATGCGCTCAGAGGTCGGGGGGAGAGAGTCCGGCCGAGATGTGACAAATCACGCTCGGAGGTGGTGAGGAATCTGTGCAGTAGAGGTGTTCAGTGCCCAGATATGCTGATGGCGAGAGAACACTGGAGTCTGAAAGGATAGCCAGCGAAGAGATGCTGGAGTTACTTTCCCAGGATGCCCGTGCCGCTGCTGTAGCCGCGTCGCCCACGTGACTCAGGAGGAGAACACACTTGTGAGTCGATGTAATCTCCGGTGTTGAGGCGCTCGTGCGCGAGGTGCACGCAGGGCATGCTTCAGCCGCCTGGGCAGCGTCTGTTTGAGATGCTTCGTGTCCTGTCTGGCACGCCGATCCCGCGCTGCCACATCGAGCGCCGTTCGGACAAAACCATGCCGAGGCGAAGGACGCCGTCATCGTCGCGAGAATTACGGCGACAAGCACTGCCAGTCCTCTGGATAGCTCAGTTGATCGGGTCTTCATCCTCTTCGCTCAGTTGTGGCTGATTGGCGATCCACCATCACACTAGACGTGTTGCACTGCCTCAGGTTCCTGATATCATACGCCCTTACCTCTACAGTGGCAAGCCCTGGCATCTTTATTCTGGCTGTTTGCGTCATAATAGACAGGTCTGCACTCGCTGTTCTGATGTCCGTGGAGGAGTTTGCGATTGGTCGCCTCAAGTAACACTCGTTTCATTTTTCGCTTGACGGGAATTGCCGTTGCGCTTTTTGCTGTATCAGCATTGCCCGGGCTTGGGGACGAAGCTGCGCCGGAGGTTATCTTCACCTACAGCCCACCCACGCCGTTGACCTATACCGAAACGACGCTGACCAGACGAACCATCGTTGCGGGAGGAGCGCCCGACATATCCGAAGAGTCCACCGCCAGCACGCGCCTTTCGTTAAGAAAAGAAGGGGCCGGCTACGTTATCAGCTCAGCGCCCGTATCTCACGAGATGAAGCGCGATGGAAAAGTCGTGAACGATGCGGTGCTCGATGTTATTCAGGACACTCGCGTCACTTATCATCTCGACGCCGAGGGCAGACTAAAGGCCATAGATGGATACGCGGGAGTGCTGGAAGCTGCGCAGAAGGTGGCCCCCAAAGACGCGAAGAATCTGCTTTATCCGCTGATGAACGAAGCTGCATTGGTTGAGCGGGAGAGCGTTCAGTGGAACACCCGAATTGGACAACTGCTGGGCCAGAAGGGCAAACCTGGTTCTGTCTGGATCGGCGAAAGCGCGTTCGCGATGCCCGACGGCGCCCTCGCGCGCTACTACGTAATCACTTATCTGGACAGCTTCGTTGAGCAGGATGGGAAAAAACTGGCGAGATTGCGCCTTCTTTTCACCAACGACCGTGACAGAATCCGACAGAAGCTCAGCGACTTCATCCGGGCCGATGTGCCGGTTGTTCCCGAAATCCGCTACCTGCCTGCTGTCAAAGGCTTTACAATCGATGGGTCGGGCGAGCGTCTGATTGATCCGTCCACTATGCTGATTTACTCTGAGAAAGCCAGCCGGAACGTTAGCTGGCTGGTGAAAACCGGCAAAGACACGCAGTCACCAGTCCTGGTACAAGAGTACCGCGAGTCTTCAGTCTCCTACGCTACCCCCAACGCCAACCCCGTCAAACAGTCATAAACATCCTCAATGCGACCGTCTGGGCGCTGTCTGGCAGAGATTATTGATAAGAATTCTCTAAGACACTCTTGACTCACGCTCCATCTGAATGTGAAAATCAATACCAGCTAGTACTTTCGGCCTAGAACGCTGCGTGCCATGTGTGGAAGTACCTGATGAATGATGCAACGGACGACTGCATCCTCTACGGTCTGCTAGTGAAGTTGATTTGATTGTCCGCCGGCGCTCATAGTAGCGCTATGGTGGAATGAGGGAGGGTCTTCAATGAAAGCACGACTGTTGTTTGTGACAGCGCTGTTGGCGCTGTCGCTTCTGGGCAGCGTGTCGGTGGTCGCGCAGAATCTCTGTTGCGTCAACGTCACGCCAGGAGCGGCTCAACCGCCGGACCATACGTGGCATTTTGATCCGGCTAACCCGGATCAGCCGAACCTCATGATGCACGCCAAGCTATGCTTGTCGTGTCCGCCGGGAGTGAATCAGCCTATCAATGTTACCGGCCTCCGGTTGACGGCGTCCGGCACCGGAAACGATGCCACGGACATCCAGGCTGTGCGCATCACCTACGATGTGAACTGCAACGGAGTGCCGGACTCAGGAGACCCCGTTATTACGGTTCCAGGCGGCTACCCGGTTGACAATGGCACGCTGACCGTATGTAATCCAACGCTGCCTTTCGCAGCGACTTACCTCACGACAGACCGGTGCATCTGTCTGCTGATCGAATATGTTCTGAAGCCGGATGCCCCGTGCGGAGCCACCTACCAGTTCGCGATTACCTCTATCCTGCAGGGTCCGAACTGTCAGCCGTACCCGCTGTGTAATCCGAACGCTCCTTTCAAGAGCGCCATTAAGACCGTAGAGTGCGATCAGCCGTGCTGTCTGGAAGTATCTTACGGTCCGAAGCATCCTGCCGACCACGACTTCCAGTGTGTGCCCGGCACGGTGAACGCTCCCAACTTCATGATGCAGGCGCAGGTCTGCAATCCGTGCCCGACGCCGCAACCTATCAGCGGTCTCATTCTGAAGGCCTTCGGATCGGGAAATGACGTCGCGGGGATTCAGCAGGTTCTGGTGGCCATTGATAAAGATTGCGATGGTAATCCGGACACCGCCCTCATCAGTGCGGGAGCGTACACGGCCGACGATGGGACGCTGACGTTCTGCTCATCACTCGGACCCATCTATACCCTTGCGCCAGGACAGTGCGTCTGCATCAATATCTACTATCAGATGCGCTGCCCGACCCCGCCGGGGCAGTACTGCTTCGAGCTGGACGCTATTCTTGGTCCGAACTGCCAGCCCATCTGCGCCAACGTCCTGCCGCTGAAGAGCGCGTGCAAGAACGTGGAAGACTGCTGTCTGCAAGTGCAGCCTGGGCCGCACAATCCTGGAAACCACACTTTTACCTGCACTCCCGGTCAGAATCCGGAGCGCAACTTCATGCAGGAAGTCCGTATCTGCAACCCATGCGACACCTACAAGTGCATTGACGGCCTGAAGCTTGTGGCTAATGGCACCGGCAATGACCTGACGGGTATCGCGCAGGTGCTGGTCAGTATAGACTACGACTGCGATGGAAAGGCCGATACCGCGCCGCGGCCAATCGGAACATACAGCTCCGACAACGGCACTTTGAGCTGGTGCGGTGATCCGGCGACCGGTCCTCTTGCATGTCTGGAGCCAGGCCAGTGCGTCTGTATTCGCATCGAATACCAGATGAACTGCAACGCCCCGCCGGGGACCTACAGCTTCACACTTCAAGCGCTGCTTGGGGGCCCGAATTGTGAGCCGCTGTGCGCAAACACCCTGCCAATTCCAAGCGCCACCAAGACCGTTGTCAGGCCGTGTTGTCTGGAGGTGAGCAAGGGGCCGAAGTCGCCGCCGGATCACAACTTCATCTGCACGCCTAACAACCCGCTGAACTTCATGGGCCAGGTTCGCATCTGCAACCCGTGCCCGACGCCGCAGCCGGTCTACGGGCTGAGTCTCCAGGCGTTTGGCAGCGGAAATGACCTTGCCGGCATCTCTTCGGTCATCGTTGCCGTTGATCGAAACTGCGACGGAGTCATTGACGGTCCGAGCGCCAGCGGAATCTATTCCGCGGACAATGGCACAGCCAGCATCTGTCTGCCGACAGCGCCGCTGTACGTTCTGCAGCCAGGTGAGTGCATCTGTCTGAACGTCTACTACAGGATGAAGTGCCCGAATGTCCCGCCAGGGACCTACGGCTTTGCGGTGACGGGAATTCTTGGTTCCAACTGCAAACCTGTGTGTGCGGGTCCACTGCCCATCCGCAGCTCCATCAAGACCGTGACCACGTGCTGTCTGACTGCTGTGAAAGGCGATCACAACCCGCCGGACCACACGTTCCAGTGCAGCGCTGACGGGCTGAATGCGCCGAACTTCATGCAGGAAGTCCGGGTCTGCAATCCGTGTCCAACCACGCAGTGTGTCTATGGGCTGAGATTACACGCAGGCGGCACCGGGAACGACGCTACCGGCATTCAGAAGGTGCTGATCAGCCTGGACTACAACTGCGACGGCAAGCCCGATGCGGTGAATATCGCCTCAGGCCAGTACGGGGCCGATAACGGACTGCTGGTGATCTGCAGCCCGACCGGCGGGCCGCTGTTCTGTCTGCAGCCGGGGCAGTGCGTCTGCATCCGGGTGGACTACATCATGACGTGTCCGGTTGTGCCGGGGACGTACTACTTTGACCTGATATCTCTCGGAGGCCCGGGATGTGACGTTCCGCTGTGTGTGGAGACTCTCCCCATTCGCAGCGCCGTCAAGACTATTGAGACCACACCGTGCTGCCTGGAGGTTGGGCTGAACGGTCAGGTGCCGGACCATGATTTCGTGTGTCCGCCTGGTGGTGATCCCGCGCTCAACCTGATGCAGAAGGTGCGCATCTGCAATCCTTGCCCGGATGTCAAGTTCATCAGCGGAGTCATGCTGAAGGCGTTCGGCACGGGTAACGATCAGTCTGGTATCTCGGCGGTCGTCCTTCAGATTGACCGGAACTGCGACGGTCAGCCGGAGACGCCTCCAATAACACTGACGGGCGCATATAGCTCAGACAACGGGATTGCGCGCCTGTGCAGTCCGAATGGAGTTATTGCGCTGAAGCCGGGCGAATGCGTGTGCTTCAACTTCTACTACATGATGAAGTGCCCGAATCCGGGCGGGACCTATGGTTTTGTCCTGACGGACATCCTTGGACCCAACTGCGAACCCATCTGCGCCAACACGCTTCCCTTGACAAGCGCAATAAAGATCGTGTCACCGGAGCCGTGCTGTCTCGATATCAGACCCGGGCCGAACAACCCACCAAACCACAAGTGGTGGCCGGGCCTGCCGAAGCGTAACCGCATGTTCCAGTTCCAGATCTGCAATCCGTGTCCGCAGGATGTTCGCCTGGGCTGCATCCAGCTTCAGGCGTGCGGGTCGGGTAACGACAAGAAGGACATCGCGCTCATCCGCGTCATCGCTGACACCAACTGCAATGGTGTTGCCGACTTTGGAGAGCCTGTGTTCGGAACCGGAACCTATCCGTCCGATAACGGCACGGCTGTTATCTGCCCGAGCAGCAGCTTCATTCTGCCGCCCGGGACAGCGGCCAATCCGTCCTGTATGTGCTTCCTGGTGGAATACATCATGAAGCTCCCAGGGACCATCAACGGTACCTACTGCATGACTCTGACACAGGTGAGCGCGGTCAATATGGCTACCGGCGCTGACGTGTGTAAGACCGGGCTGCCGCTTCAGAGCAACACCAAGAAGCGCTGTCTGAACATCGGGCATGTGAAGTTCCTGCCGGTCGGAACCGTGGTCTGCCTGCCGAATAAGGTCATTACGGCAGCGTTCCCGGATCGCTTCTATATCTCCGAGCTGTATCGGGGTGGAAGCGATGTGGATCCGGATACCCCAGGGGTTCCTCCGGATCGAAGCGCCGGAATCGCGGTTCTTGGACCGGTGCAGGCTGGCCCGATGGGCGGAATGGAAGTTGATGTCGAGGGCGTAGTGGACGTCGTGGGATGCGAAGTCGTTGTTGTCCCCACTTCCATCGCCTATGACGGGGAAGCCTCAGTCCTGCCGCTCGGTATGAATAACAAGACAACCGGTGGTGAGACTGAAGGCAATCAGTCCGCGGTCATAGACAGCTTCTTCGACGTGTTCTACGCCGTTGGGCTGAATAATGTCGGGTCGCTGGTTCGGACGTGGGGAACTGTGACAGGCATAGACCCGGTGGCGAATGCTGTGTGGATTGATGACGGGTCCAATCTGAAGGACGGCACACACTCCGCCAGCGGTGAGCTGAACCGAGGCGTCAAGGTGGATCTGAGCATGTCGGGCATTGCGGCGGCTCAGATTCCTGTGGGCGCTTATCTTCATGTCACCGGCATCATGAGCACAGACACGAACATGGGTGTATGCATCCGGAAGCTGATTCCCAGAGGCCGCACGGATGTCAAGATCGAGGCGGGTCCCGCACTCCCTTGACACCCTCTGACCAGTACGACTGAAATCTGGACCGGGAGGCGGCGCAAGCGGCCTCCCGGTTTTTTTGACCGGGCTATTGAGTGGCGTAGGGCCGGAAGTTCCGTGCCGTCAGCTCGCCCGGACGAATGCGCTTGACATGCCCGTCCACGAAGGCCGCGTTGGCGCCCTGCGCATGGATTGGCTGAAATCCGTCGGTCGCTCCCGGAGTCATGCCAGGCCGGTAGGCCGGAATTACGGTCGCGTCAGGAACGTTAGCGGGTACGTTGAAGACGCCGTCCTGAGAAGAAGTCTGACCACTGACCGGCGGATCAACAGAGTCTATCAAGAGCACGGTGGATGAGGGTTCCTCCACCTGTCCGGCGGGAAGTCCGGCAATCGGACTGCTGAGCCCGTAGCTCAACCCCAGGTAATTGTACGGGTCGGACGGACACGTGAAGACCTCTTCGTTCTTGACGTAGGAGTAGATAGCTCCATTCCTGACACTCTGAACGCCTCCAGGGTCCGCAAATCCACTCCACGACGCTGCCCCGCCGCTCATGCCGTACGCGTGCGGGATCCGGTCGTGGTTATCGTCTTCGTACATCTGGATCGCGCGGCTGAGCTGGGTGAGATTGTTCAGGCAGGCGACGGCTTGGGCACGCGCTTTTGCCTGAGAGAATACAGGGAACAGAATCCCTGCCAGAATCGCGATGATCGCGATCACAACCAGCAGTTCGATAAGCGTGAAGCCGCGTCCGCCTTTTGACGCTCGATTTCGGTATCCAGCCAAGGCAGGGTGGGCTAGCGGCTCAGGTATCGTGACCGCTCCATCCACAGCGTGTTTGACCTGTGGACTCGGTCTCGAGAGCAGTGTTTTCACGGGGAAGCCTCCAGTGGCTTCACAGCGCTGGAGCGAAGTATCTGGGCTTTTGGTCAGGAATAGTCGTCGTCCGTGGACGCCTGTCTTGACAGCCTCTATCTTTCATGACGTATCTGCGACGGTTCTAGTTTCCGGATGGCGCCGAGAGCCTCCGCGGAGCTGCGTAGCCTGTCGACAGATACGCTGTCTCGTCAGAGGATGCTTTGAACGGAGGGAGAGAGAGCGCTCTTCCAGGATTCGATGCGCTGAAAAGGCTTCTCAGCAGTCAGGCGCGCGCCTCAGTGATAGCGCAGATATGGCCTGCGCTCTTCCAACCACCGCTCTTCGTCTGGCTGAAGGCGGGCGTTCAGGTCAGCCGGCGTAGAGTCTGGGTTGTCCACCCACTCTCGCAGAAATGTCCCTCCCGAGAGCAGGTCCACCGCCAGGCGCTCCGTTTCGTACTCATAGGGGAAGATGCGCCACAGCTCGTAGTCCGGGCGCTCCAGCCTGATACTCTTCAGAATCAGCGCAGCGATGCGGTAGGGTTTGAAGCGGTCGTGATCATAAAGATGAGAGTCCGTGTGGATTTGGAGTCCGGAACACATTGCGTGAACATGCTTGTGGAATGTCGGTTCGAAGAAGCATGGACGAATGATGCAACCTTCCAGCCAGTCCTCCGCCAGGGCGTGCATCCGGGCAAGAACGCGCTCCATGCTGATGTCCGGCGCTCCTACGACTTCCAGCGGAGTTGTAGTTCCGCGGCCTTCGCTCAGCGTTGTCGCCTCAAAGAGCACAGTCCCAGGAAAGCAGCGGGCCATATTAAGGCTGGAGGCGTTTGGACTTGGGTTCACCCAGGGAAGCTGCATCAGCGGCCAGCCATAGCCGGGCGGCTCTTCTGGGCGGTAGCCCTCCATCTTAACCACGCGCAGATCTAAGTCCAGCTTCCGGTAGTCCACGTACCAGCGCGAAAGCTCTCCTAGAGTCAGCCCGTGGCGCATCATAAACGGCGCCGCGCCAACCATACTCTCCCATCCCGGTTCGAGTAATGAGCCTTCGACTGGCCTCCCCGCTGGATTTGGGCGATCCAGAATCCAGACGCGTTTTCCCGCGTCCGCGCACGCCTCGATCATATAGAAGGTTGTGGTGACAAAGGTGTAGATGCGGGTTCCGATGTCCTGCAAATCCACCAGCAGGGTGTCAAACGAGGCCATCATCTCCGGGGTGGGGCGTCTGTGCTGGCCGTAAAGACTGAAAACCGGGATGCCGTAGCGCGGGTCCGTGTAGTCCTCGGACTCGATCATGTTGTCCTGCTTGTCGCCCTGCATTCCGTGCTGAGGGCCAAAAGCTGCAGTGACCTGCAAACCTTCTGTTGCCATCAGCGCGTCCAGCGTGTGCACACACTCTTCGGTCACGGAGGCCGGGTGCCCGAGCAGCGCCAGACGTTGCCCTCGCAGCTCATCCCGCAATGCCCTGTGTCTCAGAAGGCTGTCAAGTCCAAGCAACATGATTCTAAGCTCTCTGTCTCCTCGGTCCGTGACAGTACGCTCCTATTTGAATGCCACGCTGTTTGTAAGGGTCTCGAAGGCTGCGGAATACCTGGGATAGTCAGCCTGGGGCGCCATCTGAGTAATCACGTAAAACCATCCGTCTCTGCGCAGAATTACCTGTCTCCCCTTCACCGCTTTGTGCTTGAGCTTTCCTGTGAAGACTATTTCGTAGCCTTCGGCTCCGCCTGTGCCGCCTTTGATCTGTTCGTCTTTTTCGATGTCAGGGCTATCCACACCGCGCGCCATCTGTTTCGAATAGCCCGCCACCAGCGCTTCCATGGACAAATCTGTGGAGATTTTAGAAGCCTGGAGAAGCATAACCGGCAGGTCACCGGTTGCCTTAGTCGGCTGGCATTGTGCCTGGACATAGTCAACTTCAGGTTTGTCCACGAATCCCCAGCCTTGCGGAGCTTTCAGTCTCAGTCCGCTTGGGGGATGAACGTAGTCGGCGGACAGGTGAGTCTCAGGATTTGACCGGCTCTGGTGAGCGGGCGGCGCAGCGGACCTGACTGAAGCCTGGCGAGCGCAACCGCTGAGCGCAAGCGCCGCCATCACCCACATTCCCAGAGCAAACCTCATTCCTTGCCACCTCTTCTCCTCACAACAGAGCCAGAGAAAGGATTACCCGGAGTCGAGTCAGTTCCCTGCAAACGGCGGGCCGTAGAGGAAATAGGGCGTTATTGCAGCGCCCGGAGACCGTCAGGAAAGGCGGGGTTTTGCGAAGGCTGTGAGTCTGCTGTTCCGTTGGTGGGAGGAGGTTTGGTGAACAGCACAACAATACTCACCCTTCGGTTAGATGCGGCGCTCGGATTTGCGCTGCGCGGTCTCCGGTCTGCGAATCCGCGCACCTCGGCTACCTGGGCGGGTTGCAGGCCAGCCTCTATCATGACGCGCCGTGCGCTGTTGGCGCGGTCAACGGACAGCTCCCAGTTACCATATCCATCCTTGCGGGCAAGAGGCCGGTTGTCCGTGTGCCCTTCAAACATGATCTTGTTTGGGAGCTTGGCGAATTCTCTGGCGAGCGTTGCCAGCAGGTGACCTGATTCGGGCCTCACACGCGCGCTTCCCGAATCGAAGAACAGGGACTGCCGGGATTCCACAAGGTCGATACGCAGACCTTCTTCGGTCATCTCGATGTTGATGCTGTCTTTGAGGTCCTTAAAGGCGGGGGCTTTCAGGACAATGCGCTCGATGACTTTCTTTGCGTTGCCGAGCTTCTTGCGCTCAACGGAATCAAAGCCGATTCCCTTGTCATCGGGAGAGCCTTTAGCGCCAAGTTCCGATACACTGAAAGGAGCATTTCCGGCTCGCACAGCCTTCATGAAACCGATAGGGTCGTCAAAATATCCGGCAATGGATTTCTTTACGTCATTGCTGAGAGAGATGATCCACATGACCAGAAAAAAGGCCATCATGGCGGTGACGAAGTCGGCGTAGGCAACCTTCCACGCGCCCCCGTGATGACCTCCGTGAGTAACCTTCTTCTTGATAACGCGAATTTCGGCGCCGGGTTGATCAGCCACCTGTGTCTATCCCTCTCAAGCGGCCTTTGCCTCTGTCGAGGACGCTTTGCCCGAACCGCCCCCGTCCACGACAGTCAGCCCCTTACACGTGTGCTCCAGCTCTGAGAACGTCGGCCTCAGATCCGGCTCGATGTTGCGGCGTCCAAACTCCACACACACTAGAGGCACGTCACCTCGCGCAAAAGCAATGACAGCGTTGCGGATACAGGCCAGATATTGTGCCTCACTTTTGGCGATGGCCTCAGTTGCGCGCGCCAGCGGGGCAAAAACACCATATGCAAGCAGAATGCCCAGAAACGTGCCGACAAGCGCCGCCGCGACCTTCTCGCCGATGATTGCAGGTGGTCCGCCTACCGCTCCCATTGTGATGACGACTCCCAGGACTGCCGCGACAATTCCGAAGCCTGGCATGGCGTCGGCCAACGTGGAGAGAATTCCTGGCGTATGAGCCGCTTCCTCGTGGTGCGACTCCAGATCGATGTCCAACAGGTCCTGAAGCGCATAGATCGTCACGCCGCCCATTGCCACCAGCTTGAGCGTATCTGCCAGCATCTGCAGCGCGTGATGATTGTTCAGCAGGGTGGGGTATTTCTGGAATATCTCCGACTGGTGCGGGTCCTCGGCGTGCTTCTCAAGCTCCAGAATGCCTTCCTTGCGCGCCGTGCTGAAAACGTCGTACATCGCGTGCAGCAGGTCAAGAAACGTTTGCTTCTTATACGGATTGCCTTTGAGCAGCGATATACCGGCCTTCAGAACTGACACCGCCCCCTTGGGCCCGTAGCCGACGATAACGCTGCCGAGTCCCGCGCCGCCGATAATCACGAACTCGGAGACCTGCATAAGCACCGCCAGCTTGCCACCATGCATGGTGAAGCCCATGACGATGCTCGCGAATACGATGATCACGCCGATCACGGAGAACATAAGAAGCAGACATCTCCCGAAGAATCTAGTGGGCTGCGCGCTGCACTGCTGCAGCGTGCGTTAGCGCGAACGGGTGGGCCGACGACGCGCTATTGGAAATATGCCACTTTTGGATGTGTGTGCGAGGATGCTTTTTGCTTTGCGAGTGTGCGGAGTCGTTCTGACAAGGCAGGCCCCACTTACAGGCGCCCGCATTTGTGAGCCCGTTCAGCCTGCCGCGTCCAGCGGAGGATACACCTGCATGCGCTTGCCAAACCCTGCGGAGTTGTCAAGCCAGAGGACAAGCTGAGGTTCAAAGCAAAACAGACGCACAGATTTGATGCTGCGCTGTATCTCCTCAGGCACATTGCCATGAGAGAATGCCTCTGCAAAATCGTACTTGCGGAAAAAAGCGCGCTGCCCTGCTCTGACTTCTCCTTCATCCTCCAGCATCCAGACTCTGCCCCGCATCTGGAGTCCTCTGATCTCCGTCCAGCCAGCATAGTCTTCGTGTATGGAGCCAGCCATCGTTCCTGCTGCTACCAGCGCGGACCCGTGACGGGTATGCGGAGCTGTCATGAAATAGATTTTTAGACCTTCGTGCGCGTAAAACACAGCCGCGCCCCAGGGACCTTCCTCATCGCAAGTGCTGACGTTGAGGACGTTGTGTTTGTGAAGGTAATCGTCAATGTGTGCGGGAAGTTCGAAGGATTCTGCAGGCATGGTGTCTAGAAGTATACTTGGGAAGGAGGCGGTGTGGCTAAGCTCGGACAGGTGCTCATTAACAGAGTTCTGGATGTGGATGCGGTGGCTGCCAGAAGCCAGAGCTTTGAATCCCGCGCGCTTTGGACGTTTGCCGCAGGCGCTGAGTCCTCGCATCTACCAACGGCATTTATCCGGTTTTTCAAAGACCTGCGGCGCACTCCCCATCATCCCTTTCGGACTCAGGTGTGCCGTTCGCTTGCTGAACTGGTTGCGCGTGCAGCAGAAGCCTTCGCTCCTACCCACGTTTGCCGCGCACTAGGGTCGTGGGAGATGCGGCCCGAGGAGTTAGCGCCTCTGGAGGCGCTTGCTTGCGATGTCGCCACATTGCTTAAGGCGTCAGCGCTTGGCTGCGTCCGTCGGACGGCTCCCCGGCCGACTATGAGTCTGCAAGAGTATTTGTCCGGATCCGTGGCCCTGCGCCGACGCATTCGCTTTGCGTCGCAGGATCTTGTCTTTGGGCCAATGGAAGAGTTGTCCGGCGCCAGAGTTCTCTTTCTCGATGATGTGCGTTGTATCGGTGCGACCGAAGCCTTGTTCGCCTGGATGCTCGAGGAATTCGCAGGTGTCAGTGCAGTGCTCGGGGTCAATCTGGGGCAGATGGAAGGACTTGGATCAGGGTGCGATATCCTTGAAGTCTCATTGGATTCCGTCTCTGGACAAGGGGAGGGATTCTTTGAGCGGTGCTGGATGGACAGCGCTCACCGTTTCCACAAACAGCCTGCCTGCGCAAGTCTCTCCAGCAGCTCGCGACCCTGGTGGGCCGGACTGGCAGGCGACCCAAATCGCTGGTGCACGGAGTGTGCAAAACCGCAGACCTTCGTTGGACGTCTGCAGAGTATTTTCCAGAAGAAAAGATAGAAAAAGGGCCGCTGGAAAAAGCGGCCCCCGAAGCGTTTCTCAACTGTCCTGTTCAAAACGTCTGGACAGTTGCTTGAAGCGTTGTCAACTCACTTGCGGCGGCGAATAACCAGTCCGGTCATCGAAAGCAGACCACCGCCCAGCGCCAGCGCGCTTGCTGGCTCAGGAACAACCGTTAGGCGAATTGCGCTCACAGCATACTGATCGCCAGGCTTATAGAAGCCCATGCCGCCGCTCATCCAGAAGTAGCTGCCCTGTTTCGCATAGACATAGCCGATTCCATTCCAAACTCCAGGGCTTTGCGGGCCAGGCCCTGCCTGTACAAAGCCGCCCTGGTTGGCCTGGTGACGGTCCAGCCACTGGTGGTTTGTCCCATACTGACCAGCCCACGGAATGTTGGGGTTGTTCGTTCCGCCCTCATCTCCGAGACCGTCGAAGCTGACTTCGATAACGCTGTACACATTGGCGTGCTCGGCCGGAACCCACGTCTCAACGAGAAACTTCTCCGCAGTAGTCGGTGCATCACCTCCCGTTACGCTCGCGTCAAAGAACCAGCGAGCCTGTCGGATACTGTCGAAGCCGTCCGCCCAGTAATAGCCGCCTCCGCCGTAGCCGCCGGTAGCTTCAAAGTTCCAGCCTGGTCCAGGAAGTCCGGACAGGCCATTCTGGCTCTTTTGCGGGTCGAGTGGAATAACCCACGAGTCGCCATAATTCCAGGCGCCCGCAGATGTGGATAGGGAAAGAAGGGCCGCTGCCGCAGCAGCGGTACCGATGATACTCAGACGAAATACTCTCATTGCTCACTCCTTTCTCTTTCTCCCTCTAAGATATCTCCACCTGGAGACGATAGAGTCGACAATCGGCGCCCCTTCTGCGCGGCGCTACCGAAAGCACTAAAAGGAATGACTATCACTTGTCGGATCTGTGGTTGGTTGGGAACGTACGGCATACCACAGTCTGCCCCGACATCGGGGTCAAGTATAGGCCTTTAGACCGAGTTTTGTCCATAACATTTCACGTTATCACAAACAAACCAGTATATTTACCTGGTTGCGGACCTGTCACATCTATTCCCGACGCGACAATACGCCAAACATGAGTGCGTTGAGGGGCCGCAGCCTCGCCGTAAGGCCGCAGCCTCGCCGTAAGGCAACAGTCTCGCCACAACCTCTAGAGATACTAGTGGACGGTCTCCGGCCCGGCTCTGTCCGAAAAGAGACATGGTGGATGAGGGTACCAGTGTTAGTTCGAGAAAAAAAGGCCACCTCGAAGGGTGGCCTGGAAGGAGTCTCTGCCGGCTCAGATCTAACTCCGAGCCGACAGCTCCGGTTCGAATAAGTTGTTTACTTGCGGCGGCGAATGACCAGTCCGGCCATCGAAAGCAGACTGCCACCCAGCGCCAGAATACTTCCCGGCTCAGGAACGACTGTGACGCGGATCGCGCTTATGCCGTACTTGTCAGTGGGCCCGATGAATCCGAAATCAGCCGAGACGTAGAAGTAGCTTCCCTGTTGAGCGTAGACGTAGCCTATGCCGTTCCAGACACCAGGACTCTGTGGGCCAGGTCCCGCCTGCACCCATCCGCCTTGGCTGGCCTCGTGGCGGTCCAGCCACTGATGATTTGTCCCGTACTGGCCACCCCAGGGAATGTATGGGTTCATGCTTGCGCCCTCGTCGTCCTGACCACTGAAGCTCACCTCGATGGGCTGATATACGTTAGCATTCGCGGGTGGAACCCAGGTCTCGACCAGGAACTTCTCCGCAGACGTCGGAGCATCGCCACCCGTCACACTGGCGTCAAAGAACCAGCGGGCGCGACGGGTGCCGTCCTGACCCGCAGCCCAGTAATAGCCGCCACCTCCGTAGCCGCCTGTGGCCACGTAGTTCCAGCCGTTGCCTCCCAGTCCTGAATTTCCCGCCTGGCTCTTCTGCGGATCCAGCGGAATGACCCACGAATCCCCATAGTTCCACGCATGCGCAGCGCTGGAAAGCGATACAACCACAGCAATCGCTGCGCTCAACATACCAAAACGAGATAGTCTCACATCATTCTCCTTCTTCTGATAACTGCGTCTGAAAACGAAAGACTCGGAGGCCGGCGCGCCATCTGCGCAGCGCTGTTAACCTTGTCAAGCCAATAACTGGACTCTGGGCAGGCGCCGCAAACTACGGTCCGCTGTTTGGCCACGTCCGAACCCAACACATAACCCAATTATACGCCGCTCGGCCAGGTTTGAGCCAGAAGATGTCACGATATCGAGACAAAACCCGTACACTTGCGTACCTGTAAATCGTCACAGATCGCTTCATGGAAGGCAATGAACAAAACCGTTCTCTTTGAGGCGGCCGGTTGTCACGATCTGAGTGGACCGACAGCAAAAGATAGTTGGCCAGAGGCTGTCAGGCCAGGCTCAGGAAAAAAAGGCCACCCCGAAGGGTGGCCTGGAAGGAGTTTCTGCCGGCTCAGATTCAGCTCCGAGCCGACAGCTCTGGTTCGAACAAGTTGTTTACTTGCGGCGGCGAATGACCAGTCCGGCCATCGAAAGCAGACTGCCACCCAGCGCCAGAATACTTCCCGGCTCAGGAACGACTGTCACCTTGATCGCGCTTACAGCGTACTGATCAGTCGGGCCATAGAAGCCGTAGGTTGACACGTAGAAATAGCTGCCCTGCTTGGCATAAACGAAGCCCTTGCCGTCAACGGTGCCAGGGCTCTGAGGATTTGGCCCAGCCAGAACCCATTTGCCCTGATTGCCCTGATGGCGATCCATCCACTGATGGTTGGTGCCGAATTGGCCCCCCCACGGGATATTCGGGTTCATAATCCCTTCTTCGCTGCTCATGCCGTCAAAGCTCACCTGAATGACGTTGTACGCATTCGCATGCGCTGCTGGAACCCACGTCTGAATTATGAACTTCTCGGCAGATGTCGGCGCGTCGCCGCCTGTGATAGAAGCGTCAAAGAAATAACGGGCGATTCGGGTGGACTCATAGTTAGAGCTCCACCAGTACTGACCGCCGTTCTCGGCTGCCCCACCACTGGTCTCAAGGTTCCACCCATTGCCCTGAAGCCCGGCTTCGCCGTTCCAGGTCTTATTGGGGTCAAGAGGAATGACCCAGGAATCACCATAGTTCCACGCATGGGCTGCGCTGGAAATTGACATAACTGCAGCCGCGGCTGCAACTAACATACCAAAACGAGACAGTTTCATTTCTCTCTCCTTCTACTGATATCTCTCCATCGAGACCGTGGAGGTGTGGAAACCAGATCGCTCTCTGCGGAGCGTTACGGCGACCACGGCTTGCACATATCGGCAGCCCTGCCACTTCTCGGCTGGCTTCACAGCAGCCACAGGCTATCCTGCAACTTGCTGACTATCCGAAGTATAAACCCTCCGACCGAGTTTTGTCCAGAAGTCTTCACACGATTTTAGGCAAAACAGGTAAATTTGCTGACCGTATTCCCGTGCTCAATGGAGCGTGGAGACCGGACCTTGGAAATATAAAACTATTTTGACAAAGATGTGCCGGTGTATGGAAACGCTCATGTTACAATAGGAATATGGAGCGGGCGAGCGCACTGCCCGCTGTCTGTGACACCAGTTTTCGAAGACTGCAAGGGGTTAGTCTATGTCTCAAACCGGCTACGTGGCTGCAGACATGCGAGTCTGTCGCATCTTGTTTATCGCAGCTCTTCTGGCGCTCATTCCAACGGGTTTTGCCGGCGCCACTGACACCTGGACACAAGTCGTTCCGGGCGTCCAGTACCTCCATCGAACCACATCTACACCCTGGAGCATCCACGCTCTTGTTGTAGACGTGACAAATCCTCATGTCCGCGTTGGAACCCTGGTCAAGAATGAGACCTCCGGGCCAGACGGTGGGGAGACCGTTCGCGGAATGGCATCCAGGCATGGAGCGCTTGCCGCCATTAACGCGGACTACTTCCAGTTTGGAACTGCGCAGGATCACCAGCCGCAGGGCCTGGCACTGATGGATGGCTTGCAGGTGGGCGGGTTTGTCAACGGGCGTCTCTCGTGGGCGATGAACGGAACGACTCTCGAGAGCTTCATGGGCGTCTATGCCAGCACTTTTCCCTATTCAGTGCCATCGTGGATGTTCAATGTTGCCAGTGGTGGGCCGCGCCTTGTCAGAAATGGAATGGTGGCCATTGAGAACACTTCTGGACTTCCGGACGCTTACGCTCGCAATCCGCGCACCGCTCTTGGAATATCTCAGGATAAGACCAAGCTGATTCTGGCTGTTGTGGACGGGCGTCTTCCCGGCTTCAGCGTGGGCATGACCGGGCCGGAGCTGGGCGCTTTTCTAATTGAGCTGGGTGCGTGGGACGGAATGGGTTTTGACTCCGGCGGTTCCTCTACGTTCTATCTGGGAGGCTCAGTCGTCAATACACCCTCCGATGGCGCGGAGCGCAAAGTGGCCGATGCGATTGCGGTGTGGGACACCTTCGACCCCGGGCCGAATCCGACCGTTGCGCTGGGTACGGGCTTTGAGGGACCGGACTATCAGGTTGGTGATATTTCCGGCCAACAGGGATGGAGCCGTGCCGGAACTGTTACAGCCGTGCAGGCCGCGCACGTCCACTCGGGCACACAGGCGCTGGAGCTGGATCAGGCCTACGCGGACAAGACGTACACGAGCACCAATGACAAAGTCCAGTGGATAGACTTCTGGGCCAAGCGTCAAACGGGGCAGGGCGGCGGACTGTGCTACTTCGGTAACAGTGCGTCATCGCTGCTTGGCACGGTCGCCTTTTTGAACGGCGGAGGAATCAACTACTGGAATTCCAACGGAGTCGGCGGTGGCGCATACTCCTACATGACCAGCTACAGTCTGGGTCAGTGGTACCGCATCTCCATCCGTATTGACTACAACGTAAAGCGCTACAATGTCTATGTGGACGGCAGGCAGTACGCCATTGGCGTTCTTCCGCAGGATGCCTCTGCCGCGAATGGCCCGCTCGGGTTTATCCGTTTTCAGGATTACGGCGTCGGATCATTTTTCGTTGATGATGTCTATGTTGGGAACACGCGCTTTGACTTCCCGCGTGTCGAACCAGACGCTGGCAGCGTCCCGCTACACGGCTACCGGCCTTTTGTGCTCAAGAACGGAACTGCCGCTGCCTGGGAGATTCTTGATGAGCGTGACCCCGGCAATGCTGCGGCGCCAGCCGGGACTGTCGCGACAATAGATGCCGCCGGTCTTGTTACTGCCAGGGGTCTGGGTAGCTTTGTTGTGCAGGCCACGGATGCCGTTGGCAAAAAGGACAAAACCTCGCGCATCACCGTCACAAACTCGATCTCCACAGGTCAGGCTAGAGCACTGCCAGATGCTTCCTCGCTCACAATCGGCAGTGCTGTTGTCACGGCTTCCTTTCCAGATCACTACTACGTTGAACAACCAGACCGCGCTGCCGGTCTGCGTGTGAACTCTCCAATTCAGGTTGCTATCGGGGAGCGGATGAGCCTGCAGGGTGTGCTCCAGACTGTCAACGAGGAGAGAGTCCTTGTTGCGCAGTGGAGCAGCCACGGGCCAACTGGCGATCCGCTTGTTCCGCTGCTGATGACAAATCGCGAAGCTGTTAACGGACTGGATGGTCTCGGCGCTGCCGGGCTTCTGGTTGGTGTCTCAGGCAAGGTGACGCGCATTGAGAGCGACCATTTCTTCATCAGCGATGGAAGTGTGCCCGGCGATGGGCTGGCAGTGACAACACCGGCCGGGTACACACCGGGCGCAGGCTTATTCGTCGCCGTCGATGGTCCACTCGGCACGGTGCTGGATGGAGGCGGCTACGTGCCATCGGTCAAACCTGTGTCTGCGAGTAACATACACGAGTTGTAGCGCATTTCTGCGGACATGAGCGGCTCTGTCGCGTCCATCCAGGGCCGGATAGTCAACTTCAGGTTTTCTATGGCAAAAACTGTGGGCGCCTGGTTTACTAATCCCGAGTTGCGGTGATGGTAAGGATTGGGTATTTTATTCCAGTTTCCGCAATGACAGTGGGCCAGTCGGACCCACAAAGGGGGTTAGATGCATCATGCCATATTGTCCGGAATGTGGAGCCGAGTTTCGCAAGGGTACCGCTGAATGTAGTGACTGCGGTGTGGAACTGATGGAGGAAGAGGCGGATGAGCTTCTTCCTGATGACGAAGACGCCGTGGAAGATGAAGATGAAGAGGAAACTGAGGACACCGGAGATCTGATTGAGATCTACAGTGGGCCTCCCTACGCCGCCAATATAGTGGTCAATGCGTTGAAAGACCGTGGCATAAACGGCGTCGTTCAGTCGGAATCTGAAAACAGCCTGATTCCCCCCACTGAAGCCAGCGTCTATATTACCGAAAGCGACTACAACGAGTATGACGATCTTGTCCAGGAGTGTCTGGAGCTCGTGGAGGTAGATGACGATCAGGGCCCGGGATTTGGCGATGACGAAGAGTAGGCGGTTATTCTGATGCCTCTCACCAAAGCCGTTGTGATCACCGGAGGGACTGGTGGACTAGGGTCCGTAGTAACCCGTGCGTTTCTGGCCTCTGGCTGGCAGGCGCTTGTCACTTTTCTGGACGAAAAGGGGATGGCAGCGCTCAAAGACGGCGTCGGAGATCTGTCTACAGGTCTGCAGGGCGTGCGCGTGGACCTTACGAGCGCAGACGGACTGTCCAAAGTCGCCAGCATGGCCAGGCGCAGCTTTGGGTCTGTCAGCGCGCTGGTCAACCTTGCCGGTGGATTCACTGGCGGTCACGCCATTGAGGACACACCTGAACAGGATTGGGACCGGATGCTGGAGTTGAATGCCAAGACGGTTTTTCTTGCCTGCAGGGCCCTGGCGCCTCTTTTGAAAGCCTCGCGGGGAAGTATCGTTACAGTGGGAGCGCGCGCTGCCGTTGAACCTTCGCCCCATCTGGTTCCCTATGCTGTTTCGAAGGCTGCGGTTGTAGCGCTTACCCGTACGCTGGCGGAGGAAATGAAAAGCGATGGTGTCCGCGCAAACTGCATTCTCCCCGGCACAATTGACACTCCCGCCAATCGGGCCGCAATGCCAAATTCGGATTTTTCCCGCTGGGTCAGCCCTCGTCAGATTGCGGAGCTCATTCTCTTCCTTTGCGAGGACCGCTCGAAGGCCACCAGTGGCGCAGTCATTCCAGTCTTTGGCAGCAGCTGAGTTCTGCGCCCGAACCGCGCGGCGAGGCGTTCGCACTCCCGCATCCGTGTGCTAAACTAGTGGCGAAATGGCCGCTATGTCTCGTCTTGAGTTCCACGCCCGATCGCATGCTGTTGTTACTGGTCACTACCTGGCGACAATAGCGGCGCACGATATTCTGGACGAGGGCGGTAATGCTGTAGACGCCGCCGCCGCGGCCAGCTTTTGCCTGACAGTTCTGGAGCCACATCAGAATGGCCTTGGCGGTGAGTGTCCGGTCCTTGTCCACATCAACGGGCAGACGTATCAAACTTCGGGCCAGGGCTTCTCGCCGCGAGGGTTGACGCTCGAATGGTTTCAGGAGCAGGGCATCGCGCTTATTCCCGGAGATGGATTGCTTCCTGCGACGGTCCCATCTCTCCCCGGGACTTGGCTGTTTCTTCTCCGGCAGTTCGGCACGATGCCGCTTGGCCGCATTCTGGAGCCAGCGATTGATCTGGCCGAGCACGGCTTCGCGGTGTATGGCAGACTCGCCGAAGCCATTGAAGGGTGCGAACAGCGGTTTCGGGAGCAGTGGCCCTTTTCTGCGTCCGTGTATCTTACGGATGGCCGCGCCCCCAAAGTGGGCCAGCGTGTCAAGTTCCCGGAGTTGGCTGATACACTGCGCGCGTTGCGCAATCAGGCTGCTGCCAGGCTCGACCGTGTGAGCGGATTGCAGGCTGCGTACGACTGGTTCTACAGTGGGCCGTGCGCTCGCATCGTCGAAGAGTTTTGCAGGCGTTGGCGTGTCCTGGACTCAACGGGACGGGAGCACGGCGGCTTTCTCAGTCAGCACGATATGGCGCGCTGGAAGCCAGCTCTGTCTGCCCCGGTCAGCTTCGAGTATCGCGGCGTTAGGGTGGCCAAGTGCGGGCCGTGGACGCAAGGTCCGGTCTTTCTGCAGCAGCTTGCGCTGTTGCAGGGCTTTGATCTGCGGGCTATGCCTGAGCCGGACTACTGGCATACAGTAGTTGAGTGCGCTCGGTTGGCTTTTGCGGACCGTGAAGCCTTCTACGGAGACCCTGACCACGATAAGGCGCCAATAAGCGAGTTGCTGTCCGATTCGTACAACGCAGACCGGCGGGCTCTCATCGGAGAAGTGGCAGCACCCACCGTGCACCCTGGAAATCCGGATGGACGCGGCTTTGTCCCAGATATAGATATCACCGCCGGTGACGGGCGCCCCAGCGGGCCTGCCGGCCACACAGGCGACACGACTCACCTCGATGTTGTGGACAGGCACGGCAACTGCGTCTCTGCTACGCCCTCCGGAGGCTGGCTTATGAGTTCGCCCGTCATCCCCGGACTGGGTTTTGCCCTCGGTACGCGAGGCCAGATGTTCTATCTGGATTCCTCTCGATCCAACTGTTACGCTCCTCACAAGCGCCCGAGAGCCACTTTATCACCGTCCATGGCTTTCAGAGATGGGCGGCCATGGCTCGTATTTGGCACTCCCGGCGGAGACGGACAGGCTCAGTGGACTCTACAGGCATTCCTTAACATCGTATAGAAAGAAATGCCGCTGATGGAGGCTCTAGACGCTCCAACGGTCACCGTACGCTCTTTTCCGAGCTCGTTCTATCCCCGGTCCAGTTTTGCAAAACTCGTCGCTTGTGAATCACGCCTCCCACTGGACGTACTGAAAGGGCTTCAGGCGCGTGGTCACGAAGTGGACGTAGAGGACGCCTACAGCCATGGACAGCCTTCGATGATTGAGGTGATGCCTGGTAAACTCATAGCGGGAATTAGCAGCCGTACGGAGGTCGGGTCTGTGGCCGGTTGGTGATACAGAGAACCCGACAGCAGTTTGTGCGTCTTAGTCTTTGATTTGCCACTACGCCTGAGAGGACTGTAATGAGGATCTCCTTCACGTTAGCACTAATGTGGTTGGCACTTGCCCAGTTGTTTGTCCCGGCCGCCGGAGCGGCTGGATCCGAATCCGCGGCGGTGGCCCCTGATCCATTTATCTCGGCTGCCTCCCGTATCGGATTGCCCCTCTATCGCCCTGCCACAATACCAGAGGGATTTGCCTTCAGTGACCTCCAGCTTGTCACCGCCCCGGAGGACATGCTTATAGTTACCTATTTCAGCAATGACGGAAGGGAGATCACTCTTATGGAATCCTCCCCGGAAGGGCTGGATTGTCCGGACTGCCCAACCATTGACATCGCCGGATCTCCTGCGCCTTACGAGGTCAGCAAGAGCGAAGATGGCGCCACACTGGTGGACCTTACCGTCACTCGCGAAGGAGTCGCTGTCATGATTGGACTGCGCGGCAAGGCAGGCATGACGACAAATGACGCGCTTCTGACTCTTCGAACGGTTGCGGAATCCTTACAGAAGGTGAAGCCAGGCACTGGCGCTTCCCGAGTTGACGATTCACAGAAGCCGGTCCCGGCTGGACTGCGCGATGCTGCCCAACAGGCCAGCTTCCCGGTCTACGAACCCGCAAAGCTACCGGAGTACTTCTATTTGAAGACCGTTTCCTATACGCCGAAAGGGCTGGCTTCCGATGGAAAGCTGTCAACACCGGAGCAACTTCTAATCACCTACGCCGCCGGCGCCAAAGAAATCCATCTCCTGCTGCAGCCTGCCGGAGCGTTCCAGATGTCTGCTATTGCAGGACACCGCCTGCAGATTGACGGCAGAGCTGCCGTTCTGGCTTCCGGTTCGACGGGACCCGTCCTGACTGTCAATCTTGGGCAGTGCCTGGCAGTTCTCAGCGGAGGAGTCCAACCAGCGACTCTACAGTCTGTCGCCCGGTCTCTGAGATTGATCGAGATTCCAAAGCCATAATCTGCGCATAAGAAGTCAACTGTGCGACCGGGCCGAGAGTTCGGGTTCGTCCGCTGTCCGCGCCACTTGAGAGTCTTCTCGATTTGCACTGCCACTCAGACTTCCGTAGTCAGGACTGTACGGCGCTTTTTTCGCCGAATTTCGCCCCAGACTGCAGAATGGCACAAATCTTGCACTTATTAGTGGTGAGAACCAAATATCTTTTTCTCCTTCTGTCATAGAGTTTGACTATCCGCCTTGCGCATTTTGCGCAGGCGGTTTTTTTTGTCGCGATGCACAAGGCCTTGTGAAGACGCGGTGCGCTTTTGCCGAATATACGGCTGGAAACCGACAATCTTTTCTCCTTTTGTCAGATGTTTATCTGAATTGCCCGCCAGTAGCTGGCGGGCTTTTTTGTTTGTGGAGTGGCGTTGTCCCGACGCCGAGATGTCCTGCCGCCGATTCATCCGGCCGCCTTGAGCCCGTGTCTGTGCGGTGTATATCATCCCCAAAAAGACGTATCGCTCTACGGTGGATTTATACAGCGCAAAGCGGTGGTCAGGAACTGGTGGAAAGGTTTGCGTGGCGGTTCGATGACTCGACTACAGTGAGTTTGCCGCCCGAAAGTGTGATCTTCCCAGTGCGCGTCTCAAGCGTCTGCCCGTCGGAGCCGATGATCTCCGCACTCAGTATGCGCGGAACGTCTTTTGGGTGGATTGTCACTCTGAAGGGTGTAATGTTTGTGACGGAGATTATCTTCCCGTCGCCGGTAAAGACGGCGTAGGCAGCCGATGGCGGGTAGGGCATCTTGAGCGTCCATTCGATCGAAGATTCTGCGGTGGATGGCGCTGTGTCGATCTTCGCCAGAGTCTTCAGACGCTCGGAAAGCTCCTTGTAAGAGCGCGCTTCACGGCGAATGCGCAGTGCGCTTACCCCTTCGCCGCTTCCTATGGGCGGCAGCAGGCGGCTCAGTCCTGTGCCTGTCAGCGCGTCGTCTATCTTGCCTACCAGAGCTGGAAGCGCGCGCCACGGCCCGTTGCCCACACGCATATCCACGACATCAGCGCCGTTACCCAGAGTCAGCATGCCGTAGAAAAGTGGACCTTCACCTTCAAATGTGTTGGCGTTGTCCAGCGGCGCAACAATCATTGCCTGCGGCATCGGAGGTTGTGACTTTGAGTGCTGATACGGCTGAATCTCGAAACCGCCACGCGATTCCGGCTGCTGTCCCTCGTCGACGGGTCGAGTCGCCGGGGCTGTCGAGATAGTGATAACCCCGCCGTGGTTGGTGTTAACCGCGCCGACACCCGTGTAGCTGGTGCCATCGAAGCGACCTATTCCGCGAACCGCCTGCCTGACAACGCCTATCTTGCGGCGCTCTCCGCTGCTATCGACGGTGGTGACAGCTCCACCCGCACGATTTTCGAACTCCACAGCGACAATTTGCCTGGCGGGCTCACTGGATGTGATCACCAGCACGTCGCCCGGAGTTGGCTGCCAGTCCTGAGGCAGACTCTGCAGTCCGCTTGATGTCTCAATTTGTACAGGATCTCCTACGAGAGGCGCGAACTCCCGAAAGATTGCTTCCCCTGCGCCTATGTCCGTAACAACTGCCGATTTGCCCGGAATATGACCGCCGTATCGCTCCGGCATCATCCTGAACTCTCTCGGCTGAATGCTGATTCCCACCGGAGCTGACCCGGAGGACGGGGTTCTTATGCGAATACCGTGGACAGCCGTAGCTGCAACAGCTCCAGCCGGGACGTAGGCAGCCGCAGCGAAGGTCGAGACAGTCTGCACAGCCGGTTCAAGCACGTGTCCTACTGTCGTCCACACACGCTCGCGGCTCATTTTTACCTGGATGCGCCCATCCGGGACGTTTTCAATGCGGATACTGAATAGCTCTGAAGCAGTTGGTGACTGCGCTCGCGCGGATGCGCCGACAATCAACAGCAAAATGCAGACTAAAATGAGTCTACTGACTCTCATACAGCTCATGCATTTGACTTCGCAAGGAGTCTATTTTATGAGGGATGCGAGCGGGTTGTGGAAAGGCCTTTTTTACTACGTCCCACCACCCATAATCTTCAAGATAGACAAGATCAAAGAGCATGACTCCCTGTGTTACCTGCCGGCACACATCTACTGCACGACAAAACCTGTCTGGATCGCCCTTGTAGTCGAGCAGGTAGAGTCCTCCGTATGTAAAAGAGGCGGCCCCAATTGCTTTAACCGAAGTCTCGGCAGCAGCTTCCACTGTGCCTCCGGGCGGCTTCCCTGCGACTGAAGCCTCCTCACGGGTGGGAGTCGGATAGTAACATCCGGTCGTCATCCAGTCGTTGAGCGCGGCATAGCCAGTTGACGCGTACTGCTCAGAGGGCCAGGCGGTCTGAATGTGGAATTTGTCAGAAGCCCAGTTTACACCCAGTGGGTAGTAGTCCCAGTACCACGAGCCTACATAGACAGATGTCTCCTTGCCCGCTTCCTTGATAACTGTGTGCGCTTCGCTCAGAAATGATGTGATCACACTCGCCCGCCACTCGATCCACTGAGGAAACAGTGGGCCCCAGACCGGTTTGTCAGACGGCAGGGGTCCGAAGGCGATGATCTCTTCAGGCCAGTGATTCACCTTGCGTCCAAGCCAGGTTTCAAATTGCTGCCGTGAAAGGTCGCTGAAATCCGAATTCAGCCCCGGGTAGCGCATCCTGTCCAGAACTAGTCCATCAATGTCATAGTTCTGCACAATTTCTTTAATAACACTCAGCTCGTAGTCTCTCGCCACCGGGTTTGATGGGTTGACGAATATAGCGTTGTGCTCTTCTGCTGCCAGCCCCGCGGGAATGAAGCGAGGCTTTGCTATCAGCTCTGCCTGCTGCCCGGGTCTTAGTTGGCCCAACCAGTTGCCAGCTTCACCGCTCGCGACTAACAGGACGCAACTGCTGAGGGCAACCTCTTCGCCTGCCGGTACAATCCTTCCGGCGCCTCTGTCGAGAAATACAAATGTCTCACCGGGCTGCTGCGCGCCAGCCTCTGCAGCGTTTTCAAATACTGCGAGACGTCCGGGCAGCGCCCGCTTGTTGACAGACGAAGCGGGATAGCCGTCATCTTCGATTGTCACCCAGGGTTCCGGGGTATAGATAGTGCTCTGCAGTTCGGGACGCTCAGTCGCTGGGCCGCCGTGTCCCTGCCGGCCTTCTGAAAAGACATTGATGCTGGCGTAAGGCGCGATATTAACCCGTCTGGCCTCTTCAGTTGCGACCTGCAGCAAGTCATAACCTGCATCCCGCCTGATTCCGTCCTTCTCGTCGTCGTGAGGTGCGATGGAGCTGTTGTAGAGGACTCTGCCGTTGATGTCCTTGACATCGACGACAACCATGTTGAGGTTGGCTTCACTGCATTTGGCCATCACGCTCCTGACTCCATCCCGGGTGGACAGGCGCGCAAAGTTGGCCGCAGAGTCACACCAGAGGATGCGCGCTTCGGCTCCGGCACTGTGAGTCATTTGCGTAACCTCAGCCCCTTGCCCACACAGACCGCCCGAGCCCGTTGCCGCGAGAATCGCAACCAGAGCCACCTGCAGCGGCGTGG
>JADLDK010000022.1 GCA_020846715.1 Armatimonadota bacterium | reverse complement strand
GCTTTGAGCTGGAATATATCGGCGAGGACTCCCAGCCACACCGCCCCGTGGTAATTCACCGGGGTGTGATCAGCACAATGGAGCGCATCACAGCGTTTCTGATTGAGCGCTATGCGGGTGCGTTTCCGCTGTGGCTGGCGCCCGTGCAGGCGATCATTCTGCCTATCGCGGACAGGCATAAAGAGTACGGTCAACATGTTGAAAAGACACTGGCCGACGCTGGATTTCGTGTGAAGCTTGATGTACGCAATGAGAAGACGGGGTATAAGATTCGCGAAGCGCAGCTTCAGAAGATTCCTTATATGCTGATTGTGGGAGACAGAGAAGCGGAAGCGAAGTCCGTGAGCGTACGATCGCGCGAGCACGGCGACCTTGGAGCCCGAGACCTGCGCGAGTTCACCGAGGCTTTGCAGGCAGAGTCAGGGTAAAGTGCCGGAGGCAATGTGCCGATGATTGACACACGGAGTGTGTTTCCATTATACTTAGCGGGTTGACACGCAACGAATGAACCCCAGCGTGTTTGAGGTGACGACTCATAAATAAAGACATCAGAATAAACGGACGGATCCGCGTCCCAGAAGTACGGCTCGTTGATGAAAATGGCGGGCAGATGGGCGTGGTCCCGACGCGTGAGGCTTTGGATATAGCACGGTCGCGCGGTTTTGACCTTATAGAGATTGCGCCGATGGCTAATCCTCCGGTCTGTAAGCTCATGGATTATGGAAAGTTCAAGTACGAGCAGGGCAGACGGGACAGAGAAGCTCACAAGAAGCAGAAGACGACAGAGGTCAAGGGAATCCGGCTTCGTCCCGGAACGGATGAACACGATCTTGACGTGAAGCGAAAACACTTGATCGAGTTTCTCAAACAGGGGAACAAGGTCAAGACGACAGTCATCTTCCGCAGCCGCGAAATGTCGCACCCCGAGTTTGCGCGCAAGTCTCTGGAGTACCTGGCTGAACAGGCCGCTGATATAGCGGTTCTGGAAAAGCCGCCTTCTTTTGAAGGCCGGACGATGACGATGATTTTGACCCCGCGTCCTCCGGAGCCTGCGGCAAAGGCAGACGGGAAGAAGCCAGCTTCGGGTTCCAGCGCGTCGGCGGCGCCGGAGTCTGAGCAGTCTTCGTCCGCAGTAGAGGCCAGTGTTGAAGATGCGCCCTCTGCGGCGTCAAGCGGCGAGGCATCCAAAAAGAAGAAAGAGTTTGTGCTGGACCCGAACCAGATCTAGCGTATCTCCACGGGCTACTTAGCGAACGCTAAAGAACGCGCCGATAAGTTAGAGACGTGTTCAGCATTTTTGGGATATAGTGAAATGCCCGGCTGGCATCGGCCGGACATTTCAACGTACGGGTGAATAATGCCTAAGATCAGAACACGAAAGACAGCAGCGAAGAGGTTTACCGTCTCTGCGTCCGGTAAGCTGCTGCGCAACACGACCGGCCGCAATCACCTGATGATGAAGAAGTCAGGATCGCGCAAGAGGCGGCTTAACATGAAGCACGGCATCTGCACCGGGGACGCCAAGCGCATGCAGGTCCTTCTCGCAGGCCGGATATAAGTCACGCAGAGCATCTTGCTGACGGCTCTGCACAGTTTGTAACGGGGAGTTAAACTGAACGATGGCACGCGTTAAACGCGGCGTGATGGCGCATAAGCGCCACAAGAAGATAATTGACCAGGCAAAGGGGTACTGGGGCGGCCGGCATCGTCTGTTCAAGACTGCCAAGGAAGCCGTCATGCATGCGGGGCAGTACGCTTATCGCGACCGCCGGAACCGCAAGCGCGATTTCAGGCGGCTGTGGATTACGCGCATCAGCGCGGCCTGCCGCATTCGTGATATTCGCTATAGTGAGTTTATTAACGGTCTGACCAAGAGCGGTGTCGAGGTGGATCGAAAGATTCTGGCTCATCTGGCTGTCGAAGACGCCACGGGGTTCGACCAGCTTGTGGATGTGGCGCGCACTGCGCTGGCTTCCTGAAGCGCAGGCAAACGCCGAGCGCCGAGCGCAGAGCGCAAAGCGTTCCGGTCAACAACACTTTTGGACTTATCGCCCAATGTCCAGGTGGGTCTGACACGATGACCTTAGCAGGCGTTGTGCCAGACACCTCTGGCGTTGGGTTTTTTGTTGGCCGTCTATAGAAAGCGCCAGCAGACTATCAACAAATGTCGCAGGTAGAAAACACAGTAGAGCAAGCGCGCTCGGCCGTTGCTTCGGCAGGCTCACTCAAAGAGCTGGATCAGCTTGAGATTCAGTATCTGGGTCGAAAAGGGGAAGTCACTCAGCTTCTCAAGCAGATCGGGTCGCTGCCGCCGGAAGACCGGGCAGCGTTTGGTCAGCGGGTTAACGCCGCCAAGGCAGAAGTGGCCGCGGCTATGGAACAGCGCCGGGAGGAGTTGGGAGCTTCACAGTCCAGTGTGGCTGCTGAGATAGATGTCACGCTACCCGGCCGGCTCGTTCCGCGTGTGACCCGCCACCCTCTGACAGAAACGATCCAGGAGATCAAAGACATTTTCATTGGCCTTGGCTTTGAGGTCGTGGAGTCTCCGGACATCGAAGAGTACCGCTTCAACTTCGGGCATCTGAACTACCCTCCGGATCACCCTGCTATGGACGAGCAGATGAGTTTCTTCATTGACGATGAACATCTGCTCAGAACACAGACCACGGCGGTGCAGGGCAGAGTCTTTCAGGATCGAAAACCGCCAATGCGGATTTGCACGATTGGCCGCTGCTATCGCTATGAGGCGGTTGACGCAACGCATGGGCACACGTTCATGCAGGTGGACTGCTTTGCGGTGGACCGTGACATCACATTGGCTGATCTGAAAGGGACACTCGGGCAATTTGCGCACGAGATGTTCGGCGAAGTGGAGACCCGCTTCCGGCGCGACTTCTTCCCGTTTGTTGAACCGGGCGCCGATTTCGCGGTGAAGTGGAAAGGCCGGTGGCTTGAGCTTGGCGGCGCAGGGATGATTCATCCAAATGTTTTGCGGATGGGCGGCATTGACCCTGAAGAGTGGACCGGATTCGCTTTTGGTCTGGGTGTGGAGCGGATGCCTATGGTCAAGCGCGGCATCAACGATTTGCGTCTATTCTACGAAAACGGCGCCCGATTTCTCCGTCAGTTTTAGACGATGCTGGAAGAGCGATAACACAACTCTATGTTTGTCCCTCTGGACTGGATTTCCGATTACGTAGATCTGAGGATGACTCCACAGGAGACCGCTGAGGCTCTCACGATGCTGGGGCTCGAGGTCGAAGACTGGAGCGAGGCTGGCGCTTCTGGCTCAGCGGTGCTGGATATCACTGTTACGTCCAACCGCGGGGACTGTCTGTCGATGATCGGGGTTGCCCGAGAGCTTGCGGCGGATGAGAATGTTGCGCTGAAGCAGCCTTCCTTTGAGATGCTTGCGGAGGGCCCGCCTGCCGAAGAGTTGGCTGCCGTTCAGATTGCGGACGAAGAGCTTTGCTACAGGTACGCAGCGACGATTGTACAGGGCGTGCAGGTGGGTGAGTCTCCAGAGTGGATGCAGAGCCGTCTGAGCGCCGCTGGAATGCGCCCCATCAACAACATTGTTGACGTCACCAACTATGTCATGCTCGAAACAGGGCAACCCTTACACGCATTTGACCTGGATCTTCTCGGTGGTCAGCAGATCATAGTCAGGCGAGCCAGACAGGGGGAAACCCTTGTCACACTTGACGGTCAAAAGCGCGAGCTGACTACGGACATGCTGGCTATATGCGACCGAGATCGCCCTGTCGCGGTGGCAGGGGTCATGGGTGGCGCCGAGAGCGAAGTGACCGGCAAGACAGTCAACGTTCTCATCGAGTCCGCCTGCTTCAACGGATCTTCAATCCGGCGCACAAGCCGTGCCCTGGGCCTTCCCACTGAAGCATCCTACCGATTTGAAAGAGGCGTTGACCTCGGAGGAACCGCGCGAGCGGCTACCCGGGCGGCAGAGCTCATACGCCAGCTTGCCGGAGGGACCATCGCGCAGGGGGTGATTGACGTTGTCGCCAGAGAGCCGCAGGAGCGAGAGGTCCTGCTGCGGCCCCAGCGCGCCAGCAAGCTGCTTGGAATCCCATTGACAGCTGAGGAGTGCCAGGAGTCCCTCGGGCGCTTGTCATTCGAGACCAAGACGCAGGGCGGGGATCTCCTTGTCAGGATTCCCACTTACCGAAATGACATAAATGAGGAAATAGACCTTATCGAAGAGATTGGCCGCGTCATCGGTTTCAACAATCTGCCTTCCACGCTGATTGACGGGGTCTCACTCCAGGGCAAAGACAGCCAGTGGGGGAAACTGGAGAGCAAAGTCCGAGGTGTTCTTCAGTCGTGCGGTCTGCAGGAAGTCGTAACTCACAGCATCGTCCCGCGGGAGACTCCAGAAGCTCAGGGAATCCAACCCGTAGAGCTGCGCAATGCTCTATCAGCCGATGTCGCGAAAATGCGTACGTCATTGGTTCCATCTCTTGTACAAGTCCTCGGCGGAAACTTCAGCCACGACATCCGCGATCTGTGGGTTTTTGAAGTTGGCAAGGTTTTCCATCAGGGTGAAGCTGCTCCGGCCGAGAGCAGGCGGGTGGCGGGTTGTTTGATGGGGACACGGTGGGACGGCGCGTGGACGCTTCCAGACAAGAAGCTGCATCCTGAGGGGTATGCCAGAGCGCTGTCGGTGGATTTCTATCAGGCGAAAGGTGCCGTTGAGGAACTGCTGCAGCGCTGCGGGATTGACAGCGTGAGTTTCTGCCCCACTGCCGGGCCGCTCTGGCGGGACGGTTATGTGGCCGAGATCCGGCAGGGTGACTCAATACTGGGCTTTGTGGGAGAAGTGCGCCCGGAGCTCAGACAGGCGTATGGCTTGAAAGCGATTGCCTTCGGCTTTGAGCTCAATCTGGAAGCTCTGCGCGATCTTCAGACGCAAGATCTGGACTGGTCTGCCCCGTCCAGATTCCCGGCAGTGAAGCGAGATCTGGCAATCGTAGTGGATCAGGCGGTTGAATACGCTACGGTTGTTGCGACAATTCGCCGCTCTGCGCCAGAGATTCTAGAGGGCATAGAGCTCTTTGACATGTATCAGGGAGAGCAGCTTGCGCCCGGCAAAAAGAGCCTAGCGTATTCACTTACTTTCAGGTCTTACGAAAAAACCTTAACAGAAGACGAGATTTCTGCTATTATAGCGGCTGTGCGCTCCGCGCTGGAAACAGAACTGGGCGCGCAGTTCAGAGAGTAACAGACCTCCGGCGCACGGCTGAAGAGGTCTGACACGCGGAGAAGTCCGGTGGAACCGGGCTTTCAGTTGAGTTCTTTCAGGAAGAAAGATGCCGGCGAGCAGGTGGCGGCGTGGTCAACAACGGCCGCGAATGAGCCGGCAGGAAGGAGCCAGGGATGGCAACAGAGAGACTCTCAGTTTCTCAGGTGGAAGCGGTCATCAGACAGCTTCGAGACGTCATCGGGGTACGGGTAGTCAGCGACCCCGCGGGCGTCATTCAGGAAATCCACGTCCTGACACAGAGCCAGCGCGCCCCCAAGCAGGTTGTGCGAGACGTCGAGTCGGCACTGCAGGCACGGCTTGGCATCACTTTGGATCACAAAAAAGTGTCTGTCGCGCAGGTTCAAAGCGGTCACGCGCCCGCTGAGACCTCACGAATGGAGTTTGTGGACGTGTCCGTGTCTCTGACCGGCACAACCGCGGAAGCCGTTGTGCGCGTGAAGCGGGACGGATCCACTTACTCGGGCTCCTGCACCGGCTCTTCTACGACAGCGGGACAGATCAAATCTGTTGCGTCGGCGACCCTGTCGGCGGTAGCATCCGCCGTGCCAGACTCCCCCACTCTGCTGGTTGAGGACGTCTGTCTGCACGGCGTTGGTGAGCATCAGGTCCTGACGGTTCTGGCGACCTGGATCGGAAACCGTACCGATGAAGTGCTGTGCGGATCGTGCATCGTGAAACAAGACCCCATCAAGACAGCAGTTTTCGCGGCTCTGGATGCCGTGAACCGGCGCATCAGTTCCGCTAACTAGAAGAGATGCCAGACAGCGGAGTTCTCCACGCGAACTAGAGGAGACAGACTATCTTTGAACGCCGGTCTCGGGCCGGCGGCATGAATGGCAAAAGCGAAGACGGTAGCCACTTCGAGCGAAGCAATGCGGCCTGCCATAGCGAGGCGGGTCAGCGTCAATAGAAGAAGGTTACGAAAATGCGAACACTGACGAGGGTGCTCATAAAGATCGCTCCTTTGTCTTTGACCTGCGGAGCCTGGTTGAAGATCTGGCCCAAGTTGCCGGCGTAATTCAACACCGGAAAGAAACTGAGGTTGGACAGATTATCAACACAGCCCAAAGTCAATGCAGCGAGAGATGTGTTCGGGATTTGCGAGAGAAAACGCCGTTCGTGCTGCCCGCCGGAGGCCGGCAGCTCACAGAGAGTCTGAGATTTGAGCCAGGTGGATAGATAATGCGAGGGATTTGACAGACATCAAGAAGTCGACGAGACATGAGGGTAGTGGGCACAAGAGATGATTGAAGCTCGGCCACACAGGCATCAGACTGTTGTCGAGCGCACGGTTCAGACGCTGCAAGGCTCACTGGAGCGGTGGCGCGCTGTGGATGGCGCCCGCGCGTTCAGTCTGCTCCAGACAGCAGTCTTCACCGCGTTTCTGGTTATCCTTGCCACAGCCGTCCTGCGGCAACGCTGGGATGGTTTGTCTGTCAGCGCCGCTGCGGTTTTTCTGCTCATTGCTCTCTCCAGCGAACTGCTTCCTGTCCGGCTTGCTGAGGGTAACGGAGAGATAACGCTCACTCCGATTATTGTCGCGGGCGTGGTGGCTCTGTTTGGTCCCGGTTACGCGGTTATCGTGGCGTTTCTTGCCGCCAGCCTGGGCAGTCTCATTCACAAAAGGCTACTGGATGGAGAGCGCGAGCTGACAGCGTCTTTCTGGCAGTATCTGCTCTACAACTCCTGCTGCATTGGCTGCCACGCGGGCGCTGGCGCTCTGGTGTACCAGGCGCTCGGCGGACCGCGTCTGATAGATGTCAACCTCAGCACCTTTCCACTGAGCCATTTCCTGATCCCGCTTCTTATTTCAACGTTGTTCGCCCTTGGGCTTGACCTGGCGCTCTTCTCGATTGGCAGTGCGGTGGTGGAATCAGCGGAGGAGCCGCGTGTCTCCTTCGAGATGGTCTGGATGCGGGCAAAGGTAACCTGGCTGAGAAGCCTTGCGGGCCTGATCCCGAACTATCTGATGTTCACACCGTTTGCCTTTGTACTGGCTTATCTGTATGTCTGGCGCGGGCTGGGTTTCTGGGGTGTGCTGCCTATTCTCGTCCCGTTCTTCAGCGTCCGGCATGCCCTGAACGTCCTGATGGCCAGTGTCAAGACTTACCGCCAGACAACCACCACACTGGCTATGTTGATGCAGAAGTATCATCCCTATACGCGTGGGCACCTGAAGCGGGTGGCTGACCTCAGTCTACGCCTGGCGCGTGAGCTCCGGTTGCCAGCCGCCAGTCAGCAGTGGATATGGGAGGCAGGACTGCTCCACGACATTGGGAAAGTCGGGGTTTCTGAGCAGATACTGGATAAGCAGGGCAAGCTGACGGATGACGAATGGACCGTAATAAAGGCGCATCCCGTGAAAAGCGCAGAGATCCTGAGTCAACTGGAGTTTCTGGACCCACTCGTACCCTGGGTGCGACACCACCATGAGCGGGTGGACGGAAGAGGATATCCAGATGGACTGACAGAGCGTGAGATTCCTATTGAGGCTGCGATCATTGCAGTTGCAGACGCCTTCGACGCGATGACGGGCTCGCGCAACAGCAGCGAAGGCCGAACCCGGCGGCAATGCGACGCCTGTGAATGGAAACCACAGACCGGCGCTGATATGCCTGAGGAGTGTCCGGAGTGCGGCGCGACACTTATTCGCAGCTATCGCAAGCCGATGTCTGTAGAAGAGGGCATCCATCAGTTGCGCAGCGGAGTCGGAACTCAGTTTTCTCCGCGTGTGGTCCGGGCATTTGTGCGCATGATGGCGCGAGAGGAAGCTGCGGCCGGTGGATAATCACACCTTTGTAGTAGCCGCGTTTGCGCTCGCTGGAGTTGTTTGCGTTGTCAGCCTTTACGTTTCGCTTCTCTGGCTGCCGCGCAAGATGGAGTCCGCGTATCAGTGCGCGCTCAGAACTCTGGCAACGGCAGTTGAGACCAAAGACTCTCGCACACTGGGACATGCTGAGCGCGTAGCGGAAATGGTCGCGGCCATCGGCCGGGAGCTTGGACTCTCAAAAGATCAGATCAAGTGGGCGCGCTACGGAGCGCTGTTGCGTGATATCGGAAAAGCGGCCGTTCCTCACCGAATTCTCAACAAGCAGGGTCCGCTGAGCCCTGGAGAGTTGCGCGTAGTACACAGCCACGTACGCGAAGGCGCTGAAATAGTGGATCAAATCCCATTTCTACAGAAGCTGCGGCCCATTATTCTGCACCACCACGAGCGCTGGGATGGAACCGGCTACCCGGATGGACTGGCGGGCGAAGACATACCACTGGCATCGCGCATCATCGGCCTTGTGGACGATTATGAGGCGATTATCTCCGAGCGCCCCTACCACCTGCCGATGTCTGAGGACGCCGCCCGCAAATTGATTGTGGACGGCGCAGGGTCGAAGTACGACGCGCGTGTCGTGCGAGCTTTTGTGAGCGTTGCTGACACTGTGCGCCTGCGCGCGCCTGTAGAAGAAACGACTGAGGCTCGGGTCAGCTCAGCAGTTCCAGCGTGATGAAAAGGCCTCCTGCGGTAGAAAGCGCACAGAGCGCCGAAGCGCCCGCGAAAAGTCACGCAGACTTCCTCCTGCTTTTGTGCATTCTGCTGGCTGCGTTGGCGCTGCGGCTTCCGGGCACTCAGTGGGAACTTCCGGGCGCGCTTCACTCCTACGGCTATCATCCTGATGAGCTTCCACTGCTGAGCGCGGCAAGCAATGTGAACTTTCTGGCCGGGCGGTTTGACCCTGGGTTCTACAACTATGGAACTCTCTGGATATATCTGCTCAGAATTCCCCTGAGTCTCGCATCCGAACCAGGCGGCTTCAACCTCGGGTTGGCGACTATGCTGGCAAGGCTTATGGCCGCTGGTTTTGGCGTGAGTACTGCGCTGATATGCTGGCACGCGGGCAAAGCTCTGGCCGGGCGCAACGGCGCCGCCCTGGCGGCCACTTGCGTGGCTCTGGCTCCACTGCACGTACAGCAGTCTCAGTTTGCGACTGTGGATGTTCCGGCGACGTTCTTCGTGGCGTTGTGTCTGTATCTGTCGGTGGCCGGGCGTCTGCCGTGGGCGGGAGTGGCGGCGGGATTAGCTGGCGCAACCAAGTACACATGCGCGCTTGTTATTATCAGTCCGCTTCTCGCATGCTTTCTGAGTTCGGAAACAAAGAATCGCGCGCTGTCGGCCGGACTCGTAGTCGTGACGGCCGCACTTGGCTTTATCGTCGCGTGCCCGGGCGCCGTGCTGTGGCCTCACGAGTTCCTCAGTGGATTCTTTCAGGAAGCCCAGCATGCGAGCACCGGTCATGGCCTGGTCTTTCTGAATACTGGCCCGGGGTGGCTCTACCACCTGCTGCACTCACTGCTCCCCGGACTGGGATGGCCACTGCTGGCACTGTCCATCGGCGCCATAGGAATATGCCTGGTGAAAGGCCCTCGGAGCCTGTGGCCGACGCTGGCGTTTACCGGAGCCTTTTACGCTCTGCTTTCAAGCGCGGAAGTTCGCTTTGCCCGGTACGTTATTCCGCTGATTCCTGCGTTTGGAATGTTAATAGCAGCCCAAAGCGCCTGCTGGCGGCCGGCACTCTGGGCAGGTACGGCGGCTCTGACAGTGACACTGGTGTACGCGATCCTTCTGGACAGGCCGTTCCTGACTCTCGATCCGCGAACTGCTGCCGCTGCCTGGATTTCTCAAAATGTGCGGCCGGGCTCCAGCATTGGTATGCCAGGCGTTCCCTGGTTTTACTCACCACCCCTCTCGCCGGAGTTTGGGCAGCTATCCGCGCAGGCAAGGCGTGAGGCCGCCTCCGCCGACGGCAAGTACAAACTTGAGATTCCCGACAATGAATGGGGCGTCTCCGTCCTGGAGAAGCGCCCGGACTATGTCATCCTCAGCAGCTATGAGTGGATGGACCGCAGGCGTCTGCGCGACCCGGACTATGAGACTTTTATGGCCCGGCTGGACAGGGCCTACACGCTTCAGAAAAGCTTTGGAGGAGATCCGCCCGTACGATTCTTTACGCTTGCAGAGAGCCTCCCGCATGACATGGAGTACGTGACACCACAGATTGACATCTATGGACGAACGCCAGCGCGAAGATGATCCGCTGCGCGGTGCGTGGCGCGCATGTGTGGACAGCTTTGTTGAGCATCTGCTGACGGAGCGCGGATGCTCAGAACACACTCTGCGCGCGTACGGCGCGGACACGGTCAGCTTCGCAGAGTATGTGCGCGTTGAGTTTCCAGGTGTCCAGCCACAAAACATCGGACGGGAGCACGTAGCCCACTGGCTGGAGTATTTGCGCTCGGAAGAGTACCGGGCTACCACGATCGCGCGCAAACTCACAAGCATCCGCGTATTCAGCCTCTTTCTCGTTGACAGCTCAGTGCTGAATCAGAACCCGACAGCCTCTCACGCACTTCCAAAACCAGCGCGTCGGCTTCCAGGGACTTTGACTCTGGAAGAAGTGGAGGCATTGCTGGATGAGCCGGACCTCACAGAGCCCGCTGGACTGAGAAACCGCGCGATGCTGGAGCTGATGTACGCCAGCGGTCTGCGCGTGAGTGAGCTGGTAAGCGTGAAGTTCTCGGACCTCGACTTGCAGGAGGGTCTTGTGCGGTGCGTGGGAAAGCGCAACAAGGAACGGGTTGTTCCGTTCGGAGAAAGCGCCGACATTTGTCTGAGGGCTTATATTGAATCGGCGCGCCCCGCTCTTGCGCGCAAGCTGGATGAACATGTGTTTGTCGGACCACGCGGTCCACTGACACGCGTAGGCTTCTGGAAAATTGTCCAGCGATACGCGAAAAGCGCAGGCATTCGGACTCGCGTGACACCTCACGTTCTAAGGCACAGCTTTGCGACGCATCTGCTGGATGCGGGCGCGGATCTGCGCAGCATTCAGGAAATGCTGGGGCACTCCAGTTTGACCACCACTCAGATATACACTCACGTCAGCCGCTCGGCGATTGAGAAAATTTATCGCAAAGCTCACCCCAGAGCGTAGCTATAGTTTTCTCTCTGAAGCTGGACTTAGTATTACAGCAACGTCAAAAGTAAGCAGGACATCCCTGTTGACATGCGCGGGCTGGGCGAGTATGCTAACTGCCGGTGCAATAACCGCGCGCGTCAAGGCGCGGATCAACTTGTCGCTCAACGCCGAAAGCCCTAAGACAAATGATGTTAAGAAGAGCCGTAGCCCTCATTTTGGTGTCCGCCCTGGTGTCAGGCGCCGGCGGTGGACCAGCGCTGGCCGCCTACACCCGCGCCCTCTCTCCCGCTTCGGGAGCGACGGTCTCCGGCACTGTGGAGATTTCTCTCGGATTTATCGCAGACGCAAATGCAAAAGCCACAAAAGTCCTCATTAAAGTTGATGGCAATGAGTACGGAACCAAGTTTCTGCAGAGCGCACAGGAGCGCGGAGTAGCCTCCATCCTGTTAGATACCACCCGCTTTGCGGATGGGCGTCATGGCATCTCGTTTTACGTTTTCAGTGGAGCTACGCAGATTGGAAAAGCCTACGTCGATGTTGTTGTAAAAAACGGCGCCCGCTCCACGCCGTCACCCGCAGCGGGAGACAAGAATAAGGGGCAGGTCCATCTGAAGTTCAGCAACCTCCGCGATGGAGAGCACGTGTCGGGCAGCAGACTGATCCGCCTTGTGCCTGACTCTACTGCCGGGCATGGGGCGTTTGTCTCGCTTTATGTTGACAAGAGTCTCAAATACGTCAGCAACAGAGCGCCTTTTGAGTTTCAGTTGGACACCACCGGGCTTTCAGACGGGCCGCACGTAGTGGAGGCGGAAGTCAGCACTGCGGCACAGGATGTGATAGTGCGCAATTCAGTGCGTATCAATGTGGAGAACAAAGGCACTCTGGCTGGAGAGATAGCCAGGCTGGCGGATGATACACCGAACACCAGCGCGAGACCGCCGGCCGCTATTGCCGCGACTCCTGCGCTTCCAGCGTCCAAAGCTCCAGACAAATCACTCAACAAAGCGTCTCGCGCTCCAGAAGAGCCTGTGATTGCCGCTCCCGCCAAACTCAGTGTCAAGAGATCGGCAACCCCGAGTGTTGTCAGGACGCCGGATACGGAGAAGCTGCCGGACAAACCTGTGGTGACCTCCATTCCCAAACCTGCTTCGACAGAGCCGGATGCTCAGATGCCAGAAGCCATCGATCAGGCCAGTCCGCCGCAGGAACCCGCAGGTACGCCGCCGCAGGTCGCCGTCGATGCCGCTGAACCTGAAGTATCCCCCGCCGCCACAAAACCTGTGAAGCCAGAGGTCCGCTGGCAGGACTACGAAGCCAAAGTCTCTGACAGCGTCATCACTGCGCGGCCTTCGATTCAGCCTCTGAGCACGGATGTTCCGGCGCCAGCGCAGGCTCCGGCTTTGGAGACACCTGACGCGAAGGCAACGGCTCCAGTGGCTCCATCCACTTCCGTCGCAATCGTTCCAACCTTGCCGAAAACAGCGAGCATCCCCGAAAAGCTTACAAAGGAAGTCAGCCCGGTGTCTTCACCTGCTGACATTCGCAGGTTGTCGCGCCCGGACACGCAGTGGTCCGAAATGCAGGCGCGCTCTGTTGAGGCCAGGATTATGAGCCGGCCAAAGCTGGCGCCCAGCCACTACGAAGTGCGCGACGACCCCAGGCCTGCTCGCACGCAGCCGACTGCCAGAGTGAACCCGCCCAAACCTGTCGCTATGGCCATGGCGCCTCCTGCGGCTGCGCCGGATTACACGCTCAGCCCTGCGCGTTCGGCTCCAGAGACGGCAAAGATGAAATTCCTGCGCTACGATACGCCGCAACCGATGCTCACCGGCGGACGCGCTCTCGTGCAGCTTCGGCAGGCTGTGGAGAAACTGGGCGGGCATGTAAGCTGGACCAATCACTTGAAACAGGCGACCGCCGTCATCGCGGGACGCAAGCTGGTTGCCGATATGCGAAATCAGACGCTGAAGGCGGACGGACGGACGCTTGAAAGCCTGCGTATGAAGATCGTGAACGGACGGGTATGGATTGAGGCGCGGAAGCTGGTACAGGCATTCCCGGTACGCGTCAAATGGAACAGCGCTGAACGCAGCATCCAGATTGAGCGCAAAATGAGTCAGACGCCAAAGCAGAAGACAGTTGACAGAAAACCTGTATCCTGACAGCGCCTGTCAATCGAAAGCGGTGTAAAGAGCGGCCAGGTCTATAGACCTGGCCGTTATTCTTAGACTCTGAACGAATCAGCTCTTGTCGGAAGTTGAGGCGGATACCGCCTTTTTGGGCTCTGAGGTGGAGGAGGCGCTATCGGATGAGCTCTGAGCTGACGAACCTGCCGTAGCCGAGGCCGAATCACCAGCGCTGGAAGACTCCTTACCGCCGGATTTGCGCTTCTCTTCCTTGTGCTTGTAGTCTGTTACGTAGAAACCGGGGCCTTTGAACACAATGCCAACCGGGAAAAGCACTTTTCTGACTGCCCCGTGACAGGAGGGGCAGGATTCCAGAGGCGGATCAGAGACTTTCTGGATGAGTTCTGTTTGCTGCGCGCATTCTTTGCATTCGTACACGTACGTGGGCATGAATTCTCCTTGAGAAGAGCGTGGGGTAACAGAAGAATTATACTCGCAGAAGCCAGAAATATGCATCCAGCACTACGCAAACGGTGTGAAGTGACAAACTGATGAGCAGCGATATTCGGGACAATCTTCTGCGCGTGAGAGACGCCATTGCGGCACAGTGCCAACGCGATGGGCGCAATGAATCGGAAATCACTCTGGTTTGCGTTTCCAAAACAGTTCCGGTGGACACAGTGCGCCAGGCTATTGAGGCTGGTTGCTCGGTTCTGGGTGAAAACTACGTTCAGGAAGCGCAGGACAAGATCATATCGCTCGGCCATGCGCCCAGGTGGCATCTGATCGGGCATCTCCAGCGCAACAAGGCCTCTCGCGCCGCACAGCTCTTTGACATGGTTCAGAGCGTGGACAGCGAGAAGCTGGCAGTGAAGCTGGACGGCGCGGCCCTGGCGGCCGGAAGGGCACTGGAAGTGCTCATAGAAGTCAACGCCTTTGGTGAAGCGTCCAAGACTGGCTTGCCGGAGACAGAGCTCGGAGCCGTTGTGGAAACAGTGCGATCTTTGAAGAATCTGAAATTGATGGGGTTGATGGGCCTACCACCACCTCAGAAAGCAGAAGCAGATCAGAGAAAGCAGTTCGCCCGATTGCGCACGCTGTGGGAGACCCTGCCACCAGAGAACCGCAAGGTGTTGTCGATGGGAATGTCAGCAGATTACGGGGCCGCAATTGCGGAGGGATCGACTATGATACGCATTGGGACGGCGATCTTTGGCGCGAGAGGGATGTGAAATTCATAAATTTCGCCCTGAAAAGAGACACTTTTTGTCGAATTCGTGCTAAAGTCTGTTGCACGGACTGTTACTGCGTCAGATGGATTCTGGCGCCGGGTGGCAAGTCCGAATAATCCGGGCAATGGATCCGGAATCTCAGTTGATCCCCGAGCATTCTCGCCCGTGCTGAAGGGTGCGTCTGTCCTCTGGCTCAGGACGCCAGGGGCTAAGGTGGGGCCGCTGTCACCAACGGTGGCAAAGGCGCCGGAGAAATTGAGGCAGCATGTCAATGGAAGAAATGACTCTCGACGAATCTGAAGAGCCAAAAGGAATTTGGGGCCGCCTGAAAGAGAAGTTTGCTATGGGTTCCGATGAGGACGAGGAAGACCTCGACCTGCGCGGGTCCAGGCAATCCCGCAGATCGGTTTCTCTCAAACTGCACTCGGCCCGTGTTAACCGCGTATCAGTCTGGCACGCGGCCGACTCTTTCGAGACCGCGCGGCAAGCCGCTGACGGCCTGAAAGAAGGCCACCCGCAAGTTGTCAACCTCGAGAACACCGAACCTGACCTTGCCGAGAGAATTATCGATTTCCTCAACGGAGTCACCTACGCGCTGGACGGATATGTGGAGAAGGTCGGTCACAAAGTATACTTCTTCACCCCTCACAACAGGGTGATTGATGTAGAGGAGTCCACTCATCGTTCGCGACCTTTCTTTGCCGGTAACTAGCAAGAGCCACTGCCGAACAGGGCCGAGAACTCACCCGTGAAAACGGCGTTTCTCGGTGTTGGAGCTATGGGCAGTGCGCTGGCGCGTGGCGTGATTGCGTCAGGCTTCTGCCAGGCGGCGGACGTGTTCGCCTACGACTCTGACAGATCCAGGTCTGAGAAGTTATCCCGGGAAACCGGGTGCCGCGTGTGCGCGTCGGCTCCGGATGCTGCATCAGAAGCCGACGTTGTGGTTGTGTGTGTGAAGCCCGCCGTCGTAACAGGTGTCTTGAAGGAGATATCTCCGGCTGTCACGCCCGCCAGGATCGTGATCAGCATTGCGGCAGCGGTGAAACTTGAGACTCTCGAAGGGGCATTACCCGCCGGCACGCCGGTTGTGCGCGTCATGCCAAACACTCCAGCGCTCGTCGGGCGCGGGGCCGCCGGGCTTGCCGCGGGTAAAAGCGTCTCCCCGGCACAGATCGAGCAATGCGTCAGGCTCCTGGAATCTGTAGGGGTAGCAGTCGCGGTGGATGAGAAGCTGATGGATGCCATTACCGGGTTATCCGGCAGCGGGCCTGCTTTTGTCTATAGCGTGATCGAGGCTCTGGCGGACGGCGGTGTGGCCAACGGGCTGCCCAGGGACGTCGCTCTCAAACTCGCAGCGCAGACGGTGGCCGGAGCAGCAGAGATGGTATTGAAAAGCGGGCAACATCCCGCAGTGTTGCGCGATCAGGTCACAACGCCCGGTGGAACCACAATCGCCGGCCTTGTTGAGCTTGAGCGTGCGGGACTGCCTTCCGCCCTGATTGCCGCCGTGCAGGCCGCCACAAAGCGCTCCGCGGAACTTGGAACGTGATGACAGGTTCGCTTATAGCGCTGCTTATCCTTGCGCTGGACGTTTACAAATGGATACTGCTGGTCCGGGTGCTTATGAGCTGGATCCCGAATGTGCCGCGCTACAATCCCATTGTGCGATTTCTTGTTGACGTCACAGATCCCGTGCTCTATCCGTTCCAGCGGTTGATTCCACCGGAGAAGACGGGTTTTCTGGATTTATCGCCGATTCTGGCGTTTTTTGCAATTGGGTTTATCCAAAGGCTGCTGCAGATGCTGATGGCGCCCGGCTTGTAGCCGGCTCACAGGATGGAGACATAGCGATGAAAATCACGGCAATAGACCTTAGCCACAAGAAACTCAACCGTTCGTTCCGAGGATACCGATCTTCAGAGGTAGACGATCTTCTCAAGGAGATCGCCTCTGAGCTCGAAGACGCCGCCAGGGATCGGGCGCGGCTGGAAGATCAGATTGATTCAATGCGCGGTGAAGTCGGACGCTACAAGGAGATGGAGGAGACGCTGAACAACGCGATCCTTCTCGCCCAGCGTACGGCTGATGAGTTGAGGGCCAGCGCCTACCGCGAAGCCGATGTCGTTGTGAGAGAAGCTGAGGATCGAGCAAAGCAGGTCACTCAGCGCGCTCACGACCAGCGCGTCGAGCTTTTGAACGAGACACGACGCCTGGCCGATCGCCGCGACATGTTCATTGACATTCTGCGAAGCGCGGCCCGCGATATGCTGGAGTGGCTGGAGCACAGACGCTGGGAGGAAGTCATCAGCATCCCGGAGCGCACGCCAACAGAAGAAGCCGACCGGCCTGTTGAGGCTATAAGTGATAGCACTGTGACTGTCAGGCAGGCTGAGGAGTTGTCCAGCGAGACTGCGGATACAGCGCAGGAGGCGGAATCTGTAGCGCGAGAGGCAACGGGCTAACCCACGTCAGATATACCCGAAGGCATGTCTCCAGATCAGAGCGGAGACACGCGCAATTCTGAAGCGCTGTCCAGCAAACCTCCCGGAAGCGGACGTGGAAAGCTTCTGTGGATTGCTGTCGTCGGCGCTCTGCTGACTGCGATCGCCATCATACAGAACACTGGCGCGGGGCGCAGCGCCGCTCAGAGCGCGTCGGAGACGCTCTCACAGCCCCTCGTCGACCTCCAGTTGGCTGTCTTGTTGTCCGAGCCTGCAACGCCGCTGAACGGAGAGCTGAAAATGTCCGACACGCTCTCTACTCTGGCTCAGCGGCTCCAGGCAGACCTTCCGCCGGCAGCATCTCTCACACCCGACGACGCGCTGAGCCTCTCAGGTTCGGCCGTGCGCCTGCGCCTGCTCGGCAGCCTCTATCACACAGACTACAAACTGGCAGATCAAATCCTGAAGAAGGCGCAGAAGGCGAAAGCCGTCACCCGTGATTTATCCAGGATTATCAAAATTACTTTGACAGATATAGACTCCTGGACTGTGGCAGACGACAGGTTTATCGCGCAACAGCGCCTTGGACCGCTGGGGCTGCTGGCTTCGGCGCGCGCTCTGGCTGACAGAGGCAGCGTGGTGGAGGCTGAGGAAGTTCGCAGCCGTCTGATTCGTATGGGACAGATAGCCCGAGCGAAATCGGAGTTTTCGTCCATAGTGACGCTCTTTCTGTTCTTCGCCGGATCTACGGCGTGGCTGATCTACCTCAGCGCTGGAAAGGCGAGAAACCAGACAGCGCTGAAAAGCCTGCGCTCATCCAGTCTGCCGCTCTGGCAGGCTGCGGCAGCTTTTCTGATTCTGTTTCTGGCGCTCGCGGTGGTGTTGAGCCTGGCTGCTGACCATGTGGGCAAGCACTCAGTAGACGACGAGACCCTGTCGCTGGTCCACTATGTCTTGAGCGCTCTCGTCGCTGTGCCGGGGGCGGCCATCCTGCTGCGAGCGCACGGACTCTCCCTCAAGAGCCTGGGGCTGGTAACTCCGGACTGGGTTTTTGACATTGCGTGGGGAATTGGAGGGTTCTTCGCGGCTGCTATTCTGAGTATCGTCCTGGGCATGGTTATGATCCCCGTGTCGCGCGCCCTGGGGTCTCAGGGAGTCACCAATCCAGCCAGCCGCTACCTTCTAATGAGCCAGGCTGGATGGATGACAGCAGCCCTGATGGCAGTGTTTGGCATAGTTGCTCCTTTTGTAGAAGAGCTTTTCTTCAGAGGAGCTCTTCTGAGGGCACTGAACGCAGACTTCGGACAGCAGGCGGCGATATGGGGGAGCGCGGTAGCTTTTGCGATCATTCATCCGGGGGCGCCGGAGCTGCTGGTGACGTATGTCGCGCTGGGATGGGTCTTTGCCAAGCTCACCGTCCTGCGCGGCTCTCTGCTGCCCTCGATGATCGCGCACGCGCTGAATAATCTGTTGACTGCGTCCCTGCTTCTCCTGCTTCAGGTATAACAGATCCATGAGTGCGATTTCGGCTGTACTGACAGTGATCATCGCCGGGATGTTCATCCTGCTATGGCTTGTGCTGATGGCCTGGGCCATGCGGACAACACTTCGGTGGTGGATTTTTCAGAAGACACCCCATGACACAGTCCCGGCGGTTGTAAGCAGAGTGGCAATCACGCCAGAGCCTTCACTGATAGGGGAACCCGAACCCCTGCCCGAGTTCCTACTGGAGTTCCTCACTGACTCGGGCGAAACGATGAGTCTGAGTGCAACGCCGGCTCAGTACGAGTCCGTTCAACAGGGAGACAGAGTCACGCTGTTCGTCAAAGCCGGCCGGGTGGTGGACTTTCGAGTGGAACCGGGCGCCTCAGCTTCCAGGGACGTGCGTACGCGGATTATACGCGACGAATGACGGCGCACGAGCAGATATCACTGCTGAGAGTGCGCGTTACACCGAAAGCATCCGCAACCCGGGTGGATCGGTGGGAGAACAGCGTTCTTTACGTGCGGGTTAGCGCTGCGCCTGCGGAAGGCGCGGCAAACAAGGCCGTTATCGAACTTGTGTCCTCTGTGCTCCGGATACCAAAATCCAGTATCAGACTGAAGTCTGGCGCCTCCAGCCGCGACAAGACGCTGGAAGTGGCAGGACTATCACGGGCAGAGCTTGAGCATCGCATTGCCGCCACTTCTGGCTGAGAAAGCCAGGAAGCTCTACTGAGAACCTCATCACCTGTTGTGGAAAGAAGATACTCAGAAGGAATCTGACGCTGAGATTGACACCACCGATTTTGCGCTACGCCTGCACTCGCCCCGCCGCATTTATCTGCATTGTTCTGTCGCTTATGCAGTGCGCTGACTGCGCGTATGCCCAGCTTCAACTGATTTCCGTACAGAACGCCATCGCACTCCAAGACAGTGCCAGCGGGCGGGTGCTGGGGCGCTTCACGCGACCGGAGATTGATGAGCGAACGCTGGACGATGTGCCCCTGGTGCGAACCAGCCACGCCGGAGACCGCCGCGCAATTCACCAGACATGGCGCGCCTCAGAAGGCTTCGAGATTGCGGTCAGCTACAGCGTGCGCTCTAACCCGGAACGCGTGGTGATCAGGGCCTCAGCCCGAAACACCTCCCCCGGAGCGAAGGACCCGTACGTTCTGTTCCCGTTTCAGATTGAGCGGACGCTCGACTTCCCAAAGCTGATAAGCTTCACGCAATCGGCCACAGAGCGGCCACCGTTTGAAAGACCACAGCCCGGTGAAGGGCTCAGTGCGTTCTGGAGCACTGAAGACTACAACCTGACGACGTGCGACTACGAGATGTTTGCGCCTGTCGCGGCGGTAACGAGTGAAGACGGCGCCATTGTCACAGGCTGCCATTTCGATGTACCCTCAACATTCCGGTTGCACAGGAGCGGGCGCTTTGAGCTGTTCCACCATTTCTATATGGGGCCGGAAGTTGGCTCTACAGATGACGGCATTTTGGCGCCTGGAAAGACCGCAAAGACGCCTTATGAGTTCTTTATCGGACGCACGCGCTCTACCACGTGGCAGGACGTCTACTCAAACTGGTATGCGCACCTGGAAAGAAACCGGCCGGCGCCAACTCACCTTGCGCAGGCAGTGCGCACGCGTCTGTCCGTTATTGAGTTGTTGCCAACAGATGAGCCGAATACGGACGCCGTCCAACCTGCGCCAGACAAGCCCGGATATGTTCGCTTCAACGAGCAGACGCCAGCAAGAGGGCTTCTGACGCCGGAGTCAGAGCGCGGCAGGGAGTTGCTTAGTACGCTGCCGAAAAACCCGCCACAGGCTGTCGTGCTCAATTTGCGTGGACAGGGAAACGGAGCGCAGATCGGCCTGAAAGCCGGAGCTCTACCCTTCTCTCCCGTTCACATTGCTGATGCCGCCTTCATAAACGCCGTGCAAAGCGCTGTGCCGAGCTGCGCTCTGGTGTGCATCAACCCGCACCCCGCGTCGCCAGCCTACCAGATGGCCGATGTCATCGTCGCTCCCACAGACTCCGCTCAGCTGCTGCAGGCGAAACTACAGGCCGCCTCCACACCACTTGTCTTCGGACTGTGGCCAGACAGGCAGTGGTCCGAAGAAGCACTGGCGCAGGCTATTTTCTACGGATGCGGAGTGCCCGTGTGGCGATGGAAAGATGCGGACAAAGCCCTTAATCCTCAACTGTCCGAGATACTGTCGCGTGCCCAGTTTGTGCGCGGGTCCCCGCAAACCGGACAGCTCGAGTACGCCTCAGATGACGGAGCATTCTTTGCGACAATGCGCAATCAGACCGGCAAACCATCCTCGATGAAGCCGGCATTTTCGCATCTGCCTGACGAGGCCTTGCCAAAGAGCTTTGAGCTGAGGATCTGGGTATCCGGTCTGGGCAATGTCTTTGCAGAGACGATGACCGGCGCTCAGGTGAGCAAGAGTCTTCAGGACAAGGTGTTGAAAGAGGGGCAGATTGCAGTACTCAGCCTGACTCCAGCCAACCAAACAAGTAAAGCCAAATAAAGTACAAGTTTTGACTTATAATTTATACTTCCTTGCGGTAGGCTGACGATTAGCAGGTGTCAAATTTTGCCGGAAGCGCGACACACAGCACCTGTCAAGGTTTTCTTGAGCACCCTCAAACGTTCTATTCCACAGAGTTTTCCACAGCCTGTGGATAAACGCAGGCGCTGAGGTTCTTTCGTGCCTGTGGGATGTTGAAGCCTGCGGCCGACTATGTGGAAACGCATGAAGGCGCGCCCGTGGACTTAGACATCCCGCGTGGCGGTCCGCTCTTGAGTTATACCCAAGTCGTGTGTATAATCCGCGCAAGCAGACAAGTTTTTCCAACGCATGACGCGTCCCTTTCCTTATACAACTCGATGTATGCGCGTTCGAATCATCAAGCATGACGGCACGCCTGGTCACAGCTGGGGTTTCCGTGGAGTTGAAGTCAACCGAATCCTGCTGAGAGAAGACGGCCCAGATACCGGCACAGGCGAAGGAAAGGCAGCATGCATGATCTATAGCAGCGACGCCGGTGTGTTTGCAGTCTCGAGTGATACGTCTGTTTTCATCAACAGAAAAGCTCTGAGCACGCCGCGGGAGCTTCGCAGTGGAGATATCATTGGCATCGGAAAGCGCCGCTTTGCGGTAGAGTTCTTCGAGGCGCCGGCGAGATTTGGGAACGTGCGGCAGAGTCCGGAAGAAGAGAGCCTGGGTGTTGTTTACGAGAAGCTCAAGAGTGTTTTTCGCTGGGTAGGATTGATGAGAGATTAGATTTGGGCAGTATTCAATCGGTGGGCAACGATATCATTGAAATTGCGCGCGTGAAGGAGTTTCTGGAGCGCGGGGCCCGCTACCGTGACAGGCTCTTTACACGGGAAGAAGTGCGCCTTGCGGAAGATCGGAACGACCCGAGTTCTTTCTATGCAGGCCGCTTTGCTGCCAAGGAAGCTGTGGCCAAGTGTCTGGGTCCGCCAATTCCATGGCACGACATCGAGATACTGACAAACGCAGATGGCAAACCTGTACTGAGTCTGCGCGGCCGGGCGAGGGAAGCTGCGGATGGAGGAGTGGTAGCCATTTCTATCTCACACTGCCGGGGATATGCCACCGCAGTGGCCGTTCTGGAGAAGCGCTGAAAGAGTAGATATCCAATGCGCGTGCTGAGTGCTGATGAAATGCGCCAGATGGACCGCCGGAGCGCAGAGGAGTTCGGGGTCGCAAGCCTTGTGCTAATGGAAAACGCCGGGCGCTCCGTTGCGCGATCTGTCTGGGAACTGCTGCACGCCGGGGCCAGCGAAGCGGTTGCCTCCCCCACCCTCAGCGCCTTGCACGACGCCGGAACACTGCAGATCAGCTCTGAAGCGCACGGCCGTGTGGCTGTCGTCTGCGGTACGGGGAACAATGGCGGCGACGGTTTTGTTGCGGCGCGCTATCTCGTGAGCTGGGGGTTGAAGTGCACGGTGCTGCTGTCCGGATCGGAAGATAAGCTCACCGGCGAGGCTCTGGCGAACTACAATGCGCTCAAGAGTCTGGGAGTAGCCATCCACACCATCTCCGGCCAGCGCCAGTACAGCGCTCTGCGCGATGCTGATGTCGTCGTAGATGCGCTTTTTGGGACGGGTCTGCGTGGGGAACTGAGCGAGACTGCGACGGAGATAGTTCAGGCCATGAACGGCTCCGGCGTCCCGGTAATCTGCATCGATATCCCCTCCGGCGTGCACACTGACACGGGTCAGACGCTCGGAGAAGCGGTGCAGGCGGACGTCACCGTTACGTTCGCAGCGCCAAAGCCTGCGCACCTGCTTTTCCCGGGAGCGGCGTTGTGCGGCCGCACGGTGGTGGCGGATATCGGTATTCCCAGCGCATTGATGAACGCCGCCGCTCCACACGCCAAATTCCTGCTGACGCCCGGAGACGTGGCGCGAATGATTCCACAGCGCCGCCCCAATGACCACAAGGGCACTTTTGGACACGCAGGAATCTTCGCTGGATCGATTGGTCTTATGGGAGCAGCGGAGATGGCCGCAAGAAGCTGCCTGGCCACCGGGGCTGGCCTGACGAGTGTCGCAACCCCTTCCCGTCAACACCCGATTCTGGCTGGGAAGCTGACAGAGGCGATGACTGTTCCTCTTGGAAAGGATGCCTCTGTTTTTGGCGTGGAGGATGTTGACGCGGCTCTGCAGGCATCCCAAACGTGGGATGCAGTGGCTATTGGCTGTGGCATTGGTCGAGACCCCGGCACAGTGGAGTTTGTGCGTGAGTTTGTAGCAGGACTGGATTTTCCTGTCGTCATTGACGCCGATGGCTTAAACGCACTCGCCGGGAAGACTGAAGAGACACTGAGGCGCTACGGGCAGTGTGCGGTCTTGACACCCCATCCGGGCGAGATGGCCAGGCTGCTTGGAACAGACGTTTCTGCGGTTCAGTCTAACAGGCTGGAGGTGGCTGCGGAGGCTGCCGACGAATTTGGCGCGGTCTGCGTATTAAAGGGTGCGCATACAATTGTCGCTGAGCCACACGGGCGCTGCTGGTTCTGTGTTACAGGAAATGTGGGGCTGGCTAAAGGTGGCTCGGGAGACATGCTGACAGGGATTATCGTAGCGTTGCTGGCTCAAGGGCTGCCGCCGGTGGACGCAGCATGCGCTGGCGTGTGGATACATGGCAAAGCTGCTGACATCGCTGCAGGTTACAAAGCGCCCGCCGCTATTCTCGCTACAGACTGCATTGCGGCCATTTCGGACGTGTATCGTTTCCTTGAGGGGCCCCAGTAGCGCTGTATCTTTGAGTCTGCCACACACAGAGGCTGGAAGGTCAAGCAGCTACCTGCGTCCAAGAAAGTAACACTCAGACCGACAATGTCGTTGGTAGTATCGCTCCGGCGCTGGAGTAGTCAGCGCCGGAGTAGTCTGCGAAGGAGTCGCACAAGCATTGAGCCGATTCATAGCGTTCGTCGCAGTTGTGGTCGCAATTGGCTCGTCCGGAGCCTGGGCCCAGACTGCCAAAACCTCACAAACACCCACGCCCAAACCGGCAGATAAAGCCACTGCCACTACCGCGACCTCAGCGGATTCAAAACCCGTGGCGTCCCAGCCTGCAAAACAAGCCACAGAAGCGGCATCTTCCGAAAAGGCGTCTTCAAAGAAGTTGCAGGGGACTATTCTGTTGCCATCCTCTGGTGAGTACATCTGGTGGGCGACAACAGCATCAGGGCACAGGGCAGACCCGTCGCATCTCCTGAAGTCTGACAAGATCAGTTTCACCGTTGAAGCCGCAGAGCCTTCCCCACTGCTCTACATCTACAACACGAAGACAGGGATGGAAGCGGTTGTTGAAGCGAGCGCTGCAGTCAAAGATACCGAGTTCAAGCTGGTGGATGCGGACTTTGACCACATCCGGCGGCTGGCAGTTTCCGTCTCAGCCAAGAACGGAAATCCGGTCAAGACGGCCTCTATAGTACTGAAGGACTCTGAAGGGACTGTCACACGGCGGGTTATTGACGCCACAGACGGAGGCGATGCGGCATTTTTTGATGTGGCCAAAGGTGATGCCTCGCTCACGGTTGGCGTCAACGACGTCTCTATCACCCAGGAGATCAAGGTAGGTGAGCATATCAAAGGCAGCGTTGACTCCGCCGAAGTTGTTTTGCCGGGAGACGTGCCCACTCTTGAGCCGGTAAAGAAGACTCCGTCCTCAACTCCCGAAAAACCCGCAAAACCAGCCCGAAGCGCGAGCGGCTCGATTTTCACAGCGCTGGTTTCAATTCTGCTGCTTATCGCCGTCGTGTACATGGCGTACGCCACACTGAAAGCGCGCAATATCACACTTCAGAGCGCTCTTGAAAAGGCTGGAGTGCCGATTGGAGACGAGGAGCCTGCTGGAGTGACCGCACAACCACAGACGCCCGCAGCCGAGCCTCTTGACCCGAATCTGGTCGGGCCTGCGCCGGGCGCGCTGCCTTCAGCGTCCCCCGCGCCGTCAACTCCCGGCGTGACCGGACCAAGACTTGTCGCCGTCGCGGGTTCGTACTCTGGCTCGATATTCCCGGTATCGGCCGCATCCACAGTAATCGGTCGGGACCCGACGTGCGATATCCCCCTGCCTGCAGACGCGACGGCTTCGCGCAGGCACGCGCGCTTCACAAACGAAGGCGGTGTTGTGCGCGTTCAAGACGAAGGCAGCTCTAACGGCACAATTGTGAACGGCCAGAAAGTTGATGAGCGGCAACTCAGTCCGGGAGATGAAGTGCAGATAGGGTCAACGCGCTTCCGGTACGAGGCGTAGGTTTGGTATCTGTCTCCAAAGTAAGCCGCAGCCTTATCGCCGGCCTGGTCGCTGGTGTGGCCAGTTGGGCCGTTTTTATGCTCTTGTGGGCTCTGTTTCCGAGCCGCGAAGCCAACTCTGTCGGCTTGCGCAACAGCGGCTACGAGCAAATCTTTGCCACCGTCTTCGGAGCGCTCATCGGACTGGCGCTGGGTTTTGTTGAGGGCATAAACACAGGCTCTCAAAAGCAGCTTGTGCGGGCGTGCGTCGCGTTTACGATAGCCGGCGCGGTGGGCGGATTTCTCGGCATCTTCATTGGCCAAATTGTCTTTGGGGCGATAGGCAGCGCGGGCAGAAGCACTGAAATTGGCGTCATAGCGTTTTTCTCCCTGTTGTTGGCGCGCACACTTGGCTGGGGTTTGTGGGGCGTCGGAACGGGTGTGGCTCTCGGGATTGCGCTGGGAGCTCTGACCGGCTCCACCCGGCGTCTCAACCTGGCAGCGACAGGCGGGGCGATCGGCGGTTTGCTGGGCGGCTTTCTTTTTCAGATACTCGGTGAACTGGGTGTCTTCATGAGCTACCCGATCCAGACGCTGATTTCTTTTTCGTGTCTGGCTGTGTCCATTGCATTTTTCCAGTCGCTTGCGCAGGAGCTGTTCAAGCGGGCGTGGATCAAGGTATTGGTCGGACGTGGTGAGGGGCGCGAGTTCCAGATTGCCAAACCTGTGACAGTCATCGGCAGAGATGAGTTAGCAGATATTCCACTCTTTGGAGACAATCAGATTCAGCGCCGCCATCTTATCATTGAGCAGAAAGGAGCGCTGTACACAGCCAGCGCCGCCGCTCCAGGCGCTGCGTTCAGTGTCAACGGACGGGCAATGTCTCAGGCCCCTCTGAAGCATGGTGACCTGATCCAGATCAGCTCCCGCCAGCTTCAGTTCTATACACGCGGGGGACGGCCGGTCGCGGCAACGGCCACAGCGGCAAACACTCCGGCTTTCTCAAGCCCAGCCATGAACGTGCCTGCGGGAACCTGCCCGTATTGCGGCCAACTCAAAGATGCGGCAGGCAACTGCGCGTGTACGGTGGGCGCAGCTCAACCCCAGCCGCAGGGGGTGACTGTACCCGTAACACAGCAGGCCCCGCTTGGCGCGCCAGCTCCTTCCGCCGCATCAGCGCCTTTCACACAGGCGACACTGGAGATTATTGCAGGGCCATCTGCTGGTCAATCGCTGGATCTGCGCGACGGCCAGAGCCTGACGTTCGGCCGGGCCCCGGAGGCCGAAATCTCCGTCCCATCTGACAACTTTATGTCGCGTTCACACGCGCGCGTCGCCTGCCAGAGCGGACAGATATCGGTCCAGGATCTAAACAGTTCCAACGGAACGCTGGTCAACGGCGTGCGCATCATGCAGCAGATAGTCAACCGCGGAGACATCATCACTCTGGGACAGACTCAGATTCGGGTAATCTGAAGACGACGCCGGGAAGGCGTCAAGCAGGGACAATATGGATCAAACACAACAATTTGGAGTGCCGGGACAAGACCCGCAACGGACGCAGGCGCTCAACCCGGACCCAAACCGAACACAGGCTTTCGGGGGTGACCCGAATCGGACGCAGGCATTCCAGGGAGACATCAACCGCACCCAGATGGCGCCGGAGGCTGGCGCGGCACTCCAACTTGAAGTCGTCGCCGGAAACCGTTATGCCCTCTCAACGCGCAATTCGCGGGAACACGTTCTGGTCAGGGCACGCGCAGGACAGGCCGCAACAGGCCAGCGAATGCCACTGAACGTCTGCCTGCTGCTGGACCGCAGCGGCTCAATGGAAGGCCAGCCGCTGGAGTTTGCCAAACAGGCGATGAGCTACGTCGTGGACCTCCTGCAGCCAAACGACGTGCTTTCGGTAGTAACATTCGAAGACAATGTGGAAGTCCTGATGCCTGCGCGGCGGGTAGTAAACAAGGACCTCATCAAGCAGCACATCGGCCGAATTCAACCCGGCAACACGACCAACCTCTACGAAGGTTTTGTCGCTGCGTGCAGTCAGGTGGCCAGCGTGCCACCCGGCTACGTGAACCGCGTCATTCTCCTGACGGACGGAGAGCCTACCGCCGGACTCACGGACTTTCAGTCCATTGTGGGGCAGGTGGCAGAGCAGAAGTCTCGCGGGATAACTCTCACAACGCTCGGGTTTGGACAGGAGTACAACGAAGAGCTGCTGATGGGTATGGCGCGGCGCGCAGGCGGCAACTACTACTACATCCAGCGCCCGGAACTGCTGCCGGAAGTATTCCGCAAGGAGATGGACAGCCTGCTTTCCGTTGTCGCCAGAAATCTGCGGCTGGTGTTCTGGCTGTCACGGTGGACTCAGGTGCGGCAGGTGTACGGAAAGCAGCCGGTGTGGGGCGACAGACGGGCCGAGGTGACACTTGCGGACCTGGAGCGGGGAGAAACGCTGAGCGCGCTAGCAGAGATGGAACTTGGAAACCGCCCGGGCGGCACGTATCGCATAGCGCGAGTTGAGCTTTTGTATGACGATGCGCTGACAGGCCGCCAGGAGCGGGCGACCGGAGATGCGGTCTTTGAGTTCACGGCTGATGAGGCATTGATCGCCGCAAACCGTAACCCGAGCGTTGATCAGGAGCTTCAGGTAGCCCTGGCCTCCCGCAACATTGAAAAGACGGTCATGGGGATGCGCACACAGGCCATCAGCACTCAGGCGGCTGTGGCAGAGCTGGAAAAGACGCAGGCGCTTTTTCAGGCGCAGGGGCGCACACAGGAAGCGGCGCAGATTCAGGAAGCGCTGGATGCGGCCAAGGGTGGCGCGGATCTCGGCAAGACGCTTGTTGGCACAGTTCTGACCCTGGATCAGGGCAAGTCGAAACAGTAGGAGACCTCCCATGCAGTTCAACTCTGAACCGACGATGATTGGTGGCGCCCCACCCGACCCGGGCCGGACTCAGGTTGTGCCGCGCGCAGCCGACAGGACACAGATGGGCGCATCCATCGAGTGCCCGGTGTGCCGGTCGCGTAGTCTTTCCACGGAAATTTTCTGCTCGGAGTGCGGATTTCTGCTCGAGAGCACGCCGGACACCACATCGGAGTCGAGTGAGCCTGAGACGCCTTTCGCCGTTCTGACCGACACCCGCACAAACCAGCAGTACCCTCTCTTTTCTGGGACCTACTCAGTCGGCCGGGAAAACACGGACATTCTGCTCACCGATCCGAGTGTCAGCCGGTCTCACGCCACTGTCACTGTTCTGTCTGGCTCTGTCACGGTCTGCGACACGGGGAGTACTAATGGGACTGTCGTCGCCGGAAAACGCCTCCAGCCAAACGAATCGGAGAGGCTCCGGGGAGGGCAGGAGGTGCGCTTTGGAAACAGCGTTATGGCTCTGGAGATCAAGGGCGCAGAGGAACAGCCGGAGGACGAAGCGCCTGCAGAGCCCGCGACCGAGGCGATAGCTGCAATCGCAAGCTCTCCAGAGGAGGCGGCTGGCCAGACCGTTGGAGAGCCGCAGCCTGAAGCCGAAGCTGCCGAGACGACTGCTCAGCAGACACCGCAAAGCGCTGAAGAGGCTACCGCCGCCGTAAAGCCCTCTGACGACACGGCATCTGAGGACGAGACGGCGTCTGAGGACGAGACGGCGTCTCAAGACGAGACGGCGTCTCAAGATCAGAGTCCGCCTGATGAAGCAGACGCTCCCGACAGCGACGCAAGCGCAGACAAAGCGCCCGTATTCACCCTGAAAGTACCTGAGGCTGAAGAGCAGACGCCTGATGCACCGAGTCCCGCTGAGATTTCCGGCGCTTTCTTCCAGGAACGCGATAACCCGCAGCAGGTCTATCCCATTGGTGAGTACGGCGCGAATGTCGGACGTCGCGCAAACAACGACATCGTCCTTGCAGACCCGCACGTGTCATCTTCGCATGCGCAGGTAGCTGTACAGAACGGCACCTACATCCTGATGGACACCGGCAGCACAAACGGCACTGCGGTAAACGGCAGGAGAGTCCAGCCCAACGATCCGGTGGTCCTTTCCGAAGGCGATGAGGTCGCTTTCGGCCCGGTTACGCTCGTCTTTAAGGTGAAGGAACAGCCGTGAGCGATGAGAAGCGCGAGATAACAGCCAAAATGAACACGGAGGAGCTGGAGAACGGCTGGACACAGATGGCCGAAGGGGCTTCAGAGTCAGCCACCCTCCTCCTCGCCGCCAGGACTGACCTCGGGCGGGTCCGTGAGAACAACGAGGACAAGTTTGAGTTCTTTATTCCAAGCACCACCCGGAAGCTGAGCGCAAAAGGCCAGTTGATCGCCGTCGCGGACGGCATGGGTGGGCACGCAGCCGGACAGATCGCCAGCGAACTTGCCCTCAAGACCTTCATTGCCTCCTACTTCTCCGACAACAGCCTGAGCGTAGAAGACGCGCTTCGAAGCGCGGTCAAAGAAGCCAACAGCCTTGTGCACGAGACTGCCAGCATACCCGGGCGCAGCGGCATGGGAACGACTCTGACAGCGGCAGTCATCCGGGGACGCACGCTCTTTGTGGCGCAAGTCGGTGACAGCCGTCTCTACTTCTTTCGCGGTGGCAGACTGGAACAGCTCACGCAGGATCACTCCTGGGTGGCCGAGCAGGTGAAGCTGGGCACACTTTCAGAGGCCGAAGCAGAGGAGTCTCCTTTCCGCAACGTCATAACCCGCTCACTTGGGAACCAGCCGGAAGTCGAGCCGGATATATATAAGAGAGACGTGCAGGAGGCCGACGTGGCGCTCCTGTGCTCTGACGGCCTCAGCGGCGTTGTCGGACAGGGCGAGATGGAGCGTGTATTGTCTCAGAACGGCCCGGCGGAAAGCTGTCAGGAACTCATCAGGATGGCGCTGGATCGCGGAGGCCCGGACAACATCACTGTTCTGATTGCCCGCATCGAAGGCTTTCAGACAATCGAAGGCGCGGCCGCAGGAGAGACAGCCGGAAGTGAGGCAACAGCCGGGCCGGGCGCAGGCGAACAAGCGCAACCCACACTCTCCTCAGACGAAGAGGCCACGAAGCCGCAAACGGAGCGAAAATCGAAAAAAAGCTTTCTGGCACGCCTGCGCGGCAGTGACTGAGGAGTTGCCGCGCGTCGACTGGCCATCTATCCCGCATTCTTAAGATTGGAATCAGCGCTTTCCCAGGAGAGGGCGCTCCTCTATGAGTCACAGCTCCAGTAACACACTAGGAAGATACGAGATTATCCGCGAGATCGCTCGCTCGAACGACATCGTCTACGAAGCGGTCGATCCCTCCATCGGCCGCCGTGTCGCGCTCAAAGAGCTCCAGATGCCGGCGAATCTCGTCGGTAGCGCAAAGCGGGAGCGCATCGAACGCTTCTACCGCGAAGCCAAAGCCGCCGGCCACCTGACGCACCCCAACATCGTCACCATCTACGAAGTCGGCGAAGAAGCCGGGCGGCACTTCATCGCTATGGAGTTTCTGGAAGGTCAGACGCTTCAGGACACTATCGAAATCCGCGGCGCGCTGCCGCCGCAGGAGGCGATAGACGTCGCACTTCAGGTGCTGGACGCTCTCGGCTATGCTCACACAAATGGCGTGATTCACCGGGACATCAAGCCAGCCAACATTCAGATGCTGCCGGGCGGTCGCGTTAAGCTGACAGACTTCGGCATCGCGCGCATCACCGCGGAGCCTTCCATCACTGCAAGCGGGCAGATATTCGGAACGCCATCGTACATGTCCCCGGAGCAGATCGCTGGGAAAGACATCGACGCGCGCTCGGATCTGTTTTCTGTCGGCGTTGTGCTCTATGAAGCTCTCACTGCGGCCAAACCCTTCACCGGCGACAGCGTCGTCACAATCACCTACAACATTATGAACCTGCCTTCGCCGCGCCCCGCCGGGGTTCCGGAGGCTCTGGCGGACGTCGTTGTGAAGGCGATGGAGAAAGACCCCGCCCGGCGCTTTCAGAGCGCGCGGGAGTTTTCGGATGCGTTGAAGGTGGCTCTTGCGCAGCCGTCCGCTTCTGCGCCGCCTCCGCCAATTTTCTTTCCACACGGACAGTCTCCCTATGGCGGCCCTCCGGTGGGACCACCGTCAGCGCCATCTCCGTTTCCCGGAAGCTCCCCTCCACCGGCCGGCTCACAGGCTCCCGGAGGAGGACCAGGCGCCTTTCCAAGCCAGACACCCGCGCCAAACCTTCCGCCGCCGTCTTTCCAACGTACTTATCGGCCACCCCGCCCCCTCCTGACGCAAACCCAGAAGGCCACCCTGCTCACCACCTTTCTGGCAGTGGTGACCGGCGCCCTGTTGCTGTTGGCGATATACGGGGTGGTGCGCGCTTACGACAACTACCAGATGCAGCAGAGCGATACGCAGGCCAACAGCTATATTCAGAAGGGCAATGAGAATATGGACAGCAGGCGCTACGATCAGGCAGTAGAACAGTACAGCAAGGCCCTGCAGTTGGACCTCACGCCAGCTACTCACGACTCCGTCGTCAGAAGCATTATCGCAGCCTATGCCATGTGGGCGAACGACATGATCGATCGCGGCAATCCGGGCTACGGGCTGACTCTGGCGAACAAGGCGCTGGAGTACAACAACGACTCCGGAGATGCGCTCTACGTCGCCGGGCGGGCTTACTACCGCACTGGACAACTGGCGCAAGCGCTCACCTACTGGGAGCGCGCCGCCGGAGACCCCTCCTCTTCAGGAGGCAAAGCGGCCATTGACAGCCTGCAGCAGTACTACTGGAACCAGGCGGCCTCAGCGCAGGACAGCGGGGATTTGCAGAGCGCTGTGAAAGCGTGGCAGAGAATCGTGCAGATTGGCCCGGGCACCGATCTCGCGCGCCGGGCGCAGGACCAGATTGACCAGGCCATGCTGCGCTGAAATCGCGCAAGCGGCCTGTAGCTCAAGCAATAGGCCGCTCATGAGATAGCCAGCTCACGCGACAAGCCGCGCATGCGATAGCTCGTTCCTATTACCGGCACTCGTAGACAGCCGGACTGTGCGCGCCTGCTATCCAGGCGGAGGCGGTGGCGGGGTGTCAATGTCGATGACGGTATAGGAGCGCATCTGATCCCATGGGCTGGTCAGGGAGCGGTCGTCCGTCACGCGCATCCACGCGTTCACGCTCTGATTGTCCATCGTGTTCTTGAAGACCACTGGCACATCAAGTTGCAGCTTCGTCGCGCCTTTTGTAACCGCCACCTGCGCCACGTTGATGCTCACGCGGCTGTTCTGCACGGAGACGTTCGTCCCCGGCGCCACCCCACCCAACCACGCGGCGTTTGCATCATCGCGAAGATAGAACTTGTTGTTCTTCTGATCGTAAAGCACCAGAATCCCGTTCTCGAACTTCAGCGACGTATTCAGAAGAAGATAGTTGTACGTCATCGCGCCCGTTCCAGCCGGATCGCTGTACACAGCCGAGAACACATTGGTGTTCTTCAGCGCCAGAAAGACCACTTCGGGTGAGAGGCTGACGTTAGACGGTTTGCCCACAATTGTAAGTCTTCCCATGGACTGAAAACCGCTGGACTGAGCCCTGTCATCATCCACATACATCCACGCAACAGGCCGCTGGCCGGACACCGTCTCCTTGAAGCTGACACTCCACGTGACCGTCAGAGTCGCGTCGTGCCTCTGCACTTTCGTCGCGGCGACATTCAGCCTGACCCGGCTGTTTTCAATGGTTGCGTTAACGCCGGGAGCCACATTCCCCAGCCACGCCGTGTTGGCGTCGTCCCGCAGATAAAGCCGGTTGGCCTTCGGATCGTACAGCAGGTAGATGCTGTTCACGCCGGAGGCGGTGTCGTTCACCAGCAGGACGCACTTGGTCATGGAGTCCGCGCCGCCCTCATCCCAGTACTGGGTGGTGAACGACACTGGCGTGTCCGTATAGAAGGAACCGGACGCCGGGTTGAGGTTGAGGTTCACGGGTGGCCGCGTTATCAGAAATCCGCCGAAAGACTCCCAACCCGCCGTCGCCCCGGCGGTGTCGCGCACAAACATCCACGGCCGCAGGGTCTGCCCCTGCAGGACGTCAAAGAACGAAAGAATCCAGCGTATTGAGAAGTTGTTGCCGACCTTTGCGGTAACCACCTCACCGCACCAGAGCCTGGCGCGACTGTTTTGAATGACGTTGTTGGAGCCCGGCTCATAGCCACCCAGCCAGGCCGTATTGGCGTCGTTGCGCATGTAGAGCTTGTTGGTGGGAACGTCGTAATACAGATAAATGCTGTTCGCGCCGGACACAGTGAGATTGAGCAGCAGAAATACGTGGCGCAGGTCGCTGGCTCCGTCAGCGTCGGAATAGTTGCTGCGAAAAGCGTACTTCGCATTAGGCGCAAAGTGTCCTATATTCGGAACAAAGCCTGCATTGACCGGCGCATGGTTGAGAGCAAGCGCTGGTGAGGCTACCAGCGGAAGAGCCCCCAATGCGCACAACACCCCGAGCCTTATCCCGCGCAAAATCTGTTTCATCCGTCGCATCTCTCCTGTTTCCAGATCCGTCCGTGCCACAAGCGAATACAAATCAGCCAGCCGACGTACTCGCGCCGCACTAACCGCACTATACGTAGTAGTTGAACATTGAGGAGCAGAAACCTGCTTCAACACAGAGGACAAGCCGTCTGTCTGACGACTCTATCGCGGACGCAGTTCCGAAGCTGCTCTACTTCAGGACGAGCGGCTCGCTAAGGGGTTCAATTCCTTCTGGAAACAAATTGTAGAAGATTCGCAAGACATCTTCTACACTTATGGGCTGCAGTTGATGAATAACCAGATACATCAAGGTCCTTGGCTGCCAGTCGCCAACCGACATCCAGAAGCGGAGATTGAGCGCAATCCTCCCGCCCATCCGCCGGTAAAACTCCATTCGCCGCTCCGCCAGCCGCCGCTGAGTCTCATCCGGCATTTGGTCCGGCCGCTCAATCTCATAGACTACCGCACGCACACAGTCCAGACTTTTGATAATAGTCTTATAAAGTTTTGCGCCAATTCCTTGACTCCGATGCTCTGGGCACACTGCCAGATACCAGAGCGCCGCCACGTCACCCCGCCGCTCATACAGCGCCATGCCGGCAAACTTACCGTCTACCAGAGCTGCGACAAGGCTCACGTCCGGGGCGTCCGCATTCAACAGGCCAAGCAGCCTGCTGAACTGAATCTGTTCATGCGGAGGAAAGGCCGTCTGAAACAGATCAAGCCACGGCAGAAAGAGAGGATCCGATGCGTCCGATATCCGGTGGAGCCTCAGTTCAGAAGCATTCACTGGTTCGCCGCAGCCATCCGAGGATCGGCAGTTGAGCTTACCACGTCAATGCGGTTCTTCACACCCGCCACTATCTGGCTCTCCCGCCCACGGATCATCTTCAGATTTGGCGGGAGGCCTTCGGCCACTTCCGCGAGGACAGCCAGAAAAGTTGCAGAGGCGTTCTTGACGCCGCGCTGCACCGCCCGGTCAGTCAGGGCCACTCTGCCGCGCTCGCTGTAAAGCACATCTGAGTAGCGCGCCACCAGGTCCGGCAGTCTTCTCACAACGCGCTTCACGGGGAGGGTCTGCGGCGCGTCCTCACCAGGCGCACTTTCCCCTGACGCCGTCGCTGCCGAAACATCCGCGACAGAGACTGCGCTCTGTGCCTCAGACGCCACCCGCACAGCTTCATCCCCGTAGGCATACCTCTTCCGGACTGGCTCCTCACCAACCTGGACAGACACTTCCGTCACAGGAATTCTGAAGAACTTATCCGCCAGATAGTAAGACCTGAACGCCTCCCGTATCTGTGCCACCTGGAACGCGCGGGACTTTCGCCCCGCGTCCTGAAAGATCGCGACAAGTCTCTTGTCCTCGATAATCAACTTCACCGCATCCTGCGAAGTCTTGACCTCGCCGGTCAGCGGATCGCGCACAAAAAGCTCACCCTGCCGCACGTCAATGCCATGATCAGAAAAGAAGCGTTTGAACTCGTTGGCAGGCTTTCGCGCCTGAGCGTCTTTCATACGCTGCAGCACCCGGACAAGTGAGTGTCCGGCCGCGCGCTCACCTGTCGTAAACTGGATGAACCCGACCGAAACATAACCCGTGTCCCAGGTGTTTATCGCGTCAAATCCGCCCTCCCTTGCGGAGACTCTGAGCAGTACTCGACGGGTGACCTCATCGGTGACGCCGGCCTCGCGGAAAAGATTTTCCAAGCCGTCCATCAGCCGGGCTGGAGAGCCGGAGTCACTGACACCCCTGTCGTGGAGAAGAAACGGCGTGTCAGGGCTGATCGGATCTCCGCGGTAGTAGTAAACAGCTCGGTTCCACGGCAGCACAACCTTGTATCCGTAAAAGCGTTGGAAGCCGGTAGCGGGAGGTGGAGAAATTCGCCGCCTCACTTCCCGCGCATTGAAAAGTGGGGATACGGCCGCTGCGGGCCCTTCGCCTGCCAGGCATCGGGTCGCTTCATGCGCGTGATACTTGTGAAACCAGCGCCTCAGTTCCTGAGCCTCCGTCGTCAGTCCCGCCTTATCCAGCTTCTTGAGCGCGTTTTGAAAAGCGACACGCCAGAGTGTGTAACCAGGAGTCTCCCGCGCGTGGTCGCGCGGCTGCGGGGGCGGCACTCCGTTCCACCCGTCACCGCTGTCGTCGCTCAGGCTCCCGGCCTGCGTGGTCATTTCGGAAGGAAGAAGCGCGGCCCGGCTATCCAGCCCGGACACAGGATAAACAATAGCTTTGTCAGAGGAAGAGGCCTTCGGATGATACGGCGTCAGCCACATCAGAAGCATCGTCAGGCCGCCAGCCACAACAATGGCGACTGTTGCGATACCGTCACGTCCGCATTTCCGCAGACGTGAAAGCACCCCCCTGCCTTTTTCGTGCCTTCCAGAATCTCTCATCAGTTATACAGTCAGCGAATCCCCAGAGAGCCACCGCCATTGCGGGACCCTGGCGCGTACGCCTCCAGTAATTATGTCATCCCCGGCCACACTTCCGTAGCGCCGCGTTCAAAAACAGACCCTTCGTGAGCCCGGAAGCCGCGCCACCGAAGCGCAATGCCGAGCCACGGAGAATAACGGTTGCAGGAGGTCAGGGAGTTCCAGCGGATGACGCGCCGCAGATTGCAGCCGCCTTCGCAGGTGGAGAACGTAACAAAACAGCGCCGCAGCATCCTTCCGGGTGCAGAACCGAATCGCAAACGGGGAGAACAAACGGAGAGGGCGAGATTCGAACTCGCGCTGGGGACAGGCCCCAGGACAGTTTTCAAGACTGTTGCCTTAAACCACTCGGCCACCTCTCCGCAGAGGCTTCCACAGACAGATGCGCCTGCGCGAAACTTCCACCTATTGTAACCCGCAGCCGGTTTGCGCGGCAATGTGCCCGGAACCCGGCAAACTCCGCAGTTTATCCGTGGAATTGCCCGAGATTTGGGGAAATCAGGTAGTTTTGCTAGCGGCAAACAGGCTCATCTGGGTGGTTTTGCGCAAGCGAGCGTGCTACAATGGGTATGGCAATTCTGTCGGAAGGGCCTGTGAGTTGTCGGCGGTGCGGCTGAAGCAACCCCCTATCTGAGCAGATTTCCTCGAAAAGCGGCGGCCAGTCGCCGCTTTCAACTTATAGACTTTCAGGCATATCGGGCCTGGAAAAAGTTTTTGCTCGGTTTTCGTCGCGAGCACCTGGGAATACGTGTCATCATGCTACATCTTTTGAGGGGAAGAACGATAGCCGGGGGAATTGCGGCCGTGACATCTGCCGTATTAGCGACGCTCCTAATTGCGCCACCAGCCGCAATGGCAGACCCTGGTACCAACTCGATCGCTTTGACAATTTTCGGATCAACTTCTCAGGGAGTATCCGGCGCTGGCCTGTCCGGCCAGATAATGGGCGCCTACAACCGGAAAGACCCTACCGCGGCGCCCAGTGTCCCCGCCTCACCCGTCTCACTGAACACTCCCGTCATCCAGATCCGCACCGAGTCCACTTCCGGCGCTGCGCTCACGGGCTTTTCACTCACTATCAACGACAACTCTCATGTCTTTGACTGGGCAGTGCTGGAGTCGGCCGGGCGGATGGATGGCTCAGCGTTCAACGGGCTCGCCTGGACGCAGATACTCCCAGAGCTGCCAGACAACAACAGCCTCGGTGGTCTGGATCCAGTTTCCTCCGTTCTGCAGTATGCCTTCGAAGGGTTTGATGTGGGCGAGTATTTTGAGTTTCAGACAGACATCGATCCGGGCATTGTAGATTTCCGGCCGATTCTGTTCAACCCGGCTACGCCGGCCACGGTGAGCTTCACGTTTTCAGACGGCACTTCCGTCAGCCACGCTCTGGCCTCAGGTGTATCTCTGGCAGGCCCGGGAAATCAGCGTAACTTCCAGATTCCGCTTCAAATCCCAGCCCTTATTCCGGAGCCCGCCTTCCTGCAACTTGGGGCGCTCGGCGCAATGGGCGCAATGGGATTTTTCAGAGCGAGAAAGCGCAGTACGGCAGAGCGCTAATTACTTCAAGAGCTGATTCTCTCAAACGAACAAGCGCCGGGCCAAATGGCCTGGCGCTCTTTTTTTCTAACTGCTGTCTCCGCAACCCTGCGAAGTTAGAAAGCGTCCAGCCTACTCTGCCGCACTCAGCACCTGAATGTCTGAGACCGTGCGCGCCCGCACCACGGATCGCAGGTCTGACCCGTCCTTGCGTAGACCGGAGATGCCTGTCACCGCCACAAAGTCACCAGCCATTACGGGCGCGGTGAAGCTCGCTGTCTCCACTCTGACAGACCCGTTATCAGCAAACGCGCCGTCCGTTATCGTAATATGATCCTGCGCGGTAGTGAGAACCCGCCCGAACACGCGCATCAAGAGCCCCACCGTAGAAAGGTTCTGCGCTCCCTGGCTCGTCCCCGTCTGTCCAGCGCCACTCATCGGATTGTAAGAAAACGGGCCACTTTGGAGGTCGTCGCCCGAGGTAGCCAGCGCTCGTGGCTCACCCGGGTGCGAGAGTGTCCGCCAGCCAGCGTCTGAGAGCGTGCGCTCTCCGTCAACCGTCGCCAAAACTCCGGCCACCTCCACGCTGTCTCCGCTTGCGCCAGTCATCGCCTCAACGCCGATACCGCTGGAGCGATCGACCGCCTGCACGTACCCCCGTCCAGACGTCTGCGCTGCGTCACTCGTGCGCACCACGCCCTGCAAAAGCACCGCCTTGCCGTCAGCCAGCAGCTTCGCAGCACCCGGAGAAGAAAAAGCGCTGTGGACAACCAGAATACCGTCACTGATGCCCGGAGCGCTCCACGGCCCCGTCGCTCCACGGGCGCGGACGTAAATGTAATAACGCTCACCCGGCGTCAAAGCCAGCGACGAAAGCGTCGTCTCAACCGACACGCCCACAGACGTCCAACCTGTCACAAACTCACCCGGATCAGCGCTCGGGCTGGTCCCCGCAGCCACTTCGTATTCAACCACGTCGCCAGCATCCGCGTCTGTCCACGTCGCGTGAAGCTGCGTCGTGCTCACAGTCCCCACACCGTCGTCCGCCACAACCGGAGAAGCCACAGTCGCCTGGGATGCGCCCAGCACCGCTCGCCAGGCCTGCACGCGTCCCTGTGGGTCCAGTCCCCGTCCCACAATAGTAGATCCGTCCGCGCTGATCGCGTTTGCGCGCTCAAGCTTCCATCCCGTAAGATCCAGCCCGTAGTCCTGCTCCAATACCTGCTTCAACGGACGCATGTGGTGGGCGCTATCCCAGATGAAAGCCTCTGTGCCGGCGCTGCTCGTGCTCAGCCCAACCACGATCGAGCCGTCCCCGGATATCCCCGTCGCTTCACTGTAGAAGTCACCACCGGGAAGGTCTCCCAGCGCTTCAAACCCGTTGGCGCCGCTCCATCGGAACGCTTCCCATCCGTTGCTGGAAATGCTCGCCCCCGCCAGAAAAACGCCGTTGGCGGAAATCGCGTTGGCAGCGCTGAAAAAGCTGAGACCGCCGAGCGTAGATATCCCGACCGGACCTGTAACCCCTGTCCATTAGGCTGCCTCGTAGCCCTGGGCTGTGTCCCCATATCCGGCGGAAATAGACCCGTCTGCGCTGACGGCTATTGCCTCACCATAGACGTCGCCATCCGCCAGATCAGCCAGCGCCTGCATTCCAGACCCCTGCGTCCACCTGAACGCCTGACGCCCGTCCGCGGTGTCACTGGACCCAACCACCACGGACCCATCCGCCGACACTCCGCGAGCCTGACTGAAAAATCCTCCGCCAGCCAGATCTCCCAGACCGGCCATGCCGGAACTCGTCCACCGGAAGGCTTCGCGCCCGTTGCTGGATTCGCTATCCCCAACAACAACGCTTCCATCTGCCGAGACTCCGAAAGCAGCGCTGAAAAAGCTGCCGCCCGCCAGATCGCCCAGTCCCTGCATCTGCGTCTGCGCCGTCCAGCGGAAAGCCTGTTCCCCGGAAGCGGACTGGCTGACGCCCACAACCACAGACCCGTCAGCAGAAACGGCCCGCGCATCGCTGTTGAACGCTCCTCCGCTGAGATCGCCAAGCCCTTCAAAGCTGGCGCCGGAGCTTGCTGTTGGCATGACCAGACACACGGCAGCAGCCAGGCAGACAGTGACAAAGATTCGGTGCAAAAAGTTCAATTGAGATTCCCAGGAGGTGCGCAGTACGGCATAGGCTCAGGTTCACGGCCACAGCCCACTGTGACGTACCCACAAGCCAGAACTCGAGTCAAATGTGGCGGGCCGAGCTCCCACTCCAACCGGACGCCCAGCGTCCGGGTCCCAGACAGGAGAAAGCCTCGTCCCTTCTAATGGTAAACGCCGCCTGCTGCCCTGTCAAGCGCAGCCGCAGGGGCTTTGTCCAGTTCGGTTATCGCGCCTCTACAGCTTGTGTTCCACGAACTGCGCCCTGCCCCAACAGACATTCGCCACTGAACCACAGCGGCGCATCCCCGCGAGCTCTCCCTACTTGATGCGCACCCGGTAGGAAACAGTTCTGGACTGCCCACCTTCCAGCCTTGGAAGAACCCAGCGCACAGCGCCGTCCCGGGCGTCATAAACCCCTCCATCCGTTGCGCTGTCCTCCACATACACTGTGTTAGCCGGCACCATTCCCTTCACCACCGCATTCACCGCCGGGCTGGAAGAGGTATTGGTGCAGGTTACAGTAAGCAGCACGCGGCTCCCCGGAATAGCCGTCTGCGGTGGAGAGGTGGTGGTCAGCTTGATGTAAGGATGACGCGGCTGCACATTCAGAGTCACAGTGGCAACGTTAGAATACTGATAGCCATCGCTCACCCTGAAAGTAAAGCTGTCCTGACCCGCAAAACCCGCCGCAGGCGTGTACAAAAGGTTGGGCGCGGCGCCTGTCAGAGTCCCATTCGCCGGCGGGTTGACAATCCGGTAGATCAGTGGCCGGCTCTCAGGATCGGCCGCCAACAAAAGCAGCGGTTCAGGCTCCTCTGTCAACGCTCTCGAAAATCCATACGCAACAGGCGGCTCATTCACAGCACTGCCGGAGACCGCAGGAAAAAGCTGAGACTGCGGGACGATCTCGAGAGCTTGCGTCGGGCTCGACCAACGCAGCTTCGCCTCCATCCACCCCTGCGCTTTGCTGTAATCCAGCTTGATGTCGTACTTCTTTCCAGCAACCAGATTGATCGTGCCGTGATTGTTGGATTGGCTACGCGGGTTGTCCCAGTTGTCAATGACAAGCTCTTTGTTCACCCACAGGCGGCACTGCCAGCTTGTGCTGTTACCCCACGGCCCGCCAAGAGACACCTGAAATGTGTACGGCTCTGTGTAGCGAGGCACAACCTGTCCCTGCCAGCGCACGGAGAAGTGATCGTGCGCCCAGGATATCGGTGGGTTCAGATCCCAGTCAAAGTCAATCTCCGGGTCAACCCGTGTGAATACAAGCTGTCCAAAGATTACGGGAGCGCCATTGGAGAAACGGTTGAAGTAGTAATCGCCCGTCAGGCCGCTGCCTTGTCCCGGCACTACAGACGAAGCAGCGAAGTCCTGTTTCGCGCTGGCGGACCACGCCGGGGACTCATACCAGTTCGGCGAAAAGTTGAGTCCAGGCTTGGAAGGGCTGATCTTGTACGCGGCCCCCTGCACGAGCCCGTCCACCCGGTAGTTACCCTCCTCATCCGCCTGAACGCTCCGGTTTTCCCAACCGCTCACAATCATCTGAACGCCAGGAACACCGTTGCCGCTGGCATCCGTAATCCGTCCGCTCAGACTGTACATCGGTGAGCTGGTGTCATAGATCTCAATCTCGCGCAGGTTCAGTTTGTGGGGCCCGGTCTGCCCGCCTGCCGCCACAACGTCCTGTGTCGCGCCACCGCCCCACGTCACATCGTGAACGAAGATTCGCAGCTTCCCGGTAGTCACCGGGGCAAAATGGTGTTGAAACACCCATCGGTCGGAGAAAAAGCTGTCAACAGAACAGCGCACCGGTGGTGTATAGACTTTGAAAGTCCGCGTCGGCTCCTGAATGTGGTCAATGGTCACCCACTGCCCATCTTTGTCGTACTGCAGTTCGTAGTCCAGAAGCGTGCTTTGCGACTGCCAGGGTGGAGCAGCAAAGATGACCACGCGGTCAACAGGGCGGACCTTGGGGAGGTCAATCTCTACCCACGCCGGAAAAACGCCGGTATCGTCAACCCACGGCCCCGCGCTTTGCCCCTGAGCGTAATACCAGTTCTCCAACTGCCCGTTGTTAATCCGGTCCAGATTGGCGCTTGAACCGGATGACTTGACCACAACGCCCGGAATACGCGCCAGGTTCGTTGACCACTCCTGAGGAACCACCTCTATCGTCTGGTCAGAGGCAATCTCCACGTAGACAGGCAACTCCGAAACCACCAGCGTCACCTTGCCGTCAACCACCTTGTAGTCCTGGGCGACGCCAAAGGCCGACACGCAGTGCAGGTCACCTGGCCCAGTCACCCGCAGCGTCACTTCCCCATCCGTGCTTCCGGCGCTCATAAACGCCGCAACCTTCTTCGAAGGCCCCGAGAACAGACTCCCCACGTACAGATTATTGCCGGACGCGCCAAAATCGTAGGCCTTGGAAAATGTCGTCCCCCACAGCTCTTCAGACCAGACTCTGAGCAGAGGCGCCGCCGGGTTCAGGCTGCCGTCGTCATTCTCCCACCACGTAGGAAAGTCCCAGAAGCCATGACTCTTGTCATACCAGTAGTGGTTGTGCTCCTTCGGAATGCCAAACTGCTCATAGACCATCATCTGGACCATCGTCCAGCGCCCCTGGAGCCGCGGCTGGTAGGAGCCATAAACGGGAGCGAAGTAGCCCTGTTCTGTCTGCCACTTCTCGATATCGGCCTTCCCGTTCCGGGCAAGCGCTTTGTTTAGCTCTTCCAGAGAATGGCGGGCTAACCAGAGGTCTCCATTCACCGCGTTGTAGGCGTGAAAGGAAAACGCGTCTATATAGTCTCCACCACCGGCCTTGAAGAAATCATCAATCCATTTCAACTGTCCCGGCCCAATGCTGACCGTACCCGGCCCCATAACCTTCAGCGATGGATCCACGCTTTTTACCACCTCGTAAAAGGGCTTCATTTCGTTTTGCACAAACGTGGCGGCAGGGGTTCCCTGGGGCTCATTGCGTGGCTCCCAGTACTGGATGGTATCCCGAAAGTGGTTCACTATCTGACGCACGCCTTCAGTGTCGCTTGTCCCGTTTGGAAACGCGCACATAAGCACTCTCTTGCGCACAGGGTCAAACGGCAGATAGTACTGCTGATCCAGCGCCACATCTGCCTCCAACTTGGCTATCGCCTCGTCTGGCTTGCTCGCATCGGCCACGAAAAGGCGGAACGGCCCTGCGCCGATAACCCCGCGCATCTGAGAGTCCATGGAGTAGTAAGAGCCACCCGGCCCAACATTGGCTGCTGGAAGGTCAGGAAACCCCGGAGTGTTCCGGAAAATCACAAACGTCGTCCCGCCAACCACTGCCCCCCACGGCTCCTGGCTCACCGCTCCGTAGAGATAGAGCTTGTACCACCCCGGCTTGTGCACGTTGAGGGTTATCTGCGCTTGCACCGGACCCTGATCGACCATCTCGCCGTAGTAGTCGCGCACCTCATAGCGCACAGCGCCGGACTTGTTGAATGTAAACTGTACCGGCTGGCCCACGTAGAAAACGTTGTTTCGCTTCCCGGAAACGGCCGTTACGAGGTTTGTACGTGGTAGATCCGAGCTCCAGCCTGCAAACAGCGGGCTACAAAGTAGCGAAAGCCCAGTCACAAGAACGATTACAGCGAGAACTCGGGAGGTTCGGCAGAGGGTGTGAAACATAGTTACCGACCTTATACGAGGCGTTGCTAGGCAGGCGGGAGAAAGAGCCCTGTCGCCTATTTGGGGTGGTCTGACCAGTGGACGCTCAGACACTTACATCCTTGTTTCATTATTCCACAAACTTCACGACTGTCAACTGGTTCTAATCTGGGGCTTACGCAGGACTTCACGGTACACTTCCGCTGTCGCCTCCGCCATGCGCCCCGCCGTATAATGAGACAAAAAGCGTTGACGTCCACGCTCGCCCATCTCAACGCGCAAGCTGTCGTCATCCAGCAGCCACATCAACGCCTGTGCCAGCGCAGCAGAATCCGACGGCGGGACCAGAAAACCTGTTTTTCCCTCCACCACAATCTCCCGCGGCCCACCCGCGTTTGCGGCAACTACGGCCTTTCCCATGGCCATCGCCTCTGCCAGCACCAGACCAAAAGGCTCGGCGCGACTCGGCAACACTACGCAGTGCGAAAGCGCCATCAAAGCCAGCGCATCGCTTCTAAAACCGGCAAAAACGACGCTGTGGTCAAGCCCTGCTGCAGAGGCCTGCGCCCTCAGAGACTCCATCTGCGACCCATCACCCGCAATCAGGCAAAGCGCCTCGGGGCGGCGCTGAACAACTTCCCGCATAGCGCCAACCAGACACTCTACGTTCTTCTCCTGCTCCAGGCGCGACACACAGACGACTAGCGGTCTCTCCGGAGAAAGATCAAACTCCACCCGGATCGCCTCTACAGCTTCGGGAGACGGCGGTTCAGGCTGCGCGATACCGTTCGGGATCGTCCGCACCTTTGTCTCAGCCAGCTTCTCCCGCTTCAAAAGAGCTTCCCGCACCGCCTCAGAGACACAGATAATCTTGCTGAGGCGGCGGTTCACCCTGCGATGAGCCAACCCCATTACTCTTCCAGCCAGTCCTCCGTACAGCGTGTGCGCAGGGTCAATAAAATGCTGGGTCGCCACCGCAGGGACACTGCCAAGCGCCCCCAGCGCCGCCATAAAAGTGGTTCGACCATTGTGGGCATGGAGAATATCACAGCCAGCGGAATGCGCAAGGCGCATCACCTTCGCTACGTTCCTAGCCTCCGGCAACACCATCCGCTCCAGGTCCATCGCACCGGCAGCCTGCCACAGCGGACTCCCCGTACGACACCCGATCACCGCTGTAATCTGCAATCCAGCCAGAGACGCGCCAAGCGTCAGCACATGCCGTTCCGTCCCGGCCATGTGCGGTGTATCAAGCAGGAGAAGAACGCGCAACCAGCACCTCTTCCTCACCTGCCGTCGTCGCCAGAGCTCTCGTCTCGCCGTGTATCAGCCGCCGCCTCGAAGTGGCAATGATGTTGGCCGCCATGCCCACAGCCGCCCAGCCCATAAAGCCGACACCGCGCCTCCAGTAGACATCCATCATGCCGTGCGTCACGGACACAAGCAAGACAGACATCCCCAGAATGAGAATCTCGTCAGTCAAACGGTCCTTTCCGGCCGTTCGTCTCGCCAGGACAAACGTCCAGAAACCACCGGCAAACATGGCCACAAACCCAATGGCGCCCAGAATCCCGGTCTCACCCAGAGTCAGAATAAAAACATTGTGCGGCTCAGCCTGCTTGCGCAGCCCCACACCCACCCCTATGATCGGACTCTTGTGAAAAGCAGCCATTACGTCCTGCATCGTCGCAAAGCGAGTCTGAATGGTGTGCGCCTTTGCGGAAATGTCGCTCGCGTACTCCGTGGCTTCCTCCGGCAGAGCGTGCCATACCAGCACAGCCGCCGGAATGGCGATGACCAACCCGGAGACAAAAGCCCGCACCTGCTTCGTCAGGAAAAGTAGCAGAAGACAGCCGGCGGCCGTCGCAATCCAGCCTCCTCGTGAAAGCGAGAGCACAATCCCGACAACAGCGGCAAACAGCGTCCCGGCGAGCCACAGCCGCCGTCTCGAAGACGGTTTCTCAAGCAGCAACATCCCCAGAGCAATGACAATTCCGCAACCGTAAGACGGGCCCAGCGCATTCTTGTGCAGTCCCAGCGTGTACTCGCTGGCGTGAATACCGCCTGTCAGAAACGCCACCACACTGAATACCGCAAGCACATCAATCGCCAGAAGGTAAGCGTTGAAGCAGTTCAACGCTGTCCGTTGCCTCGTGTCTATGTTGGCGTAAATCGCCACCGCAATCAGCGTGGCAACCGTCATTCTGGCCAGAGAAACCCCGGTCCCCAATCCGTCCCAGGAAACCGTAGAGGACACAATGTCCACACCCAGAAAGACAAAAATCGGGACGGCCGCCGGGCCAAGCGCAAACGCGCGTCGGCGCATCAAAATAACAGGCAGCGCAAGAGCCAGAATTCCCGCCACTATGTCCACAGCGCTGAAGTGAACCGGCGAGCCTTCACCTCCCAATGACTGCTGAAAGGGCATCGCCACAAACGCAAGCATCAGAAACAGCGCCGGCCACTGGACAGCCGCCAGCACCAGCAGCAAAACTCCCGCCACTGCGGCAGAGGCCAGCGCAGAAATCTTGAACAACCACAGGTCAAGCGCCACAACACCCGCAATGACAGCATATACCCACCAGCGCCCAGAGGCGATCTCGTGGCTGGTCCGGCTCCATCGTTTCTGAACTGCGGCCTGACTCAATTCAGGCTACCTCTCTCAAGCCCGGCCCGCGGAAGCCCACGGTCCACAGCAGGATACGCCACCACGTAAGAGCGTCACGTCCCGCTTTGCGTCCGCCGGCCCCGCGAGACACGCGCAGGACACTGTAGCAGAGGATTCGCACCAGAGCGCCAAATGCCGTAGCGCAGCGAAAAACCAGCAAACCCGGCAAACCGTGATGCTTTCTGATGTACAGATCCTGCGCGCGCCGGAACTCGCAGAAGGTCCGGTCACTCTGGAAGCTGCCACTTACTCCACCGAGATGCGTCACCTGACTCTCGGGAACAAACACTACCTTCCAGCCCACCCGCCGCAACCGATAGCAAAGGTCTGTCTCCTCCGCGTACATGAAAAAGCGCTCGTCGAACAATCCAACTTCCTGCAACGCCTCAGCGCGAACCAGAAGACACGCGCCGATAGCAAAGTCTACCTCCCGAACCTCGTCATGCGGCCAGGAGCGGTAGTCACCAACCAGCGGATGATTCGGAAAAGCCGCAGTAAGCAGCAGATGCTCAAACACCGCCCTCATCGGTGAAGGGAAGCGGTAGCACGACTGCTGCAGTGTTCCGTCAGCGTTCATGAGCCTGGGTCCGACAACGGCAACATCGGGGTGTGAGTCCAGATAGTCCACAAGCTGTCTTACCGCCCCGGGCTGTACAAAGGCATCGGAGTTCAAGAGGAGCAGATAGTTGCCCCTGGCCTGCCGGATGGCCTGATTGTTGGCCGCGCCAAAACCCACGTTGTGCTCGTTAGCAATCACGTGAGCCTCCGGGAACGCCTCCCGCACAGCCTCCGCGCTCCCATCCGTCGAAGCGTTATCCACCACCCACAGCTCCCACGGCATCTCCTTCATATCATCGGAGAGAGTGCGCAGGCACTCCAGCGTCATCTCCCGCGTGTTGTAGCTGACCACGACTACTGACACTTGCGGACCCGCGGACATTTTCAGTCCCTCATCCGAATTACGCGCGCTGGTACCCCCACGGCGATAGCATTCGCGGGGATATCTCGCGTAACCACCGCATTTGCCCCAATAACAGCGTTATCTCCTATAGTGACGCCTTTCAGCACTGTTGCCTTGGACCCGAGCCAGACATTTCGGCCAATCCGTACCGGCGCCACCACCGCACCCTGTTCACGAAAAGGTATCGTGAGATCGTCGCATCTATGGTCATGATCTCGAATGGACACCAGCTCTGCAATCAGGCAGTCTTCCCCGATGATCAGTGACTCACGAACCGCAAGCGTACAGTGGTGACCAAAGATGGTTCGCGGCCCAATATCCAGCGAGCCATAACACTCAATAGTCATTGCGCGGTCCACAATACACCCCGGACCAAACCTGATATTGGCTCCTGGGAAAACGTCCAGATCGAACTGTGCACGGATGTCACACTTTGAACCAAATCTGGCGCTTGGGTGCGTGGCGCGTACAGCCAACAGCCTGAGCCGACGGTGCAGTCCGCCAAGGATTCGCTTGAGCCAGCTAGACGTCACTCTGGGCGTTCGCCTCCTCACGCGGAGCGGTGCATCCGGATTCACCCTTCTTATCCGCGTGATCATACCGCTGCAGGCACCTTGCAATGACTTCTTCGATGTTATCCACACGGGACTCCCAGGAATGCTCCGTCGCAATAGCCCTCCGCGCAGGCGCCAGAGCGCCATCCTCCGCCAGCGCCGCCCGGACTGCCTGCATGAAGCTCTCCGCGTCTCTGGCTATCTTCACCAGATCGGGATAATCCCGAAAGCCGGCCACATCCGTAGCCACAATCGGCTTCCCCGCGGCCAGATACTCCCACAGCTTGATAGGGTTGAGGCTCTCCGTAAACGGCGTCATTTGGTGAGGCGTTATGCACACGTCAAAGGCCCGCATGTAGTCCGGTATCTCAGCATAGGCTACGGGGCCGGTGAATACAATGTTCCCGCATGCGTTCAGGCGCTCGGCGGCGGCTTCTGGCAGCATGTTCGGTCCCACCAGGGCAACTGTTCCGCCCGGGAAGCTGCGCGCCAGCGCTTCGATCAGGTCAACGTCCACGCGTTCCGGATGGATCGTGCCCGTGTAGCCCAGAACGGGCTTCCGCCACGTCTGCGCCGTCGCTGGTAATGGTCCGTCTTCGAGGACTGAAGCGTAATGTGCGGCGTCCACTCCGTTCGGTATCAGGTGCAGGTTTGTCGTAAGATTACGCTTTATCTTATACAGATGCTCAGAGCAGACGATGACGGCATCCGCCTTCCGGCAAAGCGCCTCATCCTGAGAACGTGTCAACTCACGGAGCCAGGGCTGCTGTGTCGAGCTAATCCAGTCGTCCGTGATGTCGTAGATAACGCAGCGCTCACCCATCCGCCCGGCCATGTGCACGGCTGAATGAGGGTTCAACCAGAGGATGGGATTCGTCATGCCCATTGCGGCCGCTGTTCGCCGGATGTGCCGTCGCGCCAGAGCGTCATTCATCCTTCGCCCCGCAGCCAGAGTGTTTGGAAAGAGCTTTGGCGGGCGCGTAAATTGAATGTTCGGTAGACCGGGAACCGCCTCCGGCGCACCCTCGGCCAGGGCTCCAAAGTTTCCTGTCCGCAGTCCGTGGGAGAAGTCTCTGGACAGCCCCACAAACAGAATCTTGGTCTCCGGATGCCGCCGCGCCAGCTCCGCCACCACGAACTGATTGCGCCGCCAGACCTCGTCCCAGTTTTCCATAGAGACGAAGATCAGGTCAGGCACGGTTTTGCCCCAACGCTTCCTGGTACACCTCCAGGTACTGTTCGGTGATGGTGTCCCAGGAGAAAAGTCGCGCGCGCTCACGGCCTGCCGCTCCCATCCTCTCCCGCAGAGGCTCATCATTCGCCAGCTTACTCATCGCACCCGCGAGAGCCTTTTCGTCTTCCCGCGGAACGACGAGGCCGGTTTCGCCGTCCAGGACTACTTCCGGAACACCGCCGACTCGCGTAGCGACCACGGCTTTCCCCGCCGCCATCGCTTCCAGGTTCACTATGCCAAACGGCTCGTGGCGGGATGGCAACACAAAAAAATGACAGCCCTTGAACAAGGCGGCAGCCTGTGTCCGGTCAGCGCGTCCGAAAAGCAGCACACGCTCCGAAATACCGAGCTCCTGCGCCAGCGACCGCAAACGCTCGATCTCCGGCCCTTCCCCTGCAATGACCAGATCAATCCCCGCCAGGTCTGCGCTGGAAAATGCTCGCATCAGCACGTCAAATCCTTTTTGCGGCACAAGGCGCCCGATGCCCAGAACGTAAGGGCGCGGGTGTGAAAACTCCGTCACGCTCTCAAAATCCGCCGCTGTCACGCCGTTGTAGACGACGCGCCACTGCCCACGCGCCCTAGGCGGCCGCCGCTCTCGCAGCTCGGCAAGCGTCTGTTCAGAGCACCCCGTTACGAAATCAGCATCGCACAGCAGGCGAGGCAGAAAGGCGTTCATAAACGTCCTGCGCTGATAGATGTGGGCCGCGTCCATAGTCAGCTCGCCCTGGGCTGTGGCGACCAGCGGAAGCCGCAGCGCTTGCGCCGCCAGCCACGCGTAGTAGCCATTTGTGCTGATGCACTGGACGTGAAGCAGATCCACCTGATGCTGGCGCAGGATCTCCAGCATTCGCCTGCGAATGCCGCCGCCTGTGAGCCTGTAGCTGACGTGCGCTTTCAGGCTGCCTTCGGGGACACGCATCGGCAGGCGATAAAGAGGCAACCCCTCAAACTCCTCGTACTCCGGCAGGCTTCGCGGCCAGCGATTGGTCAGAATGATGACGCGATGGCCGCGCTCTGTCAGGCTGTGGGCAAGCTGGCGCGAGAGCTCCTCGACTCCTCCAACATGTGGATAGAAAGCACTGGCGAAAAGGGCGATGTTCATTCGTTGGCCTCTGTGGGCCGGGTAGATACGTAAACGCGGCCGACCACGCCCAAGGCGCCTGCTGTAACGCCAGGCTGTGATGCGGGCCGCGAAGAGACGGGGCCTGTAAGAACTGATATAGGGGCTGCCGTTCTCAGGTGACGATAAGACGCCACATAGTCACGAGTAGCTGGCGCGCCGGGCCGCATATTGTAGGCGCAGAACCAAGACCAACCTGCATAAATAGTATCAGCGGGCTGCCCTTGCCCGACAACGCCCTGAGCCACGTCAAACTGAGCTGCGTTCAGGCGTCGGTCAGCCGTTGTGAAGAGAAGACTTGCTGTAGATAACGCGACGAGAAGCAGTACGCCCACCCCCGGCCACAGTCCAAATTTGAATGAGCTGTGATACCCTGTCAAGACAATAAGCGCCACGATCGCGGGTAGAGCGTGACGCGCTACCGGGTGCTGCATCACTGGCAACACGAGGAGAGACGAAACCGCGATAGTCGCCAGTATCTGTTCTGTGGAAGTCACCATTCCGGGCAGGTAATCGCGAAGCCAGCGAAAACCCAACACTGCGCCAGTTGGCGCAAGCAGCAGCAGTGGAGCGGCCAGCAGACGCTGGTGGAACGCGACGATTGCAGGCCCCGTCAACGTAGGCAGATGGCCGCGCGTCCAAAAGTAAGCTGTGAGTCCTAGGACGGCCACGGCGACTACGGCATCCACCACCGGCGCTTTCCGTACCGACTTTTTCCAGGTCAGTAGCAGCGCCGGAGTTAGCGCAGCGGCGGTCAACAGACTAATCACACAGAAAGCGCGCAAATCGAGCCGTTCCCATTGGTGCTCTGCCAACACTTCCCGCGCGACTGTAAGCTCGAGCGCGCTGAAGCGGTTCACACTCATCTTGCCTACGACCAGAAAACTGAACCCTGCGGTGATGACGGACAGGACAAGACACTTGATGGCAAAAGTGCGATCCGCTGAGGTCAGGAACACAGAGCGCAAGGCAAACACGGCGATAATGACGAGCGCAAAGGATCTAGTGAGCACCGCAAGCAGTAACAACGCCACCCAGCAGACCCACAAGAGTGCTATTGCCCAACGCCCACCGGATTCGTGCGTCTCCTCCAATGTGCGATGGACCACCAGAAACCAGACAAGATAGAGGATATACGGAATGTCCGTCATAAAAGCCGGAGCACTCAGCGGGAACTCCTCAAAGCAGAACACGCTCGCGCACAGCGCCACCGCCAGCCAAGGCCGCACGCGCCCAACCAGCAGTAGATACAGACCGCCCATCAAGAGCACGCTATAAAACGCACCCAGACAGCTTAGCGACAGTGTGGTGGTACCGAACACGTGCGCCCAGGGCACAGCCAGGGCGAGTACGCCAATAAACGTTGGCTGGGACCAACGCATGTAGTCCACAACACCCGTGCCCAGAAAGTGCCGCAGCATGTTCTCGTAACCGCCTGCGTCCGACCAGGGTGTTGGTGTATCCACGGCCAGCCAGAAAAAACAGAGCGCTGAAGCCACAAGCAGGAAGGCCAGCGGATCGGCCGTACGGGCGGGGGACGGACGGCTGATAGTCAGGCTATCCATCCTCACTCCAGAGGATACCACGCAATTTCGCCAGCCCCTGCTTTTCATAGTTTCGCGGACGCCGCATTTCAACGAGCGTCTGCGCGCTGAGGCCGTACTTGTAATGTGCCCGCAAAGCGGGTGCCGCACTACTGTAACGCCCTCCCGGCATACATAGCAGCGCTTTTCGCAATGCCGCAAGCGCCAGGTACTTCGCGCATCTAAACCGATTTTCGCTATGCCACCAGTGATAAGCGATGTACGCATCCGCCCGACCAGCGTCCGTAGCCCGCTTGACAAAAGAAGCAGGTGTCAGCCGCGAGCCGTCAAAATGATGCTCAACGGCGACTACCAACCGCTTTTGAATGGTATGGCCTGCCGCCGACAGTTGTGCGGCAAACAATGTTTCGTCTCCAAACCCAATGGCCCCCGGCCCCAGCTCGACATCAAACCAGGGTACTTTCTGTCGCACGTGACGTCCAAAAGCCATATTCGCGCCGACCAGCGTCACTGCGGCGGGATTTACCAGATGCTCTGTCGAAGCTAACCATACACGGTGTGTCAGCTCCATCCACGGCTGTACCAAATCCGGTGCTAACTGCACGCCTCCAGCTACGGCGTCAGCTTCGCCTGCAAGGATCGGCCGGCACATGCCTTCTATCCAGTCTTCGGGTACGCGCACGTCGTCATCTGTGAAGATAAAGACGTCGCCGCTGGCTTCACTCATTCCTGTGTTGTAGGCATATCCTTTGCCTTTCCTCGGCTCAGAGATGTAGCGCACCGGCATGTTCTGGAGGTCTGACTCCTCTGTAATCTGTCGCGTGTGGTCCGTGCTGCCGTTATCCACTACCAGAAGCTCAGCGGGAAGATCGGACGGGACAAGGACACGGCCTACCGAAGCCAGCGTCTCTCGCAAGCTGTCGGCTCTATTGCGGGTGCAGATGATGATGCTGACAACGGGCTCAGGCCACATCGGCGAGCTGCTCCAAACCCATGCGGGCATAGCGGCGTGGCCGCATCCGCTCTTTGATGAAGGCGCGGTAAAAGGCTATCTCTTGTACACGGCCCAACTCCCACTCCGCCGCCCCTTCACGGCGCAGGACGTCAGTCGGTCTGCGGAGGCGCTCTAGCCACAGACGCGCTACCGCACGCGGTAGGTACTGTGCTGCCCTCGGGCTATCCAGGTGCCGCCAGTGGTAGTTCAGATACGCAGTTGATCTTCCAAAGCTCTCAGCTGTTTTCATCAGGCTTCGACGCAGCAGGCGAGAAGGGTCCATGTGGTGCTCAACACACACGTTGAGGGCTCCCGCAAGGCGATAGCCCGCCGCCTTTAGCTGCCAGGAAAAGAGGGTCTCTTCACCGAACCCGACACCACCCGCGCCGAGCGCCGAATCAAAAACGGGCACGCGCGCCCGTATACGGCTGTGGAAGGCCATGTTCGCCCCCACCATGTCATCTGGCTCGCTAGGGTCGAGCCGCTCCGTACACGCGTACCAGCTCCTGTGCCAGGGAGTCATCCACTTTCGTTCGAGGTGCGGCGCCAGGCGTACGCCTCCAGCTACGGCGTCTGCTTCACCTGCAAGGACGGGTCGGCACATGCCTTCTATCCAGTCCACAGGTACGCGCACGTCATCATCGGTGAAAAGAAAGACATCACCTTTTGCTTCAGCCAGCGCCCTGTTGCGCGCCCGGCTCAGACCAAGCGCCGGTTCGTAGATGTAGCGCACAGGCATGGCTCGGATAGGTGCCTGCTCAACAACCGCCTTTGTGTCGTCAAAGCTCCCATTATCTACAACGAGCAATTCTGCTTTTAGCCCGGCGGGTATATCCGCCTTCGACACTGAAATGAGTGTTTCGCGCAGCGCTGGGGCACGGTTACGCGTGCAGATAATGATGGAGATATCGCTTGCTGGTGTCGACATCACAAGCGCTCCCGCAAAGAGGCGTACGCAGACTCCGCGCACCGTATCTGGTCCGCAGCGCACGCAAGCAAGTCGTCCCTGAGTTCAACCGCTTGAGCCCACAACTCGAGCGCAGCTTGCACAGCAACACTACAAAACTCGGGCGTGTCAAACGACAGGACTTTGCAGCCCTTTCCAAAGAGCTTCGCCAGCCCTTCAAATTTCTGCGCGTAGTAGGTCGCCCTATGGACGGCTACTACAGGCACGCCCTGCGACAGCGCGAAAACCGCCGCGTGGTAGGAGCCTGTAAAAACAACACGGCAGCGGCCAGCCAGCGCGATGACATCCTCCGGCGTAGCAACCGGCGCACTTACGGCCGTGAGCTTTGCCCGTTGGAGTATCGCTTCAATGGCCTTTGCGTCCTCTCCGTCGCAGTATTGCGAAATGGGCAACGGTGCAAACGAGCACCCTAACTCCTGACCCAGCGTCTGAAATATCCGCGTTAATTGGCGCACATCGCTCGAGGCTGCTTCCGAGTAATCAGATAGTCGGACACCTACACCAAGGTACTGGCCAGGCTTGGTGGTACAAAGGCTATAGGCCAGTGCCACAGCATCGTCACCCGTGACGACAACATTCTGGCATCGAGCCTCTAGTTCACGTATCAAGGAAGGACTGAATACTCCGTCACGCAGCGTTACCAACACCGGCTCCCTTAGTATCTCCCGCAACTGTCTCCGGTGACGGTAATCTTCGACTGGCCCGAGGCCGTGTCCTAAAAGGGCGACTGGCTTTCGCAGACGATAAGCCAAGCTCGTAGTCTCGTATACACCTTGTATCATCCATGGAAATGTATCCGTCAGATATCCACCGCCGCTTGCAACGACAAGATCACACGAGGAGAGTGCTCTGTAGTACTCATCTAACTCATCCGTCGCTCGGCGTAAGGCTCTTTTTTTTATCCGTGTCAGACTATAGGCCACCTGCGGTGCTGCGGAGCGCAAGCTGGCTTCAGGTCGGCTGAGCACACGGGCCAGAGGTCCGAAGAGACTACCTTGTCCATGATAAAGGTATCGCCCGTGTGGCGAGAGAGGGATGGCGGCCGGCCAAAACTTGCTGAGCCGTTCTGGCGCTGTGGTGAAAATATAAAATACTGCTTCGGGCCAAAGTGCCTGTAATCTGGTGAGTGCAACTCTAAGCATTGCCGCATCACCAACGTTCAGGAGCTCATATCCGCTGTTTTCAACGACGATGCGCATCTGGTTAGGAGTCACCCTTATCAGTACCAAGGCTCGGTTGCGGCATCGCGGCTGTCATGCGTACACGGACCGCCAAAGAAACGGCCGTGTTAAGGCGTGTGCACCTATTTACGGCTCCCAGAGTCGTTTCTCCCGTCTGTAAACTGGTGTTCCACAAGAAACGGCGAATAGCGCGGATCGGGCGTCTGTCCGTTGTTATAGAAGTGACAGCTCACGACATCGAATGAAAACGCATTAGAGACATGGTCGAGGTTCTGTCCGGCAGGATCCTGCAATGCGACTGCAAGCCTGTACCGGCCGATGTTTAGCGGAAGCCGCCTGATTTGGCAGTGAACAACGCCGTTCCCAACCTCTCCTTCCTTCGCGTAAGCCGCGATATCTCTCCGCAGGTGGAAGAGTGCCGTATCCTGTTGGTCGTAGCACGTGAGGAGAAGCTGCGCATGCTTCTGCGTTCCGCTGTTTTTGTAAGCAAATGCAAAGACTACGTCGTCTCCGCCGCTGACCTGGCTCACTTCAGCATCCTGCGACAGTAGTTGTATTCCGGTAAGACGCATCTCCCCGGTTCCGGAGCGGACGACAGACGGACTGTCAAGTTCCTGTGGTGTCGTCTGCATCTCGTGAAGGTAGGTGCGGCACGCCTCTTCAGCGTCAGCCTCAAGAGTAAGCTCGCCGTTCGAAACCACAAGTGCCGTTCTACAGAGGCTTCTAATGGCCCCAAGATTGTGGCTCACGAACAGCACCGTCCTTCCGCCGCTGGCGACGTCTTTCATCTTGCCGAGGCACTTCTTCTGAAACTCGGCGTCGCCTACGGCCAGCACTTCGTCCACCACCAGAATCTCGGAGCGCAGGTGGGCGGCGACGGCGAAGGCGAGGCGCACATACATGCCGCTTGAGTAGCGCTTGACGGGCGTGTCCAGAAACTGCTCCACGCCGGCAAAATCCACAATGGCGTCGAACTGGCGCTGGATCTCGCTTTTGCGCATCCCCAGGATGGCGCCGTTCAGGAAGATGTTCTCCCGGCCGGTGAGCTCCGGGTGAAAACCTGTGCCAACCTCCAGCAGGCTGCCGACGCGGCCATAGAGGTCAATCTCCCCGGTGGTCGGCTCGGTGATGCGGCTGAGGACTTTCAACAGCGTGGACTTGCCCGCGCCGTTGCGCCCGATGATGCCCACCACATCCCCGCGGCGCACGTCAAACGAAACATCCTTCAGCGCCCAGAAAGTCTCCGTCTCCGAGCGCTGCAGCGGACGGCGCAGACGGCTCATGAGCGCTTCGGCGGCAGTGGTGTGTTTCGCCTGGGTGTGGGCGATGGTGTAGGCCTTGCCGAGACCCCGGACGGAGATGGCTATGTCGGAGCTAGATGACATCGGCGAACTTCCTCTCCATCTTCCGGAAGGAGAAGGCTCCGAAGAAGAATACCAGGACGGCTGCGGCGGCGGAGTAGCCGAGGAAGTCCGGGCGCAGGTGTCCCGTGCCAAGCAGCGACCAGCGGAAGGCTTCCAGAAGGCCGGACATCGGGTTGACCAGGAAGAAGGGCTTCAGACTGGCGGGCACGGCCTGCATGGAATACGCGACCGGGCTGGCATACATGATGAACGGGATGATGACGGGCAGAATGTGCTGTATGTCGCGGTAGCTCACCGTGAGCGCGGCGGCTATCAGGCCCAGACCCAGCGAAAGCATCAAAATCAGAACCATCCACACCGGCAACAGCAGCAGCCCTGCATGCGGGCGGACGTGATAGAGCGCCATCAACACTACCATCATCCCGAGCGCTACGGCGAAATCCAGCAGCACTCCGAGCGTGGTGGACAGGGGCAGAACAAGGCGCGGAAAGTAGATCTTGCTGACAAGGTGGGCGTTACCCACCAGAGACAGGCTGCTTTTGGAGAGGGTTCCGCTGAAGACGCCCCACCCGAGCTGTCCGGCGTAGGCAAAGAGGAAGTAAGGGACGCCGTCGCTTGGCAGCTTAGCGACTTTGCCGAATACGACCGCGAAGATGCCGGCGGCCATCAGCGGCTGAAGGATCACCCAGATAGCGCCAAGAGCCGTCTGGCGGTAGCGCAGCTTCACGTCGCGCCCGGCCAGCACCAGAAGCAGGTCCCGGAACATCCACAGCTCGCGCAGATTGATGGGCGACCACCCGCGGCTCGGGCGGATGGTCAGATGCGGCGTGCGGTGTTCGATTGTCGCCGTAGCTTCAGACATATCCGATGTCGAAAGTCTCCTCTAAAGTAGCGCTAGGACTTCGGCGACTCGGCCATCAGGTCCGCCAGCGGCGCTTTTGCATTGCGAAGAAAGTCCTTCATGGCCGCCTGCCCCTCAACGCTGTCATCGGCGATAAGGCGCACAAAGAGCGACTGGCCTTCATGTCCCATCAGGCGGTCCCGCAAAGCCAGCAACCGGCCCATCTGGTTTCTGCCATATTTTGTGTCAACTGCCGCGCCCCCACTCCACCAGTAAAACACCTGCTGGCGCACGTCCTGCCGCTGAGCCACCATATACCGCCCGGGCTGCCCGGCAATCTCCCTGTGACGCTCCTGCGTCAGCGAAAACCCCTGCCCCGGAAAGCAGATGTTTGGATCGTGAAAGTCTGCGTAGTCCGTGGCGGTCAGCAGTGTAAGATTAATCAGCCGCCCGTTTTTGTCCTGGTATATGCGGTCAACTATCCGGGCAGTGGGAACGGCCTTTTGCACCTCCGGGTCCGTCGGGCGGTCATCCACCATAGCCCATGTGTCAACCTGCTTCGGGAACTTCTCCACCGGCAGGCGCTGGAGCGTGTCGGACTCCACCGGCGCAATGCCACGGTTGGCCGCCAGAGCCACCGTCGCCATGATCAGACAGACTACACTGAAAATCGCAGGCTTCGACATCCAACCGCCTTTCCAACAAGAATGAACAGACCAAAAGACACCACCAGCACCGACAGCTCCGCCCAATCGTGCGCCGCGTGCAGCGCATTCTCACCCCACGTGGAGGCAATCCAGGTCAGGGCGCAGATGCGGATGACATTGGCGAAAAGCGCAATCGGGTAGGCCGAGGCCAGGAGCAACAGACGCTTACCGAGGCCGATCGGAAACATAAACCCGTAAAGCAGCGCAAAGGCTATGAGGGCTGTCAGCTTTTTGAACCCGCTACAAACCTCCGCGACCTCCACTGAGCATGTGGGCGTGTCGATGCGGTTGCCGGTCTGCACCAGCGGAAAGCCCATGGTCGTCATGGTGAACACGGCGCTGTCTGTGCTGGCGCGCTGAATCTGGGCGCTGACCGGCAGCGAAATGGCATCCGGCAGCGGCGCGGCGAAGAAGAGAAACAGCACCGGAAAGGCCACCACTTTCAGCAGCGCGCGCCCGTGCAGCGCCAGAATCACCCCAGCCAGCACGGGAATCAGCGAGAGCATAGGGAACCATTTGATGCCCAGCAGATAGCTGAACGTCTCCAGCGCCAGCCCGAAAAACAGAAGCGCCAGCCCCCACGCACTCGGGGAAGGCTTTGCCTGCCTGATAGCGTCCCGCAGCACCCACAGCAGAAACAAAACGACCGGGAAGATGAAAACGCCGTGCGCCTGTTTGTCATCCGTCACCCAGACGCGCGCGGCAGCGGCGACAACCGGCGCATACAAAACAACAAGGACGACGCTGAGCAGCCGGACCGGCCAGGGCGCCCGCCAGAAAGCTCCGGCGGCGGAAGCGATACTCTGAACTACAGACCCGCGGGACGGTCGGACGTCTGCGGGAGGAGCGTCTGCCGGCTGTAAGGTCGTCTGGCTCATCAGTACCTTCGGCCGCCGGTGAGAATCCGGAAGGTGTTGTCCAGGATGCTGATGCTGCTCAGGATGCCAAGCGCATCCTGCAGCTTGAACGCGCGCTTCTTCTCGCTCACAAACACGACATCTCCGGGGGCAAGCGCGGCATTCGCCGTGACATCGCCCTTCTTCAGAAAATTCTCGAGGTTGACAGTCTGGACGGCAGCGGTCTTTTCCGTCTTGTCAATCTTGATGAGATTCACATTGCGGTAGTCGGCATTCTGAGCGATGCCGCTTGCGTTCAGCGCGTCCAGAACCCGGTCTCCCGGCTTGAACGGATACCACCCGGGCTTTGCGACCGCGCCGAAAATATAGGTGCGGTTCTGAATCTCGGGCACCAGAATCCGGTCACCCGGCTCCAGCTTGATATTGGGCGTCATCTCACCACGGCGCAGGAGAGCTTCCAGGTCCAGAGGCTGTTCCTTACCGCCGCGCTCCAGAGTGGCCGCTGAGAGGTCTGCACTGTCACGCACGCCGCCAGCCGCCCCCAGCGCATCCAGCACTGTGATGTCGTCCCTATAGTCAAAAGAGCCCGGACGGTTGACCTCTCCAATCACGTTCACCTGTGTCCGGCGCTCGGGAATGTAGATAATGTCGCCTTCCTGCAGCACAACATCCCGATCCGTGCCCGGCAGAGTCTCCGGCTTGGTCAGGTCCAGCACCTTCTTGTCGCCATTGCGGTGGGTAAGGGTAACCTTCTGCAAATCCCCGTTGATAGCTGCGCCACCCGCCAGCGCAAGCGCCTCGGAGATGTGTAGCATAGGCCGAAACTCGACTTCGCCACCCTTGTTGGCAAAACCGTAAACCAGCACGCTGGCCTTGCGCCGCTGAGTCAACGCAACCGTCACCACCGGGTCTACCACATACTTGTTCCACTCATCTGTCAGCAGCCTGGCAAGCTCCGTGGTCGTCTTGCCCTCAACGCTGATAGACCCGAGAAGCGGGACAGTGATCTTCCCGTCCGGCAGCACAACGGCCTGTGTGGAAAGGTTCGCGAAATTGGCCACGTTGATGGATACCGCATCGTCCGGCGCCAGGACGTAGGCGGCTGGCTCCGTCTGAACCGCAGAGGCGGGTTGAGGAGCGGTGTCTGTTGCGCAAATCCCGACGCACGGCAGAACCATTAGCGCCACAGGCGCAAACAGGGCGAGTCTAGCTTTCATGCGCGCTGCTCTCCTTTTCCGTGTCTTCAACCTGGTCAATGACCACGAGCTCACCGCGTCCATTGCGCTTGCGCGGGGCATACCCATAGTCCGCATAGTACGAATAACCGTGACGGTGACTCTTCGGCAGGCGGTTCACAAAATACACCATGGACTTTGGCGCGGCCGCCGCCAGCGCCGCGACAGTGTCACGCACAGCCGGCGCCTCTGAAATCCCCGCTCCTACTACGTGTAACACACAATCGGCGAATGGAGCAAGCAGCAGCGAATCTGCAACAACCGCGCAGGCGGGTGCGTCCAGAATGATAATCTCAGCCTCGCGCCGCAACTCCTCCACAAGCTCCTTCATCCGTGGGTGCGACAAAAGCTCGGACGGGTTGCGGTCCGGCGTGCCGCTGTGCAGAACACTCAGCTTTTCAATCCCGGAGGCCACCAGCGCATCGTCCAGCCCGGCCTTCCCCACCAGAACATCCGCCAGCCCAAGCTCCTCCGCCGTGCCAAACAGATCGTTCTGCGTCGGACGGCGCATGTCGGCGTCCACCAGGATGACTGACTTTCCAGCTCTGGCCAGAGACTTGGCCATCTGGTTTGCAGTGAGGGATTTTCCCTCTCCCGGGAGCGCACTGGTAACCAGGATGATCTGGCTTCCATGGGCGCTGCCGTTGAAAACCTCTGGAAGAGACAGAGCCAGATTAGCCCGCGCCAGGCTGTAGGCTTCGTTGGCCCTTGTCCCGGACTCATCAGCCAGCAACTCCTGCAAATCCGCAGACGATAGCTGCGGCAAAGCCCCGACGATCGTCCCGGGAGCCAGACGCCGCACATCCTCCACACTGCGGATTCGCCGGTCCGTCTGCTCCAGCAGCAGAATAGCCGCCAGCGAAAGCGCCACCCCGATAACCGCGCCGAAAGCAAGGTCTCTGCCGTGGTTGGGCACAAACGGATCCTCCGGCGCAACCGCATACTGACTGATCTGGACATTCCCGCTAGCGGTGTCGCGCTCTATGCGCGCAGCATTCAAACCAGCCTGCAGAGACGTCAACAGCCCCGAAGCCAGGTCCTTGTCGCGAGCCAACTTCGCGTAGGCAAGGTTGGTGGCAGGCAGATCTTCTACAGATTTCTTCGCCGCGTCGCGCGCGCTGCGCGCCACCTTCACGCGTGCCCTCAGCGCACCCACAGCCAGTAGTTGATCTTTGTACTGCTGGCTGAGCTGTCCCTGAGACTGAAGCGACGGGCGCTTGTTGTCGAGTGTGCTTTGCAGCGCTTTCTGCAAACGTCCGTTGACGTCGGCAATCCGGGCGTCAAGGTCTTTGAGGTTGCCTTCTCCCGGGTAGGCCGGGCGAAACTTCAATGCGGCATTGGCGCGCTGTATCTTCAGTGACTCAAGCTCCTGCTGCAGCGTCAACACCATACTGTCGTCGCGCACACCCGTGCCGCTCTGGATACTGCGGTTGGCTTCTCTCAGCCCAGCGCCGAGCCCGCGCAGACGCGACTCTTCAACAGTCAACTCCTGTTGAGCTTTCTGGAAAGACTCCTCCAGCCCGAGGTACTTCTGCAGGCTCGCGGTGGACTGGGTGTTCACATCCACCATATCGTGGCTTTTCTTGAAGGCGATTTCCTTCTGCTCAGCATCCGCAAGCTGATCCCGCGCCTTGCGCACGCGATCTTCCAGAGTACTCACGTTTTCTTGAGAAGACTGACTGGAGATTACTTTCTTCCAGTCAACAAAAGCTTTACAGACCGCATCTGTCAGAAGGCGGGCGCGCTCTCTGGACGGGGCTTCCACCTGCACGGTGATGATGTTCGTATTCTCAGAGGAGGAGACCTGAATGTCTTCCTGCAGCTTCCAGGGGTCAAGTCCGGCAGCGACATCCTCCGGCACATCGCCTTTCAGAGCCTGGTTGCGCAGCCACTCCAGCGTGCGCCGGGCGGCCTCATAGCTCTGGAGCATACCAACCTGCGTGCTGACAGACTCCACCATATCTCGGCCGGAAGCAGACTGCTGGGCGCTTCCTGGCACAGGCGCTGTCCGCTGCACCAGAATAAGCTGCCCGATCCCGCGCCACCTGGGGGATGTGTTGTACGAAATCAGCGCGGCCGTTCCAAGTGAAACTGCCAGAATAAGCGCGACTATCCAGAGTCGCCGCCAGAGGACGCCGAAGACTTCCCGGACGGTGACTGGCGTGTCCAGACTGGTATCGAAGGGAGTTTCCATAATCAGGGCAATATCAGGCCGGCCAGCACCGTGCGGGCCCGAACCTCCGCGCATATTGTTCCACACTCAACCAGCGCTGCAATATGCGGCAGACGCAGCGGCAAAAAGCAGGCGGCGCTACTCGCTCAGTGTCTGAATACGCAGAGAAACCGCAAAAGGTGCCGCTTTTCGCGCCAGACTCGGGCACTTTCTGAACTAAAGATGCATCTGCGACTGCTAACAGCTGCCGTACGAAAGCAGCCGCGTCCGTCACTGAAAGTGGCGGAACACGGCTGCGAATAGACTTTTCTCACAGACACCTGGTCTGGCGAAACTCTGGAACTGCACGTCCTCCTAGGCTGCCCGCGGGGAGCGAACCCTTACCCGGAACAGCCCCAGACCGCCCATTCCAACAAGCGCTCCAAGCTGGAAGAACGCGGGTTCGGGAACAGGGATCTGCGTTATTGTCACAGAAGTAGCGCCCTTGTAGACGAAGTCCTGAGCGTGAGCGTAGGCGGCTGTCCTCGGCGCCTGAATCCACTGGGTAAACGTGGAAGTCGGGCTTTGCCCCAACGCCTCAGTAATATAGGTCTGAACGCTCTTCGCTCCAAACACCCCGGCAGAACTCGTGAAATAACCAGACCCGAGACCATCACCACCGTCCGTGATGATGTCCCACATCGCCATCTGGACTGCTGCCGCAACATCTACGCTGGTTTGTGCAGTAGTCAAATACGTGTCTGTCAGGTAGGCCACAGCCACAGAGCGGTCAAATGCCGAAAGGCTACCGCTCGGCTTGTAATCCGCGGGGATCAACGCCGAAGCCATACCCGCCCCGACGGGAGCGTTCGCCGGCCCGGATGAGTAGTAATAGTTGCCCGCGTAGGAATACAGGCCCGCTGCGGGGTCCGTCACCTGCCCGAGAAGCGCCAACGTCGTGTAGCTCTGGTTGAAGGTGATGGCGTGACGAACGTCCGTGCAGAACACATCCACGCCGAGTGAGCCGAGTGTCCCATTGTAGAGGCCCACATAGACAGTCTTGGATGATCCTTCAACGCTGATAGTGGCAGTCTTAGTACCACTCTTCACACTGTTGAATGTAAAGAGCTGCGTCTGATCGGCGTGCGAAGGCGCCGCAACCGCAGCCATAGCCGCGCCTAGAAGGGCGATCCCTGTTAGTTTGCTCATTTGTATTCTCCTCACCCCCTTGCGACTCCAGTGAATGCGAGGTCGCAGGGGAAGAACTTTGACCAATCCGCGTGGATTGGCCACCTTCCTGGCGGTTTGCTATGGCGCGAGCGTTGCGCCTGTCCTGAGTCCGCCTCTCAAGACAAAACCTTATTTAACCTTGACTGCCTCAGCGTAGTTGGGCCAGAAGGCCTGAACTTTGGCATTCTTCTGAAACTCAGAAAAAGCCGTCTGCCTCTTCTTGATGTTGGCGTTCCCACCCTTGAGCAGAGCCGCGCCTGTCAGACAGTCATCTTTCACATCCGCAAATGAGCGGGTTACGGCTGGTTTCTTATCCAGGCAGCGGATAATCCACCACGCGCCGACAATCTGCTTTGGCCCAACCTGCTCCCCAATTTTCATGGAGAATATCAGGTCCTCCAGACCGGGAATCTGGCTGGATCGTGACCGGCCGCGAAAAGTTGGCGGCAACACACCGTCGTTGGCTTTGCTGTTGTCCTGACTGTAGGTCTTCACCACAGTCGGCCACGGGATATTACGGCTCAGATCTGCCTGCGCCTTCTTTGCCTCCGCTTCGGTCTTGGTCACGATGACGGCAATCTGCACAGACTCGGGCGTGTAAAACGCCGCGTTTGGATTCTTTTTGTCGATGTTTTTCTCGTAAAACGCTTTGACGTCGCTGTCTGAAACCTTGATACCGTTAGTCAAAACGTTCGCTTTGGCCATGCTGAGGCGCAAGTTCTCCTTGAAATCCCCCAGATTAAGCCCTCTTCTTGCTAAGATCTCCGCCAGTTTGGGCTCACTTTTTTGCTCTATCTCCAGCCGCTTTTCCACTTCAGCATCGGTCGGAGACAGCCCCTGCTTTTCCGCGTACTGTGTCGCCAGCCGGTCTGCAACCATCGCTCGCATCACATCCTGGCCCGCCGTCTTCTGCAGCCGGTCAAAAAGCTGGTCCTTTGTTATCGGGCTGCCGTTGACGGTGACAACCACTTCCTGCGCCTTATAGCGCTGACGCATCCCAAATACGCCTACGGCAACGCCCACCACCAGCGCCGCCACAACCCAGAGAACGGTTTTGCCAGAGCCTGTCCGCCTTACTGGCGCAGGAGTTTCAGCCTTTCGCGCTGGCGCCCTGCGCTCCTTGATTTCGCTGGAAGCTCCGGTGCCTGGTTGTTCAGTTATGCCCACTAATAGAATCCTCGCTTGAGATCCACCCGCACAGTTGATCGCCGCATTGACAGCGTCTCTTGCGTCAAAATACGCGCAAAATCGCGCTAATAAGCGCCATCACCCTTCAAAACCGCCTTAATAGCCCTCAGAAAGATCGACGCATCCATCCTGAGTCCCCGGTGCTGAATATAGAGCAGGTCCAACTCCACCCACTCCTCAAACGTCAGCTTGGAGCGCCCGGAAACTTCTCTAAGACACAGCAGCCCCGGCTGTACGCTCAACCTCTGCCTGTGGTGTGGCTTGTACTGCTCCACTTCAGATGGAAGCTGCGGACGCGGCCCCACAAGACTCACATCCCCAAGAAGAACATTGATAAGCTGCGGCAGCTCATCCAGAGACGAACGCCTCAGCCAGCGGCCGGTCTTGGTGACGCGGGGATCGTCCCGCATTTTGAATATCGGGCCGGACGCCTCGTTCTTCGACTGCAACTGCTCCTGAATCTGCTCCGCATTGACGACCATGCTGCGGAACTTGTAAAACGTGAATGGACGCCCATCCCTCCCCGCGCGTACTTGACGGTAGAAAATCGGGCCGCGATCTTCCATGTAGATAGACAGCCCAATTATGACGAACACGGGCGCAAGGAGGGCAAGAAGCAGCAGGACGACGACGATGTCCAGCGCTCGCTTGACAGTCAGATAGAGGCGACTTTCACGCGCAGCAGGCTGTGCGGCACAGCGCGCGCCGAAATCAATACCCATCTGCTCAAGAGTCGCGCGCCTTTCCCGGTCCAACTGCTCCCTCACCTGTGGCGCCGAAGCAGGGTCTGTGTAATCTGTGATCGCCACAGCAAGACTCTTCGGCATCTATCCCTCGTCACCATTGATGTGTGACGGGGAGGCCAGCCCGATGTCCACAGACATAAGCGTCTGACAGGGGACTTCCTCTGGTTGTTCCGGTGACAGCTTTTTCACCACTCCTCTTCCAGGACAGGAACTCATCGGGGAGTTCCGAAACTATCAGTGGCACGGGCAGGGCAGAGTTGCCCCACAGGCAAATACCCATCTGAGCAAATACCAAATACTACCCGCTGTTCAGGCGGCGGCTAGAGTCCGTCAGCTTTCGCCGGCCGGACACGGCTGGTACGCCACCCTTTTCTGCTATAGCCGACGCTGACAGACAGCCTAACCTGACAACTTCTCCCGGCTAGTGTATCGGGGATATGCGGCCGCGCGCAGCCACTCCCTGCCAAAGTAAGTACAGCCTAACACGAGCGATTGCCGTTGTCAACCTGATATTGCCGCGGGGTGAGGAGAGTCGGAGAGGACGAATGGGCCGGCACACTACACAGATGTGCGGCAAAAAAGTCTTGTAAGGTATTCGCGCCGAGGGCTAAAGCGAAGGCTAGATGTGAAAGAGGCCGGCGGCCGCCGATGAAAGAAGTCCACCGGCGACACGCGGAGAACAGCCAGAAAAGTAGCCTCTAGACGAGGTTGTCCACCTTGGCGGAAATCGTCTGCTTGCTGACGGATCCGATGATCTGATCCTTGACCTCACCGCCCTTGAAGAACAGAAGTGTAGGGATGCTCTGGATGCGATACTTGATTGCCAGAGCGCGCTCGTTGTCCACATCCACCTTCAGAACCTTCAGCTTGCCGTCGTATTCTTTGGCGATCTCATCCACGATGGGGGCAACCTGACGGCACGGTCCGCACCATGTCGCCCAGAAGTCCACCAGGACAGGTTGCTGAGAGTTGATCACTTCCTGCTCAAAGCTGGATTCCGTTACTGCTGCTGCGTTGGACATTAATGACTTTCCTTTCCGAATACGGATGCTGAGCCGATTATAGTAAAACTGAAGTCATGCGGCTACGCGTAGACCGCCCCTGATATGTGCGGGGCCAGGGGGCATCCGTTTTTGTGAACGGCGTGACGCGCAAAGGAGTTCCTGAGCAGACTTCAACATCGCTGCCATCTGCCGCTGCGCTTCGTACCAGCGCGGGCTACCTCACGACAGCGCGCAAGTACTGCAGGCTCTTCTGGACTTGCTCAAACGGATCCGGCTGGTCACCTTCGTACTCGATGGAGATAACTCCCTCAAAGCTCTGTTTACGCAGTTCCTGGAATATCGCCGGGAAGTTGATCACACCCGTTCCAAAGACAACGTCGTGCGCCTCAGGCACATTCCGGTTCAGGTCTTTGATGTGCATCGCCAGCACTCGCCCCCGCAACATCTTCAAAGAGTTCAGCGGATCAAAACCGCTGCGCGCCCAGTGTCCGACGTCCGGACACGCTCCAATGCGACGGTTCAGCTTGCTCAGGACTTTCATCTCAAAGGAAGGATCGAAGTAGTGAGAAGGAGCCGGATGGTTGTGGATAGCCACCTTTATATTGTACTCCTTCGTCAGACGCTCCACGATCGGCCAGGCGGCGTCCTCGGGCTCCGAGACGATAACCTTGACACCCATCTCCTTTGCGAAGTCAAAGACTTTTCTGCACTCTTCTTCGTTGCCGGGCAAGCCTACCACGCCCAAGTTGTGCATCTGCACCCCGTAGTTCTGGAGAATCTGGCGGGCCTTGCGACGAGCCCCGGCAGAGGCGTCGGGAGACCAGATGACTCCTGGCATCGAGCCGCTCAGCTTCTGGCCCGGATAGCCTTCAATGTAGCGCAGTCCCAGAGATGAGGTTTTGGCGACTGCTTCTTCAAAAGTGTGCGAGCGGAACGTGTAAGCCTGCAGTCCAATTTTGAGGTTGTCGCTCCCGGCGGGACGTGACGCGCAAAAGGCGCCAGAACCCAGTGCGCAGACCGCTACAAAGGACAAGGCAAGATTTCTGAACAAATGACTATGCATACCGTTCTCCAGGCTCGACGCCAGGCACTGAGTTTACCACCAACTGGTTATTCGTGCGGACAAGGTTTCCTCTAAGTTCACATTCCAGGGAATATCTTCAGACTGGTGTCGTCTAATAAGAGAAACGAGGGAGTGGAATCTGCACCTAATGCCGAGCGCACTACCGACGCACATTCTTGTCGAGCAGGCGAAACAGGGAGACAAAGCAGCGTTTGAGACTCTGTTTGAAGACACTCACGTCCGAATTTTCAATTTTCTGCTGGCTGAGGGATTGAACAAGGATGAGGCGGACGACGTGTGCCAGGAGACGTACGTGCGCGCGTGGCGGCATCTGAAGGGGCTGCGGGTGAGTTCAAGCTTTCTGGTCTGGCTGCATCAGATCGCTAGAAACGCATCGAAAGATTACATGAAAGGGCGCGCCCGGCGTCCGGAAGCGCCTGCTGAGGCCGTGGAGCAGGAGGCGGACCCACGTCAACCTGATCCGCTTGCTTTAGCTGAGGGACAGGCGTTAGCGGTTGCTGTGAAAAGCGGGATTGCCGCTCTGCCTGAGAACCAGAGACTGCCGATCGTGATGCGTCACCTGGAAGGGATGTCGGTTGCGCAAATTTCCGAGGGGCTGAAACTGCCTTACGGGACAGTTCTATCCCGGCTGGCGCGAGGACGCGCCGCACTGGCGAGGAGACTGGCGCCTTTCGTCAATCTCTCAGACACTGCAAAGGGGAATGCCAATGTCGTGCAAGATTAGCCTGGAGAGAGTCGCCCAGCACCTGACGGCGGTGGAGACCGGCCACCGCTCGGGCCTGAGCGCACACATTGCATCGTGTCCGCAGTGCGCAGCGAGAGTCGCAGATATGACCGAAACTGAGCGCATCATCTCTGGAATCGGAATGACCAGTCCGCCGGAAGGCATGTGGGCGAAGATCGCTCCCCGGTTGGAACAGCGTCAGCCTGCGGGAGCGAGCGCGCCTTTTGCGTTACTGCGGGCTCGAGCCGCTCTGGCCGCAGTCGCGACAGTCCTGGTCGCCGCACTCGTCATCTTCCAGCACCATCCTCAGGCGCTCAATCAGCAAGATCCGGATTTGCAGGAGTTCTATCAACACTATTCGGCGGTGACACCCGCACAAGCTGAGTCTGTAGTCACCAGCGCGGACCTTCACAGCTTCGCGCAAGCATCTCAAATTGCGATACGTCTGCCGCGCAACATGCCTCCCGGGTGGCGGCTGACCGGGCTGGATCTTTTCACGTGCGCCGGGGGACGGCCAGTAGCCCACCTCGTCTATACCAGTGGTGAGCGCACGCTTTCCATCTTTGAAAAACCGCTCGGAGGTGGCTCCGGCATGGGCATGGGCCGCGGACGAGGACGCGGGCACGGTAGAGGCGGCGGGCGCGGACGCGGAGTGTGCCGCTTGAACTCCACCAACGCTGCGTTCAGATCCGGCGCCACTCACAAATATGTCGTGATGGGAGATTTGCCCGCGGAAGAGCTGCAGGCTCTGGCGAATGATCTGGAAAGTCAAAATTAGCGGGAATGCGCCAGCGCCCGTGTCGTCTATAGGGCAGCAAAGGGCATGGACTGCAGCGGCAGTCCGACAGACGCCAACAGCACACACTGGAGAATACAGCAATGAAGTCAAGAGTGACTATCTTAGCCGCAGCTGCATTAGCAGTGGCGATGACTATCGGGATAGCCTCTGCTCAGCGCGGTCCGGCGCGGGCTCCAAGAGCCGGAGCTGGGCCGGGAGCAGGAATGGGATCGGGAGTCGCCTGCCCGTTTGGCGGGACACGCGTTACCGGACAGATAACAGCCATCAACGCGGCCTCTGGCGTCATTGACGTCAATGCGGCAGGGCAGGCAGTGGCGATTCGCGTGAACAACAGTACTGTTGTGAAGAGTGGCCCCGATGCCGTAGCATTGAAAGACATCAAGGTTGGTCAGTCCGTAACGGCTTGCGGTGAAATGAATGGCAGCACGTTGGATGCATTGATGCTGAACGTCCTCTACCGTGGAGCTTCCGGCCCTGGCATGGGCGCGGGAATGGGAGCTGGTAGAGGTCGCGGAATGGGCCCAGGCGCTGGCAGAGGTGGGCCAGGCGCCGGAATGTGCCTTATGGGCCCGTTCGCTGGAGCGGCTGGCATGACTGCGGCTGGGCGTGGACCTGGCGCTGGTTGTCCGTTTGGCACGCAGGTTTGTGGCCAGATCACGGCGATTGACAGTCCAGGTCTGGCGCTGCGAGTGGACACCGGAAACGAAGTCGTCCTGGTGCGAACAGACGGCAACACTCTGCTCAAGAGCGGCCCGAGCGTCATCAGCTTCAACGAATTCCGGACCGGGCAGTCAGTGTGCTCAAGCGGGACGCTGGACGGTCAGACGCTGAAGGCGAATGTTGTGAACGTGAGGTTCAGGGTAAGATAGAAAAGGCCATTCGCAGGTTATAATATAACGGTTATCTGCTTTGGGAGCAGCTCCGAGACGGGGCTGCTTCCTTTTCTTACCTGGAGATGTCACTGGTGCATAGAGTAATTGAGAAGCGCGCCGCTCAAAACTGGCTTTGGATCACCCCCCTTGCCGTCATGGTAGTTCTTTTTGCGCGTCCCCGAACACTCAGCTCGCTGGCAGCGTCCACGGATGAGATACTGGATGTGGTCGGCACGGGGCTTATTGCTCTGGGGATATGGATCAGGATTTGCGCGAGAGGCTGGAAGGCACAGGCGCCGTCCCGAACCCTTGTGACAGAAGGGCTCTACTCGTATATCCGTCACCCGCTGTACGTCGCGAGTTTCGCAATAGGCCTTGGCATAATGCCTGCGCTGAACAGCGTTCCACTTCTGACGGCCTTTGTGGTCATATTTCTGCTTGCGCATATTCCTGTTATCCGGCGCGAAGAAATCAGCCTGCGCACGCGCTTTGGCGAAGAGCACGAACGGTATACGAGGGAGGTCCGGGCGCTCATCCCCTCACTGCACAGCCTGAAACTTCGACGCCCTATTGTCCCACGTCCCTTACTACGCGCCGCACAACTGGAAGCGGATGCAATCCTCCTGTGGGGACTGATCTCCATTGGGCTGGATGTCCGGGAGGATTTTGCGGCACTCCTCAAAGGTTCTCACCACATCGAAGTAATGGTGTGGTGCGCGGGTGCGGCAATGCTTGTGGGCCTGTGGACGTACCTGAAGGCGACTCGCAAGAATGCCCGATTCGTATCTATTGAGCAGAGTGCAGAGGAGCCAGGATAGTAGCCAGCAAGTCTGAGCAGATAAACACAACTGTCAAGGCCAAAACCACCGCAAATATCAGCCGCAAGACCCTGTTGGACAGGCGGTGTGTGATCAGCGCGCCAATCTGAGCGCCGACAGACGACCCCACCAAAATCGCCATCGACAACCTGAGAGAGACGAAACCCCTGAGCGCCTGCTCGATGGCGCCGAGTGATACCGTGGCCAGAACCAGCAGGTTGCCCGTTCCGGCGGCATTTCGGGCCGACAGTCCGAAGCCATAGAGCAGAACCGGCATCAGCAGCATGCCTCCCCCAGTGCCCATCACGCCTTCCGCCGCTCCCAACACCAGACCTATTGCGGCTAACAACGGAACTGACACCCGGTAAAGCTGAACCTCTGGCAAATCAACGAAAGGTGGAATGCGCACTTTGGTGACCAGAAATCCCGGGATCGTCTTGTCCCCACGAGAGACAGGATTTCGAAACGCCAGTCGAGCCTCGACGAGCATGCCCACAGACGCGCATCCCAGCACAAGAATGAACAGGCAGTCCAGAACGAAGATAGCCAGAGGAAGCGGATGTCCCGCAATCAGCACATCCGGACGTCCAGACAAATAGGCCAGAAAGCGACTGCCCACATCTACACCCATCAGACTGCCGCCCATCATAAGCAGATCAATTCTCGGATCTCCGCGTTTCAGGTGACGGTACTTGGCGAAGGAAACGACCGAGCTACCACATTTTTGTGACAAACCGGAACCGACCGCGATCGCAGCGGGGATTTTGAAGACGTGAAGAAGAAGGGGTGTTAGAAGGGAGCCACCTCCCACCCCGAACATGCCTGCAACGATGCCAACGAGCAATCCAAGTCCCGCAAGCGCGGGAAGTGAAACCGCATGCCCCAGCCCTATTCCGAGGTGGAAGTCCAGCATAAACGCTACGTACGGCCTTCCTTTGAGATACCGGTGTCCCCGTTCTCATCAGAGCGGCTTTGCATCCCGTCAAAGTGGTTCAACAACCACACCATCAACAATCCCCAGCACACAGGGATGAGAACACACGCAACCGCGTATATCCACTTGCCGAGATCGTTCATGCATCGTCCTCCTCGTACGGTTGTCTGCCAGGGCCCTGCGCTGTGACCTCTTTTACTTTACCTGATAGGCTCGAAATAACGCGAGCACACTGACTTTCTGGGCCTTTTGGATAGGCGAAAGAGTTAGTGGGTACAATTGCCGTGTAGCTGCATTAGAGGAAACAGATGCACGATGAGGATGCCGCCCGTAGACATTCACCAGACAATTGACACAATCAAACATGCCCTGCGCCGGCCATACTCCAAACACTCACCCGCGGCCCTCGGCGCCATTCTGCAAGAGCTTCACCCATCCGCCATAGCGTTCATTTTGGACGAGCTGGACCTCCCACATGCCCTGCGCGCTTTTGAAGCGCTGCCGGATGAGGAAGCCGCTGAAGTGCTGGATGAGGTTTCCCCCACAACGAATAGATACCTCATCAGCAACTCGCCGCGGGATCGCATTTTGCGTCTACTGAACATTCTCCCGATGGATGACGCGGCAGAGCTGCTATCCGAGTATGGGGAAGAAGAGTCCCAGCCACTGCTGGCGACGCTGGCCAAATCCGACTCAAAGCAGGTTCACAAACTGCTTGCGTATCCTGAACGCACCGCCGGGCGTCTTATGACGACGCGCTTTGCCAGACTCAGCGCGAAAGACACTGTCTCACAGGCTCTGGATTACCTGAAGACAAACGCCAGGGAGCTCGAAACAATCAATGTAGTGTACGTCCTGGGTGCGCGAGAGCAGTTTGTTGGCTCGTGCAGCATCGCTGACCTTCTCACCGCGCGCCCCGACATCAAAGTGCAGTCCCTGATCTCTGAGCAGACACCGAGCGTGTCTCTGGACACGAACCAGAAAGATGTCGCGCAGTTGATCTCTCAGTACGACCTCCTTGCCATTCCGGTGCTTGAGAAGTCTGGCAGGATGATGGGCATTGTGACTGTGGACGACGTGATAGACGTCCTGGTGGAGGAGTTCAACGAAGACATTGCCCGGATTGTGGGAACGGACGCCGAAGAGATGGATCAGCGCACACCGGCGCAGGTGGCCAGAATGCGGTTGCCGTGGCTGCTATTGACGATGTTGATAGAACTGGTGGCAGGTCTTGTGGTCTCCCGGTTCGATAGAGTGCTGCGGCAGGTGATTCTGTTGGCGTCGTTTATGCCGGTCATTTCCGCTATTTCCGGCAATGTGGGCTTGCAGGCCGCGGCTATTGTTGTACGGGGTCTGGACACCGGACATATCTCGCTGGTCAAGTGGGGACGCGCTGTGCGCAAGGAGCTGTCGGCGGCGTTTCTTCTGGCGTTGGCGTGCGGCGTATCACTCGGTACGGTAGGCGGCATCTGGTCACATCACGCTCCGTTCGGTGTCGTTGTTGGCGTGTCGATGTGCTGCTCCATGTTGACAGCAGGACTGATGGGAACGATCTTTCCGATGCTGTCGAAGAGACTGGGCTTTGACCCAGCGGCAACGGCGGGCCCCTTCGAGACGTCTTTTCAAGACGTAGTTGGATTCAGCGTTTTTCTCGGTCTTGCGACCTTACTGGTACACTGGCTGAAGTAGCATGGAGACTAGGAAGTGTCGCTCAAGAAAGTCTGACGAGTAATCCCAAGACAAAGCGGCAATCGAGAACAGTGCGGGCTTGCAGGCCAGTATCTGCTGAAAACTCAAGTTGTACGCACTTGAGTTTTGTCTTTCCATAGTGTCAGATTTTCATTGCCTGCCGCGTCTCATACAGGAGCGGACACACGAGCCGCAAGGATGAGAGGACAGAACAAAAGTGAAGAAGTTCATTGCAGCATTGACTCTTATGGTGGTGCTGAGCGCGGCAGTCATTCCTGCGTCCGCGTGCAGTTGCAAGGCTAAGGACAAGAAGCCGGCTCCGACAACCCCGGCGCCCGGCAGCCTCAACTCCTGAGAGCAAAGGAGAACATGCGAAAGGCCTCCGGTCTCGACGGACCGGAGGCCTTTGCTGTATTTCGGTGGACGCAAAAAATGCGCCGGATAGACGGCTAGCTTCTGCGCGGTGCTGGCTTTGCGCCTGGCCTGTTGCCGGGTCTCTTTTCGCCAGCACGCGGGCTGCCCTGCCCTGGCCGCATCATTTGCAGAGTGGCCGGCTTGTTGGCTGAGCGCGCCTCAAGAAAACTGAAGAGGCGCTTTACCCTGTCCAACTGCCGCTCATAGTTGGGCGAGGTCTTGCTGGGATTGAACGGATTGAAATCCTTCATCTTGGAAGGATCAAAAGCCGGTCTGTTACCTGCCGCTGGCCCCCCAGGACGATTCCCGCCCGGTCTCGCACCGGTTGCGTTGCCCGGCCGATTTCCAGATCCGGAAAACCCAGGGCGCGCGTTGCTGTTGAGTACTTTGTCAATCGCGCTCAACTGCTTCTGATCAAGAGCGCGCTGAATCTTCTGAATCGCAGACTTCGCTTGATCCTGCGTGAGCTTGGACTGCTTGCGCAGAGGGTTGAGCACACTGAGAATCTGCTTGGCCTGCGCCGGCTTCAACTTGGTGGAATCCGTGCGCTCACACTCAGCCAGCCCTCGAAAGACTGTTGTGCTGAGCTGAAACGTGTACTTGTGCTGCGAGCGAAACTTCTGAAACGCAGCCGCGTTGGTGCTGCCCTGGGCATACGCCACAGCGCTAATTGTCATTGCCGCGAGCGTTAGTGCCGCAGCGCGCATTGAACCTCTCATTCGTTCCTCCTGACTCGCTGCGGCTAGAGAAGTGCGGCAGCGCGAGAGCTTTTCATTCGTACCGCAGTGCTTCGATAGGGTTAAGCGTGGAGGCTTTTACCGCAGGATAAACGCCAAAGACCACCCCGACCACTGCGGAGAAAACAAACGATACAACGATGGGCGGCAAACTCACCAGGGTGGGAAAACCCAGGCCGCCACGGTCGGAGGGCACGGCCATCCATACCGCCACGCCGATGCCCAGCGCGACGCCAATCAGCCCGCCAACTAGGCTGAGGGTCGTGGACTCAATCAAAAACTGGTAGAGAATGTCCCTGCGCCGCGCGCCGATAGCTTTGCGAATGCCAATCTCGCGCGTTCGCTCCGTGACTGAGACCAGCATAATATTCATAATCCCGATGCCACCGACGATAAGCGACACCAGCGCGATGCCCGCCAGCAGCATTGTCAGGAAGTTTGTCTGCTGTGTGGCGCTCTCGGTTAGATCTGCCTGGTTAAATACACGCACATCCGGCGGATCGGTCGGTCGCAGCTTGTGCGCCCGGGAAAGTGCCGCAACAAGCTCATCCTGCGCCTCAGTCATCTGATCTGGCGATTTGGCCTGCACGCTCATCGTATCCAGATAATCGACGCCAAACACACGAACCATCGCAGTGGTGACGGGTATGGTTACCTGATCGTCCGGGCTCCGCCACCCGCTGTCTCCGCGCGGCGCGACAACCCCTATCACCAGGAAACTCTGTCCGTTGAGTTTGATATACTTGCCAACAGCCTGAATGTTGCCAAACAGCGTCTGGCGCACGTTGTCACCCAGGACAACTACTTTTGCCTTGCGCTCCATGTCATCCTGGGTGAAGCCTTTGCCCTGAGCGATGGGCTGATTGCGAATGCTGAAATAGTCCGGTCCCGCCCCCTGTACACGAGTGACGGTGTTCTGGTCCTGAAACTTAACAGTGCCCCGCCCGCCGTACTCCGGAGAAACAGCTTTGACCGCCGGACAACTGCGCAGGACTGTCTCCGCGTCTGCGAGCTTGAGAGTCTGCATGGTGCCAAGCCCAAAATTGACGCCACCCTGCTGCTGGGAGTCCGGGCGCACGGTGAGCACGTTCGTCCCGAGCTTTTCAATCTGCTCCTGCGTGGCTTTGGCCACCCCCTGACCCAGAGAAACCATCACGATCACAGCCGAAACCCCGATGATGATCCCGAGCATTGTCAGAAAGGAGCGCAGTTTGTTGGCAACCAGTCCCTCCAGCGCCACGCGGACTGCCTCAGCGATCCCCATACCCGGACCGGCAATCATGTGATCGATACTATGCGCCAGCGAAGGCTCGACGGCCGGGCGTGTCTGCGTTACGCTCATCGGACTCCTCCGGTTTTCCCTGATTTCTTCAGCTTTGCGAGTGCCCAATCAAGCGTCAAGAAATGGCCTCCTCAATGGACGGCGCCAGTTCGTCCTCCTCGTCGGCAAAGTGCGGCAGTTTGGCAAGCTCTTCCAGAGCGTCCAGTGGCTGTTCGACAGATTCATCTGCAACGAGGCGACCGTCCTTGAAGCGCACAATGCGCCGGCAGTGCATTGCTACATCATATTCGTGTGTGACCATCACAATAGTTTTACCCTGTGCGTTCAGGCGCTGGAAAATAGCGAGAAGCTCCTGTCCACTGCGGGTATCCAGTGCGCCGGTGGGTTCGTCCGCCATGATTAGCGTAGGGTTGTTGACAAGCGCGCGGGCGACGGCGACGCGTTGCTGCTGGCCGCCGGAAAGCTCCGTTGGTTTGTGATCCAGCCGGTCACCGAGCCCAACCGCTTTCAGCGCCTCTATAGCCCGGCTTTCCCGGTCTTCTCCGCCGCTATAGATCATCGGCAACTGCACCTGCCTCAAAGCTGATGTCCGGGGCAACAGATTGAACTGCTGAAAGACGAAGCCCATTTTCCGGTTGCGCACCCGCGCCAGTTCATCTTCCGTCATGTCCGAGACGTTCACTCCGTCCAGCCAGTAATCTCCTTCACTGGCCTGGTCCAGACATCCAATGATGTTCATCAGGGTGGATTTACCCGAGCCTGAGGGTCCCATAACCGCTATCAACTCGCCGCGGTGAATGTCCAGGTCCACGTGGCGCAACGCGTGCACGCGCGTGCTGCCAAGGTCGTATATCTTGGAAATATCTCGCACAGATATGACAGGTGGAGTCCCGTCTGGCGTGACTGCGGAGGCCATCACCTGCCGCCACCCCCGCGAGCGCCCCCGCCCTGACGTGCGCCAGATCCACTGCTGGACCCTCTGCGCCCCGGCGGCCCAAAGGCCAGCGGGTTGTTCACTTGGGAAGCCTCCGGTTCGATGGTGCGGGTGATCACGCTATCCCCTGCTTTCAACCCGGACTTGATCTCCGTGGTCTCTGGCCCGGGCACACCAACTTCCACTTCAAAGTCTTTCGGCTTGCCGTTGACCATCTTCTGCACTGTGTAAATGCCGTTCTCTTCGTGGAGAGCTTCATTCGGAACAGTCAGAACACCCAGAGCCTCGTCCACAATAAACTCACAATCCGCGGTCATTCCGGGCTTGAAGCGGGGATCAGGATCCTGAATCTCCACAGTCACGGGGACAGTAGTCACGTTTTGCTGTAGCACCGCCTGCGGATCAATTCTGATAACTCTGCCATCCACGAGCATGGAAGGATAGGCGTCTATCTTGATAGAGACTCTCTGCCCTTGACTCACCTGTCCAATATCAGTCTCATCTACCTGGCAGACAATCCACAACCGCGATGTGTCGCCAATCTGAAGCAGCGCATTCGTGCTGCCAATGGACGCGCGGCTGCTCGGGACAACTGTGCCTTCCTCTACGTTTTTCTGAATGACCACCCCATCCCGTGGAGCGAGAATACGTGTGTAGCCGAGGTTCGTGGAAGCCTGCTCCAGTTGGGCTTCGCTGCGCATCACCTGCGCTTTCGCAGCCTGCGCCTGCTGGCTTTTTACAAAATCCTGAAAGCTGTTGCGTCTGGCCAGCGCGAGGGCGGCTGTGGCCTGCGCGACGCGAGCCTTACTATCCTGTATAGAGGCATCCGCCTGTTTAATACGCGCCTGCAGTGACTGAACAGCAAGCTGATTCTGACGGCTGACTGTCTTCTCCCGCTGCCGTGCCGTGTTAGCTGAGGCTTGCCGGGTAGCCAGAGTGGCCCTGGCGCTGTCAACCTCACTCTGCGACGTATAGCCTTTCGCCAAAAGCTTCTGCTGCCGGGCATACTCGGCTGTAGCGGCATCCAGATTAGCCTGCGCCTCGTGCAGGTCGCTCTGGGCGTTTTCGAGATTTTGAGGGTTGGTGACTTCCTGCTGAGTCGCCAGGTCCTGCTGAAGCTGTTTCTTCTGTTCCTGCGCCTGAGCAACGGACTGGCGCGCGGAATCCAGGCTCGCCTGAGCCTCCTGAATTGACAGACGAGTAAGCGTCGGCTGCGCCGAGCTGGCCGCCGCCGCCTGAGCGGCGCTGGCGCGGGAAGACATAACATCCGAGCGCGCCTGCGTCACTGCCGCGACAGAGTCTGTCGGGTCAATCAAAGCAATGAGCTGTCCGGCCTTGACACGGTCTCCAAGGTCGACGGCGAGTTTGTCCACCCGTCCAGCGACGTTGGATTTTACATCAACGGTCTTCCACGGCTGAATCGTGCCGGTGGCCGTAACGGAGCTGCGGACATCGCCGACTTCCACTTCTCCAAACTCATAAGTAGTCTGGGAGCTTTCATCCGCGTTGCGGCGGTGCTGGATGACAAAACCGGCGATAAGCACGATGACGATACCGAGAACCCACACGGCGCGGTTCTGCCAGATGCTTTTCTTTCTGCGCTCACGCATTGCGGCGCATCCTGACTTCTTCGGCGCACCCGAGCGAGAGAGAGTAGTAATGCTTTGCTGTCATTGCAGATTTCCCACAGCGCGGTCCAGTTGAACCCGCGCCAGTTGATAGTCAAACTGAGCCTGAATGGCACTGTTGGCGGCAGTGGCGTACTGCACCTGAGCCTGGACAAGCTCAATTACCGAGATACCGCTCGCGCCGAGCGAATAGCGCTCTGTTGTCTGCTGCAGGTTGACCTGAGCGGCTTCGAGTGCTGTCTGACTTGCGCCCACCCGCTCCCGGGCGCTCTGTAAATTGTTGTAGGCGTCTGTCACATCGGCGGCCACGTCCTTGACCGTCTGCTCCAGTTGCGCCTGAGCGCTCAACTCATTTGCCCGCGCTTCTTCCTCCTGCGCACGCGTCAAACCGGCGTCAAAAAGCGGCATCGCAACAGCCGTCAAAAGCGTCCAGTTCTGTCGCATGGAGTCTGCGTTGGGCGTCCAATCGGCCCTCAGTGACGCATCCACCCTGGGAAGGCGATTGACGCGGGCGATTCTGATGCCCTCCCGCGACTGCTGCACCTGAGCCTGCGCGCGCTGGACTTCCGGCCTGCGACGCTGCGCCTCTGCCTGCAGTTCGGATAGCGGTCTTTCAGGGCCAGGGGGAAGCTCAGCAGACGGCGGAGCATTCAGCGCATCCGGTGAGATACGCGACGCGTCGTCCGTGGGCACAGCCATCTTCAGAGGGATCGGCGAAGCCTCCTGTGCGAGTTTCAGCGGCGGACCGGCTGCCAGCCCGATTGTGTTGCGAAGTGCGTTGGCGGCTACGGCAAGGTCGTTTTTCGCCTGAATGAGATCCACCTGACGATTGCGAAGCTCCGAGATTGGGAGCGCCTCGTCGGCTGCCGCTGCGGCTCCGGCAGAAATCCGCTCCTTCACCCCACGCACCTGCTCCTCAGCCAGGCGCACCTGCTCTGAGCGCAGGGTCAATAGATCGCTGGCGCGAAGCTGTCCGTAGTAGGCGTTAGCCACCAGGAGGCCGAGATCGTTTTCCACTGTATTGAGCGACGCTTTGGAGCTGTCAACTCCGGCCCGCGCTTGCCGCACCCGCGCTGAGGTCAACCCACCGTCATAAATGTTGAAATCAAGGCTGGCATCGGGCTGCAATCTGGAGGTGGTAGTGCTGGTGACGAAGTTTCCGGAAGAAAGCGCGCGGCTTGTACGCCCGGCTACCGCGTACGAAACGCTACCTGTGAGCATCGGCAAGTTTCCGGTTTTCTGCTGATTCAGACGCTCCTCAGACGCTGTGACGCCGTGCTGCGCTGAGAGGACACTGCCCTGATTCTGACGCGCAACTAAGACAGCCTGCTCCAGAGTCAGTGGGCCACTCAGATCGGAAGGCGCGCTCTGCGCTTGTGGCTGTCCAGGCGCAGTGCTCTGCTCAGCGACACACCGACCAGTAAACGTCACGGACAGCGCGCATGTAAGACTGAGTGCAAGGCAGAGTGGTGGCAATTGGAACAAAGGTCTAGGCAATGGATCCCCCGGTGTGAGAGCTGGTCTGTGAGTCTGCGCGCGCGGTAATATGGCGCTCGAGTGTTGTGCGCAGTGTGTTCATCGCCAGCATTATAAGGCTTTTCTCCGTCTGTGAGAGTGGCTGCAGAATCCGCTCCAGAGTCCCGACAGCAACGGCGTGAACTTCGGCGATGGTCCGTTCTCCCAGGGGTGTGAGACGCAGCTTTACGCGCCGGCGGTCGTCTTCAGACACCTCCCGGTCAAGAAGTCCACGATCTACCAGACCGTCAACGAGCCTGGAGACAGCCGAAAGGGTGGCCCCGACATGTTCTGTCAGGCGCGATAAATGGACGCCTTCATGCCGCTCGATGAACTTCAGCGCGCGGAACTGCTGCATGGACAAATCTACCGCTCGCCTGGCGTCTATTTCGCCCTTGACAGCGCGCATGACCAGCGGCACCGTCTCAAATACAGCAGCAGCGCATCCATCGGCCGCAGCCAGATCCGAAGCTGCGCTGACGCCAACAGGTATCTCAGTTGCTCCGGCACTCCCTTGCTTAGACGTATTCTGACCCCGCATGATTAACAGCTAAATTGATTTCAATGAGAAAGCATTCTCCTGCGATTGAACAGCTTTCTAATACAGAAACGTGCGACATAGCGAAAAAGTTGCTTGCGTTAGTAAAGTATTTTGGAAACGCAAGCAGGACACAGTGCAGGGATAGGTGAGCAAGAGAGGCAGACGAGCAGTTGCGGGGTGTGGAAGTCTGGGACTAATCAGACTTCCATAATTGTGGGAATGATGACCGGGCGGCGCCGCGTGCGGGCGTTGACAAACTTCGCCAGAGCGCTGCGAATCTCGAGCTTGGCGGTTGCGGGGTCTGTCGCCGCTTCCGGAGAGATTGTTTCCAGGCGCTCGGCTACGACTTCGCGAGCCTCGGTGAGGAAAGCCTCCTCATCCTCCATGAACCCACGCGCTATGATGTCCGGGCCCGCCAGAACGCGGCCTGTATGCTGATCGATTGAGATGACCACCACCAGAACCCCGTCATTCGCCAGATGCCAGCGGTCGCGAAGCGCCACATCGCCGACATCTCCAACACCCAGTCCATCCACCATCACGTTGCCCGCATACGGCAGATGGCCGATAATCTCAGCATCCTGCGCCGTCATCTGCAGCATATCCCCGACTTCCAAGCGGAAGACATTCGCAGACCGGTAGCCGGTCTCCACAGCCATCTCACCGTACTTCACAAGATGCCGGAACTCACCGTGAACTGGCACAACGTACTGCGGTTGTAGCAGATTCAGCATCATCCGCAACTCCTCGCGGTTAGCGTGGCCGGAGACGTGCACCGTTTCAATGTCGTCATAAATGACGCTGGCTCCACGCTTGAAGAGATTGTTGATGACGCGCTGAACCAGGTTTTCATTCCCCGGAATGGGTTTGGCAGAGATAATCACTGTATCGCCCTGCTGAATCTTCAGCCGCCGGTGATCATCCATAGAAAGCCGCGCCAGTACAGATAGCGGTTCACCCTGGCTGCCTGTGCTGATCACTGTAATCTGATTTGGAGCATAGCTGTCAAGCTGGTCCAGCGAAATCAGCGCCCAGTCCGGAATCTGCAGATACCCCAGCTCCCGCGCTATACGGACATTCTGCTCCATGCTGCGCCCGACTACGGCGAGGTGGCGGTTATGCTTGATGGACAGGTCCGCAATCTGCTGGATGCGGTGAATGTTGGAAGCAAAGCTGGCAGCAATCACGCGCCCCGGAGCGTCCGAGAAGATGCGGTCAAAAGTCTGAGACAAGGCGCTTTCGCTGCGGGTAAAACCAGGCCGCTCGATGTTGGTGCTGTCGCTGGTGAGAGCCAGAACGCCTTCGCGTCCGATCTCGGCGAAGCGGGCGATATCCGCGCGACGTCCATCAAGCGGCATGGGATCGAACTTGAAGTCGCTGGTGTGGACGATAGTCCCCGCAGGCGTGCGCACCGCCAAAGAGCACGCGTCGGGAATGCTGTGAGCGACGTGGATGAACTCAACTTCAAAGGGCCCGGCCTCAATGCGATCACCGGCGACAACGTCATTCAACAAGTCGTCCGTAAGTCCGTGCTCTTCCAGCTTGCCGCGCACAAGCCCGAGCGTCAGACGGGTAGCGTAAACCGGCGCCGGTACATCCCGGATGAGGTACGCAAGACCACCAATATGATCTTCGTGTCCGTGCGTCAGGAAAATTCCGACAACATCTTCGCGGCGTTTGACGAGATAGGAGATGTCCGGAATGACCAGATCTACCCCCAGCATCTGCTCATCAGGGAACATCAAGCCGGCGTCAATGACAATGATCTTGCCGCCGTGACAGACCAGCAGCATGTTCTTGCCGATTTCGCCCACACCCCCCAGCGGAATCAGCGCAACGGCATTGGGGTCAGGAACAGGCGCTTCGACGACTGTCTCACCGTCAAGCTGAGTTACTTCCACAGAGTCTTTCAAACTCTTGCGATCTCAGCCTTGAGATCCACCCCGCTCTTCAGCGCGTTCAAAGCCGCCTGAAGCTGGGAAATCTCTGCCTCCGTCGCATCCACCATGGGCAGGCGCATCCCCCCGCAGTCCCAACCGCTGAGTTTCAGCGCAGCTTTCACGGGCACAGGGTTCGTGGTGATAAACAGAGACTTGAAGAAGGGGAACAACTCCGCGTTGCGCCTGGCGGCCTCTTCAGGGCGCCCTTCCACAAAGGCGGCCACCATCTGCTGAATCTGTGCGCTGACCAGATGCCCCGCCACACTGACCACGCCAACGCCGCCCACGCTCATAATTGGAAGCGTGATGCTGTCGTCCCCACTATAGACATCAAAATCCGGGCGGACGGGGTGGACGCGAGAGATAATGTCAGTTACCTGATCCAGCACTCCGCTGGCCTCTTTGACGCCCACGATTGTCGGCAGCTTCGCAAGTCGCGCTACGGTCGAAGGCTCCATGTTGACGGAGCACCGCCCCGGGATATTGTAGAGAATAATCGGCAACTCCGTGTGCTCTGTGACGTACTTGAAATGCTGATACAAACCCTCCTGAGAAGGCTTGTTGTAATAAGGAGCTACCAGCAGCAGCGCATCACACCCGGCTTTCTGAGCGTAATGGCAGAGTTCAAGGCACTCGGAGGTGGAGTTAGCGCCCGCGCCTCCGATTACAGCGCCTTTGTCACCGACGGCCTCCCGTACAACACGGAAGAGCTCTCCCTGCTCCTGCATAGTCAGCGTTGCGGACTCACCTGTTGTACCAGCGATCACCACGCCGTCCGAACCCGACTCGATGATCGCTATGGCCAGCTCGGCGGCACGGTCGTAGTCCATAGAAAGATCGGCCTTGAACGGTGTGACCATAGCGGTCAGAACCCGGCCGAATCGAGGTTGCCTTGCGCTGTGCGGCATCAGTTTCTCCTCAACCAACCGTTCTTGACAGCAATTTCTGCAATCTGAACGGCATTCGTAGCCGCGCCCTTGCGGATGTTGTCGGCCACCACCCAGATATCCAGGGCATTGGGGTTGCCCGGGTCCTGGCGAATGCGACCCACGTACGTCTCATCCTTATCCTCAACGTCCAGCGGCATGGGGTATTTACCGCTGGCCGGGTCGTCAATGACAACTATACCCGGCTCATCGGCCAGCAGCTTTCGCGCTTCATCCGGAGTGATCGGGTGCTCAAACTCAACGTTGATCGTTTCGGAGTGCCCACGGCGCACCGGTACACGCACACAGGTGGCAGACACGGGCAGATTCGGGACGCCAAAGATCTTGCGAGTTTCCTTGATCATTTTAATTTCTTCCCCGTAGTACCCCGGAAACTCGTCTTTGAGGCTGCTGATCTGCGGAATCAGGTTACCCAGAATCTGATAAGAATATTGCTCAACAGTCTTTACGCCACCCTCAGCGTACTCCATCACCTGCTTTTCGAGCTCGCGCACAGCCCCGCCTCCACTTCCAGAAACGGACTGGTAGGTGGAGACAACCACGCGGCGCATCTTCGCCTTTCTGTGGAGTGGCGCAAGCGCTGCCACCATCTGGATAGTGCTGCAGTTGGGATTGGAGACGAAGCCCTGATGCGACGCGATGTCTTCCGCATTGGCCTCCGGCACCACCAGTGGCACGCGGTCGTCCATACGGAAATCATCCCCGTTGTCGATGACGAAACACCCGCGCTTCACCGCCTCCCAGCCAAAGGTCTGGCTTGCTCCCTTCTCACCTTCCGTGCCAGCAAAAAACGCAATATCCTTGCCATCAAAGGCTTCGGCGGAGGTCGGCAGGACGGTGTATTCATCGCCGTCGATGATCTGTTTGCGCGCGCTGCGGGCCAGTATCGTGAGGTTCTTAACCGGAAACTTCCGCTGCTTTAGAACCTTGACCATCTCTTCGCCGACCAGACCGGCGCCGACAACAACGACCTCGTAGCTTTCCATTATCTTATGAAGCTGAACCTTTCCTGAAATGCGCCTGTCGAAGTTAATCGAAGGCGGCCTGTAGTGAAATCTGTCTTGTCACCGGTAGCTGTACGGCCAGGCCGTCCGGTGACAGGCCAGCGAACTAGAGTCTAGCCGAACAGGAAGTTTTCTAACCCGTACACCAATCCCTGATGCTCGCGAATGCGACGCACGCCCAGCAGGACTCCCGGCATAAAGCTCTTGCGGTCGAACGAATCGTGCCGGATTGTCAGCGCCTCTCCGGGATTGCCAAAAAGCACCTCCTGATGCGCCACCAGACCAGGCAGGCGCACGCTGTGGACAGCGACTCCAGATACGGCCTGTCCACGCGCAGGGGCTCTACTGGTATCTGATTGCGCTGCAGGCTGCCAGTTTTCCCCTATTTTACCAGCCGTCATGAGCGCTGTCCCGGACGGAGCGTCCACCTTTTTGTCGTGGTGGAGCTCGATTATCTCAACTCCTTCGAAAAAGGCGCTGGCTTTGCGGGCAAACTCCATCATCAGAACCGCGCCAACCGCAAAGTTCGGCGCTACGAGAATGCCAACGGAGCGCGCTCTGGCAGCGTCGTCGAGATACTGACGCTGTTCCTCCGAAAGCCCTGTCGTCCCTACCACACAGTGCGCCCCAGCGCGAAGAGTCTTCATAGCGTTGTCATAGACGCTGGCGGGAACGGAGAAGTCCACTACAACGTCGGGACGTGCATTTTCAAGCAGATCCTCTATTCGATCGTAGCGATTTTCCGATACACTCGCTTGTGCCGAAGGATCCGCGCCCCCAACATAGAGCATGTCCGAGGCGCCTTGCACGGCTTCCACTACATTGGCGCCCATCCGCCCAAGAAATCCAGAAACTCCAACCCTAACGGGGTCTGACATCACTTATCGCCTACCAGTTTAACCCTATGTCACCGCCGCGGCGCCTCGTGTATCCTGCACGTGACAACCGCCAGGAAAGCCGCTGAGATGACGTCCTCGCGTTACAGACAGCCAGTGGGACTTTCAAGACGGTAAGCCTGCCGTCTTTAGCGTCCTTTCAACGTCTTCCACGGGACCAATCACCGCCATAGACATTTTGTCTGGCTGCAACACTTCGTTGGCCACAGCAATTACGTCCTGGGGTGTTACCGCCATAATTGCCGAGATGACTTCCTCCAGAGTAATCAGACGCCCGTAGTCCAAGAGACTCCTGGCCATCCGTCCCATGCGGCTTCCCATACTCTCTTCAGAGAATAGCAGGGAACCCCGGATCAGTGTCTGGGCGCGCTTGAACTCCTCCTCCGGCACTGGCTCTGTGCGCACGCGCCGGCACTCATCATGCACCAGGCTGACTACCTCGCCCAGAGTGCTGACCCCTGTGCCGCCGTACACCGCAAACATTCCGCCCTCGTGGAAGCTCACCCGGTAAGAGCCGATGTCATAGGCCAGGCCGCGCTTCTCGCGAACTTCCTGAAACAGGCGACTGCTCATCCCGCCGCCCATGACAACATCCAGAATGGCCAGCGCGTACTTCCGGTCGTCCTTCTCGGCATAACCCGGAGCGCCAAGGCAGAAGTAAGCGGCTTCAGTGTCCTTGTCAACAAGGCGGGTATCCGGATGATGGTGAAGCGGCGGAATCTCTTGCTCCACAGACTCCCCGCTCAACTGCCCGAGCGTGCCTTCGGCAAGCTCTACAATCTGCTCGTGCGCCAGATTACCGGCCGCAGACACGACGATATGCTGCGGCGTGTAATGTTCCCGCAAGTACGCCCGGAGCGTGTCGGAGGTCGCATTCCGCACTGTCTGTTCGCTACCCAGTACGCTGTGTCCAAGTTGATGTCCATCCCATGACACTTCCGCCAGGACGTCGTGGACATGGTCTTCCGGCATATCTGTATGGCGGCGTATCTCCTCCACAACGACGTCTTTTTCTCTCTCCAACTCCTGCGTATCCAGCGCCGAATCCAAAACCATGTCCGTGAGCACATCCATGCCAAGAGGCACATACTCCTTGAGCATGCGGACGTAATATGTTGTGTACTCACGGTCTGTGGCGGCGTTGATATGACCGCCGACCGAGGCCACCTCATCCGCAATGCCTTTTGCGCTTCGACGATGGGTGCCTTTGAAAAGCATATGCTCCAGGAAGTGAGAAACGCCGTACTGTGAAGGCTGTTCGTTCTTGGCGCCCGCGCCGACCCAGACACCAAGCGCCACACTCTCCACGTACGGAACATGCTCAGTGATAACACGAACTCCATTTTTCAGTAAAGTTGTCTTGACCATACAGTCCAGCTTTGATTTCCTGACAAGCAGCCGGCCGCCATCTCAACCCGACTGCGACAGCGGCCAACGGAGTTTTCGCAGGCGGTTTGGAGCGGCGTGAGCGATGCCGTAAGGGCTGTGAAGAGACGTCGGAGGCTCTCCTGGAGACAGAAGCTGAAGTGACAGCTATGCCTTCAGCGGTGCACCGTAAAGGTACACGCTAGCAGTTTATCCAAAAGCGCCCCGCATACACCAGCGGCCTGTTATACGCGCCCCTCGGACGCAAGGGCCAAACGAGAGCTAGCCGGGTGGGCTGCTGGAAGAGTGATCTGAAGCAGAGTTTGTGCGTAGCCCAAAAGGCTCAAACGGATTCCTACTGGTGAAGCCTGGGAATGCGCCCGGCGCTGATCGCGCCCTCAGTCTTTCGGAGAAGCCAGTGCTTTCACTTTGTTCAGAATGTCAGGCAGGTCGAAGTTCAGAATCCATTTGTTGCTTTCTGAGGTGAACATTTTTGGCAGGGTGTCTTTGACGAAGATGTAGTTCAGCACTTCTTCATCCACCTTGCCATTGTGCAAAGCGTCCAGCACCAGCGTGATGGCTTTGGACTGTCCCTCTGCCAGATCAATCTGCGCCTGCATCTGCCCTTCAGCCTCCAGGATGGCTGACTGTTTGCGCCCCTCAGCAACGTTGATAGCCGCAGCCTTCTGTCCCTCAGCTTCGATGACGACCGCGCGGCGAATCTGCTCGGCGGTCTTCTCCTTGTGCATTGCTTCCTGAATGTCTTTTGGCGGGTCAATGCGCTTGACTTCGACTTTCGTCACGCGCGTGCCCCATTTGTCCGTATACCGGTCCATGTCGTCACGCAGCCGCGTGTTGATGATTTCGCGAGAAGCCAGAGCCTCGTCCACGGTAAAGGTGCCGATGACGTTTCTGAGACCCGGCTCCGCCAGATTGACGACCGCACCATCCAGATTGTTGACTTCATAAAACGCCTTCGATGCCTCAACCACCTGGTAGAAGACGATGCAATCGACCTCAAGCACAACGTTGTCCCGGGTGATGACGCGCGCTTCGGGTATCTCCACAAAGAACTCGCGCAGATCCATCGTCACAACAACATCGATGAAAGGTATGATCTTCGGGATGAAGTAGAAGCCGGGCTCCAGCGTCTCCATAAAGCGACCGAAACGCTCGTGCAGCCCTCGTTGAAACGGGCGAATCCACGTCATAGACCGCCGAATTGTGCTGAGCAGGAAAATTCCAACGACAAGAGCGACAAATATCGCAATCAGGCCTTCCATTAGTCTGCCTTTCTGCGGACAATCGCCCGCACGCCTTCGATCCGGATGACGACGACAGGTGTTCCAGGCTCAAGCGTTTCTTCCGACTGCGCCGTCCAGACATCCCCACCAACGCTGACTTTTCCGTCCATCGAGTGAGCGTCCACAGTCTCTAAAACCACTCCCTCCTGATCTGCAAGCGTGGACGCCGCCATGACATCCCGCCCCTGAATCCGCCGCCGCCAGACGCGATAGACAAGCATGAAAAACACAGCGCTCACAGCCCCCATTGCGGCGAAGGCAATGGCGAAGGCTACCCAGTAGTGGGAAGGAAAGAGGAGGCCAGCGATCGCCCCCGCAATCGTACCGGCTCCAATAACGCCGAGGAGCCCCCCAGGCACGTGCGCCTCTGCGAGGAGCAACACGACTCCCACAATAAAGAACAGAACGCTGATCAGTCCATAAGTCATGCCGTGACCCTAACTGAGGACAACTGCAGGCCATGACGTAAATGACGAGAATGCGTCTCTTCCGCCTGCGTCCACGCGCCCCTATAATAGCGCATTAGCCCAATGGAGATAAAGAAATGAAACAAATAACACAAAAAACAGCTGCCCGGTCACCAGAAACAACGCGGCGAGGCTTCTTGCGCACAGCGCTTGCAGCGGCGTTTGGAGGAGTTTCCGGGGCGGCCGCATGGGCCAGAGAAGCGGTAGAAGGCCGCTCGCTCAAGACAGACGGTGAGGTACTGAAACAGCGCGTATCCCTTGGCGTCCCGCCGGTGGAGCCACTGGACACGATGATTCACTTCCAGCGCTCGGACGACAACAACGGACGGGCGATGACGCACGAGATTCTCTCACTCAGTCACGAAGAGAAAGGGAAGAACTCTTACCCATGGACTGTCTATGCGCATCTCGACACGCATCACGAGCAGGGGGACGCATGCGTTCTGTGCTCCCGGCTGCACAAGTACGGTCCGGGCTGGTCCGCAGGGCTGCACTCGGAAGTCTTTGCGCACAACAGAGCGGTGGCCCTTGGCGTGAACGTGGAGATGTTCAACGACTACACAGGCTCTGAGGCCACACGAAATATAGGCGTCAATGTCCAGTCCATTTCATGCTCGCCCAAGCCCTGCGATTTCGGGATGCAGATTCACGGCGACGGGGGCTTCACGCGAGCGATCAACATTGACAGCAAGGGCGACGTAGCTATTGACGTCAATGGCTCCTACAAGACCGGGATTGACCTCCACGGCAAGGAAATCCGGCTTGGTGACGGAGGCTCCATTCTATTGGATGAAAAGGACCAGGTGCGCCTGCGCTACCATAACGGCGCGATCGAGATATGGAAGGGCGACAGAAGGGCCGCATTTCTGACGCTTTCGGATAATGATAGAAGGCTGTGAGGCACACAGCGACATTTTTCCAGCGAAGCAGACGGCGTTTTTTGCAGAAAACGTGAAGAAATCGCATTATTCGTGCAGTCAAGGCTTGTGTTTACGCGCCGTTACTCCTACAATGGAAGCGAGGATTGGGCGCTGCTATCGGCAGACCTTTCCTCTGTCTGAGTTACTCTACTGACAGGAGCGCAAGACTCCTGATTTTCGTGCGACCGGCTTCGGCGTCCGGGTGTGTGCACGGATGCCGGTTTGACAGTGTTACATCATCGCTTAGGTCACCGGAGAAGATAACAATGGACGACAACAGTCCTCTGCGCGCTGTAATTGACTCGGCCAGGGCGGCCATCAGGTCTAAAGACTATCAGCAGGCCTATCAACTGCTGCAGGAACACCAGGCGGACGGATGGGACGAAGGCCTTTTCCTTGAAATGTTCGGCATCGCCTGTTGCATGGCAGGCAAGTCTCGCGAGGGACTGCCGGCATTAGAACGGGCGCTGGATCTGGCGCCGTCTCCCGTAGCCCACTTCAACCTCGGGCAGGCGCATCAGCTTGCCGGAGACTACGATCAGGCGAAAGAGTGTTTCAAGCACGCCATCGGGCTGGATCCCACTTACGGACAGGCCATTCATGCCCTGGAGCGTCTGCGGGACTTCGAACGGGAAAAAGAGGCGCTGGAAGCTGCCGCCGCTGAGCAGCAGATGCAGGGACTCCACGGCGGACCGCCGATTGGAGGCCCACCCACCCGCAGCCCGCAGCCCGGCGCATAACAGCAAAGGCGCACCCTACGGGCCGGAAACGGAGAGGCCGTCACGCCGAGCCTTATTGAGCTACTCATAGAGGTGACAGAGTGCTAACGGCTTCTAATGAGTGCCTCCCGCCTGAGCTGTCGACACAGCACGGGACGGGCTGAGCATGCGCGTCTAAGGCTTCTGCACTTGCTTCATCGGCTAATCAGCGCTTACAATTGGTGAATCGACCAATCTCAACAGAGAAGGAACGCGCTGATGACGATTCGCTCCCGCCGCACTCTGGCGATACTGCTGACACTGCTCGCCTGCCCAACGTGGGCGCCTGCCGACATCCCCTCCGTTCAGACCGCAGTAGACAAGATTCTGTCCCGACCGGTTTTTAGCAATGGCATCCACGCGTGTGTTATCAAGACTTTGGACACCAGCGCCGTGGTCTACAGCAAGAACCCGAATACACTGCTCAACACAGCCTCTAACATGAAGCTTGTGACATCCGCGGCCGCACTGGATCAGCTTGGACCAGGCTTTCGTTACCGCACCCGTCTTCTCGCTGCAGTGCCGATCGGGCCCGACGGCGTCCTCAGAGGGAACCTCTACATCGCCGGTTCCGGAGACCCAACCTTTGATACACCGGCTCTACAGGACCTTGCGCGTCAGGCAGCGCAGCGAGGACTCAAAGCTGTGGAAGGCGCAGTCATCGCCGACACTGGCAACTTTAACACAACTCCGTACGGAGGAGGTTGGAGCTGGGACTATCTGGAGGCTTATTACGCAGCTCCGGTCGGTGGACTCAACCTGAACAAGAACGTCGTCGCGCTCAGCGCGCGGCCCGGCTCTTCAGTTGGCGCACCCGCCACAGTCGTCATCGAGCCTGCTTCTAACTACATGCGCGCAATAAGCGCCGTGACAACCGCCAAGGCTGGCACACCGCTGTCACTAAACATCGACCGCGAACTGACCGGGCGGGTAGTGCGGGTAAGTGGCGCTGTGGCCATTGACGAAAAAGTTGACAAACCGCAGGAAGCAGTTGCGGTGTACGATCCGGCCCGCTACACATCAGAGGTGCTTCGGGCGCTGCTGATGGCTGATGGGATCAAAGTCAGCGGAGGAGTGGGCGCCGAGAGAGCGCCGGAAAACGCGATCCTACTCGGCCAGCATCTCTCAGACCCAATGAGTGATATTCTGATGTCGCTTAACAAATGGAGTGACAATCTGATTGCGGAGGCGCTGCTGAGGACGTTGGGTTCCGTGATAAAGAACGATGGCAGCATTCAGAGCGGCCGGGCTGTTGTGGCAGAGGTGCTGAAGCAGGCAGGCGCCGACACGAATGCGCTCAGTATGGCGGACGGCTCCGGACTCTCCCGGATGGATCTGATGACCGCGGAAAACTTCACGCGGCTCCTGAGCTATATGTACCGGCACAACTACTTCAAGTACTACGATCAGTCACTGCCAGTCGCTGGAGTGGACGGAACATTGCGCAACCGCATGAAGAAGACTCCCGCCGAGAACAACGTCCACGCCAAGACAGGCTATATCGGCTATGTTTCCAGTCTGTCTGGATACGTGACGACTGCCGCCGGACAGCCACTGGTTTTCTCGATCCTGTTCAACAACCAGCTTGGAGGAACAGCGCCCTGCCGGCAGGCGCAAGACGAGATAGCCGCGTATCTGGCGGGCCTGACTGAGAGGCTATAGCCTGCGTCCTGCGCCTCTGTGAAGCCGTGTAAGGACACTATCAGAGGATGTATCGCGCCAGGTCTTCGTCTTTGGCCAGATCGGCCAGTCGCTGTTTCACATAACTCTCGTCGATCGTCACTGTCTGGCCGGCCAGATTCGGCGCATCAAAGCTGATATCTTCCAGCAGGCGCTCCATAATGGTGTGCAGCCGCCTTGCGCCAATATTCTCCGTCCGTGAGTTTACGTCTGCCGCAATCTCAGCAATAGCAGCGATCGCTTCTTCTTTGAACTCCACAGTCACGGCTTCTGTTTCCAGCAGAGCTGTGTACTGCTTGACGAGCGCGTTCTTTGGTTCTGTGAGTATGCGCTTGAAGTCCTCGGTGGACAGGCTTTCAAGCTCAACGCGAATAGGCAGGCGGCCCTGCAACTCCGGAATGAGGTCACTCGGCTTCGAAACGTGAAAAGCGCCCGCAGCGATGAAAAGGATGTGGTGCGTACGCACGGGACCCTGCTTGGTCATTACGGTGGAGCCTTCGATGATGGGGAGAATGTCGCGCTGGACGCCTTCGCGGCTCACAGAAGGGCCGCTTCCTTCACCGCGCTCACGTCCGGCGATCTTGTCCACCTCATCCACAAAGATGATTCCCGCCTGCTCAGCTCGCTCAATGGCGTCCCGTACGATTTTGTCGTGGTCCACCATCTCGCGCGCTACCTGATCCGCCAGGACTTCCCGCGCCTCAGCAACTGTGACCCGGCGTGTCCGCTTGCGCCGCGGCATCATTCCGCCCAGCATCCCGGACAAATCCATCCCCATCTCCTCCATCCCCTGCGGTGAAAAGACCTGAAGAAACGGGCTGGAGTTGTCCTCTACCTCAATCTCAACCGTTCTCTCTTCCAGTTCTCCGGCCAGAAGTTGCGCACGAAGCTTGGCGCGCACTCGCTCGGCCATCTGCGCTTTCTTTCGGTCGTAGTCGCTGAGCTCTTCCTCGCTCTCCTCAGACTCAAAGTCAAAGCCTTCCGCCGGCTGTTCCTCTTCCGAGCGCCCCTGCTGGCGTGAAAAGTATCCTCCCAACGCCGCTGCTATCTTGTCCACGGGGCGCGTGGAGTCTGCGCCAGGCTGAAGGAGATCGAGCACCCGTTCAACGGCCGCCTCCCTGGCCTTCTCCCGGACTTTTGCCACCTCTTCGTCTTCCACCAGGCGATGAGCGACCTGAACCAGATCGCGCACCATCGAGTCCACATCGCGCCCCACATAGCCGACCTCTGTGAACTTGGTGGCCTCCACTTTGATAAAGGGCGCATGGGCAAGATTCGCCAGACGCCGAGCGATCTCCGTCTTTCCGACGCCTGTCGGCCCGATCATAAGGATGTTTTTCGGGATGACCTCATCTCGAATGTCTTCAGCGAGCTTCTGCCGTCTGCGCCGGTTCCGCAGAGCGATGGCGACGGCGCGTTTGGCCTTCTCCTGACCAATGATGAACTTGTCCAGTTCCTGGACAATCTCTGAGGGTGTCAGATCGAGAATAGCCCCATGCTCTTCGGCTTGTGAAAGCGCCGTTGCGTCGCCCTCTGGTCCTACTTGAAAAATCGTACTCATAGTGTGTTCCGCCAACGCCTATCCACCCGCGTGATCGCCGGGAATCCGGCCGATCTTCCCGGGCGCAATGTCAGCTCGTCTTAATCTCTTCTATAGTGATGTTGCCGTTGGTGTAGATGCAGATATCCGCGGCGATACCCAGCGCCTTTTCCACTATCTCCCGGGCGGTCAGGCTGGTGTTCTCCGCCAGGGCTCTGGCCGCCGCCCTTGCGTATCCTGCGCCAGATCCGATAGCGGCAATGTTGTCGTCCGGCTCTATGATGTCACCGGAACCTGAGATGACCAGAAGCCACTCTTTGTCCGCGACGATGATCAGCGCCTCAAGCCTGCGCAGCATTCTATCGGTGCGCCAGTCTTTCGCAAATTCGACGACAGCCCGCCGCAAATTTCCGTGCGACTCCTCCAGCTTGGTCTCAAACCTGTCCGAAAGCGCTTGAGCGTCCGCCGAAGAGCCAGCGAAACCCACGATGACTTGATCGTGATAGAGCCGGCGCACCTTGCGAGCCTTGCTCTTGAAAACCGTCGTATCCAGTGTCACCTGCCCGTCGCCGCCAACGGCGACAGCGCCGTCTTTGTGAACCGCCAGGATAGTGGTCGAACGAAATGCCATTCAGTCTCCTGTATCGGGAAGCTTACCCGATGCGCGCGCTCGCGGATGTGCCTTGCGATAGACTTCCTTCATGCGGTCGCGCGAAACATGTGTGTACACCTGTGTTGTCGCCAGATCACTGTGCCCCAGAAGCTCCTGGATTGTGCGAAGATCCGCTCCATTCTCCAGCAGATGCGTCGCAAATGAGTGGCGCAGTGTGTGGGGGCCAGCGTGAGGAAGGTTGGTGTAGCCCAGCGCGGCCTCTTCCACTACCTTTCGCGCGACGCGTTCATTGATACGCTTCCCACGCGCGCCCACAAAAAGAGCTGTCTCCGAGCTATCGGAACACAAAGCCGGGCGGGCAATACTTAGATAACGATCCAGTGCCTGACGAGACTGTGACCCGATGAGCACAATGCGTTCTTTGCCGCCCTTACCAAGCACGCGCAACTCCTGCCCGCGCTGTACATCCTTCACATTCAGCGACACCAGCTCTCCAATGCGAAGGCCGGTTGCGTACAGGAGCTCAAGCATCGCCGCATCCCGAATTTGTTGCGGATCTGTCAGTGGCCGCTCATCCAGCATCTTCGATACCTCTGTCTGACTGAGCAGCTTCGGCAGCCTGGAGTAGCGCCCTGCGCTCAAGCCGTCCAGCGGTGGAAGGTCCGCAATATGCCCTGCCGCGTGCGCCCACTTCAGAAACGTGCGCAAAGAGGCGAGATGGCGCTCTATAGTGCGAGGAGATTTGCCAGCCAGGCGCGCAGCAGCCAGCCATTTGCGAACAGCTTTGCGGTCGATCTGGACAACGTCCGGAGCGCGCTGAGACCGGGCAACTGCTGAAAAGATACGCAGCAGGTCGGAGAGATAGTTTCGCTGCGTATGGCCGGAGCGTCCAAGCGCATGAAGATGTAGAGCAAATGCTCTCAACAACTCACGCACGTCAATGAGACTGTTTTCCGACGCGCTCTGTCCAGTCTGTCCCGTTTTCTCAGAAGCTGCTCCAGACACAGGAGGTATTCTAGCACAGGGGCGACCGCCAGAAGCATAAGCGCGGCAAAGCAATCCGATTGCCACCTTAATATTTTCTAATTTTCTTCTATTGTTCAGCGCCGTGCGGGTGTATAATGAAAATTACCGTGGCACCTACAAACGGGTTAGACGCGCTTGCGATCAAGTTCAGACCTTCAGAGAGCGCCGAGAAAGAGATAACCGTCCGTGTAGCGGACTGTTTTTGCTAAGGCCCGTTTGTGCTTTTCGCTGAGTCCTTCACTACGCTCGACTGTGAGTGGAGGGACTCAGGTGCAGGAGGGGAAGCGCACCATGAAAGAGCTGCAAACACTGGTAAAGTTGGCGGGCGTGGCAACCGCCATTATGCTCCTTGCGTCAATGAAGCCCGCAGGTGCTGTAGGACCACCTATTCGCAGCACCCTCTACAACGGCTCCACAAACGCCTACTCGGCATTTCCCAACAAAATGACTCAGGACCTCGGGACCAATATGACCATAGAGGCCTGGGTGTACCGAATGGATGGCGACCGCTGCGAGACTATTGTGGGGCACGACAGCACCTCCTCGTGGTGGTTTGGCTTCTGCCCACGTCTCAGCTTCGCACGCAAAGGCGTTTCTCGGATGACCGCTACCCAAGTCACCGTCCCGGCGTATCAGTGGACTCACGTTGCCGTCACCTACAACGGCACAAACTGCACGTTCTACGTCAATGGCAACAGTGCCGGCACGTTTCCACTGGCAAGCAGCGGTACGGATCCGAGCCGGGAGCTAGTGATCGGCGCGGATTCCCGGTCTACTCCGCACGTCTACACCAACCCGTTTTCTGGCAATATTGACGAGGTGCGTATCTGGTCAGGTGTCCGCACACAAAGCCAGATTTCGAGCAATCGTTTTAAGGAACTACGTACAGGCACGAACCTGCTCGCAACCTTCAGCACTGGTGGGAACACAGAGGACATCACAGGGTACGTGGGGTCCCACGGACTTGGTGCTACAGGCGATGTGTTTGGCATTCTGCCGCGCGACTTGATCGTGCCGAAAGCCTCCATCAGACCTACCGTTGACGGTCATTTGAATGTGGATTCGGAGTACCTGGGCGCAGAACAGCTTGTGCTGCCATATAACGCCGGGCCCGATGAGCCGGATAGCATAGCCTACCTGGTGTACGATGAGACACCACCTGCAAGCCTGTTCGTAGCCATTTCCGCTCCGAGACACAACACCGGAGGATGGCCGTACTCCAATACCACTATGGGCGTCATGGTGGACCCTACGTACAGCAGAACCTCGCTGCCGGACAGCACGGACTTTTACCTAAAAACCAGCCTGGGAGACTATGATCCGACAGGCTCCTGGTTGAATGGAGACGGCGCAGGCGGTTGGGTTCAGTGCATGCTGAATAGCCAGCCGTGTACACCCCCCAGCGAGTACGCCGTTGGAAAAAGCTTGTGCGGCTTTGAGATGGGAGGCTTGCCCTGTACGGAGTTTCGAATTCCGGTGTCGAAACTGGGGTCGTGGGACGAGTTTGATGGCCTGGCCGTAGCTCATGCCAACTGGAACTCAAGTGGCACTGTCAGCATGGCGCCGGGAGATGCAAGCCCATCTAATCCTTCGACGTGGGCGAAAGTCTCTTACGGCGAAGGGTCTGCAACGCTACCGAAGGCTATAGTTGGGGGAAAAGTCAACGCGGGACTCACGTCAGGCTCACCCGGATTGGCAGGCTGGCGCGTGACCCTGTCAGCGGGCGGCACGGCCTACCAAACCCTTACAAACTCTTCAGGTATTTTTTCCTTCAACGAGCCAATCGCTGCAAACCAGACAGTGCAGTTACAGGTGGACAATTGCGGGTTCTGCATCTATGCCGCGCCAACCTTCTATGGAACTGGCATGTCCGGAACCGTTGTGAACGATCTGGTTGTGCAGTACCCTGGGTGTCCGAGTGGGACGTGCACCTACCAAAATGTGCAATTCTACATTCAGCAGGTAGTCGGCCCGGTTTCGGTGACAGGCGTAAGTGAGACATACCCAACTCCACGCGTGGTCGTGCGCGATAATCCGACGGTCGTCTCCGCCAACGCCGCTTCTGTCGTGACCATAAACGGCAGCAACTTCCACGATCAGGTCAAAGTGTACCTTTCTCCTGTAGCTCCCGGACTGGTCTGCCCGTGCCCGGACGACTGGGAGCTGTATGAAGCCACTATAGTAGATCGCGCCGGTGACGGTTCCTGGATAAAAGTGGAAACTCCAACGCTACCCGGACGAGGTAGACTCCGGAAAAACGGGCCGCTGGGAAATCCATTTGGTGCGGGGTACCGCTGGGTTATTTACGATCCCTGGACGCGGCCGAACGTAGTGACCTACAACCTCTGGCCGAATCCTCAGGCTAACCCAAACAACTTCCATTTGACCGAGCCGGAGTACCCGTATCTGTGGGGCTTTGGCTTTGAAAATCGCTACGATGACCCCGGATGGCGGGAGTTCAGCGCGGTTTACGGGACAAACGCCTATTACTGTCTCGGGGCATTCGGACATTGCATAAGCTATGTCATGGACCCGATGTACGAAGCATTCTTCCCGATTTATATGCTTGTCGGGCATGCGATGACAGGGTCCTGTGGCGGAATGGCCAGCACCAGCCTGATGTTCAAGCAGGGAATACTCAACACGCAACAGTTTGATCCCAATGTTTATTTCCCCTCAGGGTTTATCGAGAGCTCGGTTAACTTCGATCCAACGTGGTCCAAGAGCCACCTTGGCGTTCTATACGGACCAGCCAGTCCAACCAACCTGTGGGCACGCATTCGTGTAGGACAGATGACGCAGGTGAGCAATGAAACGCTGCTTCAACTGGCGAGTCAGGCCTGCCTTGAGGGGGACTGGAATCCTTTCTGCGGCAGTCCGGCATCCCGGCTGTCCGAGCTCTCACCCAACCCAATCGGCGACATCGCTGTCATACTTGGGTCGTTTAGCCTCGCTCACTGCGTAACTCCGTACGCTGTTTCCGGAGGCGAGATCAAAGTGTACGACAACAACTACCCGAACGATCCCGCCAGTATGACTGTGACAGGCAATACAGTCAACTTTCCAAACCTTGGCTATAGCGGTTCTGGCCTGTTTACGTTTCCGTTGAGCATCTGGCTTAACGGACGGACAGCGCCGCTATTCGGCAGTTCTGATTTCCTGCTATCAATTGTTGCCGGAGGCGCTGACCAGATGGTGACGACGCAGGATGGCAAGCGATGGGGATGGCTGGCGAACGGAACAACTGTGAATGAAATTCCAGGGTCTGTCACCGCGACGCCGTGGAGTGACGGGAGCTATACCGGAAGATCCGTTCCACTGTTGCTACCGGCGTCAAAAACAAATCCTCAGATTACCGTTAATGCGCGTGGCGGGGACTACTACGTGCATACCGGCGGGACCGGAATGATGCTTCAG
>JADLDK010000021.1 GCA_020846715.1 Armatimonadota bacterium | reverse complement strand
GCGTGGTCCGCGCTCTGTGAGATGATCCACCATCCGCGCCCTCCACTCCTTCAGGTGGGCTTGTCGAGAAGTCTGAGACACTAGATCGCGTAGCTCGCCTGGATCATCGCTCAGGTGGAAAAGCTGCTCGTGCCCGTCGTAAGCGTGATAGATGTACTTCCATTTTCCATCTGTCAGCGCATTCCAGTGGTTTTGCGAACTGTAACAGATGTCGTGTTCGAGATCGATGCAGTCGCGCCAGGCAGGCGAGTCTCTCCTCAGCAGATCAAGCAGACTTCGTCCGTCGATGGGACGAGGCGCAGTTGTGCCCGCCACCTCCAGCAGAGTTGGCAGCACGTCGCGAATCTCGACAGGCTCCGCGCGAGTCACTCCCCGCTTCGATGGAACATCCATACTTTTCGGCCAGCGAAGAAGCAGAGGAATGTGCGTCGAGGCTTCGTAGGCATAGGACTTGCGCCAGAGATTGTGATCGCCCGTCATATCGCCGTGGTCCGAAAGGAAGAGGATGAAGGTGTTCTCCAGCATTCTGCGCTCTTCAAGAGCTCTCACTATTCGCCCAATCTGCTCATCGACGAACGAGACCGATCCATAGTAACCGCGACGCGAACGCTTTGCCTGAGCAACCCCTAAATCTCCGCACCAGCGATTGAAGTTCGGTTTGCCAGCGGGAGCATATTGCGCCGCCCAGTCTCCAACATTAGGAGCAGGCACATCGGCGTCCGCATAGCTGTCAAAAAAATGCGCAGGCGGATCGTATGGGCTGTGCGGACGGGCGAAGGAGACTTTCAATGCAAAAGGCTCCGTACGCTTGTAGTCCTTGATGAACTGGACGGCTCTATTCCCGGTCCAGATAGTAGGATGCAGCTCTTCTGGCAGCGCATATCGCCTGGCGCGGTAGTCGTTCCAGCTGATCCCTGTTGCATCTGGGTTCAGTGACGGCGCTTGCTCCTTGAACCACTTTCGATAGTCGCTGACGAAGTCAGGAGTCTCTACTCTGCCGGATTCATCCAACAACGCTCCCTGAAAGCCGTGATAGTTGCGCTGGGGGTGGTAATGAAGCTTTCCGATGGCGTACGTATAATAACCGGCGGCGCTGAGAGCGCGTGGCAGCTCCACCGGGTATCTTTGAGCAACCTGACCATAGCCAAGCATACCGTGTCTCCATGGTGATAGTCCTGTCAGCAGTGCGGCACGGGCGGGAGTACAGGTGGGAGTGGAAGAGTAAGCATTTGAGAACCAGACCCCTTCGCGAGCAAGGCGATCCAGGTTGGGAGTGTGAATTGCGCCATTGCCTGCTACTCCGAGACAGTCTCCGCGGTGCTGGTCGTCCATCAGCAGGAGGATGTTTGGAAGCTGTTTGGAGCCGGCTTCCGCATCCCGGGCGCCCGGTGCGGCAGTCATAGCCAGACCAAGTGAGGCCGCTCCTGCCATCTTGAAGAAATCACGTCTCGTAAACTCCTTTGTCTGCGGCATTTCAGCACTCTCTGCTATCACCTTCGAGTGCGTCAGCAAGAATCCCTGCCAACCAGGAACGCTGCTGTAGTCATGCGCGTATAGCTGTGAACAGGGCACAGCTCGCCGTCACGTGCTTCGGCGAGTTGTGTCCTGAAATGGAAAGGAACTCTATTTATGAAGAAGCTGATTCTGGCTTCCGTGGCAGTTCTTGCTGTTGCCATGGCGACGGTCGCGCCGTCGCTTGCGTGCGGAGGTCACGACAAAGACGTAAAAGCGCCGGCGCCGGCGCCAGCCCCAGACGGGGCCTGAAGGGGACCGTCTGAGAAGTAGTTGCCTTTGTCTAAGGTAACAGGGCCCTCCAGTGGATCTGGAGGGCTTTCTGTTCTTAGCGGAGACCAGGCAGTGGAACGAGTAGCGTCAAAAACTCTACGCAACGCTTCCGCTGAAAACCTGTCAGTCTTCAGAAAAGGGCAGCGGTATTCTGCGCCCGCTCTCGGCTGAACGGTACGCAGCCAGGCACATTTCCACAGACACCCTGCCCTCTTCGGCTGTGCACATAGGGACCCCAGCCTTCAACGCGTCAACAAACGGGCGGGCAACGCCGTAAATGCGCTCGCCATGTCCCGTCGAAGGCAGTGCAACGTCCTGAATCTGCCAACCAGACTCCGGTTTGTCAGACTGATAAAGCTTAACGGCGACCGGCGAAGGTGGAAGCACACTGGATGGGCCGTCTCCGTGGTTCTGGATGATAACGCCCCGGTCTCCGTAGACTTCTGTGGTGTTTTCACCTGCCCACGTAACACTGGAATTGGTGATGTCCGCAAAGCATCCATCGGCAAAGCGAAAAAGCGCCACACCCGTGTCATCGGGCGCAACATCAGTCAGAACGTTGTCAATCTCCGCCATGACGCTGACCGGCTTTTCGCCCTTCGTCCAGTACAGCCAGTCCAGCGCGTGAATGGCGTCGTCGAAGAACATTCCTTTGTTGGCCTCAGCGCTGATGTGCCATTGGCCAGCGCCTTCCACCCAGGTCTTGTTGAACAGCATGCTGATAGAGTGCCGCCTGCGGATGAGGCCGAGGCGACCGACGGCGCCGGACCGAATCATCTCGCGCATGCGGATGTTCGCCGGGTCAGAGCGCATCTGAAAAGCCAGGCTGAACCATGAGCCCGTTCTGTTTCTCGTCTCGATGATCCGGTCGCAATCTGCAAGAGTGATGGCCATCGGTTTCTGGAGGAGGACACTCTTGCCAGCTTCCATTGCCATCACTGCCAGATCCGCATGTTTGTTTGTTTCACTGGCGATGATCACGCAGCTAACGCGGCGGTCACTCAGGACATCCTCAATGTGCGGAGAATACGGGATGCTGAAGTTCTCTGCGTTCGCCTGACCGCGCGCTTCGTCATCGTCCCATGCACTGATCAGCTCCGCGTCGTCGAAGTCTTTGATTTTGCTGCAATAGGCATTGACATGCCCGTGCGCAAAAGACAATACCGCTATGCCAATTTTGCCTCTAGTGTAAATCTCATCGTCCTTTCAGATAAACTACTGACGCCTTCTTCCGGGCGTCCCTTACTCCCTGCTCGCCACGACCGAAGCATAGATTTCTGCGGTGCGATCGGCCATTTTTGATGCGGCATAGCGTTCTAACACCATTTGCCTGGCACGCGCGGTGAGAGCTTGCCGATCAGTCCCGGAGTCAAGCGCGCGTATTACTGTCTGAGTGAGCGCCCCGGAATCCTCAGCCGGGAAAAGAAAACCCGTGTCTCCATCGCGAACCATTTCTGGCAGACCACCCACAGATGAGGCTACGACAATCGGGCCGGGATCAGACGCCATCGCCTCCAGACAGACGATGGACTGCCCTTCGCGGCGCGACGGAATCACCAGCACATCAGCAGCCGCGTACAACGAGCCAACGTCAGAGATTCTGCCGGCCAACTTCAGAGAGGCCTCCGGTCTGGCCAGGGTTTCGAGATACTCCTGGTCTGGACCATCTCCAGCTATGACGCAAGTCGCGTCTGGATGAGCTGAGCGCACAGTCGGCCAGCTTCGCACGAGAACGTCCACACCCTTATCTGACATCAGCCGAGCGACACAAAGCACCAGTGGACCTTTCTGAGGAATACCGAAGCGGTTGCGCACATCACAGGCAGACACAGACGCTGAAGGCGCAGGCAAGACAATGCCATTCGGAATGACGGTCACAAATGAATCAGAAACACCTGCGTTTGAAAGACTGCGTTTGACCGCCTCCGAGACCGCAATAGCCGCATTTGTGCGCCTAAAACCGAAGAGCAGAGCACGCGCCCTGAATTGTGAAGAAGGCAGAGAAAGGAGGTTGTGAACAGTGCTGACACGTGGCGTTCTGGACGGCGATAGAGCGGATATCCACGTGGCTCTGATGCCGTGGGCATGAACGATATCGGGACTCGCCCGTCGGACAATTGAAGCGAGAAACAACGCCTGCCACAAATCGTGGACAATTTGGGGGCTGTCCGTAATGCTCAAAGGGAAGAGGCGCACCTGCGGCAACTGGTTCCGCAGAGCGCCCGTGAGTTCCGCTGGAGCAGCAAGACCAACGTCAAAACCATTCTGTGACTGCAGATTCAGCAGCGTCGCGAGGTGCTGGCGTAGCCCACCTGATGCCGGACGAGACACGTGAAGGACTCTCACAGTGAAGACAATTTCCTGTCCAAATGGTCGGCTTGAACCGATTTTAGGCTCGAATTTCGGATATAATAAAGTGTACTGTTCAAATTGCGGGTATTTCCCGATGATTTATGTGAGGCAAAAGCTGTGCGATGACTGCTTTGGCCTTTACTTTATCACAATTCCAGCGTTACAATAGAGCAACGCAGCTCGCTGGCAGAGATGATATGCGGCTGC
>JADLDK010000020.1 GCA_020846715.1 Armatimonadota bacterium | reverse complement strand
TCAGATCGGAGTCTCCAGTGATGGAGTAAACCTCCGTCACCCCGTCAATATTCAGCAGGGCTTCAGCCGTCTCAGAAACCTGCCCGCGCTTCACTTTCAGCATCACAAAAGCTGTGGTCATATCTGTCGTGCCTTTCACTGTGGCAGCGGAACGCGCCGGGAAGCGATGCCAATGCCGGTCAATCGTCGCTTCGCCTCCTCATAGACATCTTCGGGAAGAGGGCCTTTTCTGGCAGCGGCGACATCCTCCTCGAGGTGGCGTGGCTGCGCAGGATCAACCAGCAGTGTGTCACAATCCGGATGAGAGAGCGCAAAGCGAAGAAGAAACTCCATCCGCGTCTGCCCGGCATCAAGGAGTCTATCCAGCCCGGCGCTTACCCAGATATCCCACGGTGAGCTGCGGTGGACCACGTGGGACGGGACTTCCCGGGCGACGTCACTGAAGACAATAACTCCCGCGCCCGAGTTGGAAACCAACGTAATGGACTCCTCCTCACGCCGTTCAAGCGCTGAATAAGTAAGCTGGAAAGTATCGAAAACTCCCATCTTCACAAATGCTGACACGTGGGCGAGTCTGGTCGAGACTCCGAGAAACCGTGTGAGCCCCTGCTCTCTTGCCTGAGTCATCGCCTGCAGGAGACCGTCGCTTTCAATCCGCGCGGGATTGGCTCCCTGCAACTGCAAAATGTCCAGATGATCGGTATTCATCGCTTTGAGAGACTCACCGAGCCTGTCCAGAAAACCGGAAGATTTCTGAGCAGAGGAGGCCTCAGCGTTGCACCTGGCCGCAAGGTAATACTCCGCGCGACGCGAGCTGATAGCCTGGCCGATTTGGCGCTCAATACCCGGACTGTCGCAACCCGTGTCTATCAGGTTTATGCCGGAATCCACAACTGCGTTGAGGAGCGCCTGCGCCTGCTCGTCACTGACAGCCTGTCCATTCGAGTGCTGTTGAGCACGCGCATCCTGTGCTCGAAAGCCAAGTTGTGTCACCTCAAGTCCAGTGCGCCCGAGTGTCCGTCTTGGAAGCATGTTCTCTCCCTTTGCGCTTCGCGTCCTGTACGCTCAGCTTTGCGTGCGCTGAGCGTCGTGCACAGATGAAAAGTCTGTGATGGAGTGGCTTATTGCCCTGCCCTGTTTTACCTGCTTTTGGTCCGAGCTACCACCCCGGCATTGCCCGCACGAAGTGCGAGAGACGTTGAAATGAGAAGAACTGCAGGGTGGCGTCAAAGCTCACCTCTACTTCAGCGTGGCTATCGTAGCGCCCTCTCCGCCGTCGTCCACATCAGCAATCGACAAGGAAGAGACCAGCGGATGCTTGCGCATAAACTCCCAAACGGCCTTTCGCATCACGCCCGTGCCTTTTCCGTGGATGACCTTTACCTTATCCATGCCTGCAAGACACGCATCGTCCAGATAGCGATCAAGGCTTTCGAGGGCATCAGCCACTCTCTGCCCTCGCAGCATTATCTCCGGTGATACGCTCAGCGCACGCTGCATCTGCACAGGCGCATGGACAGTGCGGTGCTGGGGCGGCGCAGGCGGCTTGATAAGCTCCAGACCATCGAGCGCAATGCGCGCTTCCATTGAGCCTATCTGTACCAGCGCCTCGCCCTTGTCCGGATCGGACAAAACAGTGCCGGTTGTGCCAATAGCGACAACGCGCACTGAATCCCCCTTGCGCAGAGTACGCTGACGAACCCGCTCCACCGGCTCTGGCTCCGGAACGCTCGGCGCCGCCTCAACGACTGTCTTTTCAATGCGCTTGACCAGCCGTTTGGCTTTGTTGGCAAGCCCCTCCGTGTGCTGAGAGTGTCTCTTTTGCGTTCGCAGCTCCCGCAGCACTTTTTCCAGTTCTGACTGCGCCTCACGGATCGCGCGCTGAGCTTCGGTCTGAAGCTGATCCCGCACCTGCTCCCGCGTTTGAGACAGCTTCGTGATGTCCCGCTCGTAGCGTCCGCGCAGCCCTTCGGCTTCCTGCCTGGCATCACGGGCGCGCTTTTCCTCTTCGATAGCTCGAAGGCGCGACTCTTCAACTTTCTGGATCAGATCGTCCGCTGAGGTCTTCCGCCCTCTAAGCTCAGTTGCAGCATCTTCCAGAACCTCGGCGGGCATACCCAGTTTGCCGGCGATATGCAGGGCGTGGCTTGCCCCGGGAACGCCTGTCAACAGACGGTAGGTCGGGCGCAGACTCTCTTTGTCAAACTCAACGGAGGCATTCTCGAAACCAGGCGTTGCGTAGGCAAAGCTTTTCAGCTCTCCGTAATGACTTGTCGCCACAATGCACACATCTTTGTCAGCGAGCCAGCGAAGCACGGCAGAGGCCAGGGCAGCGCCTTCGGCCGGATCCGTACCCGAGCCAAGCTCATCAAACAAAACCAGACTGCCTGGCTCAATCCGCTGCAGTGTGCGGATGATGTTGCGGACGTGTCCGGAAAAGGTGGAAAGGGACTGCTCAATGCTCTGTTCATCGCCGATATCCGCAAAAATATCGGCAAAGACTCCGCACTGACTTCCCTCAGCGGCGGGAATCTGCAGTCCAGCCTGCGCCATGAGGGTCAGCAAACCCACTGTTTTGAGCGTTACGGTCTTTCCGCCAGTGTTAGGGCCTGTAATGAGCAGGCCTTGAAAATCCGAGCCGACGCGGACATCGATGGGAACGACGTCGCCCTTCAAAAGTGGATGCCTCGCCTGGCGGAAATTGAGAAACGCTCCCGGGTGGATAGACGGACGAACGGCTCTGTGCGCTTCAGCGAGCAGCGCGCTGGCGTTAGCGAGGTCGAGACTGGCGATGACGTTTACATTGACTCGCAGATCGTCCGCGCTTTGGGCGACCTTTGCCGTTAGCGCGCGCAGGATGCGCTCGATTTCGTCCTGTTCCTCGGCTTCGAGCTGGCGAAGGCGATTGCCAAGCTCCACGACGGACTGAGGCTCAACAAAAAGGGTAGCGCCGCTGGCGCTGGCGTCATGCACGACACCGGGGACCACAGATTTGTGGGAAGAGCGAACAGGTACGCACCAGCGCCCGTGGCGGGAAACGATGACGGGGTCCTGCAAAGCTTCGCGGGTCGCCGTGCCCTGCAGGATACCATTGAGCTTCTCCTGCACACGACCAGCGACAGTGCGCATCTCCCGCCGCACGGACGCAAGCTTAGAGCTTGCTGAGTCGCGCACTTCAGCCGCCTGATCAATGGCTTCCGCAATGGATTTGGAGACATCTGGCAGGCTGGCGAGGCTGCTCGCAAGCGTTGAGAGCTCGGGAGTGAGGAGTGAGTGTTTGCGCAGAAAGGCACTGAGCCGCTCTGAAGCCGTGAGAGTCTCGGCGATGTCAAGCAACTCCCGCCCATCCAGGCATCCCGCACGCACAGCCTTTTCGAGATGCGGGAGGATATTGTGAGCGCCGCCCAGTGGCATTCCACCGAAGTCATCCAGAAGTTGCCGGGCCTCAGCGGTCTGCGTCTGACGAAGCTGTACTTCCCCAAGATTGCCGGCTGGCGCAAGGACAAGCGCAAGCGCAGCTCCGACTTCTGTCGCAGTATGATCTGCGAGTTGTTGCAAGACTTTTCCGAACTCCAGAACTTGTAGTGCGTGTTGATCCATAGCGAACTCGCGTGCTTAGCGCACAATCCATTATATCGGAACAGTACCTCCGTCCTGAAAGATTCCTGTAGGTGACACGCCCGCAAATCAGCAAAAACCTGGAGCCAGAAACGGGAACCAATCAGTCTCTTATACGGTTGTTCCAAGTGACAGTCGAGTTTTTGTTGCGCGCCTGGCTAGAAGGCGTGCAACGCTGGTTTCGGGCGAAGGTCATGGACGTAGCGCAGGAGCGGCTCAGCTATAGTTTGTGGCTTTTCGCCCGAAAGTGTGTACGGGTTCCTCTCTGCAAGAGCCTTCCACCAATGTTTCCCCAGGCTGCTGACAACTCTCTGGCTGGTGCTGTATAATAAGGGCGCTTCGCACTCAGTAGTTCTTGCCTTCAAGGCCAGCCTCGTGCAAAGCTCAGGCTGGCAAAATGGAGAGCAGATTCCTGAGGCGAAAGGTCCGTCGGGGCGTGGCGCAGCTTGGTAGCGTACCGGTATGGGGTACCGGTGGTCGCAGGTTCGAATCCTGTCGCCCCGATTCTTTTTCAAACTCCGCTTTTCCCACTAACGTGCCGCGCTGCAGGTGCATGAGACGTCACAGTTCTACGCCTCCGTCCTGTGCGACACTCAAACCTGAGCTCTTGGCGCGCTTTTGGCCAGGACTCAGGCCCTCTGCTGAGTTATTCTGCCGGCCGCAGGCCAGGCAATCTGCAAACAACCGTCAAGCGCACCACACGAGCACTTCAAGAACACCGCCCAAATCCAGATACCTCCTCTGGGTCAGCCAACAGTGTTCTGAAAAAGCCCAGCTCTCGGATTGAGAGGCCTGGGCGACGTGCGGCTGAATGAGCACACTACATTCAGCAAGAACTATGATGCAGAAAGCCCCGTGCGCTTTTGCTGCTTAGAATACGAATGTTGAGGATGCGACGGCCGGGGAAGAGCGCACCTTTCTGTCAGAGTATGGGCTCAGGAAAAAAGAAAAAGCCCGCCTTGCGGCGGGCCGACTGTAAATAAGTCTGACAGAAGGAGAAAAAGATGTTTTGGTTTCCGCAGATATTAAGTGCACAAAGCGTGCCAAACAGCGGGCCCAATCCAAAAGCGCGAATTTTTCTCGCCGCAATTCAGAGATGGCAGCCTGAGACGCCTCTTTTGGACAAATACTGCTGATGATAGTCTTCCGCCGGCCAGAAGGTTGAAGCCGGTGTGATTTCCGTCACGACGGGCCTTGCGAATTTTCCGCTGGCCTGGAGTTGACGCTTGGACTCTTCGGCAATGTCGCGCTGCTCTGGCTCAGTATAGAAAACTGCTGATCTGTACTGCGTCCCGAAGTCCGGGCCCTGCCGGTTCAACTGAGTGGGATCATGGATTTTCCAGAACACCTCCAGCAGCTCACCATAGCTGACGACTGAGGGATCAAACTCGACCCGCGCCACCTCGGCATGGCCGGTCTCTCCCGAGCACACTTGTTTATAGGTGGGACTGGAGGTGTGACCGCCGCAGTAGCCGACCGTTACGTTTTCCACCCCGCGCACCGATCGAAAAGCCTCCTCGACACCCCAGAAGCAACCTGCCGCGAAGATCGCTGTTTCCAATGAGAATTCCTCCTGCGCGACTTGCGTCACGCGCTGTCAAACACTGCAAATAACTTCATGCGCCGCCGCATTGAAACCAACTGCGACAGAACGAAAACGGTTCCCCGCCATCTCCAGAGCGACACAGCCGCGCCTGGCCGGCTCGCGTGAAACATCAGGCTGAATGGTCTCGTCCTCTTTGAGCATAACCGTTTTGTATCTGAGCGCAGCTCGCAGATCACGGTGGGCGATAAGGTTAAATGAAGAGTGCGTATCTGCGGCGCCGGGCAGAATATCTGCACAGGTGCAGCGCAGCGCCAGCGCTTGCGCCGGGCGTAGCCAGACATGCCATAATCGAAGACACAGCGACTGACCAGAGGACTACTTGCCGGTCCCTTGGCCTGGGAGGAGAAACTATTGAATAACAGCTTCGGAGCCAAAAGCACACTGCGATCCAGCGGCGTGGACTACACGATTTACCGACTTCAGGCGCTGGAGAACGAGGCCGGCTCACTTTCGAGACTGCCCTACTCCCTGCGCATTCTTCTTGAGAATCTGCTCAGAACTGAAAACGGCCTCAGCGTGACTCCTGAAGACATCCGCGCGCTGGCTACGTGGGACGCATCGCAGATGCCTCACGGGGAAATCGCCTTCACTCCCGCGCGTGTGCTCCTTCAGGATTTTACGGGTGTGCCGTGCGTGGTGGACCTGGCCGCTATGCGCGACGCCATGGCCCGCCTCGGAGGCGACCCGAGCAAAATCAACCCTCTCCAGCCGGTCGAACTTGTCATTGATCACTCCGTCCAGGTGGATGCGTACGGCTCGGATGCTGCTCTGGCTTTGAACGTGGAGCTTGAGTTTGAACGCAACGTGGAGCGGTATGCGTTTCTCAAGTGGGGTCAGGGCACGTTCAAGAACTTCAGAGCCGTGCCGCCAAGCACGGGAATTGTCCATCAGGTCAATCTGGAATACCTTGCGCGGGTCGTCTTCACTTCAGACGGTGAGGAGAGGCTGGCCTACCCAGACACATTGCTTGGAACAGACTCACACACGACGATGGTGAACGGTCTGGGTGTACTCGGGTGGGGTGTCGGAGGTATTGAGGCTGAGGCCGCCATGCTCGGACAACCTCTCTCAATGCTGATTCCTCAGGTCGTGGGATTCCGGCTGGTGAACGCGCTGCCTGAAGGCGCAACAGCTACAGATCTGGTACTGACTGTGACCGAGATGCTGCGCAAGAAGGGGGTTGTCGGAAAGTTTGTGGAGTTCTACGGCCCGGGTTTAATGCATCTGCCGTTGGCGGATCGGGCGACCATTGCAAACATGGCGCCGGAGTACGGGGCCACGTGTGGCATTTTCCCAATTGACAAGGAGAGCCTGCGCTATCTTCGCTTCTCCGGAAGGTCAGAAGAGCAGGTCACGCTCGTGGAGACCTATATGAAGGAGCAAGGTCTCTTCCACGAGCCGGACTCTCCCAAGGCAGATTACTCAGACACTCTGGAGCTCGATCTCAACACCGTTGAGCCAAGCATCGCCGGACCGCGCCGGCCACAGGACCGCATCAGCCTCTCTAACGCCGCCACAGCGTTTCACGAGGCTCTGCCCGGGCTGCTTGGGCCTGCGGAGTCCCTGGAACCCCTGCCCGGCACTGCGGCTCAACCCGGTCCGGCCGTCGCTGCCACAGCGAAACCCGAGACTGTCACGGTGACGATGAACGGTGAGTCTTTCCCGCTACACCACGGGAGTATTGTGATTGCGGCAATAACAAGCTGCACCAACACATCAAATCCATCGGTCATGGTGGCTGCTGGCCTTCTGGCGAAGAAGGCCGTAGAGCGTGGTCTGGACACCAAGCCTTGGGTTAAGACCTCTCTGGCGCCAGGGTCTCGAGTTGTGACACGCTATCTCGACCAGGCCGGGTTGACGCCTTATCTCAACAAGCTGAGATTTAACACAGTCGGATACGGATGCACAACGTGTATTGGCAATTCCGGTCCTCTTCCCGAACCCGTTGTCGAAGGAATCGAAGAAGGCAGGCTCGTGGCGGTCAGCGTGCTGTCCGGCAACCGCAACTTTGAAGGCCGGATAAACCCTGAAGTGCGCGCCAATTACCTGATGTCTCCGCCGCTGGTGGTGGCCTACGCGCTGACCGGGCGGATGGACGTAGATCTGTACAACGAGCCTCTGGGAACCGGTTCAGACGGAGAGCCCGTGTATCTGCGCCATATCTGGCCCACGCAAGCTGAAGTCAGCGAAGCGATAGAGCAGGCTTTGAAGGTCGATATGTTCAGACAGAACTACGCAGAGGTCTTTGAAGGGGATGAGCACTGGAACGCTATAGACGCTCCGGAGGGCGCGCTGTTCGCCTGGAATCCGGACTCGACCTACATCAAGCACCCGCCTTACTTTGAGAATATGAGTCCGGAAGCTCCGGAAAGTGTGCCGGACATCGCAGGCGCCAGAGTGCTGGCGTGGCTTGGTGACAGCGTCACGACAGATCACATCTCTCCGGCCGGCAGTATCAAGGCTGACTCTCCCGCCGGAAAATACCTTCGTGAGCACGGTGTCTCCCCGGCGCGGTTCAACTCGTACGGATCGAGGCGCGGAAACCACGAGGTTATGGTGCGCGGGACGTTTGCCAACATACGGATTCGCAACCGGATAGCGCCCGGTACCGAAGGCGGCTTTACAACATATCTCCCCACGGGCGAAGTTATGTCAATCTTCGACGCTGCCGTGAAATATCAGGCCAGTGGAACGCCTCTGGTGGTGCTGGCAGGCAAGGAGTACGGGTCTGGATCAAGCCGGGACTGGGCGGCAAAGGGCCCCTATCTGAAGGGCGTGAAAGCTGTCATTGCTGAAAGCTACGAG
>JADLDK010000019.1 GCA_020846715.1 Armatimonadota bacterium | reverse complement strand
TCAGATCTGCCGCGCCGACCGTAACCCCCAGACCCACCTGAAACGGGTTGGTTCCACCCAGTCCGGAATCGTTGGGCTGCGTCGCTCCGCGCAGCGTCTGTGAGATTACATCTTTGAAGACCGTGCGGCTGGCTTTGAAGGCGACTGTGTTGACGTTGGCCACATTGTTGCCGATGATATCAAGCTCGGTCTTGTGCGCCTGCACTCCCGACACTCCGTTGAACATCGCTTGAAGCATGATAGATTCGAACCTCCGAATCGACGGTGGGCAAAGCCCTGTAGAGCGATTGATCCTTCGCGCGGCCGCAAATCTGAGTTGAACGCAGCCGGGCTTATGCGAGGCGGCGCAGCCACCGCGCAAGACCTTCCACTGAAACTAAACGACTGGAGGTTGGACGAACTTTAGAGTGCGCGGCGCTTAAATTCGTGTGCGAGTTGGAGACAAACAAAAAAGGACAGCCGTTGTGGCTGTCCTTTCAAACTTCAACACGGGTGCGTCACCTCTTGCGTTCTTCTATCAGAAGCTTACTCGGTGTCCCACCCTTCAGCGATTGGCTCTTCAGTTCCGAATATCGAATCATCAAGCTTCACCGGCGGAGAAGTCGTCTCTTCAGTCTGCCAGTTGTCACAATCCCGACGCGAGCAGTAGAACATCTTCTTGCGTGTTCCGTCCGTCATGAGCACGTCCGCTACGTGGGCAAATCGGCAACGTACGCAGTACATAGCGTCCAGAATCTTGACGACTTTGAGATTCTCCACATCCTTGTTCATTATCATTCCGCCAGCCTGGCGGTGGTTCCTGGATGCTCTGTATCCGCAAAGTTCACAATCCTCTTGATCTTGTGCAAAGCGTCGGCCTCGGACGAAGAGAAGGAAAGCAGCCCCTTAAGATCCGCCATCATCCTCTGGCTGATCCCTTCCAGACAGGGAATCAGAGTGACCCTGCCATAGCGCTTCCTGACCTGCTGTCCAATGCGCTTCAGTGAGCTCACCACCAAGGCGTTGGCCGCAGCGGCATGCCGAAAGTTGAGAACGAGCTGATTGTGGCCTGCACAGAGCAGGCGTGACGCCATATCTTCAATCGCGCGAAGCGCGCTTGCGTCTATCTTTCCAAAGACATCCAGGACAGGAACACCACTCAGGTTTCTCAGTCCCAGTTGATATGAGTTGTTCGTTTCGTTGCTGTTCGATGATCTGTTCAGACCCATCGTGGAACACCTCTGTTCGTTATATTCCCTGCTTGCGCGCGTCGTTTGAGACAACGGAGAAGATACCGGTAATTGTCACAGCCTGCGGCGTTGCCGGGTGTGTGCGCCTGCGCGCGTGACCGATACCACCGCAAAGGCACCCCTGATTATGGGAAGACACGGGAGGGTACAGGAGGGTGATTTTGGTTAGAACAGAGGGATCAGAAGAGGCGCAGGTTTCCACCTGTCAGAACACCGCGCGGCCTGATCTTCAGCAATGTCTCGGGCGCAATGTCGAGCAGAGGCTCGTCGAAGACAACAGCGTCCGCCAGCATTCCCGGCACGATGGCGCCACGCTGCGATTCCTGTCCGGCGGCGTACGCACTTCCGCGCGTGTACGCATAGACAGTTTCGCGGGGAGTCAGTGACTCGGATTTAGAGACTTCATCGCGCACACAGGCGCGGTAGATCAGCTCGTACGGATCGAGCTTTTCTACCCAGCAATCGCTGGACATAGCCAGATGCACACCAGCTTCCTGCATTGTTCTAAACGGATAGGACCAGCGGTAGCGCTCTTTGCCGACACGGTGAACTGTCCAGAAGTCCGTGAGGACAAACTGTGGCTGCACGGCCACAGGGATCTTCAGAGACACCATGGCCCGCAGAGCCGAAGTAGTCATTTGAGAGGCGTGTTCGATACGGTGGCGCAGAGGGTTGTTGCCGCCGCTCAGTGCGCAAGCGTCCGCAATAGCCCCAACGGTGACATCGACGGCTTTGTCGCCGATGGCGTGAATCGCACACTGAAAACCAGCCGCCTGCGCTTTCTCAACCATCTCAGCCAGCTCTGGTTGATCGATGAGAAGAATCCCGCGGTTGCCGGGATCATCAGAGTAGTCATCGTGCATCGCCGCCGTGCGCGCTCCAAAGCTGCCGTCTGAGAAGATTTTCATAGCCCCAATGGTCAGGTAGTCCGACCCCTGACCCGTACGCAGGCCGCGCGCAACACACTCATCCAGGTAGCGATAGAGAATCTGTGCGTGAAAACGGATTGGCAGCTCGTTGCGTTGATCCAGCTCTCGCAGGCGGTCGAGCTGCCGCATGTCGGCCAGAAGGCAGTGAACGCCAGTAAGCCCGAGCGATGTCGCCAGAGATCCGGCCCGCAGAATTGCATCGTCAATCTCCGCATCGGTCGGCTCTGGTGCGTGCGCGGTAATCAGCGAGATATCATCTTCTGTGAGCAGCCCACTCTCAGAGGCGCCTGGAGGCAGAGGGCCGGAAGAGTGTTGAAGCGCAAAAGTGTTTCCAACTGCCGCATGCCCGCAGATGCGCGTAATAATCAGCGGGCGATCGGCACAGACTGCATCCAGATCTTGCCGGGTGGGAAAAGCGTGAGTTTCGAAGAGCTCCTGATCGAAACCGTGTCCGAAAAGCCAGCCCGTTGGGCGCTTCTGCGCATGCGAGCGGAGACGATCCTGCAACTCGCGCACAGAGCGGGAGTGAGTCAGATCCGCCGTGCTCTGCAGCATCAGACCGAAGTCAATCAGGTGCGCGTGCGCATCGACAAAACCCGGAACAACTGTGGAGCCTTGCAGGTCCACTGTGTCAAAGGCGCCCTGCATCTGCGCGCGCACTTTGGTCTCAAGTCCAACCGCCACAAACCGCCCGCCCGAGACAGCGAAAGCCTCTGCGGTGGACACATCCTCAATGCCACCCTGCAGCGAGTGAACAACGGCATTCCGGTAGAGAGTGAGACGCTCTGACAACTTTTCTCTTCAGGGAGTCTTGTAGATGTCTTCGGGCCGCTTGAGTTGCTCTTCAACCGTCTCGAGTTTGCCACCCGAATCTACTTTGCGGTAGAAGCAGCTGCGGTAGCCCGCGTGGCAGGCCGCACCCGTCTGCTCCACTTTTACAAGGATAGCGTCCAGATCGCAGTCAGCGCGGACTTCCTTTACGACCTGGTAGTGGCCACTGGTTTCCCCCTTTACCCAGTATTTCTGCCGGCTGCGGCTGAAAAAGCAGGTCTTGCCCTCTTCGAGAGTGCGCTTGAGAGCTTCGCGATCCATCCATGCGACCATCAGGACTTCGCCGTTTGCAGCATCCTGCACAACTGCGGCAACCAGGCCGTTGGCATCTGTTTTCAGGGAATCGAAGATATTGTCTGCGTTAGTCATAGGTTTATTTCGGTGTGCGGCTGGCGACGCTCAGAGTCGCCTCACTCCTCAGTTACAGCCGCAGTAAGCCTCACCGGTACGCCGCGGCCGTTCAGGTATTCTTTGATCTCTCGAATGCTGTATGTGCGGAAATGGACGATGCTGGCAACCAGCGCCGCGTCCGCTTTGCCTTCTGTGAGCGCATCGTATATGTGTTCCAGCGTCCCTGCGCCGCCGCTTGCGATGACAGGGATCGAGACGCTCTCGGAAACCGCGCGCGTAAGCTCGATATCGTAACCGGACTGGGTGCCATCGCAGTCCATGCTTGTCAGCAGGATCTCACCCGCGCCAAGCTCCTCCCCGCGCTTTGCCCACTCCAGCGCATCCATTCCGGTGGCCTTCCGGCCTCCATGCGTATAGACCTCCCACGAAGAGGCTTTGTCCGAAGCCCTGCGCGCGTCAACCGCCAGGACGACACATTGCGACCCGAACATCTCGGAGGCCTGTCTGATAAGCTCTGGATTGGCGATTGCGGCGGTGTTGACGCTCACTTTGTCTGCGCCGGTCTTTAGAATTCTGCGGAAATCGTCCGTCGTGCGGATGCCGCCGCCGACTGTAAACGGGATAAAGACCTGATCTGCCGTGCGAGACGCCACATCCACGATGGTGTCGCGCTCTTCATGGCTGGCTGTGATGTCGAGAAATGTTAACTCATCAGCCCCTTCAGCGTCGTAGAAGGCGGCCAGCTCTACAGGGTCACCCGCATCCCGCAGATTGACAAAGTTGGTCCCTTTGACAACGCGCCCGTTGTTGACATCCAGACAGGGAATTATCCGTTTCTTGAGCATGGGCAATATCTCTCCGGCAACGTTTTTTGCTGCAGATGATTGTGACTCAACACCCTGTAGCGTTGCCACGCCCTTTGTCGGCCATAATCCATGAGGTTTTCCGCGGGCCCTCAGACCGGAGGATCAGCCCTTTGAAAACCGGAAGAACTTTACAGACACGGTGCGGGAGACACGAGTTGGCGCGGATTTTTGGGCACATTCTTTCACGGACAGATCTGCTGAGGCAGGTTGGAGATATCTCTCAGATTGGCGGCGTGCGTGAGGTGCGTCTGCAAGGCGGTAAGGAAGACGGCGTGAGAGCGCTGGAGTTTCGCACGGGCACGGGACTTGAGTTTGACGTGCTGGCGGACCGGGCGATGGACATCTCGCGATGCACGTACAAAGGGGCGTCGCTGGCGTGGCGCTCGGGCGCCGGGGATCAGCACCCGTCTTTCTACAGCGCGCGCGGCGCCGAGTGGCTGTGGACTTTTCAGGGCGGCCTGTTTGCCACGTGCGGGCTTGCGCAGGCGGGCGCACCGAACACAGACGCCGGAGAAGACCTCGGCGTTCATGGACGCATCGGCGCTACCGCGGCCACTGAACTCTGCGCGCGTGAGTGGTGGGACGGAGAGGACTACATACTGCAGGCCAGCGGCAAGATTCGTGAAGGCCGGCTTTTCGGATACAACCTCCTGCTCGAGCGCACCATCTCCACCCGCATCGGCTCCAGCACCATCCGAGTCAACGACAAAGTCACAAATGAGGGCTTTGAACCAGCGCCGCATATGATTTTGTATCACGTGAACGCCGGTTTTCCGGTGCTAAGCCCCGAATCACGCGTTTACGCGCCTTCTCTGGAGTGTCTCCCGCGCGACAACGACGCGGAAGTTGAAGCGGATCGCTGGATGGAGATGCTGCCGCCAACCGCGGGATTTGCAGAGCGGGTTTACGCCCACAAAATGCAACCGGATGAAGACGGATTTGTCAGCGTCACCATGGTGAACCCGGACTTCCAGGGACGCCCGTTCGGGATGCGCCTGAGATATTCTCACACGACGCTGCCCTGGTTCAACCAGTGGAAGATGCTGGGACAGGGCGCGTACGTGTGCGGGCTGGAGCCGGCGAACTGCCAGACTCTCGGCAGATCAGCGGAGCGCAGGGCGGGGAGACTTGTTGAGTTGGAGCCATGGGAAGAGCGGGAATACGAGCTGGAGATCAGCGTGATTGACGGAGACGAAGAGTTCAGAAGCGCGCGCGAGGCGGCTTCTCTGGAGGGCGCCTGATCTTGGAGCCACTGCAAATCTTCTCCGGGACTGCGAACCCGGCTCTGTCAGAAGGAATCGCATCCTATCTCAACTGCGCGCTGGGCAAACTCAGGATTGAGCGCTTTTCAGACGGTGAGCTCTATGTAAAGTTCGACGAGAGCGTACGCGGGGCGGATGTGTTTCTCATCCAGCCCACGTGCCCGCCGGTTGACCAGCACGTGATGGAGCTTCTGATCCTTCTGGATACGCTTCGCCGTGCCTCAGCCGGCCGAATAACGGCTGTCATCCCCTATTACGGCTATGCGCGTCAGGAGAAAAAGGAGCGTCCGAGAGAACCTATTACCGCCAAGCTCGTCGCCGACCTCCTGAAGACTTCCGGCGCGGACAGAGTGGTCACCATGGACCTGCATGCGGACGCTATCCAGGGATTTTTCGACGTGCCGGTTGACCACCTCACGGCCCTGTCGTTGCTGTCCAAACACTTCAAAGACAAGAACCTGGAAAATCTAGTGGTCGTCTCCCCGGACGAGGGACGGGTAAAGAAAGCCCGGCAGGTTACGGAGCGCCTCCGGGCGCCTCTGGCCGTCGGGTACAAGTTTCACCCGAAGCACAACGTGGCGGAAGTGACACACATCGCGGGGGATGTACAAGGGAAGACCCCTCTGATTATCGAAGACATGATAGCGACGGGTGGCAGCATTACGGAGTGCGTCAACATGCTCTTGCAGGCTGGCGCGCGCCCGGAAATATACGTAGCGTGCACACACGGGCTGTTCACCGGCAACGCCAAGGCCAACCTGCAGCGCCCGGAGATCAAGGAGATTGTGACCACGGATACGGTGCCGGTGCCGCGCGATCATCTGCCGGACAATGCCACTGTGCTGAGCGTTGCGCCGATTCTCGGAGAGGCAATTCTGCGACTGCGCGAAAACCGATCCATCTCAGAGCTTTTCGACTGAGCGCGCCCGGCACATAGCACCTCCAGTTTTACGAAGGGAATGGGATCAGCCAATGGCTCATCAGACTGAACTCAATATTCACACTACCAGAAAGCACGAATGTGTGGACGTCACTGAACTAATCAGCCGGACAGTCAGCGACTCCGGGATCAAGACCGGCGTGTGTGTCATTTTCGTGCCGCACACCACCGCAGCGGTCATAGCCAACGAGCACTTCGACCCAAACGTCGCACACGACATTATCAATGCGCTGGATGAGCTGGTACCAACTAACAAGCAGTGGCGTCACCCGGAAGACAATGCGCCTGCTCACGTGAAAGCGGCGCTGATGACCGGGTCTCTGAGCGTGCCTGTGACAGAGGGTCAACTGGCGACCGGACGGTGGCAGGGAATCTATTTTCTGGAGTTTGATGGGCCTCGCACTCGCAAGCTGAGCGTGACAGTGGTTGGCTGAGGTCTGCCGACTGGACGGACACCGCAACGCAGAGTTGACTACGCTGCCTGAGGCTTTGAGAGTTCTGATGAAAACTCTGGCCATCACCACCGACGGAGGTGAGATGTGAAAGCTGTTCTTCTGATCGCTTTGCTTACTATGGCTGCTCCGGTGTGGGCTGCGCAGGTCTGGACAGCCCCTGCGGCTTTGAAAATCCGGGAGAGCGCCACTGCGCCGGACTCACCGGAGCAGATGATAGCGCTTGAGGCCGCAAAGCGCGAATACGCAGCCTTCCAGATAGCCTTACGCTCAGATACAGACATCGCCTCAGTCACAGCGCTACCAACAGAGCTTTCTGGCGCCGGGACTATCAGCGCCCGGAGGGTGTCCATCTGGCGGCAGCACTACGTGGACACAATAGACGGCCGCCTGCCAGACCCTCTATCGCCTTTGAGAAGCGTGGACTTGAAGGCGGGTGTCACACAGCCGCTGTACGTTGAGATTGAGATTCCCGCAAGCGCCCGCGAAGGGGACTATGCTGGCGCTGTCTCGCTGAGAGCGGATGGCAAAGAGTTTGCGCGCGTCAATGTGCGGCTGCGCGTGTACGGCTTCGCGCTGCCAGCTACTCCTGCGCTGACGACGGCGTTCGGGCTTCTGGACGAGCCGATGGCGGAGCAGGAAGGCCTCACAAAAGGCACAGCCGCTTACGAGCGCTACAGGCGGGCTTACTACGGGATTCTGCTGGAGCACGGTCTCTCCGCGTACAACATTCCAGCCGATCTCAACACCGACGAAGGCGCTAGATATCTGAACGATCCGCGCATGACCTCCTTCGTAATTCCCTACTCTGAAGACGACGCCGTGCAAAAGAAGACACTGCAGCGTCTGAAGAGTGGCGGCTGGCTGGACAAGGGCTTCTTCTACGTTGTGGACGAGCCTGTCAACAAGGAGCAGTACGCCAACCTGATCAAAATCTGTGAGCGTTTGCACGCTCTGGAGCCTCGGGCGCGCATCATCGCGCCTTACTACCGTGGACCGGATTTTGACGAAAAGACAACGGTATTTGATCTCCTGACAGGCAAGCTCGACATCTGGTGCTACAACACCTTCTACCATCAGCCGGACGAACTGGCGAAACGCCAGGCGGCCGGCGACGAAGTCTGGGACTATGTCTGCTGTGGGCCCGGAAAACCTTACGCCAACTTCTTTATTCAAAACGACGGTATAGACCACCGGATTCTCTTTTGGCAGAACTGGAAGTACGATACCACCGGGCTGCTTTACTGGTGCGCCAACTACTGGAACGGCAAGGATACCGGCACGAAGGACCCATGGGTGGACATGGCAACTATCAAGTTCATCAACAAGGACGTGTACGGCGACGGCTCGCTGCTGTATCCAGGCCGGAAAGCGGGCTATCCGGGACCGTTGCCATCGCTGCGCCTGAAGATCATTCGACAGGGGATGCAGGACTACGACTATATCGCAATGGCAGCCGCTGCGGCCGGTCCTGCGAGAGTGCGCAGAATCGTTGACACTCAGGCAGCAAGCTGGAGTGATTACCAGAAAGACCCGATTGCGCTCAATGCCACCAGAGCGCGCCTGGCGGCGCTGATTCTCGCAGACAAAATCGGATCGTGAAGCCGTTGCGCCACCGGGCAGATCTGCCGGATTTCAGCCTTCGCCACGACCGCCGCTTCAAACATCTGAGACTGACAGTCACGCCAAGTGAAGAGCTAGTGGTAACCGGCCCACCTGGCGTGACTCAGGCGAGGGCAAGAGCTTTTGTGAAAGAGAATCTGGAGTGGATTGCCGGAGCCGTGCAGCGCACGCGGCAACACTCGCAGCGCTTGAGCAGCACCGCGCCAACTGCCCTTCCAGAGAGCGTAAACTTTACCGCTATTCAACAGACGTGGACCGTAGTTTACAACTCGTCTCAACGCTGTGGCGCAATCAGATACAGGGCACAGCGGGGCTGTGTCGAGCTTCACGGGGAGACAGCTAACCGCGCCCTGGTTCTTGCTACGCTCAGAGAGTTTGTCCGCACCCAGGCGTCACAGCACCTGTCGCATCTGCTGCGGTCGCTGGCAGATCAGACCGGCCATTCATACGCCAGAGTACGCTTTGGAACGCAGCGCACGCGCTGGGGAAGCTGCTCGCGCCGCGGCACGATTTCACTCAACAGCCAGCTTCTCTTCCTGCCAGCGGAGCTTGTGCGTCACGTTATGGCGCATGAGCTGGCGCACACGCGTCATCTGGACCACTCCAGCGACTTCTGGGCACTGGTAACCCGGATGGACCCGGACTGCCAGCGCCACAGGCAGGAGTTGCGAACAGCGCACCGTCACATTCCACAGTGGTTCCTCGAGACGTTCCGCTGACCGCGCAGTAATCCGGATTCTTTACGCGACTCGGGAGCGGGGATAGTTCGCGCAGCGGGGAAATAGCCAGAGGCGGGTAGCGAAGGTCGCCTACCTGCCGGGCAGGGCTTTGCCGGGCGCACCGCCTGCGTAGCCTGTCAATTCGACGTACCCTTCACCGCTGACAGAACGCCCGGCGTGTGAGCCTTCCGCGCGGACTGCCCCTTCCCAATAGGAAACTCCCGTCGTTCCCGCTGTCACCAGTTCCTGATCTTTGAGCAAGGGAGTCACGCTCAGACGCAGCTTCTCCTTCGGCGCCATGAGAGTCCACCCGCTGGGATAAAGACCGCCGGTCCGCGGGCTCTTCCAGTGACCGTTCGCGCGAATGGAGAAGTCTTTCTGACTCAGGCTCAGCGTTGTGCCGTCGCTTCGGACTATTGTGCCGCTGGAATAGGGCGTGGGGCGGCTGCGTGCGTCCCTCAGTGAGTACAGCATCAGATCACTGCCGTCTGAAAGGCGAAGCGAAAACCAGTCCCACCCCTTCTGATTCGGCGCAAGCTCGCTGGTTCCCCACTCGTGGTCCATCCAGGTCATCCCACTTACAGAGTAGCGCTTGCCCTGTACGCTGAGCGATCCACGTGTCACCAGACGCGGGACAGAATAGTAGTAGTTGGCGTTGCCAGCGCCCGGCCCCTTCTGGCTGAGACCGTCGCGGCCGTTGAGTACAGGCGGGCGCTTTGCTCTGAGCGTAAGGTCGATTTCGTGCCCGTTTGCGCTCGCCCGCAGTCTCATAGCCTCACCACTTTGTCTGACTGACCACTGCCCTGCGCTGCCATCGGGCCCAATGAACACATCCAGCTTGTCAGCAGAGTAGCCTGCGAGTCCCAGTACCGGACGCCCGACTCTTTGATCGTAGAAGAAGCGCTTTGCACTGACATCTGTCACTGCAAAGTGCGCGAACAGCACGTCGCGGGTCGCCCAGTGAGACGCGCGCGCCCGCAGGCTGGGCGCCAGGGCGACACGGAAGAAGGTGAGTTCATAGCCAAACTCGCGCTTTCCGGAGGACACAATGCCTGTGTAATACCACCATTCCGTACGGTAGCCGGGATGCGCGGCGTGGTCACTTGGAAAGGTGAAGGCCCGGATACGCGTGGCGCGCTCGAAGCCCTCGCCAGTTCCCAGCGCCGGAATCCCTGCAAACGCAAGAAGCGCGATGGCGAGAAGCGCCCTAGCTTTCATCGCGCACCGCCTCCGCCGCCTGCATCCGTGAAGCGAATCTGGCTGGCAGAAGTCCGGCCAGCAGACTGGCTGCGACCACCCACACCGCTGCTTCAAAAAACCACTTTGCCTCCAGCAAGGGGATGATTGTCCACCCGAAGAAGAGCTTGTTGATCACCTGAATCAGCACCATTGCCAGAACCGGGCCGCAAGCCATGCCGAGGACAGTCCCGAAAATGCCAATAAGCCCGCTTTCCATAACGGCCATGCGCGCCAGTTGCCCTCGAGAAGCCCCCACAGCCCGCATAACGCCAAGCTCTCGCCGTCTCTGCAAAATCAGTGTGGACATTGTCGTGATCACTCCCATAACGGCAATGACTACCGCAACAACCTTGAGAGCGTTAGTGATGGCAAACGTGCGATCAAAAATCGTGAGAGCCCGGGCTTTGAGCGCTCTATTTGGCAGTACAACGATGTCATAGCGCCCGCCAATGCGCCGAAGCAGCTCTGTGCGGACGGACTCCGCAGTAAAGCCCGGTTTCACGTAGACCGCGGCGGTGTCAACGCGTTCGTCCTTCCAGAGACGGCTGTAGAGTGGACGATGGATGACGATCAGACCTGCCTCCGTCGTGTAATCGTAGAAAACTCCGGCGATTCTGAATCTGTGCATTCCGGTTGGCGTGGCCAGCTCCAGAAGGTCTCCCCGTTTCTTCCCGAACCTGTTAGAAAACGTCTCGCTGACGAGAACTTCGTCTCTGGAGAGGGCTTCACGGACACGCTGATGAGTATTGGCGCCGTCGAGAAAGAGCAGCCGGCTGTTATCCGCCATCTTGCGGAGATCGAATGCGTACAGGTCGGCCTGTTTGCCGTCAATGACGACACTGTTCACGCGCAGCGTATCCCATGATCGCACGCCGGGCATTGTCCTGATTGTATTGACGACGCCAGCCGGGAGCTCGCTGTAAACGTGAGTCACCAGGCGCGAGGCGGGTTCGATGAAAAGATCCGCCCGGATCGTCTGATCCATCCAGACTACGACTGTGCGCCGGAACGAACCAACCATCATATTCAGCGCAATCAGCATGGTGACAGCCGCCGCCAGCGCCGCAATGACTACGGCCGTCCGCTCCAGTGACTGCACTATCCAGCCAGCCGCCAGAGCGCCCTCAATACCTCCAGCTTTGCGCGCGGGCCACCTCGCCAGCCACGCCAGACCAACCGTCACGATCGGCGCGGCCAGAGAACTGGCCACCAGAACCAGTCCCGCGCTCGCAAAGCCTGCCAGCCCGTCTCTGGCCTCGAGTGACCAGAGAGCCAACCGCCACGCCAGCAGCCCCGAGACCACCGCGCCAGAGCTCACCCACAGAAGCCGCGCCCTTCGCCCCTGTATCAAAGAACCCTCTCGCGCCGCCAGGCCCGGCCGCGTTGAAGCCGCCTCAAGAGCGGGGACCAGCCCGCTCACCAGCGCCGCTACTACCCCAAGCGCCAGTCCCCAGACCAGCGTCGGAGTATCCACAAAAACCTGTGTGGTTTTGACAGCCGCGTACATCGTGGAGACTGTCGCGCTTACACTGCCAAGCGCAAGGCGCGACAGCCCAACTCCAAGCCCAAGCCCCACAAACGCTCCCACAACACCGCAAACCAGCGCCTCGCCCAGAAACAGCAGTGCAATCTGTGTCCGCGAAACGCCAATGCAGCGCGCCATGCCAATCTCCTGACGTCGCTGAATGACAGAGAGCGACACACTGTTGAAAATCAGGAATGCGCCGACAAACAGCGCGACAAGCGCCAGAGCCACAAGATTCAGACGGAAGCTGGCAATCATCGACTCCACCTGATCGCCGCGTGACGCCGGACGCGCCACCTCCGCACCCGGGAACAGCCTGGAAGCCTCAAGACGCACGCGGTTGAACGTCCGGCCTTCATCAGCCACGACGTCAATACCCGTAACCCGTCCAATCTGCCCGAAGCTCTCCTGCGCCGCCGCGATATCCATCACAGCCACATCGCCGCCGTACGCCCGCAGCAGTCCCTGCTCCGGGAGCAGCATCTGTATGACAAACGGAAGCTTACGTCCAGCGTCAGAAAGCCAGACTGTCTGTCCGGTCTTCCAACCGTTACGCTTTGCGAAAGGCTCGCTGACGGCGATCGCGTCCCGCCGGGTAACCATGGGAAGAACATCAGCCGGGCCGTAACGGGCGGCAGCCCTCAGCGCCGACTGGACGCGCAGATCACTGAAGAGATCCAGGCCGACAACCAGAACGGACTCACCTGGCTTGCCGGACACAGTCGCAATGGCTTCGATTTTCGGATCGGCTCGCCTGACTCCTGGAACTGCCAGCAACCGAGCGATTTTCCGCTCATCCAATCCCTGCGAGCGCCCGGAGACCTGCAGGTTCGCATCTCCCGCCAGAGAGCTGACGCTTTCCCTAAACGAAGTCACAGCGCTGCCGCTTGCCAGGCGAATAGCCACAAAGACCGCGACCCCAAGGGCGACACCCAGAATCGAGACCGCAGCCCGCCCGAACTGACCTGAAAAATGCCGCAGAGAAATCCAGCTAGCCAGCCGCGCCAGCAACATGAACGTCCTCCACGCGCCCATCACGCATATGCACTATTGCATCTGCGATAGCGGCGGCTTCGCGACTGTGCGTCACCATAACAACAGTCGTTTCCATCTCCTCTGAGAGCTCCTCCAGCAGCGACAACACTTCCGCAGCCGCATGCGAGTCCAGATTGCCTGTGGGCTCATCAGCCAGCAGCACAGACGGATTGTTGATGAGCGCTCGGGCGATACTGGCGCGCTGCATCTCTCCTCCGGAAAGCTGATGAGGGCGGTGACTCAGTCTGTGCGCAAGACCCACCCGCGCAGCCAGCGACTCCGCCCTGGCGCTGGCCTGGCGCTCTGGAGACCCGACGAGCAGTGCGGGGAGGGCAATGTTCTCGCCTACGGTGAGCGTTGGCAGCAGATTGTAAAACTGAAAGACGACGCCCACAACCCGCCGTCGATACTCCGTCAAACGCGCCTCAGACATCGCGCCCGGGCGCAAGGCGTTGACGTCAATCTCACCGGAGGATGGCCTGTCCAGTCCAGCCAGCAGGTTCAGAAGGGTGCTCTTACCGCAACCACTCGGGCCCATAACCGCTGTAAACTGTCCACGGGGAATGTGCAGATTCACACTGTCGAGCGCCACAACCGGGCCGGCCTCTGAATCATAGCGTTTGCAAAGGTTTGTAGTGGTGATCATGGCACTGGTGATTTCAACGCAGCTCCTAGCGGCAGTGTTACCCGTTTTCGCCTTTGCCGCCGCGATCTGTCTGCGATAATAGAACGCGAATGGGCAGGTTGACATTCGCGCAGGCAGTGATTATACTTATTTTGCGGTTATATCCGACTAATTCAGTAAACATAGTCAATTTTGACTGGGCGCTGGCATAGAGAGACCCTTCTTCGCCTCTGTGCAGGTCCGGCCAGCATTGGAGGTCTATCATGGGATACTACGAAGACAATTCTCTGAGCATCGGGCGCACACCACTTGTCAAGCTAAACCATGTGGTGGATGGCGCAAACGCTACGATTCTGGTCAAGGTTGAAGGCCGCAATCCGGCCTATTCTGTCAAATGCCGCATTGGCGCCGCCATGGTGTGGGACGCCGAGAAGCGCGGTGTTCTGGGTCCGGGCAAGGTGATTCTCGAAGCCACGAGTGGCAATACGGGGATTGCGCTGGCGTACGTCGGCGCGGCGCGAGGCTACCCGGTCACTATCGTCATGCCGGAAAACATGAGTTTGGAGCGGCGCAAAGTCGTGACGGCGCTGGGAGCAAATATCGTGCTCACGCCAGCAACCGGCGGAACCAAGCGAGCGGTCGAGCTGGCGAAGGAGATGGCAGCAGCCGAGCCGGACAAATACGTTCTGATGGATCAGTTCAAGAACCCGGCCAATCCGGACATCCATGAGAAAACCACCGGCCCCGAGATATGGAACGATACGGACGGAAAGATTGACGTTCTGGTGTCAGGGGTGGGGACAGGCGGCACAATTACGGGCGTATCGCGCTACATCAAGAAGCAGCAGGAAAAGCCGATTGTTTCCGTCGCCGTTGAGCCGAAAGACAGCCCGGTTATCACCCAGAAAATGAACGGCGAGCCTCTGCAGCCCGGCCCTCACAAGATTCAGGGACTTGGCGCGGGCTTTATTCCGGACACACTGGATCTGTCGTTGGTGGACCGTGTTGAGCAGGTAACTAACGAGGACGCCATCGAAATGGCGCGGCGCTTGTCCAGCGAAGAGGGTATTCTCTCGGGAATCTCCTCGGGCGCTGCTGTCGTCGCCGCGGTTCGCTTGGGCAAGCTTCCGGAGTTTGCGGGCAAGACTATTGTCGCTGTGCTGCCGGACGCGGCCGAGCGCTATCTCTCCAGTGTGCTGTTTGAGGGGATTTTCAAGAAGATCGAGACCGCCACGGCTACAGCCTGACGCAAGGCCCTGTGCCTCAGCGTCTTCCTCTCACAAACAACAGTGTCTTTTCCGGCGGCGCCGCAGTGGCGCCGCCTTTCTTTTTCCCGGATAGATGAGCGATCCGCTCCAGGTGCACTCTACCTGCGGAAGTGAGGCGGGACGCGGACAGGGAGGATATCTTGAGCTCTGAGGCGGCTGTTGCCCGTAGCAAAAAGAGTGAAAAAACTTCTTCGAGTGATGCGTTGACAAGCCGCAGAAGCATTCGATAGAATGCGCTGTAGCATCCGGGCAATAGAGTCCGGCGGGACTGAAAAGTCCACGTCAAGCCTTTAAGTTGGTCCTGTGAGGCCGGTAAGGAAGACGCCAGTGAAAGCACCACAACTGAAACTGAACTCGTTATGGGCCACCTTGCGGACGGCAGGGAGGCCTTTTTTGTGCCTGAAGGCGGAAAGGCGCGGCAAGCGAGATGGATGAGGTGATCCAGGTGATGAGCGCGGACGACATCCGGCGGGCAGTGACGCGTATCGCACACGAGATCATTGAGCGCAACAACGGCGCGGCTGACCTCTTTATTGTGGGCATCCAGAAAAAGGGAGTACCCTTCGCGCGGCGCATCCAGCAGACGCTGCAGGCTATTGAGAACCTGCCCGTTCCGTTTGGGACTCTGGACATCACGCTCTACCGCGATGACTTCGGATCCCACACGTCCGCCCTTGACCCGACAGATATTCCAGAATCCATTACCGGCAAGACCGTGATTCTGGTGGACGAGGTTATTTTCACCGGTCGCACCGTGCGCAGCGCGCTCAATGCGCTCATGGATTTTGGCCGGCCGTCCACTATCCAGCTTGCGGTACTCGTTGACAGGGGACACCGGGAGTTGCCCATCCGGCCGGACTTTGTGGGCAAGAACATCCCCACATCACGGCGTGAGGACGTAGAAGTGGACCTGGCGAGTGACCCTCAGAACGACCGCGTGACGATCCGCAAGTTGGCAGAGCAGGAGGCGACCCAATGACGCTTTCACAGAAACACGTCCTCGGGCTTCAGGACATGAGCGCGCAGGACATGCTTTGCGTGCTCGATCAGGCGCAGGAGATGAAAGAGATCCTCTCCCGCCCGATCAAAAAGGTTCCCACCCTGCGCGGGAAAAGTGTGGTGACGGTATTTTTTGAGAACTCCACGCGCACCCGTATCTCCTTCGAGACGGCGGCAAAGACGCTCTCAGCCGATGTGACAGGCTTCAGCGCGTCAACCTCCAGTGTCCAGAAAGGCGAATCTCTCAAGGACACGATTTTGACTCTGAGCGCGATGGCTGCTGATGTTTTTGTCATTCGGCATCAGGCCAGCGGCGCCGCCGAGTTTGTATCTCGCTATACGGATGCCCACGTCATCAACGCCGGAGACGGACAGCACGAGCACCCGACACAGGGCTTGCTGGATATGCTCACCATCCGCCAGCACAAAGGCCGGATCGAAGGCTTGACCGTGGCCATTGTCGGCGACATCACGCACAGCCGCGTTGCCCGTTCCAACATCTGGGGGCTGACGAGACTCGGCGCGAAAGTCAGGCTGGTTGGACCGGAGACTCTGTTGCCGGCGGAAGTGAGACAGCTTCCGGTCGAGGTGTTTCACGATCTGCGGGAGGGCATTCGGGACTGTGACGTGGTGAACGTTCTGCGAATACAACTTGAGCGCCAGGAGGCCGGATTGTTCCCGAGTCTGCGCGAATACGCCCAGCGCTTCGGCCTCAACAGCAACGCCTTGCGCGAGGCCAGACCCGACGTCTTGGTGATGCATCCCGGACCGATGAACAGGGGTGTAGAGATTGCGGCGGACGTCGCGGACGGGGAGTTTTCTGTGGTCGAAGAGCAGGTCAGCAACGGAGTCGCAGTGCGAATGGCTCTGTTGTATCTGCTCCTGGGAGGGTCAGACGATGCGGTTGCTCATTAGCGGCGGGCGAATCATAGATCCGGCGAGCAGCTTTGACGGAGTTGGGGACGTTCTGGTTGAGGACGGCGTTATCGCTTTCTGCGGAGAGCGCCTGCCGGAGGAGATGAAGAGCGGTGAGGTGCGCTTGTACGACGCCTCCGGCCTGGTGGTAACTCCCGGGCTGATTGACATGCACGTCCACCTGCGGGAACCGGGACAGGAATACAAAGAAACGCTTGAAACGGGCGGGATGGCAGCTGCAGCAGGCGGCTTCACCTCCGTTGTCCCGATGCCCAATACAGTTCCGGCCGTTGATAACCGCGCGACAGTTGAGTACGTTGTGCGACGCGCAAAAGAGACAAGTCCTGTCCGCGTCTGGCCCACGGTGGCCGCAACCAAAGGCAACGCCAACGAAGAGATGTCCGAGATCGCCGACTGCAAAGCCGCCGGCGCTATTGCGGTCACTGACGATGCTTTTCCTCTGCAGTCCGCTGAGATGACGCGGCGCGTAATGGAGTACTGCCGCACCTTTGATCTGCCGCTTCTAACGCACTGCGAAGACAAAAGTATGACAAAGGGCGCGGTGATGAACGAAGGGCTGAGCGCAACCGTACTGGGACTCAAAGGGATGCCCAAAGCCGCAGAAGACCTGCAAGTCTCGCGCAATATTGAGCTTGCGCAGATGACAGGCTGCCGGTTGCATATTCTGCACATCTCTTCCCGCCGCTCAATCCAGATGGTGCGGGAAGCTAAGGCGCGGGGCGTAAGAGTAAGCTGCGAAACGTGTCCGCAATATTTTTCGCTGGATGATGCGATATGCCTGGGTTACAACACACTGGCGAAGTGCAGCCCGCCAATCCGCACCCGGGACGATATAGAGGCAGTGAAGGAAGGGTTGGCCGATGCGACCATTGACGCAATCGCAACTGACCACGCTCCACACGCCGCGCACGAGAAAGAGTGCGAGTTTCAGACGGCTGCCTTTGGAATGATCGGCCTGGAGACCGCGCTGGGGCTTACTGTCAGCAAGCTGGTGGATACGGGCGTGATCTCGCTAAGCGAAGCTGTGCGCAAGATGTCCACAGCGCCCGCCGAGATTCTGGGACTTCCGCTCGGACGGCTGAGCGTCCAGAGCCCGGCGGACATCACGGTTTTCGATCCATCCGAGGAGTGGACGGTGGATCCGGAGCTATTCCAGTCGAAATCCCGCAACACACCCTTCGCGGGCTGGCGACTCAGGGGCCGAGCTGTGACAACCATCGTCGCGGGGCGGGTGGTGTACGGAGAAGTGAGAAGCGCGGAAAAAACCACCGCGTGAGCTTGAGATCACAAAGTCTGGATTGAGTCGGAGTTTATGAAAGCAATATTCGCAACGGAAGACGGGACATTCTTTGAGGGGGAGTCCATCGGCGCCGCAGGCACGAGCGTGGGGGAGGTTGTCTTTTCGACGGCTATGGCCGGATATCAGGAGATGCTGAGCGACCCGTCCTTCGGAGGACAGTTGTTGACCCTGACGTACCCTCTCATCGGCAACTACGGTGTCACTCCTGAGGATATGGAGTCTGAGCGCGTGCAGGTGGCGGGTTTCATCATTCACAACCTGTGCGAAGCGCCCAGCAACTGGCGCAGTTCAGGGACGCTGACGGAGCTTCTGCGCGCCAACCGCGTTGTGGCTGTGTCCGGAATTGATACACGGGCGGTGACCCGCCACATTCGGACAGCGGGAGAGATGATGGGAGCGCTCTCCACCGAGCACACGCGGGAGGAGCTGCTGAGCCTCCTGCGCTCTTCTCCGCGCTACGAAGAGATCAACTACGTCGAGAAGGCGAGCGCACCCGGCCGCTACGTCTTTCCCGCCGCCACGCAGACGAAGAAGCGCGTCGCCCTTCTGGACTACGGAGTCAAGCGCAATATCCTGCGGGAGCTGTCGAAGCTGGGTTGTGAGACTACTGTCTATCCGTACGCAACCAGCGCCAGGGAAATCCTTGAGGCTGGCCCTGACGGTGTTGTGATATCCCCGGGGCCGGGCGATCCAGAGAGACTGCTCAGCGTTGTTGAGGATGTGAAGACGCTGGCGGAATCCGGAACGCCCCTGATGGGCATCTGCCTGGGACACCAGACGCTCGGACGCGCCTACGGCGCAAAGACCTACAAGATGCCCTTCGGGCACCGGGGCGGCAATCATCCGGTGAAGGACCTGGCCAGCGGGCGCGTTTATATAACGAGCCAGAATCACGGCTACGCGGTGGACCCGGACGGGTTGGCGGGCTCGGACATGGAGATTGCTCAGATCAATTTGAACGATGGAACGGTTGAGGGACTGCGGCACAGGACCAGGCCGGTATTCTCGATCCAGTACCATCCGGAAGCCTCTCCCGGCCCGGTGGATTCCAACTACTTTTTTCACCAGTTCATGAAGATGATGGGAGAAAGCTGAGCAGGCGCAAAGCGCTGGCCGCGTGTATCCGAAGCCGACGCGGAGCACACCTCAAAGCGAAAGACTGAAAGAGTTTATATGCCCAGACGTGACGATATCAAGAAGGTAATGGTGATTGGCAGCGGCCCGATTGTGATAGGCCAGGCCGCGGAGTTTGACTACGCGGGAACACAGGCCTGCCGCTCGCTGCGCGAGGAAGGCTGCGAGGTCGTGCTGATCAACTCCAACCCGGCCACCATTATGACGGATACGGAGATGGCGGATCGGGTCTATATCGAGCCGTTGAACGTTGAGTTCGCCTCCCGCGTCATTGCTGAGGAACGCCCGGACGGCCTACTTCCGACGCTGGGAGGTCAGACTGGACTCAATCTGGCGGTTGCGCTTGCAGAATCCGGAATACTGGATGAGCACGGCGTTCAACTTCTGGGCACGCCGCTTCAGTCCATTCGAAAAGCCGAAGACCGGGAGCTCTTCCGCCAGCTTATGCAAGAGATTGGAGAGCCTGTCCCCGAAAGCTGGATCGTTACAGATGCGCACGAGCTCCAGGAGATCGCTCAAATGGGCGTGTTTCCGCTGATCATACGGCCTGCCTACACGCTGGGTGGCACGGGCGGGGGCGTAGCTCACGACGCTGAGGAGTTGATGGAAATCGGTCAGCGAGGGCTCAGCCTGTCCATGCGCAGCCAGGTCATGGTTGAGCGCTCTCTGTTGGGCTGGAAAGAGATTGAGTACGAAGTGATGCGCGATGGCGCGGACAACGCGATCACCGTATGCAACATGGAAAACTTCGATCCGATGGGCGTGCATACGGGGGATTCGATTGTTGTCGCGCCTACCCAGACCCTCTCCGACAAAGAGTATCAGCTTCTGCGCGCTGCATCTCTGAAAATTATACGGGCGCTGGGCATCGAAGGCGGATGTAATGTGCAGCTTGCGCTGGACCCGCACAGCTTCCAGTACTATGTCATCGAAGTCAATCCGCGCGTCAGCCGATCTTCCGCTCTGGCGTCCAAAGCCACCGGCTATCCGATCGCGCGAGTCGCCTCCAAGATCGCCATCGGCCTGACGCTGGATGAGATTCCCAACGCCGTCACGCAGAAGACCAAAGCCTGTTTTGAGCCTGCGCTGGACTACTGCGTGGTAAAAATCCCCCGGTGGCCATTCGACAAGTTTACGTCCGCAGACCGCACAATCAGCACCCAGATGAAGGCTACCGGAGAAGTGATGTCCATTGACCGGACCTTCGAAAGCGCTTTGATGAAAGCTGTGCGCTCTCTGGAGATCGGCGTGCACTCCCTGACACTCAAGAATGCGGAGCGCTGGGGGCCGATGGAGATCGAAGAAGGGCTGAAAACAGCAACGGACGAGCGGCTGTTTGTTATCGCTGAGGCACTGCGCCAGGGGATGATGGTGCAGGAAATAGCGGCAATATCGCTGGTTGATCCGTGGTTCATTGTAAAGATCGAGAACATCATCCAGGCTGAGAACGAGGCCAGGAGCAAAGCGCCGCTGATCCGGGCTTTTGTACAGGACAGCGCAGAGAACGCCGGGCAGGAGAGCGGGCATGAGCTTGTGCTCAAACTCAAAAAGCTGGGTTTTCAGGACAGAACAATCGCAGAGTTTGCCAGCGTCCACGAAGACGATCTGCGACGCGCGCGTATTCAGGCTGGCATCAAACCCACCTACAAGATAGTGGACACATGCGCGGCCGAGTTTGAGGCGGTGACGCCGTATCTCTACTCCTGCTACGACGGAGAAAACGAGGCACAGGAGATTACGTCCCGGACGGCAGGTAAGAAGCGGGCGATTGTTATCGGCTCTGGCCCCATCCGCATCGGGCAGGGAATTGAGTTCGATTACTGCAGCGTGCACAGCGTCTGGGCACTGCGGAAATCCGGCTACGAATCAATTATTGTGAACAACAATCCCGAAACCGTGTCAACGGACTTTGACACCTCCGACCGCCTCTATTTTGAGCCGCTGACTCCGGAAGACGTGCTCAACATAATTGACGAAGAACAGCCCGAGGGGGTGATTCTGCAGTTTGGCGGGCAGACGGCGATCAATCTCGCGGAGCCCCTTCACCGGGCTGGAGTGAAGATATTCGGCTCGTCCTTTGAGAGTATTGACCGCTCTGAAGACCGCAACCTTTTCGAGCAGATGCTCACACGCCTCAATGTGCCCAAGCCCGCTGGCCGCGCGGTTACGAACATCGAAGCGGCGCTGGAAGTGGCCGATGAAATTGGCTATCCGGTGCTGGTACGCCCGTCGTACGTGCTTGGGGGACGCGCGATGGAGATCGTCAACAGCCGTCTGGAGCTGATGGCGTATATGAACTATGTCGTGCAGGTTTCGCCGAAAGCGCCCATTCTGATAGACAAGTACATCATCGGCAAAGAGATGGAGGTGGACGTCATCGCCGATGGCACGGACTGCCTGATCCCCCAGATTATGGAGCATATCGAGCGCGCGGGCGTGCACTCTGGAGACTCTATGGCGGTGTGTCCGTCGCGCAGCTTTTCGCCAGACGTCATCGATCAGATGGTGCGCTATGCGACAGACATTGCGCTGGACCTCGAAGTCCGGGGCCTGATGAACATTCAGTTTGTCCTGGACAACGGACAGGTTCAGGTGCTTGAGGTCAACCCGCGCTCCAGCCGCACGGTGCCCTACCTTTCCAAGATTACAGGCGTGCCGATGATCCAGGTGGCTACCCGGGTTATGCTGGGTGAAAGTCTGAAGGACCAGGGCTACACCAGCGGGCTGATGGAGCCACGGGGCATGTTCGCCGTCAAAGCGCCTGTGTTCTCATTTGCCAAACTCACAGAAGTGGATGTTGCTCTGGGACCTGAGATGAAATCCACCGGAGAGATTATGGGGGTGGATTTTGACTTTGGGCGCGCTTTGTACAAGGCGATGGTTGCCAGCGGGGTAGATGTGCCATCAGCCGGCAAGATGATTATCACCTGCGCAGACCCGGATAAGGAAGAAGCTCTGGAGATCGCCAGGGGCTTTGAGAAGCTGGGATACCGGATCTACGCTACTGAAGGCACAAGCCGCTTCCTGCGCGAGCGCGGGATTGACGCTTTGAGAGTGAACAAAATCAGCGAAGGATCGCCGACCCTCCTGGACCTCATCCGGCTGGGAAAGGTAGATTTGCTGGTGAACACTGTGTCGCGCGACAAGCGCATTGAGCAGGAAGGCTCCATCATCCGCAAGACGTCGGTCCAGCACCAGATTCCCTGCCTGACGTCACTGGACACAGCGCGGGCTCTGTTGCTCGCTTTGTCACAGCGCAGGGATCGGGAAGCGATGTCCTGCCTGCCCATAAATGAGTATTTCCAACGCTCCGCGCCTCATCTCCGCACCGTGGAGACCGTGCAGTGAGTAGTAACACGGCCAGGCAGGCTTTTACGCGGTTTACTCGCCGGGTCCCCATCACAAGGACGGAGCACCTGGCGGGTGACATCTACCGGCACCACATCCACTTCCCCGAGATTGCCGAGGGCGCTCAACCGGGACAGTTTGTGGAAGTCAAGGTCAGCAACGACTTTGACCCGCTGCTTCCTCGTCCGTTTTCCGTGAATCAGGTTGACCGCGAAAACGGTGTTTTCACAATTCTCTACGAAGCGCTCGGGCAGTTTACCAAAGAGATTGCCGGGATGAGCGCTGGCGAAGAGCTGCAGATTCTGGGGCCTCTCGGGCGGCCGTATCCACTGGGGAGCGATGAGTGTGACGAGATTGTGCTGGTGGCGGGCGGTCTGGGAATTGCGTCGTTCTATCACGCGGCGTGGACTTTGCGGGAGGCCGGTGATGAAAGGCCCGTGCGCCTGTTTTACGGAGCGCGCAACCGCCATTCGGTAGTCCAGCTTGAGGATTATGAGGCGCTGGGAGTAAGTGTTGAAGTGGTGACGGATGACGGCAGTCTGGGCGAGAAGGCGCTGGTCACCACCCCTCTGACCCGCTATCTGCAGACTCAGCCACGCCGCCCGGCTCTCTACGTCTGCGGCCCTACCCCGATGATGAAAGCGGTCAGCGAGATTGCGCAGATTGAGCGGGTGAAGTGCTATCTCTCGCTGGAGACGTATATGGCCTGCGGAATTGGCACGTGCGTGGGGTGTGCGATAAAGCTGCGCACGGGCGACGGAGCAGACGATTTTGTCTATGGCCGCGCCTGCGTGGAAGGGCCTGTTATTGAGGCTGAAAGACTGGTCTGGTAACTAGAGTATGACTTCAGAAACCTCCGAACAACAGAGCCTCTCAATGGCGGTTGAGATCGGCCCGGTCCGGCTCAAAAACCCTGTAACGGTCGCCTCCGGAACCTTTGGATTTGGCCGGGAATATGCGCAGCTTTTCGATTTGTCGCAGCTTGGCGGTATTTTCGTCAAAGGGACGTCTCTGGAGCCGCGCCGGGGAAATCCCCCCCAACGGATATACGAAACTGCCGCAGGAATGCTGAACTCGATCGGGCTGCAGAACGACGGCGTTGAGGCGTTTATCGCGGAGAAGCTGCCGTTTCTCAACCAGTTTGATACGCAGATTTTCGTGAACATCGTGGGAAACCGTATCGAGGAGTACGCTGAGCTGGCGCGTATTCTGGACGATCAGCCGGGAGTCGCGGGCCTTGAGATCAACATCTCATGCCCCAATGTCGAGCACGGTCACGCCGAGTTTGCGAGCGATCCTACAGCAACCTGCAACGTAGTCAGCGCGGTACGCCGCGCGACCGGCAAGGTGGTGATTCCCAAGCTCTCTCCCAATGTGACCGATATCACCGCGTTTGCCAGGGCAAGTGAAGACGGAGGAGCGGACGCTGTCTCGCTGATCAACACTCTTGTGGGGACAGCTATCGACGTGAAGACGCGACGCTTCCGGCTGGCAAATGTTACGGGCGGGCTTTCCGGGCCGTGCATCAAGCCCATTGCGTTGAGGATGGTCTATCAGTGCGCTCAGACTGTCTCGATTCCAGTCATCGGGATCGGCGGCATTTCAACGTGGACGGATGCCGTTGAGTTTCTGCTGGCGGGTGCGACGGCTATTCAGGTCGGGACGGCCAGTTTCGCCAATCCGCTGGCAGCATTGGAGATCATTGACGGCGTTGAGGCTTACCTCCAGGACAACGGCTTGAACAGCCCTTCACAAATCACAGGAAAGGTAGAAAGAGGTCCCGTTGACCCTGTCCTCTGAGCGTTTGATTGTCGCGCTGGACTTTGCAGACGTTGCGAGCGCGCGTGAGATGACCAGCCGTCTGGCCACCTACGATATTGCCTTCAAAGTGGGGCTGGAGCTGTTTGTCGCACAAGGGCCTCGCGTTCTTGATGAGCTGCGAGAGGCAGGCGCGCGACGCTTCTTTCTGGATCTGAAGTTTCACGATATTCCCAACACGATGGCGGGCGCCGTGCGCTCAGCGGCAAAAGAGGGAGTGTGGATGATGAACGTCCACGCAAGCGCAGGCTCCGCCGCGCTGAAAAGGTGTGCGGATGAGCTTACGGAGGGTGCGGGGAGTTCCGGGCTTCCCAGGCCAATTCTGATTGCGGTGACCGTCCTGACCAGCCTGGACGAAAACGCTCTTGGACAGGAGCTGGGTGTTGCGCGTCCGATTGAGCAGCAGGTTATCACTCTGGCGAAGATGACGCAGGAGTGCGGACTGGACGGTGTTGTAGCGCCTGCGCCGGATGCGCGCGCGATCCGGTCCGCATGCGGGGACGCTTTTAAGATTGTCTCGCCAGGAATCCGGCCGGCGGGCGCCCAGATAAACGATCAGGCGCGCATCAACACGCCCTCTGGCGCAATTAGAGACGGCGCTGACTACCTGGTGGTGGGACGCCCAATCACGCAGGCCGCGGATCCGGGCAAGGCGTGTGAAGAACTGCTTCGGGAAATTGGACAGGCAATTCTCTACGAACCCAACGCAGAGAAAGCCTGAACCGAGACCCTAGCGCCGGCGATTGCGGGCAGCGCTGATCAGCTCTTCAAACAGTACGCGAAAGCGCTCCCTTACCTCCGCGTCTTTCGCCCGCTCCGGGTGCCACTGGACCGCAAAGAAATAGGGGTGACCTTGCATCTCCAGAGCCTCAATCAGCCCATCCGCTGAATGCGCCACAGCTTTGAGACCGGGCGCAAGTTCGGCTTCACTGATGCCCTGATGGTGATAGCTGTTGACTGTCATCTCGCCGTCTCCCGCAAGCGATGCAAAGTCTGAACCAGCGACGGTCTCAACATTGTGAATGGGACGCTGAGTGCCTCTGGGAAAGCGATGTTGCACGCTGGAGGACCAGGCCGGGAGATGCAAAATCAGAGCGCCTCCGGCGGCGACGTTAAGCGTCTGCATCCCGCGGCAGATTCCCAGAACAGGCATGCTCCCCGCCAGAGCCTTCCGGGCGAGCGGTAGCTCGTACGCGTCCCGCTTTGGATCCACGGAGATGCGGTTCTGGCGCGCAAGATCAGACTCTCTGAGAGCGGCGTATTCCTTCCGCAGAGGAAACAGTGATGGCTGGATATCCACGCCACCACTGAAAATCAGCGCGTCACAGTTCAGCGCGCTCTCTTCGTCACCTTTGCCAATTAGCACAGGCACACCGCCAGCTTCGCGCACGGCGCGCCGATAATCCACAGCGCAAAGACGGCGCGGCATGCGTGTCCCGATGGTGATTCCAATGTGCGGCTTGTTTGTAGCTCTTCGTTCTGTCTCCATATCTGGACGTATTGTAGCGAGGTCCCCTTTGAACAGCCAGAGACTCTCTTGCGTATAATGCTCTGCGTGAATGAGCGTGTTCTGGAAGTCATACGGTTGCCCCGTCTCTCCTATGCAGACGGGCTGGAGCTTCAGAGCCGCATCGTGCGTGAGGTTCAGCAGAAATCGAGGGCCGACACACTGTTGCTATTGGAGCACGATCCGGTGATTACGCTCGGGCGAGCGTGGAAACCGGAAAACCTCCTTCACTCCAAAGCGTGGTTTCACGCGCAGGGTATTGAAGTCCAGGAAACGACCCGGGGCGGCGATGTCACCTACCACGGCCCGGGACAACTCGTGGGCTATCCGATTATCTCATTGAGCGAACGCGGGCAGGACGTGCACCGCTATCTGCGGGACATCGAAGCCGCGCTTATCCAGACTGTTGAGAGTTTTCAGCTACAGGCACGGGCGGGGGATGACCCAACAGGAGTGTGGGTCAAGGGGCGCAAGATAGCGGCTATCGGTATTCGCGTGCAGCGCTGGGTGACCAGCCACGGCTTTGCGCTCAATGTGAATACGGACCTCTCTGCCTTCGACCTTATTATTGCCTGTGGTTTGAAAGACAGGCAGACTACGTCACTGGCCAGGGAGACCGGTCGCGAAGTGGATATGGAGACGGCTCAGGACGCAGTCACGGCAGCGTTCTCGGAAGTTTTCGGGGCAAAGATACAGCAAAGGCCGCCAGAGGAGCTTCTCCTGACGGCCGGGAGTGGCAGAGCCTCTGAGAAGGAGCGCTAAGCGCCTGCTTCCTGCAGGACCTCCTCAGGAATATCAAAGTTCGCAAAGACGTGCTGAACGTCGTCGTGATCTTCCAGCATATCCATCAAGCGCAGCACCTGTGAAGCCTCTTTACCCTCCACGCGCACCGTATTCTGCGGAACCATAGTTGGCTCTGCGCTCAGAACAGCGATGCCTGCCTGATCCAGCGCTTCGCGCACCGCTGTCAGATTTTCTGGCGGACAGCTTACCTCGATCACTTCTCCGTCCACCGTCACATCTTCCGCGCCTGCGTCCATGACCGCCATCAGCACATCGTCTTCAGAAGCGTCTGAGGCGTTGACGTGAACAACTCCCTTGTTTTCAAAAATCCACCCGACGCAGCCAGTCTCACCCATATTCCCGCCGCACTTGCTGAAGATTGCCCGCAGGTCCGCGACAGTGCGGTTACGGTTGTCAGTGAGACACTGCACCATAACAGCGACGCCTCCTGACCCGTACCCTTCGTAGGTCACCTCGTCGTAGTTGACGCCTTCAAGCTCACCCGTGCCACGCTGAATAGCCCGCTTGATATTGTCCGCGGGCATGCTGTTGTCCCGCGCCTTCTGAACAGCCAGACGCAGCCGGAGATTGGTATCCGGATTCCCTCCTCCAGCCTTGGCCGCTACGATAATTTCACGCGCCAGTTTTGTGAAGACTTTGCCGCGCTCCGCATCCTGCTTGCCTTTTCTAAGGCGGATGTTGTGCCATTTAGAGTGACCGGACATGAAACGAACCTTTCGAGGATCAGAAGACTGAAAACGGAGTCAAACACCGTGGGCCTTCAGAGCCGCACGCTTGCCGAAGAATTATACCACTGCCAGCAAAGAGATGTCACAAAACGATTGCGCCGGCCCCGTCCATCCATTCATGCAGCTTCTCCGCAAGGCCCTCGGTAAGCGGAAGCTCGCTCAGGCGCTCCAGCGGCCACCAGCGCACCTCGTCCGCGTCCCCTGACGGACGAAGTTCTCCCGATATCACGCGACAAAAGAAATCCACCAGAACAAAGTGAAAGCCTTCATTTCCGTCCTCCTCCGGGACGATGACCTCACTGATACCGGCCAGGCGCTCGGCCTTCACCACCAGGCCCGTCTCTTCTCTTGCTTCGCGCTGTGCGCATTCCCGCAGCCTCTCATTCAGCTCAAGATGCCCACCCGGGACACTCCACAGCCCCTTACCGGGAGCATGCCCCCGCTTGACCAGAAGAACCTCTCTGCCACGCAAAATGACCGCGCCCACGCCGACTTCTGGAGATCGCTTCACAGATCGCCATCCCTGAAAGCATTGGTGAGGGGCATACGCCAGTCGCTGCCAAAGGCCTTCGAGGTGATTCTGACTCCGGGAGGCGCCTGAGCGCGCTTGTATTCACTGGCGCGCACAAGCCGGACAACTCTGAGCACAGTGTCCCTGTCGAAGCCCTGACTAACGATCGCCTCCACACCCTGATCGCCTTCGATGTGACGCAGCAGAATCCCGTCCAGAATGTCGTAGGGCGGCAGACTGTCCGTGTCTTTCTGGCCGGGACGCAGCTCAGCCGAGGGAGCGCGGTGGATGATTGAGGGGGGGATTACCTCACTGTCGCGATTTCGCCAGCGCGCAAGCTTCCACACAAGTGTCTTGTAAACGTCTTTGAGGACGGCAAACCCACCCGCCATGTCACCGTAGAGCGTAGCGTACCCAACTGCCATCTCGCTCTTGTTGCCGCACGTGAGAACGAGACTGGACTCCTTGTTGGAGAGCGCCATCAGCAGATTGCCGCGAATCCGCGCCTGTAGATTCTCGTAAGCCAGACCCGGCCCTCCGTCTTTGAACAACTCCTCCAGTTCCACCTGATAACTCTCAAAGATGCCGTCAATCGGGAGTTCAAGAAAGCGCACGCCAAAGTTGTCTGCGACGTGCTCTGCGTCTTTGCGAGTCTCTGCACTGGTGAAGCGGCCAGGCATGGAGACGGCGGTGACCCTCTCCGGGCCGAGAGCGTCACAGGCTACCGCCAGCGTCAGCGCGCTGTCAATGCCCCCAGAGAGCCCGAGAATGACGGACGGAAAAGAGTTCTTTCGGACATAATCCCGGGTTCCCACCATCAGCGCCTGGTAGGCTTCCTCAAGCTCATCCAGAGGTGGGACAATGCCAGGAATCACAGGCTGGAGATTACGTTGAAGGGAGCCTGGCAGGACAATGGTCTCGACCCGCAGGCTATTGTCTAGCTGCTGGGGCAGGGCTTCGCTGGCGCTATCAGAACTACCATCGGAGTTGTCTTCGAGAAGCGCAACATCAGCCACCAGAAGCTGCTCCTCAAAAGCGCGCGCCCGCGCAAGCGTCGCTCCATTAGCGCCAACGATGAGAGATTGCCCGTCAAAGACCAGATCATCCTGCGCCCCGACCGTGTTGACATAACAGATGGCGCATCCCAGGCTGCGCGCGCGCTGGGCGAGTATCTCCTCTCGTTCCCGGAGTTTTCCGCGATCGTAAGGAGAAGCATTCAGGACGAGAATAAGCTGCGCTGCTCCCAGAGCCGTCTGGGCCAGCGCCGGACCGTCGTCAAGCCAGATGTCTTCGCAGATGTTGATGCCAAAGCGCACCGTGTCCAGCAAAAACACCTGCGCGCCCAGACCTTTGTAGAAGTAGCGCTTTTCATCGAAGACACCGTAGTTGGGCAGAGCACATTTGCGGTACGCTGCGACAAAGGAGCCGTTGTGAATGACCGCAGCCGCATTGTAGAGCCCCTCTTCAGCCTCGGCGAACCCAACGACGGATACAACTCCCTGCGTGTTGCGGACAATCTCGGCCATCGCCTCCTGTGCGCTTTGCTGGAACGCAGATTTGTACAACAGGTCCTCTGGAGGGTAGCCAGTAAGCGCCAGCTCTGGAAATACGACAACATCCGCGTGCTTTTCGACGGCCTGCCTCGTGAACTCGAGAATGGAGTCCGCATTGCCGCGCAGATCACCCACCCGCGGATTCATCTGAGCCAGAGCCACGCGAATGGTCTTCGTAGCCACTTCAGTTGTCGCCTTGTTCTCGGCCATCAAACGCCTTTCCGCGACGGATCGCCCCAGGCTTCCCGCGTCAGATCACTCTCAAAAAAAACGCGCTCGTGAATCTTGCGCGACGCGACGGTATGCCTGTGGTAGTCTTCAAGAAACGCCTCCGATCCAGTGTGAGCATACCCCACCCGCCGCGCAAAACTCTTCAAAGCGTCCGGCTCGAGCGAAACACCTTCGGCCGGTACATCCGCTGCCATCTGCAGGCGGTTCTCCGCCCTTCTCAGGAACAGATAAGCGTCTATCAGAGTTTTTGCATCGCGCGCTCCCAACACTCCGGCAGCGCGAGCGGCCTTGAGGGCGCGGACCGTATTAGGTTGGCGCAGCGTTTCACGGGTTGCTCCGTACGCAAGCTGAACAATCTGAGTGGTAAACTCGATGTCCAGTATACAGCCCGGCCCTCGCTTGAGGTCCAGCAGATTCTCAGACTGAGCGGACTTTTCCGATTCAATACGGCGCTTGACGTGGCGCACCTGGTCCAGATCTTCCTGTGTCAAAGGCCGCCCCCAGACCGCCGTATGCATCTCCCGCAACAGCCGCCGGGAGAGTGGCGCATCCCCCGCGACATGCCTTGCCCGCACCATCGCCTGACGCTCCCAGGCCTGCGCTTCCGTGTGAAGATATTGTGTGTAACCATCCAGACTAATGGCCAACATTCCCGCGTTGCCCTGTGGACGTAGCCGCAGGTCCACCTGGAAGCCTCTGCCCTCAGCGGTCAGGCGGCTCAGTACGTCAAGAACTCTCCGCACTGCTTTGTCGAACGCACGAAATCCGTCCTGCGCTCCGGGAGCCTCCAGATAGACACACACCAGATCCAGATCCGATGAGTAGTGAAGCTCCCGTCCGCCCAGCTTGCCCATCCCGAGGATGCCGAGTCTGCCGGGCAAGGAGCCAGAAGAATCCGGACAAAGCTCGTCAATTTTGAGCGCGCTGCGCAGGCAGGCTTCGGCCAGATCGCTGATCTCTCGCGTGACCTCCCGCACTGACGCCAGCTCGGCGACATCCTGCGCGCCAATACGCAAGAACTCCCTCAGTCTGTAGCGCCGCAGCGCATCCAAACACCCATCTCGCGTAGTCTCCTGCTTCAGACGCGCGTCCAGCTCTCCCGACATCACCCGCAGGCTTTTTGTCTCAGACAGCGTTTCGGCGCGGCTCAGCAGATCGATGTATTCTGGGTGACGCGCCAGTGCCCCACCCAGAAACTCACTGGCGCTTGCCAGACGCGCAAACACTTCCAGTGAGCCAGGGCCTGAGCCAATGGAGCGGAAGAACGATAGCGGAGACCCGGACGCACCCGCAATGCTCTGAAGCTGCGCCAGGCTCAAATCCGGATCAGGGGAGCCGGAAACAGCTTTCAGCAGCTCCGGAAGTGTCTGCAGAAATCGGCGCTGAGGCTCCGAAGAAATCTGAGAAGCGTTCTCACTGTGCAGAATCTGGCGCAAACGCCGCAACGCCTCCGCAGGCGATTCAAATCCCATCTCTGACAGTGTCCGCTGCGCATCTGAGTCCGAACCAATCAGAACAGCCCAGTCCGCATCAGACGCGTCCCGGCGATTGAGATAGTCTTTGAAAAGACGCTGGTGAATCTGCCGCACAGCCTCTGTGTTGCGCGTGTAGTCAGCGGAAAAGCGCTCCTCAGCTCTTTCCCGGTTCTCGTCCCGGTAGCCCAGACTGAGCGCCAGCGAGCGAAGCTGAGCCGGATCATCAGGAAGTCGCTGCGTTGGCAGCTCGTCGGATAGCTGCAACCTGTGCTCCACCTGCCGCAGGAAAATGTAAGCCGCTTCCAGCACAGCGGACTCTTGTGCGCTCAATAGCTCCAGCCCTTCCAGCGCGGCTACAGCGTCCAGTGTCGCGGGTGAGCGCGCCTGAGGATGCGCGTTCCCAGCTACAAGCTGCAGAAGCTGCACCGTAAACTCCACATCCCGAATACCGCCCCAGCCATACTTGACCTGACGCTCCATGGAGCCGTTTTCGGCGCGCACGTGCTCAGAGCGATCTTTGAGTGACAAAATATGGGCGATAGAAATCGAATCCATCGGTCTGGCAAAGGCGAAGTTCTGGATGAACTCATCCACTTTTTCTCTCAGCGCAGGTGGCCCGGCGATAGTCCGCGCTTTGATGAGCGCCTGGCGCTCCCACGGCTCGCTCCAGGATTCGTAGTAGTTGAGGAACTGAGAAACGGAGCAACCGACCGGCCCGGATGCCCCGAATGGCCGCAGGCGGAGGTCCACGCGGTACATCCGGCCCTGCGCGGACATAGCGCCCAGAGCTTCAACGACTGAGCGCGCGAGCTTGTCGTAGAAAGGCTGCTCTCTATCCGACAAGTCCTGCGAGAGGTCCCACACAAAAGCAAGATCAATGTCTGAGGAGTAGTTTAGCTCGCGCGCGCCAAGCTTTCCGAAAGCGATAACAGCAAACGCATCCGGCTTGTCGCCATCAAAGCGCTGAAACTCATGGCACACAGCAAGGGTCTGACCCACCAGAGCCGCTGCCAGGTCCGAGATTTCGCCGACAATCTCCTGGAAACTGCCTATGCCAGTCAACTCGCGCGCTCCAATGCGTAGATACTCGCGCCGGCGCATTCTGCGAAGAGCGTCCAGTTGATTCACGCGATCCTGAAAAACGTCCACCGCGTCAGCCGCCTCCAGACGCAGATCCGCCAGCGTCTTTGCGCACGTAAGGCCCTGCGTATCCGCCAGGAGGTCCAGATACTCAGGGTTGATTACGAGCAGATCCGCCAGAGCCCGGCTGGCGCCGGCTACGGAGAAGAAAACTTCGAGACAGGCGGGATCATCGGCCATCCGGCGGTACAATGAGGACCGCTGCCCAAAAGCGTCGGCGAGCCTGTCAAGCTGCAAGAGACAGTGCTCTGGACTGGAAGAGGTGGAACACGCGTGGAGGACAGTTGGCAGTACCTCGGCCAGAGCTATGCGGTCTGACGGAGTGGGGCACATTCTCTGAAGCAACAGATCCACCCTGTGCGCGTCAGGGAAAGCGTAAGGCGACAGCAGAGACTCAACTTGCGAGTCTTCCAGATCCGGAGCAAGGAGCAGGTCGCGCACATCAGCCATTTGTGAGGGAATCAGCCCTCCGGGACACGAGAGCGCCGCATGGGTAGCGGTGAGTTGAGTGTGGCCGCAGCATTAACCACAGCATACCGGCTCACCGCAGGACCTCGCCACTTCGCACGTGCGAGCTAGACTGAAATATCAGCTCTCGAGGTATTCGCGCAGCTTTCTGTTGCGGTTGGGGTTTCGCAGCTTCTTGAGAGCTTTCGCCTCAATCTGGCGGATGCGCTCCCTCGTAACCTGAAAGTGCCTGCCCACCTCTTCCAGCGTGCGCGTGTGGCCGTCATCAAGCCCAAAGCGCATCTTGAGCACGTCGCGTTCGCGGTCGGTCAGATTGTTGAGCGCCTCTTCGATTTTTTCCCGCAGGATCACCTGCGTGGCCGCGGATTGTGGAGAAACAGCGTCGTGGTCTTCGATAAAGTCCGAGAGGTGGCTGTCCTCTTCCTCTCCTATGGGTGTCTCCAGAGACAGTGGCTCGGGCGCTATGCGCTGAATCTCCATGACACGCTCTGGCGGCATGTCCAACTCGCGCGCCAGCTCTTCTACGGTGGGCTCGCGTCCGAGGTCCTGCAGCATCTGGCTGACCGTCTTGACCAGGCGGTTGATGGTCTCAACCATATGAACCGGAATGCGAATAGTGCGCCCCTGGTCAGCAATAGCGCGCGTGATAGCCTGGCGAATCCACCATGTGGCGTACGTGCTGAACTTGTAGCCCTTCCGATAGTCGAACTTCTCCACGGCGCGGATAAGCCCCAGGTTGCCTTCCTGAATAAGGTCCGGGAAGGACAGGCTGCGACCGCTGTAGCGCTTGGCGATGCTGACCACAAGCCGCAGGTTAGCTTCGATCAGGATGTCTTTTGCTTCGTGCTCACCGTTTTCGATACGCTTGGCGAGCGTAGTCTCCTCACGCATCGTCAACAGCGGAGTTTTTCCGATCTCGCGCAGCCACATCCGCACGCTGTCGTCAACTGGAACGCCTTCGACTTCCTGAATGTCCTGGTCAGCCTTCGCTGTGATAGCCAGCTTTGCGGCTGCAGTCGGATCGATCGGATCATCCTCACCGGCGGCATGGTGATTGTTGGAGGATTCGGCATGGTCGGCAATATGGATGCCCTCATCACGCAGATGCTGCAGCATGTCATCCATCTGGTCGACGTCAACCTCCTCGGACTCGTTCAAAGCGTCGTTGATCTCGTCCCAGGTCAGTACGCCAGCGCGCACTCCCTGCTCGCGCAGTTTCTTAAATTCTGCCGTTTCCCTTATGTGAGAGTCCAAAGCCACGTTGCCGATCCCCCTTTCAGGGCTATCCGGGAAAGAGTCTATTCTTGACAAGGGTTGAACCATAACCAACTCAGTGTGCATACACTCTCCCTGCTGCACATTTCGTGCCGAAGTAGAGAGAAAAGCCTTTCACCGTTGGGCCGTAAGTCCAAAACCAGTAAACCTACGCGCATCCTGGCCGTCCCCCAGGGACGCAGCCTTTGTTTCAGGAGCGCATCTGACGCTTCAACTCCAGATAGCGCTGGTAGCGCGGGTCATCCCGGCTGAGATCTCCCCGCCTGAGTTGATCCTCCAGGCTTTCCAGAGTCCTGCGTGTGGCCTCTCGGCCAACACGCGCCACACAATCGTCCACTAAAGCCAGATTCACCGGAGGGTAGTCCGTTCTCACCATTAGCGAACTGGCCATCTGAGCTAGCTGCGGGTCAACTCCCTCTTCTCCAAACGCCAGTGAAGATACTTCTTCTCCAACAGCGCGGCGGGTGTAGACTTCCTCAGCCAGCCTTCGGCCAATGTCAGTCACAAAGGCGTCCGCAGACACAGCCTGCGCAATATAGTCTGCTGTCGATCCCCCTTGAAGCAACTCTCTGAGAAGGATATGCTCTGCCTTCTCTACCGCGCTCACAGCCCGTGAATCGCCAGATTTGCGTGAACGCTGTGCCAGTTGTCCCGCTGCCTGAGTTGAGGAAGATTCAGAGCGTTGCCGCTCAGACTTCGTACCCTGACGCATCATCCGCTCAACAGCTTCGCGGATACGCGCCTCGGCCGAGTCTCTTCCTCTGTCAAAGCCAGCGCCCTTGTCAAAGTCCGCGTGATAGGTCACCAGTTTCAGAATCAGCCGATCACGCTCAAAATCGTTACTCACGCGCGCCAGCAACTGCGCAGCCTGAGCGAGCATGCGACTGCGCTGTGCGTCGTCGCCCAGATTGAAAAGCGCAAGGAGCGCATCCAGCCGATACTCCGCGCCCGGAACAGCCTCCTCCAGCGCGCGTATGAGTTCCGCCTGCCGACCCGCGCCTACCAGACTGTCCGGGTCTTCTTCAGAAGGAAGCTGCGCTATGCGCACATCCAGACCAGCGGCCTCCAGTGCCTCACCGGCTGACACCGCCGCCTTCCGTCCCGCTGAATCCGAATCCAGACAGACGACAACCTGATCGCACAAATGCTTCAACAGGCTTACGTGCCCGTCACCAAATGCCGTCCCCATGCACGCGACTGCTGTCTCAACTCCGGCCCGGTGCGCTGAAATCACGTCAAGAAAGCCTTCCACAAGCACCGCACGCCCGGCGGATTGTATGGCTTTGCGCGCAAAGCTCAACCCGTACAGTATGTTGGCTTTGTGAAAGACCGGCGTCTCTGGTGAGTTGAGATACTTTGGGCCTTCCGTTCCCATATCTCGCCCACCGAACCCGACAATCTGTCCCGCGTGATCCCACACCGGAAACATCAGCCGGTTTCGAAATCTGTCGTAGCAGCTTCCATCCTGACGCCGCCCTACTAATCCCGCTTTCGCCGCGGCTGCGGAATCTACCTTCTCAGCAGCTAAAAAATGAGATAATCCCTCCCACCCCGGCGGAGCAAACCCTATACCAAACTTCTCAGCAGTTTGCGCGTCAACGTGGCGGGACTTAACGTAGGAAAG
>JADLDK010000018.1 GCA_020846715.1 Armatimonadota bacterium | reverse complement strand
CCTTTGATATGACCAATCTCAACGCCGGCTCTGTGCTGGTGAGAGCGGCTGGTTATATCTCCAAGACCGTGAGCTTCGAACCGGGAATTGGAACCAACACCGTCAACGTGTCACTCACGCCAGACCCCGGCTACCGGGCGACAATCGGAGAAGCCAAGCAGGTCGCAGTGGACTCATCTGTCGCTGTAGCTGGCAAAGTCATCGCCGCAACATTCTCAAACAACGTAGCATACCTGGAAGAGCCGGACCGTAGCGCGGCTATCAAGGTCACGCTGCCAACTCCGGACAGCGCTCTGCACAGCAAGCTGGGCAAGGTCGTGAATGTCAGTGGCGTGTTGAGAAGTGACCCGATGACTGGTGAGCTTTTCATCGAAGCCAGCGAATGGTTTGAACCGCCATCTGTGAATCGGATATTCCTTGAAGGCCTCCACATGAACGGCCGCACAGTGCTGGATTCCTCCGCAGGCACGGATATCGTCGGCCTGGATGTGAAGGTTGTGGGAAGAGTGCTCAGCGTCACAAGCCCGAATGACTTCGTCATTGACGACGGCGGTGGCAGTCTCACTGTAAAGGTCGAGCCGAGCGTAATTCTTGACTGGCCGTCGGTGGGTGACTTTGTGAGTGTCGAAGGCGTAGTCTCTCTGGACGGCGCCACACCGCAGTCCGCCGTGCGCGTGATAAAGCCCTGGAACACCAACCAGCCGATCACGACGATCATCAGAAACGGAGGCTTTGAAGCCACTCCTAACCACATGGATCAGTGGGGGTGGATTGACCATACTGGAGGACTTGCAAGCATCACTTTGCAGCAGGACGTGGTTCACTCCGGCGGATGGGCTGCCAAGATCACCAGTACCGCCAGCGCGGGATATGACATCTACGCGCGGCTCTACCAGATCAAGGACGCAGAAGAGTATCAGGAGTACGAACTGTCGTCCTGGGTCAAGGCAGAGAATCTACAACTGCCTACATACTGGGAAGATCAGGGGCAGTACAACTTCGCGCTCATGCTGCCCAGTGGAACTTACGACTGGATCAGAACGAATGTAAAGTTCAGATTCATCAGTAACCCTGTCTACCCGACCCTCCTGTTCCCGGGGATCACAATAGCTAACGCAGTGGATGCCCTTTACGTGGATGACGTAGAGATCCGCTATGCGCGGGGGACAGTCAAAGTGGAAGAGCCTGCGCCTGTCTCTGTCTCGGCCTTCTGAGAGGGCAGTCAACAGTCGTCTGAAGGGTCACATTACCTTCAGAGAGTAATCCAAACCCGCCGCCGATGTACAACTCGGCGGCGGGTTTTTTGTACAGTAGCTACAACATTCCTCAGGCGTCGTGAAACAGGACCGGATGACGCCAAACCGGCCTAATCGGCAGACAGGGGACCGCGCTTGCGCTGCGAGCCGTCAGAAGTTATTAACGAGCCCGTGGTGTGCCCGCAATGACCCGTCCGCCTCGACAAAAGCCATATACCCCGCATGCGTAACAACTCCGTATTCCGGCCGGTGCCCATCTGCCACCAGCGTGTGGTTCAGCAGGTGCGCGAGCCAGCCAATGCTCCGCTCACCAAACGCTTCCAAATGCAACCGTACAAGCTCCGCACGGACGGCATCATCCAGAGACCCCCAACAGCACTCTGTGACGAGCAAAGGTTTGCGTTTTTGGTGGGCGAACTCAACTACGGTGTCCAGCATACGCCCAAACTCGACAACGCCCGATGCGTGGGTAAGATACGGATGAATCATGAGAACGTCACTGAAAGGCTCCACGCGCTCCAACTCAGAGCCCCACCCTGTCACACTGATGCCGACAGGAGCCAAAGGTTGCAGCTCCGCCACTTCTTCTCGGATAAAACTCAGCCACTTTGTCGTGTTTTCAAACTCAGCACAGTTGAACGGTTCGTTGCACAAATCCCATGCGATCACGCGCTCATCGGTAGCCAGATGACCCACAGCATCTCTGACAAACCCGCTGTAGAACGCGCCAAAGTGTGCCTGGTTGCCGGCAAAAAGGGACATGTGCTCCGGCGTGATTCCGCCGAAGTCCGGAAAGCTATGCCAGCCGTTGAATAGCGTCACAACTGCCTGCAGACCACAGCGATGCAAAATGCCCAGTAGAGTCTCGAGATTTGCGACGGCGCCCGGGTCAATCAGCCATGCGTCGAATGAGAGCCACACACGGATTGTATTGATATGAGGGAAGAGCTCTTTTCCGCGAGCGATCTCTCTTTCGATGTGGTCCGCGCGGAAATCTCGCCAGATGTCCACACCCGTAGCCCCGTAGCCCGGCTGATAGTTGAATCCCTTGACCGATGCGAACACAGAGTCTGTTGACACGCTTAAGTCCTCCTGTTCCCGTGTTTGTCTCCTAGAGTTACGACAGAGCCACATCGACTCCTCTCGAAAGGCGCGTAAGACAGAGCGCGTTCTTCACTGGTCCGGGATACCCGGCTGGGATCGCAAGGCTCAGACAGACACCTGTTGCGAACGGTATAGCGGACAAGGCAAGTCCATAAGAAGCGCGCAGAAAGTTGGAGGAGCGCATATGCGCGATCGCTGAAAGAGATGAGGTGTCCCGGGCGTCCATACAGTGCTGCACATTGGCGCGCCAGCTTTCCCAGAATCTCACAAACGCGGGAAAAATGGGTTATAATTAGTTGCCACTGAGTGGCACATGAATAGCGTCTATGCAGAAGGCGCCGTCGCCCGGAGTTCAGATTCGCGGCCGCCAGGAGGAGGCTCTGGCGGTATATTCAACGGTGCGCGAGTCTGACTGGCTATCGAAAAGCGCTCGAACGTGCCACTCGGGTTCGTCGGGCACGGAGGTTTCTCTTTTCGTGGCGAAGAGAGGAGTCTTCACCAAAGACCGTCTGAAGGGATCTTCCGCTTTGGACATGGAGACGCGTGTAGACAAAATGATCAAGCCCAGAAACGGCTTCACACTGATTGAACTCCTGGTTGTCATCGCCATTATCGCGATTCTGGCCGCCATTCTCTTTCCTGTGTTTGCGAGGGCGAAAGAGAGCGCGCAACGCTCCTCCTGCTCCTCCAATCTTCGGCAAATCGGCCTTGCGTTTATGCAGTACACTCAAGACAACGGTGGCCGGCTGCCCTATGGAAAGATCAATGACGCCAACGGGAATGCAATCGCTGAGACCAAATGGCATATCAGCGTGCAACCATACATGAGGACTGCTCAAATCCTCCGCTGTCCGAGCGATCCTAAGAGCACAGGACCGCTGCCCAACATTAACGATATTGCAGGCCTTTCCGCAATGAAGGTCTCCTACGCGGAAAACGGATTTCTGGCAAAAGACCCCAAGCCGGACGGTGATCCGGAGCACTCTCCGTGGGATTTGCCTGATGTAATGTCCCGCAGCCTTTCCGGTATCCAGTCTTCTTCAAGTGTTATCCTGCTGGCTGAATCAGCCACGGGAGGCAACTACATCCATGCGCATCACTGGGGTGTGCCGTCTGTTTACAGCAATGGTGGACCTTATCAGAATCCGTATAGTGGAAAATGGGGGGCTGATCCTGATCCGAAGGTGTTCGCAAAAGACCTGGCGGCTGTCCGTCATTCCGGTGGCTTCAATGCAACCTTCGCCGACGGACACGCCAAGTGGATGAAATTCGAGCAAACCTACCACGTTGACTCCAGAGTGAACCCGGCCATCAAGGGCATGTGGGACCCTCGATACGTGGGGAGCAGCACTTCTGGCCTATGAAAGTGTCGCCCGAGTCAGAAGAGCGCGATTACGGTGCGACCACAGGCCAGGGCGGGCAGGATGCGCGGGCTTGCGGCCCCGGGTTCTCTACCGGAAGCCGCAAGCCTGAATCCGTTGTTTTCCTCTCTCGGCAAAGGAGGCTGGCGCTCGCTCTGAGGGCGCGCTGCGCGTCCAGTGCTAGTTTATCTGGAAGCAGTCAACGCCCATGAAGTAGTTCGACGATTTTTCGTTCTTGCCGATGATCTTCGCCTTGATGGCGTGGCCCCCTGCCGACAGAAAAATCTTCTTGGACCCGAGTTGTCTCCGGCCAGAGGGCGCCACCAGTTCTCCATAGCCATCAAACACTGTACTGGTAGATTTGCCGTCCAGGTAGAATTTTACTATTCCAAAGTCCGGCGCGTGGCTCATATAGGCGGCAATATTGTAGTAGCCAGACTGGGCTACAGTGAACACAAAGCTGATCTCACCTGTGCTACTGCAGCCTCCAAATATCTGCCTGCCGTTACTCCAGTTGCTTTCTCCCCACTGCGTCATCCACTGGACGCCGAACGGACATCCAACGTGAGTTGTGAAGATCATATCCTCGGCCTCCATTATGCCTGACCCGAACGGCGCGTTTCTTTGAGATGGCATCTTGTTGCCCAATCGCCAGCCAAGAGTCCAATGCATCCGTTTTTTCTGCAGCGGTGAGAGCGTATCCGCATCTTTATAGTACGACATGAGATTGTCTCGCGGCAGTTGAAACGTGACACCTCCAAGCGTGACACTGCTCGTAGACCCACACTCAAGTGTTCGAATTCCCGGATCGGGGAGTGTATCCGGCAGGCTGTCACCATCGAAGATGGCCGGGTTGCTGCCGTGGCTGGTAAAGTACTGACCCGCCGCGTTTGCATCTGGAAATGGATCCGTGGGGAAGGTGTGCCAGAGCCCCAGATAGTGGCCTATTTCGTGTGCAAAAAGGCTGGTGTTCAGCGTTCCGCAGTGCAGTGTGTTATATGCCGGCATGGCTACAAAGCTGAGATCCCACCAGGAGAATCCGCCTGCCGCCTGCCGCACAAACACCACCAGCTTGCCACTGTGGAAAAGGGAAGCTACAACATTCGCCAGGCCGCTTGACTGCGCCCAGTCAGGGTCATTACTTCCAGACATATTGTTTAGCAGCGTGCTCTTGAAGTCAGAGAAGTCGCTCGCAGGATCGTAGAGCAGCGTCAGATTTGACTGTGCGAATATCTCGTTGGCGCGAGTGACCCAGTTTGCGGCCTGGCTCGGGGTAATGCCCGCCGGGCGCCCACCATCGTCATCACTCACACGCACGAAATGCACTGGTATCTTGGTTGTCCAGTGCCACTTTGTCCACCACGATTTAGATTTTATCGAAGGATAAATCAGTCCGCCCGAACCGTAATACGAACCAACACCGGTCACAGTCACGTAAGCGCCTATGGGCGGGAGCGGACCTTCGTCCACAAAAATGCGGACTCCCGGATTACCTTCCGGATCGCGCAGCCCGTCAACCAACCACGCTGAACCGTCCGAGATGGTCATCGAGCCCCCATCTGGGGAGACGGACGTAACGGTTCCAGCCGTGGTAACCAGCACGCCTGGCGATCCGAGTCCCGCGCCACCTTGCACTGCCGGGTGCGAATAGCGCCCGAACGGCAGAACTGGAGAGCTCGACCCGGCCAGCCCACGGTTACCCAGAACGACCGGAGCAACCGGAAATATTCCCAGTGCCGACCCGCTGGTCGCCTCGATAGTCAACTCACCTTCCTCGCTGGTACCTATCGTGCCGCGGATGGCGACCCGCTCATCCTGCACAAATGTGTGACCGGGATAGTTCACCCGTACGCCCCAGTAGCCGTCTTCGCTCTGACCGAAAAAGTAATCTGGAAAAGCCGCAATGACTACCAGAGTCACAGATATGGTCTCGCCAGACGCTATCTGGACACCGCTGTTAGCTGCGCGCGGTGGCGCGTTGTAAGGATACTCACGGCCGACTGGGGCTGGAATGACCGGTATCTGTGACCCGACGGGAGGTTTCAGTTCCCGCGCCGCCCGAGGCAGATTCTGTACCCGGCATACCCCGCAGAATGCACCACCGAGGTCAGGTTGTGCGTACGTTACAGGCACGGCCAGAGGTGTCATAACACTCCCGGCAAGCCCCATCAGACAATATGAACGCATCCACTTCATTGTAGGATCTCCGCTCCGTCTAATCTCCTTCTCAAGAGCAATGTTTATTGAGAATCAATTTCTGTATTCAGTGTAACACTCCGTGGGGATCGTGTAAAGAAAAATTGTCTGGACCTGTCTGTGCACTACCGCTGCGTCCACCGGCATAGCGGAAGTAGAAGGTCCTCTTGCAGGCCGCGGCAATGGAGGTTAGTCACGAAAACAATCTACGAGGCGTCGAGGAGGGCGCGACGGGCCTTGGCAGTTCTCTAGAGTGTCATCGCGAGCGCATATCGGCGACCGTGTAGTTTTTCAGGAGCGCTTGAATGGACGTTTCCCTGCGTGTTATACTCCGGCGACGCCTGGATTGTTTGCCAGCAGGCGGCAAGATACATTGCGGCAGAGTAAAGACCGAACCCGTCGCAAACCGAACTCATGGCTAAAGTATGGAGAAACAGGCAGCTATCTTGCGTCGGTTGAACCTGAGAGAGAGACTTAAGAACCTGGCGCCGGAGCCCGCGTTGGTGACCTTCCGCTGGCTGCGACAGATCATATTGCCGGGACGTATGCGCGCCAGGCGCTTTACAGACATCTATCGGACAAACGCCTGGCAGGATGAACAGTCCGCATCCGGATCGGGATCCAACCTCGAACAGACACAGATTCTGCGGGCGGAGCTTCCGGAGTTACTGCGGCGCTTTAGCGTCCGATCTTTGCTTGATGCGCCATGTGGAGACCTGTACTGGGTGTCTCAGGCTGATCTTCCCCTGGAGCGCTACATCGGAGCGGACATCGTCCCTGAGCTGATTCAGCGCCACCAGAGGAAATTTGACCGTCCCGACTGGTCGTTCCTCGTGGCAGATATAACAAAGGACGACCTTCCACAGGTGGACGCTGTTATGTGCCGCGACTGTCTCGTCCATCTGAGCTTCAAGGACGCCCTGGCGGCCATTCGGAATCTGAAGAGCAGCGGTTCAGAATATCTCTTGACCACCCATTTTATCACCAGAGACACAAACAAAGACATCGAAACGGGCGACTGGCGCCCGCTGAATCTTACGCTCCCTCCCTTCCGATTTCCAGAGCCGCTTGCGCTTATCAACGAACAGTGCACAGAACTTGGGGGAATCTACAGTGACAAGTGTATGGCGCTGTGGCGGATTCAGGACCTGCCGGACTAGACGGATTTAAAGCCCCGCCCGGCGCGCACTTACCATCGGCCCAACACCCTGATCATCCGCTCGTTTGGGACTCCGGAATAGATGCGTAGAGCGCCACGTCCCCGCCAAAGCGTCTCGTGCGCAGGATTTGCGCTGTAGGAACAAGCGCCAGAGGAGTGGCGCTCTCGCCTCCAAGCGGCCCCGGCGCGCTCTGCCCACCGATGAGCTTGCCGGAGACAAAGCAGACGACTTCGTTGATCAACTGCGCATCGAGCAGAGCACGGGCAAGAGCCGGACCACTCTCCAGCAGCATCTCCCGAATATCGTAATCGGCCGCCAGCATGCGCAGAGCGTCCTCGACGTCAACACGCTCCTCGCCAGACTCAATCACTTCAGCGCCGCAGCTTCGAATCCGTTGTCTGTCTTCGAGTTCGCACTGCTTCGACACAAAGACAATGACAGGTCCACCGGGACTGTTGAGGAGCTTTGACGCCGATGGCAACCGCCCGCGACTGTCAAAGACAACACGCATCGGATGGTGCGCCGGGCGCACGTGGCGCACGGTGAGTTCGGGATCATCCGCAAGAACCGTAGAGACTCCGACAAGCACGGCGTCAGCGCTGCGGCGCATACGGTGTACTTCGCGCCGCGATTCCTCCCCGCTAATCCAGCGGGACTCACCAGACGCTGTCGCAATCTTGCCGTCCAGAGACATGGCGTACTTCCAGGTTACAAAAGGCAGATGGGTTTGCATGTAGCGCGAGTGACCCGCTATGAGGCGCTGGGCTTCCTCGGCTCTCACTCCTTCGGTCACAGCAACTCCTGCGTCGCGGAGCTGATACAAGCCCTGACCCGAAACGACCGGGTTGGCGTCTTTGCACCCGACCACGACGCGTGACACGCCCGCCGAAAGAATGGCACGTGTGCACGGCGGCGTGCGACCCACATGACAGCATGGCTCGAGCGTTACATAGAGTGTAGCGCCGCGCGCCTTTTCTGCGGCTTCCGCAAGCGCAAATACCTCGGCATGCGGCCCGCCTGTCTGCAGGTGCCGCCCGCGTCCGACTACCTGCCCGTCCTTTACTGCGATAGCGCCGACCCGGGGGTTCGGACTCGGCCAGGTGGCAGAGGCCAACCGCAGAGCTTCGGCCATGTAGCGTCTGTCCTCAGACGCCTGCGCCAGGTCAATCATCTCGCTGTCCAGATCCGGAGTGGTTATGCGGTCCGAGCAGGTTGTTCCGGCGCTCCACTACGTAGTTAATCAACACACCGCGCACATCCAGAATAGCGACAATCATAATGAGAAAGGCTAGGAACAGACACAAAGACCAGTAGAGAATCTGCACGAGTGGATCCATATCGGCGATAAAGTAAGTGCCTGCGAGAATCATCCCGATCAGCATCAGAAAGAGCACAGCTATCAAGACGCGCAGTTTGATCTGCTGCTGACCGACCAGAGAGCGCCTGGGGTTCCTGCGCCGCACGACTTCGGTGACAAGAGCTGCGAGAATAGCCGCAAACGCCAGTACAAGCAGAATTCGAAGCGCGCTCACAGACCTAGACCCGAACGCTGGGCGCGCTGACGCTGAGCATCAACTCGTTGAGATTGTGCGCCACCGTGCCAGATTTGTTAAAGACACTGGAGCCGGCTATCAGCAGATCAGCGCCCGCCTCCACTGTGGCGGCGGCAGTTCTGGCGTTGATCCCTCCGTCCACCCCCAGGGCAATGTTGCGTCCAGACATACGGACCATCTCCCGTGCCCGCGCGATTTTCGGAAGCATCTCTGGAATGAACACCTGTCCACCGAAGCCGGGATTCACCGTCATGATGAGAACACTGTCCAGATCTGTCATCACGTACTCCAGGGTCTCCAGCCCTGTGGACGGGTTCAAGGCGACTCCTGCCTCTTTGTTGAGATCGTGAATTTGCTGGAGCAGACGGTGCAGATGAGGACTGATCTCCGGATGGACCAAGATACGGTCCGCGCCAGCCGCGGCAAAAGCCTGAATGTAGTTCGCCGCATCCTGGATCATGAGATGGACTTCGAAGAAAAGAGAGGTGATGGGACGCAGCGCCTCTACCACCAGGGGCCCGAAGCTGATGTTCGGGACAAAGTGCCCGTCCATGACATCCAGATGCAGCACATCCGCCCCCGCGTCCTCGGCTTCGCGCACCTGCTCACCCAGTCGCGTAAAATCGGCTGCAAGAAGGGAAGGGGCATACTTTACGTTCATTTGATCTGTCTGTCAACCTCCTTGCCGTCCACCAGCGTCCGTATCTCTACATCTTTACCGACGGCGTTGACCGTTGTCGAAACTTCGTCTCCCGGATCGTGGTACTCCAGATATTCAGTATGCTCGCCACTCTCATCCTTCACCACAATCTCAATCTTCTTTAAGCCGCCACCTTCCGGTACGGTGAAGCGAATATTCAGACGCCTGGTCTGTGATTGTGACACGTTGTCACTGGAGTCAGGCTCTGCACTTGCGTCCGGCTGTGTGGCTTCAACTGCTGTAGGATCCGGTCCCAGGCTCACAGTCAAGTCTATCACCGCATTGCGCTCTGCGCGAGTTCCCGATTTTGGACTCTGCGACACCACGTCTCCAGCCGGAACTGATGAGGAATACACAGTCCGCGCATCTCCGACTGCAAAGGACGCATCAGCCAGCACCTGCCGGGCGCGCGCCTCTGACATTCCGGCCACTGATGGAACCTTCCTATAGCGAGGTCCCTTGCTCACGAAGATCTGTACAACAGTTCCCTTCTTGACCGGCTCACCGGCCTGCGGCGTCGTAAAATAGATCTGCCCCTCGTCGTACTTTTCGTTGAAGTCTTCTCTTTCCAGAGCCATCTCCAGCCCCACCTGCTCAAGATGAGTGCGCGCGTCCGTGGCCGTCATGCCCGTGACATCCGGCACATTGACGTCGGGTGGAGTGGATCGAAAGAGAGCTACAAACGCGACTCCAACGACCAGGGCAACTACGCCGACCAGTAAGAGACTCTTTCCCAGAAACTGCCAGACCGTCTCCTCTCGCTGTCTCTGCGGCTCTGCGGTGGAAGCAGTCTGCGCTGGATGATCCTGCGGCGACCACGCCAGGGATTTGCCGAGACGCAACGACTCCTGAGCGCTTCGCAAATCACTGAGAAGATCCTGAACGCTCGGATAGCGGGCTTCCGGCGTCTTTTCAAGAGCTTTCGAGATGATGCCGTCAATAGCCCGTGGAACGCCGGTATTAAGGGCGCGGGCAGATGGTACGGGATCGCGAGCGTGCTGAACGGCTATGGCAAGCGGTGTGTCTGCGTCGAATGGCAAAGCGCCCGTCATCATCTCATAGAGAATAATCCCCAGCGAGTAAATTTCGCTTTGCTCATCCGGCCGCGCTCCGTCAAAAATCTCAGGCGCCGCATAGTGTGCCGTGCGCATCAGGTCCAGTGACCGCCTGTCCTCCTGTGCCACAGAAGCCAGCGCCAGACCCGCTCCCGTGATTTTTACCTCACCTTCGGGCCCTATCAGCACCTTCTGTGGCCGCAGATCGCCGTGGACAATACCGTTTCTGTGCAGATAATCCAGCCCCTGAGCCATTGAGAGCGCAATGTCCACAGCGGCTGAAACCGTAAAAGGCGCAATGCGTCGAATGCGCTCTTTGAGATCAATGCCGCGAACGTGCTCTTCGGCGATGTAAGTGGCATCCGCACTGGTGTCAGCCTCAAAGACCTTAGTCAGGTTGGGGTGAGACAGCGTAACCAGAAGCCGAGCGCGCGTAATCAGCCGGGAGCAAAACTCAGCGTCCGATGCGTACTCCGGCTTCAGAACCTTTGTCGCAATCAGCCGGTTCATCACTTTGTCACGGGTGCGAAAGACCGTGAAGTAGGCGCCTTCGCCTGTCTTTTCCAGTATTTCGTAGCGGAAGTTAACGACCTGACCAATTGCAGGCATCGCAACCCTCCTTTATGCCCTGTCGCCCCGAAAATGGTGGACCAAGCCGTTTACACACCGCGCGACTCCGGCAACGGCTACCAGTAGCCAGATGTAGCCAATGCGATCAAGAGCGGCCGTGTCAATTGAGATGCCAGCCAGCGACACGACGACAAGAATCCAGGACACAACCGCCAGGCCGGCCCAGATCCCCAATAGCAGCGTTGCGAGGCGTTGCACTCCGGTCGCATGCTCTGAGTCTGAGGAAACGGGCACTTTCAGTTCAGGAGACTTCTTGACTCTCATGTATGACTGACGCAACCATCTCCGGTGTTACAGCCTCACTCAATTCAACCTGTCCAATACCGCGAGCCAGTACAAATCGTACGCGCCCACCTTTGGATTTCTTATCCAACGCAATAGACTTCAGCATGGTGTCCCGGTCCAGCTCCGCAGGAACCTCAACAGGCAACCCAAAGCTGGCCAGCACGCTTCGTATCTCCTGGCATTCTGAGTCACTGAGCATTCCGACCATCACGCTGAGCCGTGAAGCCTGCACCATTCCGATGGACACAGCTTCACCGTGCTTGATACCGCTGTACTTCCCCGCAGCTTCCACTGCGTGGCCTATCGTGTGGCCGTAGTTGAGGATGGCGCGCAGTCCCGACTCCCGCTCATCATTTGTGACAACGTACGCTTTGAGCTCACAGGAGCGCTTGATCGCCTCCACAATCGCCGAAGGCTCCCGGGACAGAAGCTTTCCTCTGTGCGATTTCACATAGTCAAAGAACTCTTTGTCCAGGATGATCCCGTATTTTATGACTTCCGCAAGCCCGCTCCGCCGGTCCCTTTTTGGCAGTGTCTCGAGCACATTGGAGTCAATCAGTACTGCTCTGGGTTGCCAGAATGCGCCAACAAGGTTCTTTCCAATGGGAAGATTCACGCCTACCTTGCCGCCCACACTCGCGTCAACCTGCGCCAGCAGCGTCGTAGGAATCTGCACAAAATCAACGCCTCGCAACCAACTGGCCGCCGCGAAGCCCGCCAGATCGCCTACTGCCCCACCGCCGAAAGCGGCCACCGTACTGCTTCGGTCAATACCAGCTCTGGCAAACTCGGAATACAGATGCCGTACCCACGTAAGCGATTTTGCGCTTTCACCATTGGGCGTCTGGATAACCGAGCACTCGAGACCTGAGCGGCTCAAAGAACTCTGCAGTTCATTCCCCCACATCTGCCAGACTCGCTTCTGAGTGACGACGGCAAGTCGCTTCTGGCGGACGGTGGCAGCCAGCACATCTCCAACTCGAGACAGCAGACCCGGCTCAATAGTAATGGAGTAGCTGCGCTCACCGAGGCTAACGGCAACTTCAGCCATGAGACTGCGCCCCCTGTTGTGTTCTGTACCAGCCTAGAATAAGCTCAGCCACCTTTCGCGGATGCAGCTCTGAAGTATCCAGAGCAAAGTCGTACTCGCGGTAGATGTCCATGCGCTCCTGTAACATGTCCTTGATGCGCTGCAACGGATCAGGCGCCTGCGCCAGAAGCGGACGCCTTTTGAGTGGCCGCACACGCTGCAGAATAACCTCTGGAGCCGCCGTCAGGAGCACAACTGCAGCCCCTTCACGCAGGGCCCTGCGGTTCTCTTCCAGAAGCGGCAGGCCACCCCCTGTCGAGACCACGCGCCTGGGCTTTGACAGGGCTTCTCTCAGTGCCAGAGTTTCCTGCCGCCGGAACTCAAGTTCGCCCTGCGTCCTGAAAATGCGCGCTACCGACATGCCCACAGCCTGCTCCACCAGACGGTCGGTGTCCAAAAACCCATACGCCAGCGCGTGCGCCAGATTGCGTCCCGCCGATGTCTTGCCCACACCCATAAAGCCTATCAGCGCGATGGGCCTGTCTGCAAGAGCTTTATCGCCGGTCTCCTCCAGGGTGGCGGCGGTCAAACTCTAGCACTCACTGCTGTCCTGAGCGACAGACGCGGACACACTCTTGCCCTGCTTCCGGTGAGCGCTGCGTATCTGCTCCAGGTTGGCCAGAATATCCGACATATTGTCTCCACCAAAGCGCTCGAGAAAAGCATCTGCCAAAACCATGGCCAGCATGGCCTCTCCGATCACTCCGGCGGCAGGCACGGCACACACGTCAGAGCGCTCTACGTGCGCGGGACTCGGCTCTTTGGTGTGAATGTTAACGCTCTTGAGAGGACGCATCAGCGTTGACAGGGGCTTTTTCGCCACGCGAACTACAATCGGCTCGCCGTTAGACACACCACCTTCCAGGCCCCCCATGTGGTTGGAAGAACGAGTGTAGCCCTGCCCGTCCCATCCGATCTCGTCCATAACTTCGGAGCCCATCTTGCGGGCGGCCGCAAAGCCGTCGCCAATCTCGACACCCTTCATCGCCTGAATGCTCATCATCGCCATAGCAATCCGCGCATCCAGCCGCCTGTCCCACTGGACATATGTGCCGAGCCCCACCGGCGCTCCTGTGGCGACCACCTCGAAGATGCCTCCGAGTGTATCCCTGTCCGCTTTTGCCTGATCAATGAGATCCACCATCCGCTGCGAGGCATCCCCATCCGCACAACGCACGGGAGATTCTTCCGCCAGGCGCGCAATTTCAGAGTAGTCCGAAGGCAGTGAAGAGACTTCAACCGGACCAATGCTGACAACGTGGCTGAAGATGTGAACACCCGCGTCTTCCAGCAACCTGCGCGCGAGCGCTCCGCAGGCCACGCGCATGGTTGTTTCTCTCGCGCTCGCGCGCTCGAGGGCGTTGCGCATATCTTCAAAACCGTACTTGATATGTCCGACAAGATCGGCATGCCCGGGCCGCGGCACACTGACAACGCGGCGCGTATTCTCTTCGTCCGTTGGCGCAACAGACATTTTGTCTGACCAACTCCGCCAATCTGCGTTGCGCACGAGGAGCGAGACCGGCCCGCCGGTGGTTTGGCCGAAACGAACTCCGCCGAGTATCTCCGCCTGATCTGTCTCAATCTTCATGCGGCCGCCGCGCCCGTGGCCCTGCTGGCGGCGCCACAGTTGATGATTGATCTGTTCCACACTGACATGAAGCCCGGCTGGTAGCCCGTCCACAATCGCGCTGAGCGCCTGCCCGTGGGATTCTCCAGCCGTCAAAAATCGTAACATTAATGTATCCTGGATATTTTCAATAGTTGTAAGAGACTGAGCAATCGCCCGCCAGCGGCCAACAGCGCGCACTTGCAGATAACACCGCTCGAACCTGTGCAGGCTGCCTCAGCAAGAGTATATCAGAAGGGCCTCCGAAATGCGAAAACGGCAGGCTCCCTGCGCAGAGCCTGCCGCTCTCAACTCTTTCTCCGTCCCACTCTTTGCGTGCGGGACATACAGAAACGAGACTACGGTGAAATCACGCCGACTCCACCACTGGTCTGTCGCTCTTCCACTACGGTAGGTGTGATAAAGATCAGCGTTTCTGTATCCTGATTCAGATTGAACCGGCTGCGGAACAGCCCGCCGATAAGAGGCAGATCGCCGAGGATCGGCACGCGACTACCGCCGCTGGTGTCATTCTTCTGAATGAAGCCGCCTACGACGATCGTTTCTCCGTTAGCGACGCGACGCGCGGTTGACAGTGTCTGCTGGTTAATAATCGGCGCCTGCTCACCGTTAGGACCGGTAACAAAACCCGCTGTATTCTGTACCTGCGGCTGCATAATCAGCGTAATCGAATTGTCGCCGTTGATTTGCGGCAGAATGTTGAGCTGTGTGCTGGCATCAATGTAGGTGACCTGCGAGGAGGTGACTGGCGGCCCAGTATTCCCCACGGTTGTCACAGACTGGTAGAAAGGAATCTGACGTCCGACACTCAGTGTCGCTGCGGTATTGTTGAGCGTAGAGATGATCGGCGCGTTGACAATCTTGCCGGTATCGGTAGTCAACTCAGCGCGCAGGTTAGCCGTAAGGTTTCCGGATTGCACGTAGCCAATGACGTTCCCGCTCGGCCGGAAATCGGTCTGCAGGAGATAGTTCGGGCGGCTGAGCAGCCAGTCCAGCCCAAGCCTTCGCGACTCTGACGTGCTGACCTCGACAAACTCCGCCTTGATCATAACTTGCTTCGGCGGCAAATCCACCAGCGTGATGAGGTCTTTGAGCTCCTGAATCGCGTCGTCTTCCCCTTTTACGAGAAGCGCATTCTCCTGATCAAGAGGAATAATCGCGTCAATTCCGTCCGGCCGAAGATTGTCTGTGCCAGTACCTGTGGTAGTCGTGCCCGTTCCAGGCTGAGCGGGTGAAGTCGTTGTCCCGGGTCGCGTAGTAGTAGTGGAGCCACGGTTGAACGGCGGCCTCACAACCTGGTTCGCAGTCTGAGCGGGGTCAGCGGCTCTGTTCGCGACTTGCGAGTTTACACTGTCTGTTGTCGGCGCAGCCGGCGGCACAGGGCTGGCATTGATGTAAATCGGCTGCTGTTGCGGTTGATCCACGATGCGAACCGGATCGTTACCGGGGTTGATGATGTCAACTTTGGGCCCCCACTTGCCGCGGAAGACATCCAGGCTGCCACCAGCCCAAGGGGTAGCGCGCGCAGTCGGATCAGTCGCTTCACCGGCCGGTAGAGCGCCAATTGAGATCATCGCCATCTTGGAGTTGATGTTGTGGAGGACAATTTTCTCGAAGTGCTTACGCGGCTTTGGCTCAGGCGCAACAACCAGAGGCTGAGGCTCTGGCTGCAGGACGGGCGAAGTATCAAATGTCGGCGCGGTGGGTTCGCTGACCTGATCTGGTACGTCGGCTCCAACGATGTAAGTACCATCCGCAAGCCTTGCCAGCTTGACACCCGCAGTGAGAGTCACCGTCCTGAGGATACTGTCCAGTGGCTTATCTTTCAGGGTAACGCTGACGGGCGTTGACATCTGATCGTTTGTGGGGAAAGCAATCCCGATGCCACTCTCCTTCATAAGGAGTTGCAGGACGTCCTTCAGAGGAGCCGCCGAGACATCCAGCGTCAGCAGCGGTCCGGCATCTGTCCCAGCGCTTGGCTGTGCCGCGCTGACAGCGCTGCTGGGCGACAAGCTCAGCAGACCGGGCACACCCAAAGCCAATGCACAGATCGTTACGATACAGGCACGACGCAAATAACCAACCTCCTCACGAAAGAAGCGCCTTCAGCCAACAACTAAGGCGCGGCGCGCACACCTCTTAACACTCTCTGGGTGAGACGCACATCAGAATTGCGACTCTCAATGCCAGACAAGCGCCAAGCCTTAACGGGAAACGATGAGACTTCGAGTCTCACCCGCCCGTTCCGCAGGCTTCTTGGCCAATGGATGGCCTGAAACCTCTCCAGGTCCTTTACTGACACAAGGGCTCTTGACCCCGAAGCGCGTTGCGGCCATTGCGCACGAGTCCAGGCGCAAGCTTTGCAGTACTACCGCGCACGCTCGAGTCTCAGGCGATGGAGTACGCAAAAGAGATGACCTTCCTTAGAAACCGCCATAGCGTCCACCAAGACCACCGCCACCAAAGCTACCGCCACCAAAGCCGCCCCGATTGAAACCACCTCCAAAGCTGCTCCCGCCGAAGCTGCTTCCGCCGTAGCCACCGAAGCTGCTGCCACCAAAACCACCGCCAAAGCCGCCCATCCCGCCGCCAAAGCCACCCATGCCACCATAGCCGCCACTCATACCGCCATAGCCGCCACCCATGCCACCATAGCCACCCATGCCACCTCCACCGAGAGTGAACTGGTTCGCGCGGCTAATAACAGCCGTAGCCCCGAAAAGCTGACCGATGTCGGCCGCGGTCGCGAAATTCAAAGAGATCTTCTGAACACGCTTCTCCGGTTCGACCGTCTCCTGGGCTGGCTCTTCAGTGGTTGGAGTTTGAGCAAGCTGTGACTGGTCCGGCGTTGGCTTGACCTGAATCTCATAGAGATTGTTGTCAGAGCGGCGGAATGTCAACTGCGGGCTGTTTGCCCGCAGGATCGCTCTCAAAGCCTGCTCGAACGGCACATCGCGCAAAGAGACTGTGACGCTGCCATCCACGTCACTGGCGACAGTGTTGTTGAACGGCACGAATTTGAACAGGGCCTGCACGGCGGCGCGGATCGGAGCGTTCACAAGTTCAAGCGTGATGGGCTTGTTGCGCAGCTCGCCTGCGGCGGCGTCAGCAGAACCCTGGGCGCTTACTGGCGCACTGGTAGCGACCATGGAGATCGCGACTGCTATGCAGACACCTAATGTAATTCTTCTAAGCATCGAAAAGACTCCTTTCGGGTCCCAGACTTCTTGAGTCACATACTCTCTCATCTATGTCTTACCAGACCCAGATGTCTAATTAACAGCTCTGCGTTGGCCAAGCGGCAGAGGTTCATACGGGGACAACTTGGAAGTGAGTCACCGCTTAGACGATGACGCACGTCTCACTGTTCCCCAAACCAGGGCTAAGGCGCCGGCACCTCTGGCCCCCGTCCGCGAATGCCCCGCGGCGCAGGAGGCATGGGTACCGGCCCACCACGCCCCGGCCTCGGAGCCGGAGCGGTAGCCGCTGGATTGCGCGGCTGCGGCTGCCCGGCGGATTTTGGCACTTCCACGTACTGGGGTGTCCTTGTCCTAGTAGAGCGCAGGATCACCCGATCCGGCAGAATCCGGTCCACAACCAGATTCTCATCAAGCTGCTGGCCCGGCGCCACGATCTCTGATCGCCGACCCTCTGTTTCTATGATCGCAAAAACTCGATCATTCTTCAACAATCCGGCCATTCTTCTTTGCGGCTGAGGCGGCAGGGTGTCTTCGATCTCTGTTTGTCCAACCACGACTGGCTTGAGCTTGCGGATATCAGGAGGCTGAAATCGGGACGCAAAAGCCACCTTTGCCCTCTTTGGCTTCTGTCCAAACACCGGCCGAAATGGGTCTGGACGGTACATCTCCAGTGGTGGTTCAGCCTTCTCAGTGCCCGCTGCGGATGCAGTCTGCACAGGCTGCGCGCCTGTCTGAGCCTCAGGGCTGCCGCCCGGCGCAGGCGACGCGCCAGGAGCGGGTGTCGCCATCGGTGGCTGTCCCGGAATCTCGCCCGGCGCGCCCGGTGTCACTGGAGGCGCCTGCACTTCCTCTCCGCCGCCACCGCCGCCAGAGAAAACAAAAAAGTAGAGGACGCCGACAAGCACCAGGATCCCGACAAAGCCACCCAGGATAATCGGCATATTCTTCTTGTCGTTAAGCCACGCTTGCAGCGATTCCATAAAATCCTGAAGTCAACCTTCCAAACGCGACTGAAACTTTCGGCCGCGACACTACAATAATTACGCTAAGGCGCGGGAGGCACCGGCGCGCCCGGTTGCGCCATCTGCGGAGCCGGTGGAGTCATAACCGGCGCAGGCTGAGCGCCCATTGGACTCGCGGGTGGCGGCATCGGCGCACCGCCCGCCATTCCGGCCTGTTGATCCTGAGCGCCAGCCGCTGGCGCCATAGCAACCTGCGCGCCAGCAGTGCCCCTCGGAAACCACAGAACTGTGAGATCGTATGACCCGGTCAGATTGGGACTGACTCCCGAGAGAGTGACCGGGCCGACCTGCACCAGCCTGCCGAAACGGTTCCACCCTTCTATACTGCGCATGATGTCGTAAAAGTCCCCCTGCACCGAGATGGACCCGATATGTATCTTCATCAACCCATCCTGCAGGTTGTTAGGGTTGGTCGTTGCCGCCGGAATACTGACAGTTGATCCCATTTCAACGCCGAAACGCCGGGGCCAGTTCTCCAGCATGGGGCCAAGCACTTCGGCATGTTCTCGCCACAATGCAATCATGCCCTGCGTCCGATCCGCAAAAGAGATCTCAGGCATCTTGCTGAGTTCGTATTTGCGGTAGTCAAGCTGTGCCTGCAGTCTGTCCCGCTCGGCCTGCTCAAGTTCCCGCTGGCGCAGCGGAAGCTCCGCGGCTTTGGCCACCACCTCTTGACGCTGTTTGTCAACCTGCGTAAATTTCTCCATCCGGGGCCGCACCAGCAGGAAAAACATCCCCACCCCGATGATGAGCGAGAGCACCACACCAACGATGATGACCTGTAATTTTGTGAGCTTATCTAGCATGAATCAAAACTGTTACTGTGCTAAGGGGCCGGAGGCTCTGCTCCAGGAACAGGCCCTGCCCCCGCCACGGGAGGCGGTGGTGCGCCTGCGCCCGGAATCCCACCCGGAGCGCCAGCCTCCCCTGCCTGAGTTGCGCCACCGGGGCCAGCGTACGCGGGAGGCGTGATCGGCTTGTTCAGAACAAGAGTCGCACTAAACGAAAACCCCAGCCTCGTCCCCTGCAGGAAGCTGTTGCCCGCCTCATTACCTCCGCCGCCTTCACTGCCGGTACGATAGCCGGGAACACCAGTGAATGAAGAGACATTTTTGAACAGATTGGTCGCCCGGTACAGACCCAACAGGTATCGACCTGCGTCAACGATACTCGGCGCCCAACCCTGAATTGTGATGGAAGCTCCGTCCGAAGCTGGTGTCACCGAGAAATACTCAATGTTGCGATAGGTGTACTTCGTAAGCCCCTGCAGCACTGGCAGGTACTGCGTGTTGTACTTCATCACCGCGTTGATGTAGTCCACCTTCTGCTTGGTGGGCTCAATCTCCTGACGCACCTGCTGTGCCTGCTGCTCAAGCTGGGTGGCTTTATCCGCATTGGCCTGGTTCTGGGCAATCTCTTCGTTCGCCTGGTTGATCTTCCCTTGAACCTGCATCATGAGACCCAGCATCGCCACTACGATCACCAGCAGCAATACACCAAAAAGCGTCATCAGCTTTCTGACCGCCTGACGCTCGAAATAGTAGCGGGGAATCAGGTTAATTGTGAGCATCAGCCCTCACCCACATAATCACGCAATGCCAGACCAACACTGGTGGAAAAAACCGGCGCAATTTCAGCAAGCGCTTCCGGCGTGGTGCGCTTTGCTTCCAGAGCCAGATTGCCAACAGGATCGCCAACCTGAACCGGCAACCCGAGAGCGCTTTCGAGATAGGCGGCCAACCCTGGAATCTTCGCCGCACCTCCACAAATAACGAGCACATCAGCCGGCTGCGGATTGCGCGCATTGTAGTAATCCAGGGAGCGGCTGATTTCCGTCGCAAGCTCAACGACGACGGGCGCAATAGCCTGAGCAATCTGCGACTGCGTAGAATCTGAGTGTGGTGAGGGCTCCAGGCTCGTTGGAGGAGGTGCAGCGGAGGCGTCCGCTTCAGAGGGCAGATCCGGAGTTGGCGAGCCGGCAAAAGCATCGTCCAGATCAAAGACCGGCCCGCTCGAGCGCATATCCGTGTCGCCCAGATCGAAGACATCTCCCGTTGGTTCTGAAGACGACGGGGAATCCGGATTATCCCCAAGGTCGAACGCGCCGCCAGATGATCCAGTTGACCCCGACGGCTCTTCGCCCAGATCAAATCCGCCTGCCGGAGCAAACGGGCTATCAGAAAGACCTGTGTCATCCTGGGCGGGCTGCTCTCCGAAGATAGGTGAGGCCTCAACAAACTCATCATCTCCAAGATCAAAGCCGCTCACCGGCGGAGCAGGACCCGACTCGGACGCACCTGAGTCGACTCTATGAGGGTCGGAGAAGGGGGTCGAATACGTCGGCCCGAGATCGTAGTGAGTTTCCGCCGGCTCCACTTCCGCTGCAGCCGCGCCTCCAGCCTGAGCAACCAGGTCCATGTCCACCAACGCCTGCTCGCGCAAGAGACGCTCAGCCTCGCCCTCCTCTACCCCGAGCGCCTGTTCAACTGCCCTGATGAGGTTAATCGTAGCAATAGGGACAGTACGCGGGAAGACGAGCAGCTTCTGCTCGTAGATGCCGAACTTAGTACTCTCACTGCCAATATCCGCCACGGCCACTGTCCCGTGCGCTTCAATGTCCGGATGTCCGTTGATGAGTGAGCGTGGCACGGCCACTGGCTCAACTTCTATGGCAGCGGGAGTGAGTTTGGCACTGGTAAGTGTATCAAGATGCTTGCGAATGACGTCCTCCTGACAAACAGCCAGAAGAACCTCCATATTCTGAGCGCCCGGCACAGCGGATGGCCTCTCCAGAGTCTTGAAGTCCATTACGATCTCGCTGGAGGGAAACGGAATGTGGCGCTCAACTTCCCATTTCATAGTCTCCGCAAGCTCCTGCGGAGTCATTTTGGGCACTTCGATTACGCGCACGACGACGGCGGACTGTCCGGAAACGCTGCTTACAACTTTTTTTGCCGAGATGCCGCTGTTGGCAAAAAGACGCTTCACAGCTTCGGCGACAGCGGAAGGATCGAGGATGGCCTCTTCGACAATCGCGCCCTGGGGCGTTGGCTCGTAACCAATGCCGGTGACCACCGCGCCCCCTTTACCGGGACGCAGCTCCACCGCCTTTATCCAGCGCGATCCAATATCCAGGCCCACAACCGGGCCAGAGGCCTTTGTTTTCTTAGCCAATCCTCATCCCTGAATAGCGAAATCACTCTTTCGCAGCCTGCATATCGCAGGCAAAATGACCGGGCAGGCCGGTTCAGCAAGAGAGTGTAGCAGTACGGCTACCCCCTGTCAACGAAACAGGCGGCTACCCGCAGGTGTATGCCAAACTCCGGAACGCAATCCTCACCTGAAACCAGACTCCACTTGCGCCCCGGTGCAGTCTTTTCCTGCCGCCCAGACACGGAATACAGAAGTTTATTACGGCTTTGAGACGCGAGTCACACTTCTAAGCGGTGGACTGATCGTCTGGTAGAAGATATCCGAGCTTCCGGCTCTGGAGGACGTCCAGAACAGCCATATCAGCGACGGTTTGTAGCGTGGATCTTCGGGCGATCTGAGTCCGTCCGGATCGGCAAAGGCATAAATCTGCCCCTCATTCACCATCGTATCCACCGGAACGACCGTCCCTTGATCCGGCGCCTCAGATTGCTCTGGAATCCATGTCAAAGCTTTGAAGCGGGGACCACTGAACCCCTCCGGCTCCCGGTACACCTGTCCGTCACGTCCCTGATACTCCACCCAGATCGGACGATTCTCCGCGTCTTCCGTAAAGAGCAACCGGTTGTTGGCCCAGTCAAACTGGAACGGCCCATTGTAGATGCCGCTCGGGCCTTCATGCACCTGCAGCGAAACGGGCATGCCATCGGACTGCAGTGCTATTGAACGCTTGAGTTGCAGGCCCAGGCGCAGCGTCTTGTAGTAAAGAGTGTTCGCATGCACAGCGCCCGCACCCTCTCGCCAGAACAGCCACATTCGGTCAATAGCCATCGGCTGATCGTAATCAGGCGGCAGAATGCTCGGGTCTCGCCGGTTCTTGGACTGCGTGAACTGCTGCGTCTTCTCGATGAAACTGTACGGCGAGGTGTCCGGCTGAGTCGTGGCTGTCAGACGCCAGGTCTGGGGCGTATAATCGACCAGAACCTTGTCCTTGCCGCTCAGTAACTTCTCAAACTTCACGGTCCCCGCAGAGGTATCTACGATAATCCGGCCAAACAGAGGGCCAAGAACCGGATCTTTTGTCGTATCGTAGAGAACAACGCCCACCTGTGAATCTAGCTGAGCGGGCGCCGAGTTGACCCACATCGGCGTGTACTTACCGTTTGATGAGTTCCACTTCAGAACGTGAATAATCGGATACTGGTAGTCAGGGACGTCGTCAGACGCCGGCGGCGCCATACCATTGGTGGGACGCACCCAGGCCAGGTGCCGACTGTAGAACAGAGACACCGCGCTTGTATCCCGCTGCAGCTCTTCGTCGTAGACTCGCGACAGCCGCTGGATATCCAGCATTTTGTTGTTGTCGTTGGCGCTCGGGCGATATCGTGTCAACAGCAAATCCGGGTTGCCGGAAGTCCTGGTAATGCCGCTGTAAACTACGTCAATGTGTGCGGTGGGCGTATCTCCGGTGCTGAAGGCATAAGGTGGCATAATGCGCAACATCGGAACAGGCTCGGCCGCCGTAACGAGCGTACGGGGGATCACAAGCGCTTTGTCGTCACCCCAGGCCGACGGACTTCCAGCGTTGCGATTGAAGTTGTAGTACAGTTTGTAGCGCCCACCAACCCCGGCGTGCCAGAACACATAAAGCTGAGTTGTTCCATTGTCCTGAACTGGCACAATGCGCGGTGAAGCCTTGGGAGTCGTGGCATCCTGCGACGGTATGCTCTGGATATTCTGCATCTGGCCATTGCCACCGATTCGCGCATAGAAGATGCGATACTCTGTTGCGCGAACTCCGTTGTTCAGCTTGTCCGCCTGACCGGTAAACGTAACCCACGTTTCCCCGGTCGTCTGATCCTGTCCGACGCTTGGGCTGGTGAACTTGACAGATGTGTCAATGACATTGCCGGGCAGCCCGTCTGCGAAAAGAGCAGCAGCTTGACCGGGGTCGGGGATAGCATCCGCCGGGTCAGCCATCGTCCACCACTGGTTAGCCGGAGCGCTTCCACCGTATACATAGCTGCCAAGCGGCCCTGCGCTCGGATCAAACTTCAGCACAGACTGGTACAGGAACCAGGGCTGTGACGTGCTGGCGTTCGGGTTAGTCCCCTGGCGATTGCTGGTCCATATTACTCCCAGGTCTCCAGTCTGGACAGTACCGCCGGAACGCGACCACTGCCGGAAGGCCGTTGGCTGCGCATCGCCCCAGCGGGGCGCCCCTGAGGGGGGACTCTCCACATTCGGCAGCGAACCCACGGTGGGATCGTCTGTCATTTTCCCTTCGCGCGCCGTAATCTTGACCTGGAAGGACGGAGAGGCTACAGGTTCAGCCGGACGGCCCGTACGATCCAGATCCAAAATACCGTTGTTATTCAGATCAGAGAACACCGGCACGACCTGAGCGTACGTGCCTGACGGAGTGCCGATTGGCAGGGAAACACTCACCAGTGGGAGCGGCGGCAGATCGCTGCTACCCGTCATGTACTGCTGCTGCCGGCGGTCGGGGACGGTAAAGGTCGTGGGACCCAGGTCACCCACACGAGGCTTTGTGATGACGTGACCGAGACCGTTGGGCAAGGCCCACGCCGGCGGCCCGCCAACCCCCAGCGGATCAAACGCGGGGTCAAGCGATGAAATCAGATTGCCTCCGGACAAACCAAAGCCGACATCCGGAACACCATCACTGTTGAGATCGATGGCCTGAACCTGATCGCTGAACAGATAGATGCCTTTGGCAAGACGCACGTTTAGTTCGTTGACGTTGCCATCATTGCGGATCGTGAACGGTTTGAACAGATCCGTCGCTGGCACACCAGGTTGGAAATAAGCGCCGGAGAACGGAAGCATACCCTCCAACGGGTTGAGGTTCACAGGACCAATCCCAAAGCCAATCGGACGCTTTCCAAGGTCTACAACAGTCTGCTCCGCGTACATGTTGAAGTCCGGCGCAACATCCATGATGTAGTTAAAATCACGGTAGGCTTCCGACCCATTCAGCGGCCGTCCATGCAGGCGCTGATCGGCCAGATCCAGAACGCCGTTGCGCGTTCCCCCTTCCGTAGCGTCAATCCAGACGTTGACACGGTCTCCGTAGGGAGAGCCCGGCCGGTTGGCAGGCTGATAGCGTGGCACGTCCACGGTGAGGAGCAGCGGATCAGGCGTGGCCGTTCGGGTTTCGCCCGAGACAGTAGCCGGCGCGGCAGCGGGCAGCATGTGAGCGTTTCCGCGCGTCGGATCGGCGCCCTCGATTTTCTTGACAATGTTGAACGCAGTGCTGGGAATATCAGGATAATCAGGGCTGATATTTACGGTATCAGCGGGTGGTATGATCTCCCACGGAAGAGGATTGATCGGCGCGCTGATCCAGCGCAACACTCCGCGGTCGGCCCGCAGCGTGTTGATAATTCCCGTTGGATTGTTCCGTCGCGTGATTCCTAATACGCTGCGGTCAGCAAGTGCCACAGTGACTGGAACTGTGTTGCCACCGTGTTTGGCCGGAGTCTTGTCCGCCGGCATGACAGTAGCCCGGTTCATGACGCCGTTGTAAGTGGTCCCTGCATCCGTGCGCGTCGGCTGGAAAGGCGCACCCGGCAAGCCCGTCCACGCTTCCTGGTGGGACAATCCGTCCACAGTGGTGCGCGGATCAAAGGCGATAGCCATCGGGTGATTGATGATGAACTTCTTCGGCTCAGCCTGGTTGCGCTTGCTGTCGAAGCTCGAGATAGTCGCGCTCTCTGGTACGGACGCCTGCACAAATCCTATGTAGGGAACCGTGTTCTTGGTGGGAGTAAGGCTGCCCTTGATGACATAGGCGTCCCCGGGTGTCAGCAGCTTGGTCGGATCGAGCGTCCAGGCGAACTTCGCATAGTAGAACCGCCCGGTGTAGCTCTGGCCGTCAATGTTCAAAGTGATGTCGTGATCCGGCCAGGAGAGATTGGCTGACTGAGACGCCGTCAGCAGAGAGCCCGCCTGCTCCCCCTGCCCCTGGTTCTGCATCTGGAAGGTGACGTTGGCGCCCTGGTTCAGGAATGACCAGGCCAGAATGTAAAGAGTGTCCCCCCACTCCAGACGCCCGCTGTCCCACGGGCTGTTCGGCCGGCGGTTGACGCTGGTGGACTCCTTATCGAGTCCGAGACTGCTGAAGTAGGCTGCGGGGTCGTTATACTGCTGAGAAGAGACAATCTCAAGGTCGAAGAAAGGCGAGCCGCCTGTAAAGCGCTCGTGCTGATGCGCGCCCGGCGCGTCTCCGATGTACGGGTTGCCAACCGGCCACGACCCCTCTCCGCTGCCTCCGCCGTTTTCTGTGAAAGCGTAAAGGCGGCCGTCATCGCCTCCGACATAAATCCAGTTGACCGCAACTCCTCTGGCTATGGCCGGTGAACTAAAGACGTTGCTGGCCAACGTACTCCAACCCCAGCGGCTCGGGTAGTTGGAGCGGTCTGAAGTAATCTTGTCCAGTGTAAGGCCCTGAAAGAGGCTGGTCTGTGTACCAAAGTATGCCACGCCCGGCTGGGCGCCGTTTGCGGGCGCAGCAGCCACCGACGAGTAGATTGGACCGCCCATCTCGACCTTACCGATATCGCCGCTGCCATCCACAGGTATTTCGTGAATGTAGCCGTCAGCTGATCCGGCAATCAGATAATCCTTGGCAGGGTTTCCGGCCTTGACAAGCGACGGGCTCCCATATCGGAATGATCCGACGACGACGGGCAACGGCGGCGTGCCGGTAGTTGGAAAATCTTCTGGATAGACCCACTCTACAGATCCGTCGTTCTTGGACGCTTTGAAAACATGCCCGCTGGAAGTCGCAAAGAAAACGCTGTCACTGGAGACCACGGGCGCGGCAGTGATGGAGCCGATGTCGGGCAATGGAGCAGCATTTGCGCCGGACTTTTGCAGCGTAAAAGTGTCCACTCGAGTTGGGAAGGTTGAGTTGATGCCGGTGAGCTTTCCGTAGTTGCCTGTCGTCGTTCCGTAAAACAGCGATGACCCGTCAATCGCCGGCACGTTTGTCATGCCACCGACACCGAGTTCGTCAAACTCACCTGTAGCCTGGCGCGTACGCGGCCAAATCCAGGCCGTATCCGTGGAGAACGGCGCTTTCCCGGAACCTTGAGTCTCGAGCGCAATAATCCGTCCGCTCGGGTTGGCCGAAATAATGCGATTGCCTGCCAGGGTCGCTGAGCAGTACCCGAAGCCGTCCACATTTTCCGGAACAACTCGAATAGCGTCAGCCACAACGTGAAGGTCTCCACCGCGGCACCCTGTTGGTCCGGCAGTGGTTTCATTCGTGAGCGTGACCGTCAAATCGCCGCCGTCCGCAAACTGAACAGCGCCCACGCGTACCCATCGCGGTCCGATTGAGAGCCCTGATCCTCCAGTAGCGCAACTGCCCTGATTGACCTGCACCTTTGTAGTCGTGCCGCCTGACTCAATGCTGTAGTGAGCGTCGGGAGCCCACTCCACTCCCGCAGGCTGTGAGGGAATCCAGGCATACACCTGGTAATAGTAAGGCTTGAGCTCTGAAAACCTGTACTGCACTTTTGCGCTGCCGCTGGCGCTGGCTGGAGCATGCAGATAGCCCTGACCAAAAAAGTCCCGGCCGACCGGCGTCTCAGGCGTAAACGCGCCACTCTTGGACGCCTGTGTATCGTCCTGAGTCTGCCCCGGGCCACTCCAGATAAGCCGCCCGGTCAGGGCGTTGAGCGCATAGATCTGGCCGTCATCCGCGCCCACATATACAGTGGGAGTGCCCGTGTCAACAACCAGAGGAGACGAGAAAATCGCGCCCGCTATGGGGCCTTCTGCAGGGTCTCGGCCTGCGTCGCGAGGATAAGACCACAGTGGCTCATCGAGCCTATCGGTAGCGCTGGTCGGCAGGCGCGGCCCGGAAATTGCGTCTACAGCGATGATTTTGGACCAGGATATATCCCCGGCATCAGGGTCAGACTGGCCGGCAACCGATCGATTATAAGGGTCGCTATACGTGACACCAAACACGACAGCTTTCGTAGCGCCGTCAGGGAGCCCGCTTGCCGCGTAAACTGCGGGCGAGCTGTAAATCCGGCCTCTGTCGCGCACAACGCGGATGGCATCCGCTTTTACAAAACGGCCCTTGTCCGTGTAGCGCAGCTCTCCACCGCCAGAGCCTCCGGGCGGAGTTGTGGGGTCCGGCGGCCCACCAATGGTCTCATTTGCATCCGACCAGGCACTGACACTCACAGTGCTGGAGCTGCTGAGCAGATACGATCCGGGCAACGGTAGCCACTGCCCGCCGTTCACCTGGCTGATGGTTACTTTGTGGCTGCCACCGCCCGCATCAATAATCGTGTAGGTAGCATGATCGGTGTTGGCGACATCCACCGTTCCGTTGACAACATCTGTAGAAGAAGGCACAAAAACTTCCACAGAATAAGTTCCGGTAGCCAGACCTGTGAGAGTCCATGTCGCTACGAGAGCCTGAGCCGCCGTGCCGTTTTCGGGTGTCCATACTGGAGTGAGCCAGTAGTGCTGCTTGTAGGCGTTTGGCGCAGCCTGGGTACCAAGAGACGCAGAGTCAATCCAGCCGGGCGCGGCGAAAACGCCTGCATCTTCATCGTCATAAATCCCCGGAACAGCGTCTGTCACGGTACTGGAGTCTGGCTCCGGCCAGGGGAATGTCCAGGCCGGTGAGACCGAATCGCTCAGGCCAGGATTGTACGTCGCGGCTGTCGCGGCGGAGTTCTGAGGGTCTTTGTGGTGCTTCAGCCAGTCTCCGGTCTGTGAAGCCACTGGAAGAGCCGACGCCAAAGCGAGCGACAGCGTAACCGCAGCCGCGATCCCGCATCTGCTGATCTTTTCTTTCACCGTCTTCGATTTCCTATCTGCGGTCAGCAAACGTTGGCTGCTCAAGGATATAACTCCCTTCGATAACCTGCTGTGGCTGCCCGAACGCATCTGGCTTCACCGCCGGCGCCGACCACACAATCGGCGCCGGAACCTGAGGTTGACCACTGGCGTCCAGCCTCTGAACTTCGAAAACTTCTCCGTGGAAATCGTTACCACTCGCGCCAAGTCCGGTATATTCATTGGAGATCAGGCAGTTACCATTGGGCAGGACTTTGGCAGAGGACGCGAGCAGCGGGACTCCACGAACTGTCCGGTAGGCTTCTCCGGGGTAGCTCCACAGCACTGGCGCAATGCCGTTGGCCGCGGCGCTTGTGTCCAGCTCCCACACACCGGCGCGATCACAGATGATGTCTCTGGAGCCATTGCGGGAGAAGGTTCTCTCGAAGAAACGCGGGTTCACGAGTTTGCGCTGCGCCCCATTGTCATTGATGGCGCGGATTTCTCCGATGATCTTGCCGGGCTGATGGTAAGTCCACTTAACCGATCCAGCTGGCCCGCTCACCTGCCCGTAATCCAGCTCTACAATCGCGCCGCCTTCTCCCTGCGCCGGAGCTGGATCCGTTACACCCGTATTAGGGTCGTACTGGGCGTTTGTCGTATAGTTGGAGACAAGCGCCAGCACGTCCATGTTCCCCTGGTTATCCCGTGGAAATACCTGGGCGGACTCATACATCAGTTTGCGCCCGTAACTGCCGGATGCGCTGACCCAGTTCAGGATGACCGGAGGGTCCTGATCTGGAGTCAATGCCGGCGTACCCGGTGACGGCAGCGGATTGCCGTTAGCGTCGTAGCGCACGACCAGATCCAGTATCCGGTAGTTGTTCCGATCGGCTACCAGATAGTGATACACGTAGGCCATAGGAGGATTGATCTCAAGGGCCGGATCCGGCTCGACTCCCTGCCACATCCTCACGTCAACCGGGCCATTCAGCGACTTTGGGGCACCGCTGGGAAGCAGATTGCGCGGGTCTTCAAAATCTCGAATTCGCAACAGAGTCTGCCCGGCGCGGTCGCACTGGACAATCCGGTTGTTACCGGTATCGCAAATCAGCAGGTTGTTCTGATCAGTGAACCGAGCTACTGACGGACGGGCAAAGGGCGTCTTCTTGACAGAGAGGCCTGTCGGAGCGGTCACAAAGTCCATCCCATGCGTCTTCTGGTCGTAGGTTCCGTCTATGCTCCATACGATCTTGGCGCCAGCGTCCACTTCCAGAATCCGGTTGTTATCCACAATCAGCGTCCCGGGAGAGTCGAAGACCGCAATACCGGTGTCGCTGACTGCCGCCAGCAGCCCACCCGCTCCAGCCAAGGGCCGTACGAGCCCACTGCGGCTAACAGCCTCCTGCCAGACGACATCTGTTGAGGCCTGGCCGCCAGGGTTCAGACCTGTAGAGCCCGCGCACTCCCACTGCCGATGGTAGTTAGTGTCCACCCCGAAGACCTGTTTCCCTCGGGAAGGCGTCGCATTGGTCTTGACAGCATAGATGTGTCCGCTGGCTGTTCCAAAATAGACATACTCTCCCAGCACAGTTGGAGGAGAGACTGCCCGGGAGGCATCCCGGCTGCCCGGACCAAGGGTGCAGTTGGCCACCGGCGGCACTTCGGGCATGTAGGCGACATAGTACCACTTGAGGTTACTGAAAGCCGTCGAATCCGCCGAAACCTCCACGTCTCCGACAAAAACGTGCACGGGCAGGCCGGCCAGAAGCGGCCGGTTGTTGATCAGAAGAGCGTTGCTCGGCGGGTCAAAATTGTCGATAGTGATGACTCGACGCCCGTAGTCAATGTTGTTGCCATAGACTCGCGCCGCTTCCTGAATGGGCAGTGGTTGAGCCCCGCCGGACGTCCCGTACGGGTTTGGCTGCCACACACGCACCGGCAATGGACGTCCGTCAGTGTCGTACAGGTTCACATCGGGCGCTATTTTGATCTGGAATTTGTGGCTGCGCTCAAAAGCCAGAAGTACAACAGCGGACCCGCCGTCCGACGTGGCAGCAGTCGCAGTCACGTAAACAGCGTCATTCGTCACAGCCGGTGGGCCAACAGCCTGGAAACTGGCCAGCGCTATACCGGAGCCGTTATTTGTCGTATCCAGCGTGTAGTCGAACGCCGGGAAATAGGTGATGCCTGACAGAGTGTCATCCACTTTGTCCAGATAGGTGCTGCAGTTGAGAGACACTGCCGGATACGCGGCTTCCCCAGCAAGCTGGTTGAAGCGTGGCCCACTCTCCGCCAGGGCATAAACCATTGAGGCGTTGCCCCTCGTGCCAACCATATACAGGATTCCGTCCGGTCCCATCGCTACGGTGTTGTTGGTCTCCCAGGTCGGGTACGTGATGCCAGATGCAGCCGCCGCGGTGGGCTCAGGCTTCGGGCTATAGAAGGTCCGCGGACGGAAGTTCTGCGCGCCGCGAGGCGCGCCGCTCGGGATCTCGCTGTCGTCACGGGCGATGCGGTAGTCCGCAAAGACCGGAGTCACGGCGGTCATCCACGCCGGCAGACCCGTAAGATCAAGCTGCCACTGTCCGGGCGCAGGAGTGGCAGTCGAAAGGTGAGACGTGAGATCGAGACAGTTGGTGGCGTCCAGGGCCCACAGCTTCCACTGTGGCGCTCCACCGGGCTGAGCTACGTTCCACGCATTGCTGTAACGTGTAGCCACCACGCTCGCGCCAAGCCGCTTGAGCGGTTCGTTGCGAACAGACATCAAAGCGGCCAAAAGCCGGTCGTTGGGGGTAACGCCCGTAAGCCCCACGGTCTGAGTGTCCCAGTAAGCGACCAGATCCAGGGCGTTAGAACCGGCGTCCCGCACCCACCCTACGGTTGGCGCGACCGGGCGCGCGCCGAGTCCGAAGTTCGCTCCTGCGACATCCGGTTGCGCCCACTGCTGCCCGATTGAAACGTCGTAACAATACAGCGTGCCAGCGGCCAGACTTCCGGTTCCGGTGGAAGTGCCAACAGCATAGACGATCCCGTTGTGGTACGTCGGAGCTACCGGCGCAGGACTGGGAACGTCAAACAGCTTCACCGCCGTCGCGGAACCCAGAGGCATTTGGAAGGGAGCGATAGAGTAGATGCCGTCTCCACCTGCGACCAGGAGCACATCCGTACCCGCGGGATATGGCGCCCCACCCGGCCAGACAATCATCGTCGGCCCGGATCTACCGTCAGGCACTTCAATTTCCCATATCTGATCAAACGGAGCGCCCATAGAATAGTCACGGATTCCGTCGTCTGGACTGCCGTCGTTGTCCAGGTCCTGCTGGGGAACGCCGTCAAAAGCGTGTACTGTCCCCTTGACGTCCGTGTAAAACACGACACCCTTGTAGACGATGGCCGAGTTGCCCGGAACTCCACCCGAGGCGGCATATTCCCAGCGCTTGACCAGTGGCGCTCCAGGGCCCTCACTGGCAGAGGAGGAGTGCGAAGCGTCCCGGAACGTGGTCGTATAGTTGGATCCCCACGCGATGATGTTGTAGGCGAGCTTCAAATCTTCCGGCGCAGCCAGAGACGCGTTGTTGCCAAATACCCCCCGGGCGATGTCCTGACCGATGTTTGTTGAGGTCATAATGACGTGCCCGGAGCCGTACTGACCAGCCGCTATGTACGGCGCTCCGTTCCCCGCAGTGACCACGGCTGCCAGAGCTGAGCCACCGCCCGTGATGACAGAGCTGACAGTTGGTGAGCCCAGCCGGTTGATCTCATTCTGGTTCAACCAGAACGGATAACTGAGAATCGGGTGGTGGCGGGAAACCGGATTGCCAGGCTGCCGCGCTCCACCAGCGGCAAAGTCGTAGGCGCCAAAAAAGACACTGTCAACGCCGCACGCGGCGTTGCTGAAAGCTCCACCAGATCCGCCGCCATAGTCAATCCACAACTGCGTCCCGCTGTCCACGAGCTTGCGCAGAACATCCCGCTGCTCAGGATTGAGCTGAACACTCACACCCGAAGGAATGGGCAGATAAACAAGGTCGAACTGAAGCAAACGCGACAGCGTGACTTCGTCCAGCTTCACGTCCCAGTACCACGCCTGGTCTTTGGTGACTCGCGGCGGCGTATTCAGACTCGAGAGGCCATAGCGTGCAGCGATACGGGCGGTGATCAGCGTCGGAGCCAGCGGGTTGACCAGATCCCAGCCAGCGGGCTTGATGTCTGTGCGCTGATCGAGTACCGCAAACATTCCAGCGTTCCACTCTGCCGGAGAGTAGCCGCCCTGTGCCCGCGTGTTGTCCACAGTCGGCAGAAGCAGTGTACAGACCTTTATGGTTTTGCGCCCCTGGGAATAGACGTAGCTGGCTGCGTGCAAGGGTGTACAGGCCACCAGAGCGAACGCGCTCACCACTACCGCGACGCAACACGCATAGAGATTTTGCATCTTTGCTTTGTTCAGTCCAAACATCAGGTGAAATTTTCTTCCCAGACGCACCAGGCTCACTTACTTATCATGAGACGCTGTGGAGTCACACTTTGTTCGAATTTGGCGCTCAACAGCGCCCCTTGTCGCCCCTATACGTTGGCGGCACAACACGCCTATCCAACTTATGTTACCGCCTTGCTGTCAGAGGGCGGAGCGTGCTGGCCAGCGCTGTGGCCGTCTCAGCGCCGACATGCGCGCAGCAAGCGCGCTTTGCGCTGCTCTTCAGCTTGAGAGGCGCCCGACGTAGATCAAATCCTGGGACACAGGCAGCTTTGGCGTAACTGGAAGCGCGCGGCCAAACTGGTCCGTTCGCAGCGGCCCAGCGGGCCCCACGGGAAAGCCGAGATGGGTGTCGTACAGGAAGGTGATTCCCTCGCCTGAATGCGCCGTGTCCTCACCGCTCGACCCGTACTTAGCTGGAATGTCACTCCACTTGCGCAGCCACGCCTCCACATCGGCTTCCGAGGCAGGGATATTCTCGGCCACCGCCCCGTCAACGGTTATCTTGATGTCAAGAGGTTCTCCGTAGAACGGAAAAGCCGGATTCTTGATATACACTGGCCGCACACCGCCGCGACCTGCCATCTGGTCGGGTGTGTCTTCCGGGTTACTGTTGAACCACGGACCCGGAATGACAAAGAATGAGCCGTCCTGTGCGTACATCAGCGCCTGAATGTTAATGTCCATCGGCAGTACAGCAATCGACTGCAGCATGTAGTCTGCTCGCGTCTGCTCCAGCCCTGTTTGATGAAGCGCGATCTGCAAAGTGTTCTGAGCGCCCGGAGTTGGGTCAAGCGAGGCCGGACCAGCGCCAAACTGCAACGGAAACACCTGCCCCTCGTACGCAAACGGCGTCCACTGGGTCGTCGGGTCGCTCATCAGGTAGTTGAATGCGCCGCCAAAATCGTAAGCCTGTCCATTGAGAAAGAGGTTGATGCTGGCCGTAGCCCCCGCGCCAGCCTGCCGGACGAACAGGTGAGACTTGCGCCCGTCACCCCAGGCAGGGTAATCGACTGCCGTATTCAGCCCCGGCGCATTTGAGTACCAATACCCGAAGCTGAAGTCCGCAGTGAAGTCCGAAGATGCGGCGGATGTCACCCTGATAGCGTACGGCGGGCCAAAATCTCCAAAGGCCGACTCCCAGAGCGGAGAAGCGAGCGGCGGGAGACTCAAGAACTGAGTCGTATTGACGACAATGTTCTTGCGGGCAAGAAGCGATATTGCAGAGGTATCGCGGTCACCCTTCAGAACATTGCCTTCGATGTAGATGTTCTCATTGGAGACTACTGTAAGTTGACGGTTTGGCGCAACGACACCTGAGATGCGAATATTGCCATCCGCATACACCACGCCGTTGGGTGGGTACGGCATCGTCATGGTCGGCCCGAGGTCTGGCCTCTGGACAAGACGGCCGCCAGACAGCTCGTACCATACGTATTTACGGCCTCCCTTTATTGTGTCTGTGCGCGTGATGGTCAACGTCGCATCCGGATTTATGTGAATAACCGCGCCTGGCGGAACATACCGATCCCCCTGCCAGTTGCCTTTGCCGTCTGGATGTGTCCACTCGGTCTGCAGGGTCTGAACTCCCCCGAACATGGAGCTGCCTGCCTGCTGAGTGTCAGAAGAGTTTCCAATGTAGAGCCCATCACCCCAGCCGAAGCGTCCGCTGTTTTGGAACCGGTTTCCGAGAGGTACCCACTGACCGGAATCCCGCGTGACACGAAGGAAGCGCTCTACTCCGCTGGCCGGGTCCTCCTGATCAATGAGTGGTGGCTCCAGACGCTTCACACCTCTGGCGTACCCCTTGGAATCCGGCATATCGGAACCGTCTCTGTAAAGCCCCTGATAGGTACTGAAGTCCTGAGCGCGCGAGACCAATCCGGGACCGAGTGGTGTGGAAGTCGCACCACTCAGGTAGCGGAACAGCTTGACGTCAGCATTTGCATCCGCCGTGATCTCTCCAGCAACTTCTACACCGTCCGCTGGCAGAATCTGATTCGCCGCCCCGGAGTCATCAGCGGCCTGGACAGCGCGAAGATACAAATCGACATTCCCGCTCCACCGCAGATTGCCATTGACGCGAACTGGAGCGGAGCGCGGCATTCCCGCAATGCGCCCGCCAAGCTGCATCGGCAAGGCTCCTATTGCCTTGCCCAGCGAAAAAGACTCTGCGCGCTTGCTCTTGTTCGTAATGAAGCGCGCATAATCTGTGATTCCAATAGGTTGATAGGCCGTCAACTCCTGACGCAGGCGGATGGGGCCGCTGTTGGCAAGTGTTGTCGGATCCGGCTGGCCGGAGCCCTGGAAGTCATTGTCAACGACACCAACGCGACCGATAGACTCAATCTTGATGTAGCGGCTCATCGGGTCGCGCGGATCGGGATTGTAGCTGACCTTCAGCAGATAGCGTCCGTTGCCACTGAGAAAACTGGTGAACCCGCCTGTGGGACCCGCGCCGGTAGAGGCGTTTTCCGCCACAGCATAAGGACGCAGCCACTGGATATCCGGATTAACCTCGTTCAATGGAGTCTTGGGATCGAGGTTGGCAGGTGTCGGGCGCCAGTCGGCACCATCCTCGCTGTAAAGCAGCATCTTGTGCGCCAGGCTAATGCCGGCCTCAGCAGCCTGCCTGGCAGTCAAAACGTCTCCGGATCGGAAAGCGCTCTGCAGGTTCCGGCCGATCATCGTGACGAAAATGGTACCCAGAAACACCAGCACAAACATCACTGACAGGGCAATGATCAGCGACTGACCGCTGTTGGCGCGCATAAGCCTGCCAGCGATGGCACGTCTGCCGATCTCCGGTACAGAGCCCGCTGAAGGCACACCGCCGCTTCGGCCAGCTTTTGATCTTAACTCATACATAGCGGACTACCTGTGGAAATTCCGGACCAGGACATTATTGGCAAGCGACATCTGTTGCGGCCTGTTCCGATCGTCAAAAATGCGGTAGGCCACCTCTACCCTCAAGACGTTCTTGGTCACATAATCCGCGCTCAGCATGTCTCCCTGAGCAGTGTCAAACCGCTGATTTGTCTGCACGGAGTACAGCACCTGAAGCCCATCCCCGTTTTCCGGCATATTTCGGGTGGGTGTCGAATCAAACCGGATCTCTCCGTCCTCAAAGTTGATGGAGAACTGGTTTCCCTTCGGGTCTTCTGCGAGAGAAGATACCCGCGTATACTGCACCTGGTGACCGTAGTTTGGCCCAGGAGTCCAGTCCGGCCCAAACACCCGCACCGAACCCGGGATGATCTTGACAGTGCTGTTGGCCAGATTCAAACCGAACGGCGTAAGACGCACAGTTCGCAGGGCTGCCCCCTCCAGACCGTAAGCAGCGTGGAAATCCGCGTTGATCCTGGCGATCCTGTCCGGCGTCAGCGTCAAAGGCTCAGCGGGGATATCAAAGGTAACTTCACCTTTGTTCGGGTCCACCAGAAACATCATTTTCGGCTTGTCATCCGTCAACGTGCCATCGCGCTGATACTGTGTGATGTCAAATACCGCATCGCCAGTGGCCGCATCAATAATAACCACGTCGCCGTTTGTGTCCTGCGCCGTGTAATAGACAGCCTGCCCCGGCTGGCCAATGTTGCGGTACAGGCGAACCTGATAGCCCGGCGACCAGAGTCCACTGCTGGCGCGGTAGGTTGTCGGCGGGGCGTTGGGTTCCCCCTCAGCCGCCCGCCCTATCTCTGTGGGCGTCAGCACATCGTTGCGAACTGCGCGCGGCACAAACCGCACAACGGGATTGACGATGGGCTGACCGGCAGTATTGAAGTCAATAGTGACCAGGTCAACGTCAGTGACCGGTCCGACGACCTTGGAAACTCGCTTCCAGTTAGCCGAAAACGTCTCGCCGTTGGGAGCTGCCGCCCTGTCATAGAAGAAATTGGGATCGTGCAGGATGAATCCGCCCGGACCCTGGCGCAACAGAGTCGGATCGTCCGGGTGGAACTCAGCCCTGTACAGGACGTAACCATTCGCCTGATCGCCCGCCAGGAGCGACCCGCTCCCGCCCCCGGAATACGGTTGGGAAGGGTCTCGCAATCCGATAAAGTAGCGCACGATGGTGCTGTCTGGCTCCACCGGAGTAATCGGGCGCGCCTCGACCTGATCGTTGCCTTTGCCGTCCGTATGGGTGTAGGGACACACTGGCCATGCGAGATCGCCACGCGGATAATCTCGAGGCTTGTTGGCGGGGTGGCTGGCGGCATCACAGTGCATCATCAGCTTTGGCGGAACCAGGTCCACCATCGCATAAGGCACAGAAACTACGGTTGGATTTCCATCGCGGTCAACAACCGGCAGATTCAGCGCCTGTCCAGAGTTGTCGTAGACATAAACCGCGCTCTGAATCTCACGCGTCACGGATTCCAGTGTCTGCCGGGCGCTCTCCTGCGCCAGCACAGTCAGCTGGGTGCGCTTGGTGATAGTAAAACCCTGGATCAGCGGCGCCATCAGCAGTGTCACGAGAATGGACGTGATAGCGATCACTACCAGAAGCTCGATAAGCGTGAAACCGGCGCTGCGGCGGCTCAGTCTGACGCGCGGGCAATCCAGACTGGCTTTTGCGCTCCTGCAAGCTCCTTTTGGTTTTGCGGCTGCATACATCATTGGGCTGAAACCGTCCTCTGCAGCTCCCCATCCAGATCGTAATGCTGCCATCTGTTGACGATATTGTTGTTCTGATCTACTCGGCTGCCTTCACTCCAGAGCACCCGCACTTTCAGCGAGACTCCGCGCACAGCCCGAATTGCGACCGGCGGGTGATTGAGGACAAAGTGGGCGTTGAATCCGGCGGGAAACTGCTGCACCCCGTCATCGGCCCGGTGAACCTCGCCGACAACCGTGCGGTCTGTGCCGTTGTCATCCCAGACATAGTCCACGGAAAAGGACTTGGAGGCATCCATCTCGCTGAGGTAGATATCCGCCGTTCCGTCCGGATTGAAAAACTCTCTGAACGACAGACCGTGATTATCCTGTGAAATGTAGCTTTCGTAGGCTTTCTGGGGCATTACGCGCCAATCGTCTTCGGCGCGGTAATACACCCGCAGGCTGCGTCCCGAGATATTGATGGGAGACCCGCCGACGGGCACCACATTGCCGTTGTCCGGAAAGTCAAGAATACCGGCCTGGTAGTTGACGAGCACGCCGCCGGTTGCGGGAATTACCTCACCAGTGTCCTCATCCACAATGAGCATATCAGTTTGGCCGACAGGGCCTGCGCCCGGAGCAATCCCGTCGTACAGCGTTCCGTCGTCAGCCATCGTGACGCCAAGCTGCTTGATGCGTCTCAGCGTCGTGCGCACGCGGAACGGCGCCTGGTTGGGAACCTGCAGGGTCTCGGAGATGATGCCCCAGTCGTACACGGTGTAGTCGATCCGCGCTGTCAGGTCCTCAACTCCGCGCGGCGTATTCTCTTTGTAGGCGTACCCAACCGGGTTGAACGCCAGGCGTCCGGTAAGCGGATCCAGAACTTTGTATTCGTAAGGGTCGCTCGTGCTCCAGCCAGGCGTGCCAGTTACGTCCAGAAATGCCCGGGAGACTTTGTCGCTGCGGCCGTCTATGTACGAAAAGTTCGCTACATCGGACACCGGATTCCCATTGGCGTCCGGGATTGGCAGCCAGCCGGCGCCGGCGGGCACGTGGACGTTTACGCTGGTGACGGTAACGAGACGACGCCTTTTACTGTTATCTACTGTCCAGTAAGAATAGGACAGCGAATAGTCCGCGTCCTGACTCTTTGCCCTGAAGCAGATCATCGCGTTGTCGTAGTCAATGGCGTACTGCGTGATGCTCAGGAAGGTCCATGGCTGGATATCCACATCCTCGGAATCGAAACGCCTGCGCTGCATTGAGGCGGAGTAAACAGCGTCAATTCCCGAGATTGGCGAGAAAGCAACCGTGTAGATGGAGCCGGTAATCGTCCCCTTCACGCCCTCGCTGAGCTGAGGGCCGGGAATCTTTACTGTTTCACCGATCACCTTGCGGATGTTGTAGATGTTGTCTGTGTTCAGCGGCGGCCCAGGCACTGTGTTTATGCCGGTGACCGTCGTCAGGCCCGAAGGCATGGTGTCTGAGCGAGCCCTGAGCCGCTCGAACTCCTTCTCAGCCAGGCGCGAGGCAAAGGTGTAGTTCTCGCCACGGCGCAGCACAACATAGCCGCCAGAGAACATCCGTGAGACAGAGAGAATGCCCACAGCTATGATCACCAGCGTCACCAACACCTCGATGAGTGAGGTCCCGCGCCTGTTTTTGAGAAGTGTTGACATTGAGCCTTTCACCCGTTTACTGCGGATTTACTGAGGCTTAATCGTGTAGGGATAATTCCAGGCTGTGCTCACGCCATTCGGGTACATTTTGTCCGACGGGATGCGCACTACCGAGCCATTAAGCAGCAACACCAGGTCCAGACCCTTGCCCGGCTCCTGACTGCCGTCACGATGATAGGAACACCAGGTGACGACGGTATCGGCTGGCGGGTTGCGAAACTTGAGCTGGCGCTGGAAAGTCAGAACCAGATCTGCCGCCGGGATATTCGGATTAATCGCGGCGACATCCTCCGGTTTATCCGCCCAGGACAGCGTATAGCGCGGCAGTGCTGTCGCGCCAGCGCTGGCTGGCATGTAGTTCGGAATCTGCGAATCGTAGCTGTCGTAGGCGTAGAGCATGGCGCCCTGCGGCCTCTGGATAGCGATCAGTGAGGAACCGGCGAGCGGGTCTTTGAACGCCATCGTCTTGTCCGTGAAGCGTGAACGCGGACACGAAAAAATCTTGTAGTCTCCTTTTGTGTATTCGCCAAAGAGAAATCCACTGCGAATAGTGTCAAAGGATCGCCCGGACTCTACAAACCCACCAAGCACTGGCGGATAGCGGTTGTTATCGTTATGGTAAAGCTGAAGGGACGTTTGAAGCTGACTCATGTTGGTGATACACTGAGTCTTCAATGCGTTGGCCTTCGCCACGTTCATAACAGGGAAGATGATTGCCGCTAGTATCCCGATGATGGCGATAACTGTCAGCAGCTCGATAAGTGTAAAGCCTGATCTGTTTGTCATTTTCACGACTCTGATTCCCTCCCCTGAAGCCGACCTGCGCCCGGCGGGCCCTGCCGCCTATTAGACGCGCCTGACAACTTCAATGGGACCTTCCTCTCTTTGCGCTGCGTTTCGGATCGCGAAACAGGGGTTGGCTGACTGAGGGATCGGCGCCTCCCTGGGCCTGACGCAGTCTGATCGTAGCGGACAAATACCTGCTATCAGAGTTTTCCACGTCTAACATACCTGACTGCAAAACGCTGCATCGTGTTCCCATAGACAAGCCCCGTCGCCTGCAAGCGCTATCTCAGGCCAGCGTATCCCAGCCACCAGTTTACCACCTGCCTGCCGAAGAAAATCATAACGATGGCGCCAACGACCAACATTGGCCCAAAAGGGATGTAGTCCATCCGCTCACGCTTTCCGAGCACAATGAGCGGTATGCCAATCACAGTGCCGATTGCCGCCCCTATCAGGAAAGACACGATGCCCCAGGTTGCCCCAATGTTGGCCCCGATTGCCGCAGCGAGCTTGACGTCACCCCCGCCCATCGCCTCTTTCTTGAAGCCGATTTCCCCCAGAATTCCCACCAGGAGAACTGCCCCGCCATAAACAACAAAGCCGAGAAGCGCATGGGGAACGGGTAGCTCCCAGCCTCCTGTAAACGGAACAGTCAGGTAGAGTAGATCGTTCCACGGGTAGCTCTTCCACCCCAGGGCAAGGCCAATTCCTTCCGCCAGAAAGCCGACAGCCGCCATAAAAATCCAGAGTTGATCTGGAATGATATAGTGTTCGAGATCAATAGCAAAGACGGCGATAAGCGCGGAGATTACGGCAGCGTACTGGAAAAACTCCAGACTCCACCCAAACCGGTACCACACCGCGATCCAGAGCAGACCCGTAAATAACTCTATCCAGAAGTAGCGTGAAGAGATGCGAGCGCCACAGTTGCGACAGCGCCCGCGGTAGATCAGCCACGAAATCAGCGGGATGTTGTCCCACGCTCGCAGCGTATAGCCACAGACCGTGCAGTGTGAGGGCGGACGGACAACAGATTCATCCCGTGGCAGACGCCAGATGAGGACGTTCAGAAAGCTTCCGACAATAGAGCCATAGACAAAGACTATGGCCACCGATAACCAATCTGGCAAATACACCTCCCCACCAGACACTGCGCAGCGCGACTCAATCCCGCAGTGAGCTTTTGGCGAAGCCTGCCGCGACTCCTGCCCGGCAAACTCACCTCCGCAGGAAAACCAGGCCCGAAAGCAAAGCTTCCGGGCCTGAACAAAGACCAGAGGGCTACCCGACTTGCGCCTGGCGCTTTATCTGGTTACGCCAGCGCCGCGCGCCTGACCCTGGACAGACTATTTACTCGCCGCCACCACCGGAATCTCCACCGGACAGAGAGTTGACCACAGAGACCAGCGGCAGGAAGATTGAAATGACGATAAAGCCGACGGCAAAACCTAGAAATACGATCAGGACAGGCTCAATCGCGGCTGTCAGGCTGTCCAGCGCGGCGTCAACCTCCGCCTCGTAGAAGTCCGCAACCTTCGCAAGCATTGGGTCAAGCGACCCAGACTCTTCACCAATAGTGATCATCTGCACGACCATCGGAGGAAAGAGCTTGCTCTTCTGGAGAGGCTCGCCGATGCGGTCCCCTTCGCGGATTCTCGCGCGCGCGTTGAGAATCGCCTCTGAAATGATGTCGTTTGCCACCGTTCCGGCGACTGTTTCAAGAGCCGACAGAATGGGCACACCGCTGGCCAGCAGAGTGCCAAGAGTCCGCGAGAAGCGCGCCAGAGCAATCTTGTGATTGAGCTTGCCGAATACCGGCGCTTTCAGCTTGAAACGGTCGTAACTGCGCCTGCCAACATCCGTCTTGACAAATGCACGAAACGCAATAACAAAGATGACAGTGCCCGCGATCATGATGTACCACTTGCTGGTGAGGAAGTGGCTGAATCCCATCAGCAGCATTGTGGGAAGCGGGAAGTCCTTCACTCCCAGATCCTTGAACAGATCCATGAACTTTGGCAGAATGAAGGTCACCAGTCCGATCACGATGGACACCGCCACAATCATGACGATGACCGGATAGGTCATAGCCGACTTGACCTTACGCCGCAATTCCTGGTCTTTTTCAAGGAACGACGACAGTCTCTGAAGAGACTCTTCGAGGACGCCACCGATCTCCCCCGCGTGCACCAGACCGATAAACAGATTGTTGAAGGTGTTCGGGAAGCGGCCAAGCGCGCGCGACAGGCTCTGCCCCGCCTCAACCTCCGCCTGTATCTCCCCGATCATCTTCTTAAAGCGTGGGTTGACTGTCTGTTCCTGCAGAACTGCCAGACATCGCACAAGCGAGACGCCAGCGTCAATCATGGTTGAAAACTGCCGGCAAAACATTGACAACTCGTTGAGCTTGACCCTGGCAGAGCGGCTGGCGCTCTTCTTTGCGGACTTGGTCTGCTTGATCTCCAGGACCTGGAACCCCTGCTCGCCAAGGCGCTTTCTGAGGATTGCCTCACCTTCGGCTTCCGAGGTCCCTTTTCGAGTTACACCCTCTTCGTCTCTAACAGTGTAGGCGTAGGCAGGCACGGTTTATCCTCCTCCGTACGACGGGCCCCCATGCGGGGCGCCCTGAGGAGTTTCGATCATCTTTTTGAGTTCCTCAGGCGCCATCGCCCGGGTAATTGCATCGTCGTACGTAATGACCCCCTGCTGATACAGGTCTCTCAGGTGTTGATCCATCGTCTGCATTCCGAACTTTGCGCCGGTCTGAATGGCGGAGGGAATCTGGTGAGACTTGGCCTCGCGAGCAAGGTTTCTGATAGCGGGGGTGGCTATCATAATCTCCTGCGCGCAAACACGCCCGGGCATTCCGGCCCTGGGCAGAAGCTGCTGGCAGATGACGGCCTCCAGGTTGTTGGATAGCTGGAAGCGAATCTGCTCCTGCTGTCCGGGTGGAAACACGTCCACCATGCGGTCTACCGTCTGTGCGGCGCTGTTGGTGTGCAAAGTGGCAAAGACAAGGTGGCCAGTTTCCGCACAGGTGATGGCAATCTGGATGGTTTCAAGGTCGCGCATCTCACCCACCAGGATGACGTCCGGGTCTTCGCGCAAAGACGCTCGCAGAGCGTTCTTGAACTCCCGGGTATCCATCCCAACTTCGCGCTGATTGATAATGCTGTATTTGTGCGTGTGCAGATACTCGATCGGGTCTTCGATGGTGATAATGTGCAGGCTGCTCTCGGTGTTGATGTGGCCGATCATAGCCGCCAGAGTCGTTGACTTTCCCGAGCCCGTAGGACCTGTAACCAGAACCAGGCCTCTCGGTTTACGCGTCAGCGTCTCCAGAACTTTTGGAAGTTGGAGGTCTTTGAGAGTGGGAATTTTGACGGGAATTGTCCGGAAAGCCGCCGCCACCGCGCCCTTGTCCCGGAAGACGTTCAGCCGGAATCTGGAGAGGTCTTTGACCGAGTACGAGCAGTCCAGTTCCAGGTCTTCCTCAAAGCGGCGGATCTGCTCGTCGGTGAGAATGTCGTAGATAATTCTTTGCGATTCGGCAGCGGAGAGCTTGGTGAAGGCCAACGGCTTGAGCTGCCCGTCAATGCGCACAATTGGAGGGACACCTACGCAAAGGTGAAGGTCACTTGACCCAGCCTTGACCATCGCGCGCAGCAATTCATCTACATGGGTTTCCGCAATATCCTGAGAGTTTGGCAGACCGCTTCCACTGACGGCCTGCAGCATCTCCTCGCTGACTCCTCCGACTCCACCAGACAAATTCGACGCTCCTTTTTTCTAAATCTGCCCTCTTGCGACCCTGTAGTCTGCTATGCCGCTCAACAGCCGCAAGGACATCCACTAACCCGCTCAGGCGCCGGCGGTAAAGACGACCCTCATCACTTCTTCCGGCGTTGTAATTCCTTCCAGAACCTTGTAGAGACCGTCTTCTTTGAGCTCAAGCATTCCGTTTGCGCGCCCCGCATCGCGAACATCGCCCAGTGGCGCCCGCCGCACGATGAGCTCCTGAATCTCCTCGTTGATCTCCATCAGGGAATAGATGCCCAGTCGTCCTCTGAGTCCGCTTTGCCGGCAGTTCTCACAGCCCGCGCCACGCCACAGAGTGATAGTCTTGCGCCCCATCAGCTCTTCCGCCTTCTCAGGCCCAAGCACACGCTCCATCTCAGCCTTGTTCTCTGGCCGATATCCGAAGCGGTACAGATCCGAGACCTCTGCCTCATAAGGCTCGCGGCACTTCGGACAGATTTTTCGCGCCAATCTCTGGGCCAGGCAGGCGATGAGTGTTGCGGAGATGAGGTAAGGCTCCACTCCCATATCCACAAGTCGGGTCACAGCAGAGGGCGCGTCGTTGGTGTGCAGAGTTGAGAGGACGAGGTGTCCGGTCAGAGAGGCCTCGACACCGATCTCCGCGGTCTCCAGGTCGCGCATCTCACCAACCATGATGATGTCCGGGTCCTGGCGCAGGAAAGAGCGAAGCGCGGAAGCGAAGGTTAGGCCCGCCTTCGTATGCACCTGCACCTGCGAGATTCCAGTAAGCTGATACTCAACAGGGTCTTCAATCGTGATGATATTCTTGTCGATCGAGTTGACTTTGTTGAGGATAGAGTAAAGCGTAGTGGTTTTTCCGGAACCTGTTGGCCCCGTTGTCAAAAACATTCCGTTTGGCTGGGAAACCAGCTCTTCGATGCGCGCCTGAACGCCCGGAAGAAAGCCCAGCTTGGCCAGTCCGATGAGAACGTTGGACTTGTCGAGAATTCGCATAACGATCTTCTCGCCAAAGATCGTGGGAAGGCAGCTCACGCGCAGATCGTAGTCTTTGTTCTCGGATCGGATCGGGATGGCGCCGTCCTGGGGAATGCGCCGCTCCGCGATGTTCATGTTCGCCATGATCTTCAGGCGCGAAATGAGTGGAGCCTGAATATACTTGGGAACGGTCATCGTTTCGTGCAAAACGCCGTCCACCCGGTAGCGCACGCGAACACCGCGCCGGTCCGGTTCTACGTGGATGTCGGATGCGCCGTCCCTGATTGCCTGCAGGATCATCGAGTTCGCGATCTTGATGATCGGGGCTTCTTCAGCCTGCTTTGCGACGGCGTCCGTATCATCTTCCGCTGTCGCTACGTCCTGCTGCACGCCGTATTGAGCGATAAGGGACTTCATGTCCGAGCTACCGCTCAGGGTCGTCGCGCCGGGATTCTGGGCTGCCACGGGAAGGGTGTCCGTCCCGCCGGGGGCGCTGGCGCCGTCAGCGCCGCCACCGTACGCGCGTACGATGCCAGCCGCGACGTCGTCTGCGGTAGCGATGCTGGCTCGAATCTGCAGACCCCGGGCAGCCAGACGCACTTCGTCCAGAGCCATGATGTCGTCGGGGTCAGTCATGGCAATCATCAACTGATTGCCCATCTTCGCAAACGGGACGATATTGTGCTTGCGGGCCACCCTTTCGGGCAGAACGTTCGCGGCGCTGGGGTCGATCTTGACTTTTGTCAGATCTACAAACTGCATCCCACGCTCCTCGGCGCGGGCTTCGGCTATCTGAGACTCACTGGCTATCTCCAGATCCAGCAGAATGCGCCCCAGATCACCGCGCGTAGCGCGCTGGGCTTCTCGAGCTTCTGACAACTGCTGCTGGGTGATTGCTCCTTTGCTCAGGAGAATCTCGCCAACGTCTTTCCGAGTCATTACCATGGATGGTAGATTACCTCAATGTAAGCTGTAATTGGTAGGGGAGGGCTCAGGGAAGTCTCCCGCGGGGGAGTCGGGACTCACGGAACTTCCTCCCCGGATTATACCATGCGCGCGGCGGCTGTCTCTAAAGCGTACCCTGCACCGCATTTTTCATAACGTCGAGTGGCGGCGCGATTCCCGTCCACAACTCAAACGATAGCGCCCCCTGATGCACCAGCATGTCAACACCGTTGAGCACCCGCGCGCCCTTCTCGCGCGCTTCGACCAGCAGCCGTGTCTGCGAAGGGTTGTAGATAAGGTCATAGACCACGTGATGACCGTCAATACAATCCGGCGGAAGGGGGCTTGAATCGGCCTTCGACCCCATCCCAACCGAAGTGCAGTTTACTATCAAATCTGAATGCCTGACCGCATCTCTCAGATCATCCGGCTCCGTAGAGATTGCTGAGGGATGAGAACCCTGAACAATTCTGGCAATTTCCACGGCGATCTTCTGCCCTTTCTCAAGCGTCCGGTTCGCTATGGTTATCTTTACTCCATGATCAGCCAGAGCGAAGCAGACCGCTCGCGCAGAGCCTCCAGCCCCAAGGACAAGCGCCCGGCGCGGAAGCCCCCCCTGAAACTCCTGGAGCGAACGCAGAAAGCCTTCCCCGTCCGTCGAATGACCCGCGAGCATATCGTTGTCCCACCAGAGCGTATTGACAGCGCCTATACGCTGCGCTTCCGGGGACAGTCTGTCCACAAGCGCAACAGCCATCTCTTTTAGCGGGATGGTGAGGTTGACGCCTCCCATACCGAGCGCCCGCATGCCGGCGATCGCTTCCGGAAGCCGGCCTGGCTCAACTCTGAACGGGACGTAAACCGCGTCCAGCCCGAGTGCCCGGATGGCCGCGTTGTGCATGACCGGTGACCTGCTGTGATCGATGGGACAGCCAAAGACGGCCAGCACGACAGCTCTGCCGCTGATTTCACCCGGTGACCTATCCATAGTGACGCTCCCCTCCTAACCTTTGTTCCGTATTAGGGGCGCTACAGTCAAAGACCTGCCTGTCAGTTTGGAGCTCACATCACCGTCTTTGTTCTGGTCGGCTTACGTGCGGGAGCGCTCTGGTTTCCTGCATAATAGGACGAAAGCAAACGCGACAATGGGATTCGAAGCGACAAAACCAAGCAAAGACCGTTATTACACCAATATCGCCGATTCTGTCGCGCAGCGCTGCACATGCCTGCGGCGCTGCTACGGCGCGGTGATCGTAAAAAGCGACCGGATTGTCTCGACAGGATTCAACGGGGCTCCGCGCGGTGTGCAGGACTCCCTTGAGGCCGGCTGGTGCAGGCGCATCAGAATGGGCAACGGCGTTGACGGTCAGCGCAGCAACTACATGGCGTGCCGCGCCGTCCATGCGGAGATGAACGCGATTATCTCGGCGAGCACCGAAGAGATGGCTGGCGCAACGCTGTATGTCGCAGGGCGCAACAAGGAGCCGTTGATCGGCTTCGACAACCAGGGCTATCCTTTGAAAGAGTTGACTACAGCGTGGGAGGATCTGCCCTATGCGAAAGGCTCCCCCTGCCAACTGTGCGCCAGAATGATTCTGAATGCGGGGATAGAGCGCGTGGTCTTCCGCGAGGTGGACGGATCGCTTTCGAGCGTCGATCCCAAAGAGTGGACTGTCAACACAGATATCCTTTTCTATGGCTAGGTTTGCTGGCGTCTGGCGCTATGCTTTTGATGGATTGAAAAAATGACTGATTTTACACAGCCTCACACATTTGACTCTCGCGCGCAGGGCTTCAAGGAGCTGCAGCAGTCCAACTTCAAGCTGTGGCAGTGGCTGGACAATGTGACTACAGTCTGGTGGGGACCAGGGCGTCAGCGCGTTGTCTCTCAAGAGAAGAAGGATGGCACGTTTCTTACTCAGGCGCTCCCGCCGCTGGACTGGCGCGACACAAGCAGCCATGTGGGTACAGTCGCGTCTCCAGGATCGGGCGATTCACTCATTGAGAAATCCTAAGACGCACCAGACGCCGTAACCAGGTCCCGGGCAGCGCTCCTCCAGCGACTGCCGCACCGTAGCAGTCTGAGCTTAGGTCCGGCCTGCCGCTCGCTCTCCACACTGTATCCATACAAAGCCATGTGAAGAGCGAGTGTCCACTCAACTCTTTACACCTCAATGCCACTCTGTCTCTGATGTTTTTGACGGCTTTACCATGCGCTCGGCTACGTATTTTGCGCTTGAGCCACTCCTTCAAACTAACACCATCCGCGTTTGATCTACGATAGGCGACAAGTGTTTTACAGGTCGTGGCAGGTGTTATTGACAGCATGAGCAGTTCAGATATACTGCGAGTGAAAATATAGTACAGGAGGTATTCTTTCGTTATGGCGATTAACGATATCGACTTTTCTAAGTTGAGTGTAGATGAGTTGAACGAAGTCATCCGAAAAGCTCGCGAAGTCAAATCCAAGAAGTCAACTCCCAGCATTAAGATAAACGGCTATGTCATATCCGTCAGAAAGCATGTGGACTCGGCGCTGGAAGCTATCAAGAAGCTCTCTATCTCCGAAGGCGTCGCTCAGCGCAAGTGGGATGAAGTGGAAACGCAGCTTCGACGACTCCAACTGGACAGCTACCGTAGCGAGGCAGAGAAGGTAAAAATCACGCCGCGCACTCCCAGAGGCAGAGGACGGCAGCGCGCAGCCAAGGGCTGAAGCGATGTCGTTTGCCGGAAATTGCAGCACGCCTGGCTTTGCGTGTATATCAAAATGAGCGCCGCACTGCGTGCAAGACAGTGAAAGATGCGCGTAGCGCTGAGCGGTCTGTTGCTTTATGAACTTAGTTGAGCTTCTCCAGGACAGAGTCATTGTGGCCGATGGAGCTATGGGCACGTTGCTTTCCGCCCACGGCATTGCGGTCACCCACCCTTACGACTACGCCAACATCACTCACTCCTCACTTGTGACCTCCGTGCACGCTGAATATGTTGCGGCTGGCGCGGAACTGATCGAGACCAACACTTACGGCGCCAACCGGATCAAACTTGCCAACTACGAGCTTCACGTTCAGGTAAAGCAAATCAATGAGGCCGGCGTTCGAGCGGCCAGGGAAGCGTCAGCTGGCAGAGCGCTTGTGGCCGGCGCTGTCGGCCCCGTCGGCAAACCGCTTGCTCCGATCGGCATGATCGAGCCAGAGGATGCGCGCGCAGCGTTTCGAGAACAGATCCTTGCGCTGCTTGAGGCGGGCGTGGACGCATTGCTGCTGGAGACATTCGCGGACATTCACGAGCTGGAGATCGCTTTCGAAGTCGCTTCAGAGCTTGCGCAAGATGTCCCCGTCATCTGTCACAAGACGTTCATCGAAGACGGAGAGACACTGGCCGAAGGGCTGCCTCTTCGCGTGGCAGAGGAGCTGAAAGCCCGTGGGGCTTCTTTTATTGGCTCCAACTGCACGGTCGGCCCCCAGAGGATGCTTGGTATCGTCAGGCAGATGGCGCAGGTCGAGGGTGTGGCTGTCGTCGCGATGCCCACGGCCGGCATGCCTCAGAATATTGACGGCCAGGTTATGTACGACATGCCCGCAGCCTACTTTGGGCGCTATGGCCGCAACCTGGCCGAAGCCGGGGCGCGGATTGTCGGTGGGTGTTGCGGAACGACTCCGGCTCACATCAAAGCTGTTGCGGATGCGCTTCGCGGCTTCAAGCCAGTCGCCATAGCCAGAACAGCGGCCGCTGTACGCGAACGGCCAAAAGAGCGCGAGGCTGTTGAGATTGACCAGCGATCAGCGTTTGCAAAGAAGCTGGGCAAAAAGTACGTTGTGTCAGTGGAGCTGGATTTGCCGCGCGGCACGGACATTTCCAAGGTTCTGCAGGGAGCTGAGGCGCTGCGCGATCACGGGTGCGACTGCATCGACATTTCGGACGGGGCGAGGGCGCGACTGCGCATGAATCCGATGGTGGCGTCGCACATCATTCAGGAACGCGTCGGCATTGACGTGATGATGCATTTTTGCTGTCGTGACAGAAATATGCTGGCGATTCAGGCGGACTTGCTGGGCTGTCACGCGCTGGGCCTGCGCAACATCCTCACAATCACCGGAGACCCCGCACAGATCGGAGACTACCCTTCAGCATCCTCCGTTTACGATGTGGACTCAGTGGGCATGGTGCGCATTCTGCGCATGTTCAATGACGGACAGGATCTGGGCGGCAACTCCATCGGTGAAAAGACACATTTTCTGGTGGCCGTGGCCTTCAACCCACTGGCGCCAAATCTGGACGCAGAGCGCAGACGACTGGGCAAAAAGGCGGAAGAGGGCGCGATGCTCATCTACACGCAGCCCATCTTTGAAGAGCGCATACTCGATATTGCGGTAGAAGCGGCGGCGGAGCACAGTCTCCCGTTGCTGGTAGGGATTCTCCCTCTGCGCAGCAGCCGGCATGCGGAGTTTATGCAGAACGAGGTGCCGGGTATTGAAATCCCGGAAAACATGCGGGCGGCCATAGCGGGGCTGGGTGAAGAGGACGCGCGAAACTACGGCATCGACCAGGCGCGCGAGTTTCTCATCAGGAGCAAGAGCAAGACGCAGGGATGCTACCTGATGCCACCGTTTGGAAATTACAGGACCGCAGCGCAGGTCATGGAGGCGCTGTAGAGAGGCAGGGTGACAGCGTCATCCGGACTATCGTCTTCGTAGTTATCTGATTTTTTCGACTGAAAGACATCAAAAGCGCGGAACTGTGCGCGAGTTTTCAGCGTTGCCCGGTATCGAGTCCGGCTGACTGAGCGCAGCGAGGAATGTTCAGGGGCAGTCGGGCCCGCTGTGCCGCGCCAGAACCAGACACCAGCCGCATCCGCAAGACAACAGGGCGCGTGGCCTCTGTGGCTGGTCGTAGAGGAAGGTCTTCAGGTTTGTCCAATGTCCATATCAACAATCTCAGATAAAACGCAGGAACTCAGGAACGAGCTGTCACGGCGAATTCTGGTGCTGGATGGCGCCATGGGGACCTCACTGGAGCATATGCGTCCGAGTGCCGCAGACTTTGGAGGCGAGGAACTTGAAGGCTGTAACGAAGCGCTGAACATCAACGCTCCACAGTTCGTACAGGCCGTTCATCGCAGCTTTCTGGACGCAGGCTGTGATGTGCTCGAAACAAACAGCTTCAACGGCTCTGCGATTGTGCTGGCGGAGTACGGCCTTCAGGACAGGGTTATCGAAATCAACCGCCGCGCAGCAGAGCTTGCCTGCGAGGCTGCGGAGTCCATTTCAGACAAACGGCGGGTGTTTGTCGCTGGCGCGATCGGGCCTACCAACAAAGCGATTACGGTAACCGGTGGAACGACTTTTGACGCGCTGGTTGAGACTTTTCGTGAGCAGGCGACGGGTCTGATTCTGGGTGGGGTGGACTATATTCTGCTGGAGACGCAACAGGATACTGTCAACGTCAAGGCAGCTCTGATCGGCGTTCAGCAAGCTATGAAGGATACCGGGCGGCCTTTGCCCATCGCCGTTTCAGCGACAATCGAGATGAACGGCACGATGCTGGCGGGGCAGAACGTGGAAGCGCTGTATTACACGCTGGCGGGACAGGATCTGCTGTATCTCGGACTCAACTGCGCAACGGGGCCGGATCTTATGACCGACCACATCCGCACGCTCTCCCAGATTTCGCACTTCCCGGTCTCATGTGTGCCCAACGCCGGACTGCCCAACACTGACGGAGAGTATGACCAGACGGCTGACGACTTTCGAAGCGCCTTCAAAAGATTCGCATCAGAAGGCTTTGTGAATGTCGTGGGGGGCTGCTGTGGCACGACGCCTGCCCACATTCAGGCTCTGGCAGAGGTGGCAGCGGAGTTTCCGCCGCGCAAGCCACAGCCGCAAGCACAGAGAGCTGCGCTGGCCGGCGCGGAGCCGCTTCTGCTCGACGATATCACCCGTCCCCTTTTTGTGGGCGAGCGCACTAACGTCATCGGAAGCCGAAAGTTCCGGCGGCTCATCAGCGAGGGCAAGTTTGAGGCAGCGGCAGAGATCGGCAAGGAACAGGTGCAAAAGGGCGCGCACATTGTAGATTTGTGCACGGCCGACCCGGACCGAAACGAGCAGGACGATCTGCTTGTCATCCTTCAGTCGCTCTTGCGAAAAGTGCGCGTGCCCGTGATGATTGACTCGACGGATGGGGAAGTCATCCACGCCGCCCTCAAGCGTATAGGCGGAAAGCCTGTTATCAACTCGATCAATCTGGAAGACGGTGAAAAGCGCTTTGAGCAGATCTGTCCGCTGGCCCGGCGGTACGGCGCAGCGCTTGTCGTTGGTCTGATTGACGAAGACAAACAGGCGGGAATGGCCGTCACAGTGGAGCGCAAGCTGGAGATCGCCGAGCGTTCCTACCGGCTCCTGACCGAAAAATACGACATCGCCCCCGGTGAGATCATCTTCGACCCGCTGGTGTTTCCGGCGGGCACGGGCGATCCCAACTACAAGGGCGCGGCGGAAGCGACCATTAAAGGCGTGCGCGCCATCAAGGAGCGATTCCCGGACGTCTTCACTGTGCTGGGTATCTCCAATGTGAGCTTCGGACTACCGGCGGCCGGGCGCGAGGTGCTGAACTCCGTTTTCCTCTACGAGAACACCCAGGCCGGACTTGATATGGCTATTGTCAACACGGCTGGCATCCGGCGCTACGCGCAACTCAGCGAAGATGAAATCCGGCTTTCGATGGACCTTCTGTACGAGCGCACAGAAGATCCGATTGCTGCATTTGCGGAGTTCTTCCGTGAAGCCAGAGAAACAGCGCGTGAAGACGAGCTGGCGCATATGAGCGCTGAGGAGCGAATTTCCCGGTGTGTGCTGGACGGGACTCGCGACGGTCTGGAGGGTTTTCTCGACGAAGCGCTGACACGGGCGACGCCGCTGGAGATTATCAACGGCCCACTGATGGCCGGGATGGACGAAGTTGGGCGGCTTTTTGGAGACAATAAGCTCATTGTCGCAGAAGTGCTGGAGTCGGCTGAGGCGATGAAGGCTGCCGTGGACTACCTGAAGCAGTTTCTCGATAGCGCTGAATCATCCGCCACCAAAGGCAAGATGCTGCTTGCGACTGTCAAGGGCGACGTGCACGACATCGGCAAGAATCTTGTAGATATGATCCTGTCCAACAACGGCTATGAGATTGTGAATCTCGGGATCAAAGTGCCGCCGGAGACTCTGATCGAGGCTGTGCACCAGCATAAGCCCGATATTATTGGGCTGTCAGGCCTGCTGGTGAGAAGCGCGCAGCAGATGGTAGTGACGGCGCAGGACTTCACGGCGGCGGGCGTGGACGTGCCGCTCATCGTCGGCGGGGCCGCTCTCACGAAAAAGTTTACGATGACGCGCATTTCTGATGCGTACGGCGCCCCGACTTTTTACGCTGGAGAAGCGATGGAAGGCTTGCAGTACGCCAACAGACTGGTGGATGAAGCTGAGCGTCCCAAGCTGTTAGAGACTCTGGCAAAAGAGCGGGCGGCTGTTACAGAAACAGCTCCACCGCCGCCGCCGGAGCCTGTCGCCATCGAGAGGCCGGAGTGGAACGCTGTTGAAATCCCTCAGCCACCGGATATGGAAGAACACGTCCTGCACGGCATTCCTATCGAAGAAGTAACACCACTATTGAACCGGATTATGGTCTTCGGCAAACATCTCGGCCTGAAGACACCCATTCGCAGGCTGGAAGATGAGACGGACGTGAAGGCGCAGGAGCTCAAGGATCACGTGGACAGAGTGATACAGGAAGCGCATACGCGGGGAATGCTGCGTCCACGCGCGGTGTGGCGATGGCTACCGGCGGAAAGTGAAGGGGATATAATCCGCCTGAGAGACCCTGACAGCGGGGATACCCTGGTTGAGTGGACCTTCCCGCGCCGATCCAAGGAGCCTTTCACCTGCGCGGCTGACTGGATCAAGCCGGCGTCTATGGGCGGTGGAGACTACCTGGGGCTTTTCGTCACAACGGCCGGTCCCAATCCTGCAGTGGAGGCTGCGAAGTGGCGCGAGGAAGGCAGGTTGCTGGATTCACACATTCTCTCATGCGTTGGTATTGAAACGGCAGAGGCGACCGCCGAGTGGATTCATCAGAAGATGCGCGCGGACTGGGGCTTTCCCGATCCGGCTTTCTTCGGGTATCAGGAGCTGTTCAAGACGCGCTATCGTGGCATCAGGCTCAGCTTCGGCTATCCGGCCAGTCCGGAACTGGCCTATCAGCGCGATCTGTTTTCTATCCTGCGTCCGTACGCCAAGATCGGCGTGGCCCTGACCGACGGTGACATGATGGAACCGGAGTCCTCCGTATCGGCGCTGGTGTTCCACCACCCGGACGGCCACTACTTCGTAACTTGACAACCACCTGTCAGACGGACAGGCGCTGATGCCGTACCGCTACGATGCTTCCGTGCAGGAAGTGATCCGCGAGACACCGGACGTCGTCACACTGCGCCTTGGCCCAACTCCAGCAAGTCTCATGTGGGACCCGGGACAGTTCGTGATGCTCAGTTGTCAGACTCCGCAGGGACTTCTGCGCCGCGCCTATTCGATTGCAAACCCTCCAGGGCGCAGCGGACACATAGATATTACAGTTCGAGCGGGCACGGGCGTCTCGGCGTTTTTGTGCAACGGTATCTCAGCAGGCTCGGAGATCGCCTTCAGCGGCCCTTACGGCCGGTTTATCTACAGAGAGACGGACTCTGACAGCATCGGACTGGTGGCCGCGGGCAGTGGGATTGTGCCTCTGATGTGTATCCTGCGCCATCTGCGGGACACGCGTGCGAACGTGTCCAGAGCGCTACTGCTGAGCGACCGGAGCGAAGATGACCTCATCTACCGCAAAGAGCTTCTTCAGATGAGCGAATCCGCAGGATTGGAGCTCAGTTTTGCGCTGACACGCCCAACTGCTGACGACTGGCGTGGGTTCAACGGCAGGATTAACCGTGAGATGACCGCGCGCTGGTTGGATGGACTGCGAGCAACACCGGACAGATTCTTCGTATGCGGTCCATTGGAGATGTGCCGCGAGACAAAGGAGCATCTGATTGGTCTTGGCGCGCGGCCGGATAGAGTTCTGACAGAGTTTTTCGGATAAACACCAAATTCCCACAGAAAAACCCAGCAATAGTACGGGGATTTATCAAAAAACGTTGTCAGGCGGCAGTAGCGCTGGTACACTTGATTCAGTACGCAGAATTACTGGTTTCGCGGTGGACAGGTTGGCATGACGCTTCTTAGCCGCGGACTGGCTGGTGCGCTTTTCTCCCAGGCTAGTACATAGCGCATCGCAGTAACAACAAAGAGTTTCGCCCCATTGTTAGAAAACTCAGGGGGAGGGGATGTCGGATGAACAAAAAGAGTTTGTGGATTATTGGCGCGCTCGTTGCGACGGCCGTAGCAGGCGGGCGAGCTGGTGCGCAGATAGTGCCAAACGGCCTGCCGGCCGGATACGCTGTGCCTTCGATGTGGACGGCCGCCGGACCACTTTCTCCGCAGCCTCCCAGGTACACCGCTCAGGTGTTCTGGGCGTACGAGCTCAAAGCAGGCGTTTACACTTACTGGTACAGAGTTGACCATCTGGGTCCAGGGCCTTCCTCGGGCAACCCGGCGATCATTGACAACATCGCATCTGCCGCTTTGGGAGTGGATCCGTCACTGATCGTGCAGAAAAACGGTGTGTACCAGTTTGGACAAAACGACACAGCGCAAAACAGACCCGGGCAATCCTGGGCGGCTGAACTGGTGAATGCGCAGGACACGTCCATCGGCTGGGGATGGCAGGGCAACGCAGCTTACAATCAGGTACAGCCGTATGAGACCGAGCTGCTGTGGTTGCAGTCTCCCTACGGGCCCACCAGCGTTACTTTCAGCCTGGATGTCCCGGAGCCGTGCCAGTGCGGACGAGCTTATACGACTATTGTGAAGGGTCCGGGCACGCCACCAGTGCCGGAGCCGGCGTCCATGGCGCTGGCTGCCGTCGGGCTGACAGTAGTTGGCTATGTAAGGCGACGACGCCTGAGCTAGCATTTTTCCTGTCTGAAATATGATAAAGCCCCGGTGATTCTTCACCGGGGCTTTATTGGCACGTTGCCATAAAACGGGTCAAATAAACTCGAGCGGCGGTACTTCCGGGATCAGTCCCCTGTCGCTAGCGCGGCCCAGAAGCTCTTCGACCGCTCGCCTTCCCCGTTCACCGTAGTCCACCGTCAGATCGTTGACGTACATGCTGACAAAGGTGTCGGCTCTGGCGTCTTCCAGACCTCGACCGAACTGCTCGGCATAGCGCAGAGCCAACTCCCGATGCTCCAGAGCATAGCTGATGGACTTGCGCACCATCTCAGTCAGTCTGCGTTGCTCGTCCACGGGGATGTCGCGGCGCACACCGTTGCCACCCAGAGGAAGCGGCAGGCCCGTCTCCTCCAGCCACTCCTCACCCAGATCCAAAAGTTTGACCAGCCCGTGGTCTTCATAGGTGAGCTGACCCTCGTGAATGATCAGTCCTGCTTCAACTTCTCCAGCAGCAACGCGCTCGAGGATCTCGTCAAAGCGCATCACTTTGTACTTCACTTCGGGGTAGTAGAGTTTCAACGCCAGAAAGGCGGTCGTGCGCTCGCCCGGGATGGCAACTTCCAGATCGTTGATATCTTTGTCCGCCGTCTCCTCACGCGCAATGACTATCGGGCCATAGCCATCTCCCATGCTGGCCCCACACGACATCAGGGCGTATTTATCCGCAAGGTAGGCGTAGGCGTGCATCGAGAAAGCCGTGATCTCATCGGCCCCTTCCAGCGCGCGCTGATTGAGAGTTTCTATGTCCGCCAGGACATGCTCCACCTCGTAGTCTCCCGTTGAGACTTTTCCGTGGGACATAGCCCAGAACATAAACGCGTCATCTGAGTCCGGACTGTGCGCCACGGTGATTTTCTTCGGCATGGGTGTCTCCTTCCGCCGGGCGCTCTGCCCGTTCACAATAGTCTGAATCGGCGCAGCGCTTTCGCGCGTCCCGCCAGTGTGTATAGTGCGCCAAATTCCACCCGCCCGCAAGCTCAGGGAGCCAGTGTCCGCGTTACCAGACGTGCCAGTTTCCCGCTCGGCCTTACGCGGTCAACCTGGTATCGAAAACGTTATCGCGAGGGACTTCGGACCGTGACTTCAGGTGCAGAGTGAAAAGACGCGCCTCACTCTATGCCCTGGGATGCGAGCCAGCGTTCGGCGTCAATGGCGGCGGCGCAACCAGTACCCGCGGCTGTCACCGCCTGTCTGTAGGTGAAATCGGCTACGTCTCCGGCGGCAAAAACGCCCTCCACGCTGGTCTTCACACCGTCCACACAAAGATAGCCAACCTCATTCATCTCAAGCTGTCCCTGAAAGACGGCGGTGTTCGGGTGGTGCCCGATGGCTATGAAAACACCTTCCGTGGCAAAAAGACTGGTTTCGCCCGTCTCGAGGTTCTTGAGCGTGACACCGGTAACCTGACCCTGGTCCACGTCGTGAATCTCTTCGATCACCGAGTTCCAAGCGAACTCGATTTTCGGATTGGCAAACGCCCGCTCCTGCATGATTTTGGATGCGCGCAGCTCATGCCGACGGTGGATGACGGTGACTTTTGAGGCGAACTTTGTGAGAAAGGTCGCCTCTTCTATCGCGGTATCTCCACCGCCGACCACTACGATCTCTTTGTCGCGGAAAAAGAAGCCGTCACATGTTGCACAGGCAGACACACCATGCCCCATAAGTTTAGCCTCTGACTCGAGTCCCAGCAGCTTGGCGGAAGCGCCGGTGCTGATAATGACGCTGTGCGTGAGCAGTTCGTCCTCTCCGTCCACGACGATTTTGAACGGACGGCTGGAGAAATCCACCGAACTCACCATTCCCTGACGGGTCTCGGCTCCAAAACGCTCGGCCTGGAGCCGCATCTCTTCCATAAGCGCAGGGCCCATTATCCCATCCTTGAAACCGGGAAAATTCTCAACTTCCGTGGTGATCATAAGCTGGCCACCAGGATCCTGCCCTGCGATAACCAGCGGGCTCAGATCAGCCCGCGCAGTATAGATGGCCGCCGTCAATCCGGCTGGCCCGGTGCCAAGTATAGTGACTTTTCGAACGCTGTCCTGCATAAAACTAGATGTAAGTGCCTTTCCGTCGGTAGTATACCCCGAAAGCGGCATGGCTCCCAGGCTACGGCGCACGGAGGCGCTACGGCGGGCGCAAATTGGCCGGGGAACGCGCGAGCCAGGGCCGAAAGCGGACTACTTCAGACGCTTTGCAGCGGAGGCTATGAGCGCATCAACAGCGCTGTCGGAGCGAGTGATCCGGCAGCCAGCCGCTCGCCTGTGTCCACCGCCTTTGAACTCTCGAGCCACATCAGCGACGTCGACATAGTCCCTCGAGCGCAGACTGACGCGATAGTCTTCCTGAGTTTCACGCAGCAGAATGGCCACCTCAACGCCGGCAATACTGAGCAACTCGTGCACGACATCGTCCATATCTTCGTGACTGGCCCGATACCTGGCAAAGTCAGCGTCTCTTGCGACTGTCCACGCGAGGCGGCCACTGCACTCCATTTTCAGCGCTTCCAGACAGTGCCCGCTCATCCGCGTAGCGCCCTCGGAGTGTTGCCAGAAAAGATTTCGCACAACGCGATGCAGGTCGGCTCCCGCCTCCACCAGATCGGCGCAGATGCGGAAGGATTTGGGCGAGACGCTCTCATATTGAAAGCATCCGGTGTCCTCGACAATGGACGCAAGCAGGCACTCACCTGCCTCCTCTGAAATCGATGCGCCCATCCGCTCAGCCAGCGCGGTGATCATCTCGCCCACCGCAGCGGCCTGTGCGTCGATATACTCGATATCGCCAAAAGACTCCCCGACGGCATGGTGGTCCACGCGGACAACTTTCCCACAGCGCAGTAGAGCTTCTCTCACGTTCCCTACCCGGTCCAATCCGCCACAATCCACCGCAATACCCAGATCGTACGGGCGGTCCGCAGATGTCTGGATAGTCTGAGCTCCGGGCAGAAACTTGTACCGCTGCCCGGCGCCGTCCTGAGAGACAACCTGCACAGTCTTTCCAAGCCCGCAGAGAATATGGCGCAGCCCGAGAGCCGATCCAATCGCGTCACCATCCGGGTTGATGTGCGTGGTAATCATGATGGTGTCAGCAGACGCGATAGCCTCAGCTACCTGATCCATAGCTGCGAATTGTGGGTCGCGATGTGTCCGGTGCGCTTTCATAGAGACGGCCTTCCTCGCCTGACAGGCATCTGAAATCTGTTTGAAGAGCTGCCAGGGGGCATCAGTGCTACCGGCATGACGGCCTGTGCGTCGCGCGTGGGAGCGGAAGAATGAGAAAGCCAGACTGTGAGCAATTCAGGAGATGAGAGCAGCTATGGACTCGGGATCGTTTCCGAGCTGCTTTCGAAGCCGCGCAAGCCCCCGATTGATGTGTGTGCCCACTGTGTTAATTGGCTCATTGAGGATTTCTGAAATCTCCCTGTAGGACTTCTCTTCAAAAAAGAAGAGCTCAATCGGCTTGCGGTAGTGATCCGGCAGATTCGCCAGCGCCTTCTCCAGCACCGAGCGCTCCTCTGCCCGCTTGACGGAACCATCCACGTGACAGAAGCAGGTGAGAGGACAGTTCTCACAACCCTCTTTGAACTGCTCCAGTGAGACTGTGGACTTTTGAGAACGCAGGCAGTCAACGCAAATGTTGCGCACAACTGTCCTCAACCACGCAGAGAAGCGAGACTCTCCCCGGAACTGCCTGGCGCGGTTGAGCACCTTCATATAGGCAAGCTGGTAGACGTCTTCCGCGTCGTCCTGCGACATCCCGAAGTTGTGAAGCGGCACAGAATAGACCAGCGCCGCGTATTTACGAATGAGGGCCGCGCAGGCATCCGCGTCGCCGGCGCGACAGCGATGAATCAGCCGCTCTTCATCCAGATCGAGTGCCCTGGAGTCCTGAGGAGCTGATTCAGTGGCTGCTTCGGTGGAGGACTCAACCTCCTCCTGCTCCAACTCCATTTCAGATCTGCTACGTTCTTGCTCGACGATACTCAATCAGAATCCTTATACCTGTCTGCTAGAGAGTGCTGTCATGCGGCTCTTGTCGTCATCTCAGTTACTAGATTACCATGATCGTACCGAACCTGATACCTGATGGGCGCTTCATTTATCCGCCCGCATTCCCGGAGAGCACCACCCATGGCATACAAGCTTGTTGACAAATCCGACCCTGTGCTGCGCCAGTCAGCGCGCCAGGTGACTGACTTCGGCTCCAAGAGGCTCCTCAAACTGGCTGAAGAGATGGACGTGTTGCGTATTGACGAGGGCGGCATCGGTCTGGCTGCGCCACAGATCGGACTTTCTGAGCGCGTCATCATTGTCGAGGTGCCGGATGAAGATTTCGTCGGGATACCCAACCAGCCCACAGTCCCCGCAATGGTGCTCATTAATCCGGAGATTATCTGGGAATCCGAAGAAGTCATCAAGCTACCGGAAGGTTGTCTGTCTTTGCCTGGAATGATGGGCAACGTCTTGCGCCCGTCCATAATTCAGGTGCAGGCTCAGGATATGGACGGCGATCCCTTCACGATGTTTGCTGACCGCTGGCTGGCGCGTGTCCTTCAGCACGAGATTGACCACCTTGACGGGATACTGTTTCCCGACCGTATAGAGAGCGCGGGCGAGCTCTGGTACGTCGAGAGAGTGGATATCTACGACCCGATCTGGAACAACAACCCGGAAATCTGCGAGCTGCGTGAGAAACGCAATCACAACGAAAGTGGAGAAACTCGCTACGCCTGAAGCGCCAGCCTGAGCCCGGCATTGGCCAGCAATGCAGCGCCCTCGCCGGGTGCGGCCAGGTGCGGGGGAAATCCAGAGGCTACTAGACCTGAAAGCCTGCGCAAACGCGATCGCGTTCAGGGAGTCTGTGAGGGCCTGCCCGTGGGCGGAACAGTCTGGAGCGCCGATTGAATCATCACAAACTCACCGAGGTTGTCCGCTGTCAGCAATCCGACCAGGGCGCCAGCTTTCTTGACAGGCAGTGTGCGGCAGTTGCAGTCTTGCAGGCGCCGGAAAGCTGTCTCCAGCATCTCGGATGCCTCCACCTGCTGAAACTCTCGTCGCATGCTGTCCTGGACCAGAGACTCCGGACCCCGCTGTTGCAGCGCAGCGACCAGATCTTCGCGCATAAGGATGCCGATGACTTCATCGCCATACAGGACAGGGAAGTCGTGCTGAGACCCGGCCAAAATGCGCTCCACCGCCTGCCCCAGCTTGTCTGCCGGATTGAGCACGTGGAACTCTGTCACCATAGCTCGGCTTACGGGAATGCCTCCGAGCGCGGTTTTCATCTGCACCATGGAGGCTTCCTCGGCGGCCCCTATCCAGACGAAGAACGCGATGAAGATCAAGAACGGGTTTCCGGCCATCAAGCCTAGAAAGCCGAATCCCAGGGCGATCATCTGTCCCACGCTGGCTGCGGCGGCTGTCGCCTGCGAATACTCCATCCGCGTCGCCAGCACGGCGCGCAAGACCCGTCCTCCGTCCATCGGAAATGCCGGGATCAGGTTAAAGAGAACAAGAAAGACGTTGACGAGGGCCAGCCTCTCCAGAAACGGCCCGTTTGTCATCGTCAGCCCGTTTGTTGGCACGAGCGTATGCGTCGCTTTGAGTACGGCAAAAAGAACCGCGGCGATAACTACGTTGACTGCCGGACCAGCCAGAGCGACCCACAACTCCTGCACAGGCTCATCCGGCATGCGCTCCAGTCTGGCCACCCCGCCAATGGGCAACAGCGTTATGTCCCTGGTCTTGATTCCGAAGCGTCTGGCGGTCAGCGCGTGCCCCAGCTCGTGAAAAACGATACACGCAAATAGAGCGCTGACGAAGATCAAACCCAGTACGGTGGCGACGGCGCTCTTGCCCTGGAGATAGTACGCCAGAATGACCCACGCGAAAATTAGAAAGAACGTGGCGTGAACGAATATGTCGATTCCCGCAATCTTTCCAATTTTCCAGGACCATTTCATAGTAGTCTCTCGCCTTCCCAAACGGACGCTGCGTTGCCATCCAGACTCTCTGAAGTTCGGCGTCCATCTGCCAACCCAACTAACGCGAGACGGACGGCAGAAGTTTCTCAGCTCTATAAGCAGCATACCAAAAAAGGGCCCGGCAAACGCCGAGCCCCGAGCATGCAATCAGATCCCGACAGGATTGATTAGAAATGCCAGTTGTAAGCGACAGACCCAAAAAGATCGGAGTTGTCGCCGAAGATACCAACCTGAGCGCGCCAGTTGCTGGGATCCGAATAGCGCAGAGCGGCATTTACGTCGTACCCATCGTACTCCACCACAGCGCTGACGCGGTTGTTAAAGAAGAGCTCACCACCCCCGATGATGCTCTTGTCGAATGCCTTGCTGCCGTATCCCAGGTGCAGTCGCACGCCCACTGAGTTATCTCGAAGGTCTCGCGGCGCGTGAAGAATGTCCGTGGAAACAACAGCGTACCAGGTAGTATCGATGTCATCGGTGTCTGTGAACACACCAATGCCAAGCTGATACTGCTTGATCTGCGGGGATTCCAGGCGGACCTTGGCTGCCAGCAACCCCTGACCATTGGAACCACCGCCTGTCCCCAGAGACTGCGACGCCATAAGAGACTCCTCTCCGCCGCCGCCCAGGCCTCCAGACCCTCCGGATCCAGAACCGCCCGATCCACTGGAGCTGGAGCCATCAACGTGAATCCAGGCGCCACCGATCTCGACATTGTTGGCGACACCGACGTTGGCTGAGTAAGACTGAAAGTCCTGATGACCAGCCTGCCCAAAGGCAGCTCCAACCTGCACTTCACCCGTCGGCGAAACATCCGCAGTCGGCACGGCAATCATCCCAGTCGGTCCCCAGATGGTGTTGAAGCGCGCCGTGCCTGGATTCAGCGCTCCACCTCTTTGCGCAGTCGCGGGAACTGCGCAGGTCACAAAAGTTGACACCGTCAATACGAGAATGCTTCCTGCGATTCTCACATCTCTTAGAGTCATTTATCTATCCTTTCTGCTCAGCTTACCCTCACCGTCCGGTCCAGCCCTCCAAGTGAAAGCTGCCAGATCCGGTGAAGACCACTGGCACACCCAATTGCGAACCGCTGCTCGCGCGCAAGTTTCCCATTGCGCCGGGCGGCCAAACTCGACAATCATTTGTCAGAGTTAGTATTGGCCGTTTGCCTACCGAGCTACAGTTCCCCGCAAGTTTAGCTGAATTTCTCCAATTAGCCAATCCACGAACTGTCGCGCCGCTCGCCCGCTGCGACTTTCCTGCCATCTGAGCGCCTCCGAAGCCAGCTCTTCCCTCTCCATTTTGATGCCGGCAGACCTGGCGAGATTGAAGACAATCGCCAGATAAGCCTCCTGATCCGGCGTTGCGAAGGGCAGACGAATCCCAAACCGATCCGCCAGACTCAGCTTCTCTTGATAGGAATCCATCATGTGCACGTCGTCATCGAGGTCTTTCTGGCGATCTGAGAAGCGCTCCTTCACCAGGTTGCGCCGGTTTGACGTGGCGTAAAGCGCGACGTTCACAGGTCTCGTCTCAATTCCCCCTTCCAGGACAGCTTTCAGGGCTTTGAACTGCGAATCGTCTTCTTCAAAGGAGAGGTCATCAATGTAGAGGATGAACTTCTGAGGGCGCGGGCGCACTGTTCGCAGAATGTCAGGGAAATCTACAAGGTGATCTTTCTGCACCTCAACCAGACGCAGCCCTTCATCAGCGAACTCATTCACGAGAGCCTTTACGTGCGAGGACTTCCCGGTTCCACGGTCGCCGTAAAGCAGGATATTGTTGGACGGCAATCCTGCCAGCAGCTTCTGCGTGTTGCGGACAAGACTCTCCTTCTGCCACTCATACTCGTACAGATGGTTGAGCCGGATCGGGTCTGGCGCATCCACGCCCACAAGCTCCGAGCGCTCAGAGCTCCAGCGAAAAGCGTGGTAGCGGCCAAATACGCCGGCGCCGAAACGGTGGATGTCGCGAGCCAGCGTATCTGTGGCCGTCTTCCACGAAGACAGGCACGCCAGAGACTGTGCACTGCGCGGGATAGAAACGCGCAGCCCACTCCAGGATACAGCGGGCGATCCGCAAAGCTGTGAGACACGGGCGCAGACAAGGTCAGGACTGATCGAGAACGCGCTGTGCAGAGCATCCAGATCGAGGCTGGCCTGAAGACGCAGTGCCGCTGGAACATCCTCCACTTCCAGGCGCTCCGCAGCAGTCACAAAGGCGTTGTGGGACTCGACGATCCGCTGCAAAACGTGCGCTGTCCACACATCAGGCAGCTTGTCGTCGGTTTCAATGGTGTGTCCGGAGGCAAGAAGAGCGAAAAAACGGGCGTAGAGCTTGCCAGCCGATGCGTCCTCATCCGCAAGCGCGCGCAACAAAAGCAGGAACGCCTCTCCAACCGGATCTGCAAGCACATCCGCAAACAGCGCGACGCGCTCGAGCCGGCGAAGCAACTCCGCAGCGTCCAGTGCGTGTTCCGTCATAGTTGCCACTTCCGTAGTTGTGACTCAGGCCATTGCAGGAGCAAAGGGGTTATTCTCCTTCTCCTGACCAACTGTAGTTACAGGGCCGTGACCTGGAAGAATCAGCGTATCATCGGGAAGACTGAGAATCTTGGTACGGATGTTTCGATGCAGGTCTTCGTAGGAAACTGCCGCTCCTCCAGCCGACCCGGCAAAAATCGCGTCACCAACCACAGCCAGCGCCGGTTCCGTGTCGGAACGATTTACAACAAACGTCAGCCCCCCGGGGCTATGTCCTTCTGTTTCTCGAACTATAATGCTCAAAGACCCAATCTGAACACTGTCTCCGTCCTTCACGAGCTGGGCGCCCGGGACTGGTTCTTTGGGGGATGCGAGAATCGTTGGGTGATAGTGACTTACGACATCGTCGAGTACAGCTACGTGATCGCCATGCGTGTGCGTGAGCGCCAGGGTATCTACAGTCAATTTGTTAGCGTCCACAAGCTGCTGGATTGCCCCGAAATCAGTGCCTGTGTCGAACAGCACGGCCTTTTCACTGGAAGGGCCCCAGACGAGAAAGGCGTTAACGTAAAAATCGGTGTAGGGTGAGGAAATAACGCGGACGGTCGGCCACAGAGCCGAGCTGTCAGGTGAGTAGATGTCCCGGGCGATTTTGACGAGGTTTTCTCCTCGCAGTCCCAGCGCTCGGCCAATTCTGCCCAGTGCCTCCTCGTCTGGAGCAAACGCGTAGTCCAGAAGCTGCTCAACCTGCTCTGTTGTCAGGCCGGCCCGGGCTGCCAGATCGGCCGCCGAAACCTTCTGTCCCCGCATCGCTTTTCCAACGACATCCCCCAGCGCATCTTCAAGCGCCATCTTCTGCCCTCCTCAACGCTTACGCTTTTTGCGATCACAAAACTATATAGCACACAGGCGTTCCCAACGCAGGAGGCGCTAGACGATACGAGCGCTCACGCTTTCATTCAACACGGAACAAAAAAGTATCTCCGTTTCGTAGAAAAGCGTGGAAGAGATTATTTGGAACCTTTTCTCCTTTCTGCTATCTGAGCACACGGAGCATCCAATGCATCCGTTTCAGAAGATTGCCCGCCGGATCTCCGGCGGGCTTTTTTTTGTACGCAGGCAGCCGGGCGAACCACAGATGGCGCGAAATGATCTTCGAAAAGGAGTAGCTGAGGGGTTACTCAGTGATACGTGAGAATTGCACGACAGTCACGATCTCAAGCGGCGTGATGGTGCGGTCGTAAAGCCGCTCGAGGAGTGTGATCAGGTCATCGATGTGGCGGAACTCCGGGTTCTCTTTCTCAATCTCTCGCCTGGTGAGGTCCTGAATCGGTTTGACAGCGACTTCATCGATGATCGCACAGAAGAGCTTCTGACGAGGGCCGTAACGCCGCCCCACCGTCACCCACACCAACTGCCCCGGCTCGTACTTGGCGGTCTTGTCTCCAAGGCGAATGGTCGCCGTTTTCCGTCCCTTTCGCAGGACGTCTCCGTAGAGCTCGGTGTAGAAATTGATAGCGTAATTGGGCATAAGAGTGTGCGGCCCTGACGTGCTCAGAGGTCGCAGGATTGTAACCCTCAGCCGTACCGCCTGTCAAGGAATTGCGCCGCGCCTGCGCCAACAGCGCGTACAGCAATACGAAAACCGGAGAGCGAACCCAGCCTCAGCAGGCCTCAGTCTCCCAGAGCGTCTGTCAGCTTCTCGCTTCTACGAACTCTTTGAGTACGACGGCGGCATTGTGCTGGGTGTCTTTGGCGCCGTAGACGAAGGTCACATCGCCGTTTTGCACAAGCTTCGTCAGTTGCTCAACAGGGGCCTGATTGGCCTGCAACTCACCGCGGTAGCGCGCGCGGAACTCCTCCCACTTTGCCGGATCGTGGTTGAACCATTTTCGCAACTCCGGCGTCGGTGCGACATCTTTGAGCCAGAGGTTGAGAGCAGCTTCTTCTTTGGTTATTCCGCGAGGCCAAAGCCGCTCAACAAGCACCCGGTAGCCATCAGTCAGCTCGGCTGTCTCATAGGCTCTTTTCAGTTTAATCATCTCTGAACGAGCTCCTGTCTGTGGAGATAGAGCTGAGTGTTAACTGGAAGTGCGACCTGCCATTCCAGTTAGTCAGCTTTTTTAGTTTTATTTACCCATTTGCGCCTGGTCTGTCCTGTCTATAGAGACTGATCAGGAGCATCTGCAGTGGGCAGTCTTCCAGGCACTGGTAGCGTTCAATGCAGCATGCCCTATCGCTTGCTTGTAACTGCGGTAATAGCGTGTACAATGTTCAGAAGCAGGCGTTGCGATTTATCCACGCCTGTTGAGGTAGCTCCGAGCCGAGCCTGGTTGGAAAGGATAGAAGAAACTGGCTTTTGCAGGTTGGACATCAAAGGATGTGGCGGTCTTTGACGTTGAAGACTTTCAGGAGAGAATGAACCTGATTCGCTCTACCATCACGCCGCGTTTGGCGATGCTGGCCGACGACCTGCAACCGTACCTGAGAGATAAGCCTTTTGATCTGTATCCGCACGTCGCGCGTCATCTGCGCCGCCGCACGAACCCACCCGATGAGACCTGGGTGGCTTTTTCCCGTGACAGACGCGCGTATAAGAAGTACGCGCACCTGCTGGCCGGTATATCTGGCCGGGGGCCTTTTGCCCGGCTGGTGATAAAGACTGACGGCATAGATTTCGCCAACCTGCAGGCCCACTCAAGAGACACTGAGATGATTCAGCGCACTGTTTCTAATATGCAGGACAAAACAGCAGAATTCGGCTTTGAGCTTGAAAGATTCGATGGGGCAAGCTGGGTCCCTGTAAAAATGGCGGATATCTCCGCTGCATGGGCTGCCGGAACAAATGATTTTGCTCTCGGCGCCCACTTCACCACGGCCGATGCCGCAGAAGGCTCGCTTTTCGTTCGCAAAGTTGCGGATATGTTTGACGTTCTTACACCGTTTTATGAGATTGGAGCTCAGATGAGCTGATCTGGACTTTTGCGGATTATGCAGTCCACGGCCAGCGACCTGGAACACTATGGGAACAGCACTTATCCAACAGATTCTTCCGGACGAATACGCGAACATGACCGATGAGGAGGCTGATGAGCGTATCCGGCTGGCCGACACCCTGCTTGGTGACCGGCTGGTCATTCTCGGTCACCACTACCAGGTAGATGAAATAATCAAGTTCGCGGACTACACGGGCGATTCGTTCAAACTGAGCCAAGAGTCCGCCGCGCGCACAGACGCTGAGTTTGTCGTCTTCTGCGGCGTCCACTTTATGGCGGAGAGCGCGGACATCCTGGGAGGGGAGCACCAGCACGTCATACTTCCGAACCTGACTGCGGGCTGTTCTATGGCCGACATGGTCAACCTGGAGCAGGTGGGCGACCTGTGGGACACGCTGGAGGAGGTGACAGACGCCCGTTGCGTCCCTGTCACCTACATGAACTCCTCTGCTGCCATCAAAGCGTTTTGCGGCGAATACGATGGCTCAGTGTGCACGTCTTCCAACTGCGCCAAAGTCTTTGAATGGGCGCTGACACAGGGCGATAAGATCATTTTCTTCCCGGATGAGCACCTCGGAAGAAACACGGCTCTTGCGATGGGCTTCAGCGAGGATGATCTGATGGTGTGGAATCCTCTGATTCCACCCGAAGACAACGACCTGGAGAAGCTGAAGCGATGCAAGTTTATTCTGTGGAAGGGATGGTGCTCTGTACACGGACGATTCAGCGTGGAGCAGATTGAGCTGGCGCGAAGAGACTTCCCCGACATCACGGTCATTGTGCATCCGGAATGCCGGCATGAGGTTGTCGCCAAGGCTGACGGCTTTGGCTCTACGGCCTACATTGTGAAAAGAGTCAACGAGGCCGCTCCAGGTACCGCGTGGGCAATCGGCACTGAAATCAACCTGGTGAGCAGGCTGGCAAAGCAGCATCCTGACAAGACCATCTTCTGTCTGGACCCCATTGTCTGTCCGTGCTCCACGATGTATAGAATCCAGCCGCAGTATCTGGCGTGGGCGCTGGAAAATCTCTTGCAGGGCAATATCGTCAACGAAATCAAAGTCCCGGAACGGGAGAAGCAATTCGCCCGTAAGGCCCTCGATAGAATGCTGAGTCTGGCCAGCTAAACCGAACTGCAGGGCCGGCAAGCGCTTCTCCGTTTTTTCCGCAAGCATAGCCGGCCCATTTTTTGACACACTTCACAGCCTGGAACCGGCTGTCTTCCGGCCTGAGTAAACGCGGGCAAACTCCTGACATTAGAGCGTGAGCGCCAGGCAGCACACGCGTCTTTGTAACCTTCCATCGGCGTACGTTCGCAGATTGGGAACGCTCCTGGGCAGCCACGAGTCAAATACTCAAAGTTGAGACTTACGGCCTGATCCATAAAGCCAGCGCACAGAAATGTGCGACAACTGTCTAAATTCGCAACGCCGCGTATGATATTATGGAAGATAGAGACTGATCTTTTCTCCAACATCGGGCCCGCATTTGCCGAGCCTGTGCATCGCCTGCGCGTAAATCCTGCGGGCCACATCCGTCTATCTGGGCGGCAAGTAAGCCTTCGATGTGGGGCCGCTTTGACGCAGGATGATTCTGTGACGCCAAAACCCGGAGCATTGACTGGATTTCTCGTTGTCCTTGGCACTGCGCTCTTGTGTACGCGCGCCATCGCCCTGCCCGTTCTACTAAAGAGCGGAGCATTTGACCCTGCGCGCTCATCCGTCCATCTGCAATCAACTCCCACCGACAGCTACTACCTGGTGCAGTTCTCATCGGCGCCTGGAGCTGCTGAGCGTCAGGCCCTTGAAGAAGCGGACGCGACGATTCTCGGCTACATCCCGGAGAACTGCTATCTTGTTCAGGCGCAGCCGCAGGCGATGCTGGCTGCCGGACAGATACCGGGTGTCGTCTGGACCGGGCCTTACGCCAGCGCGTATCGGATTGCGCCGTCCGTGCCCAACACAGATGCGCCCGTTCATATATCCGTCACGACCTTCCCGGGTGTCAGCGTCAAGAAGCTGATTGCTCAGATGGGGCTCTCGAGGGAATCGCTCATCGCTTTGTCAGCGTCTGACAGCGGGGACATTTTTTCCGTGAAAGCGACGGGGGCTCAAGCTCATGCCTGGACTCGCCTTGCGGGGGTGCGTTGGATACAACCGCGCATTCAACCAAAGCTGGCAAACGACATCGCCCGCGGCATTATGAATGTGAACCCGGTCTGGACCGATGTCGGCCTCTACGGGCAGGGGCAGACGGTGGCAGTATGCGACACCGGCCTTGACGTCGG
>JADLDK010000017.1 GCA_020846715.1 Armatimonadota bacterium | reverse complement strand
GGTCGAAGCTGATGCCAGAGACTTCATCGAAACAAACTACGTCATACTGGCAGACCAGGCCGCGCTGGCCGTTCGCGTTGTTCACGAACATACGAGCAACAGTAGCCTTGCCGCCGCTGACTAGATGCGCATACGGGCTGATCTGCTGGAACAGATGGCTCTTGCCAGTGCCACGGGGTCCCAGTTCCACAAAGTTGTAGTTGCGCTCGGCAAACGGCACCATACGAAGGAGCACCATATCCTGTTCGCGAGTCTTCAAGGCCGTCGGTTCCAGTCCGATGCTACGGATCAGAAACTGCTTCCACTCCCCTGTCGTGAACATCTCCCGACCGCGCACCAGGTCGCTGAGAACCTCGCGTTTGCTGAGCTGAATGGGCCGCAGATTCACTATACCGAACGGCCGTCCGTGCTTCTCCTGCGCGATCGCCGCGTCATATTCGATCTCCAGATCGGCGTAAAATCCGCCGGTCAGCAGACGTTCGTGATCCGACACCTGCTGCGGAGAAATCCGCACGTCGTTGATACGCAGGCTGGGGACTATGGCGACGTAGCTGTCCGATTTCTCGTCCAGACGCGCGGTGATGTGGTCGATGATCTTGACCGTCCCGTGCTCGCGGGCGCTGGATTTGAAGAACTCTTCCTCGCCGGCTCTGACGGTCCGTTCCCGAAGCTGGCGCTGCACAATCTGCAGCCCTTCTTCAATTTCAAGTTCGTCCGTGGTAGCGCAGTAGCGTCCCAGCAGGAACTCACCGACATAGGTCGGCACTGCATACTGCCCCTTGAACCGCCGAGCAAGGTCTTTGCGAACGATAAGGCCATCAAAGGCACGAGCTGCAAGCAAGTCGATATTGTCCAGGGTATTGGGTGGCATAGCTCTACCTGTTTCCTCTCGCAGCAGTTGTCTGCCGCTGCATCAATCCTCTCCGCGCCATCCAATGGTGGTGTGTTGCTGGAGGATGACAGACGCGGGACTGGCCTGCGCAAAGACGCATACGAATGCCGCCTCCCCCTCGCGCGAGGCGTCTGCGCAGATCAAAGACGCTGACCCCTCAGCGTCCAGCGCTTTGGGTCCGGCTGTGACCGAGGAGGTTGGGTCAGACGCCTTGGTGCGAACGTCCACCAGCAAGCCGGCGCATGAACCGGCGGTCTGAACGCGGCAGCGCAGGCCAGCCCATTTCACATTTTCGAACGATACAGAGACGGCCGGTACCGTGGGCCGGACTGTGATCTCTGGTAGAACGCACTCCTGCGGGCTGATGCCGCCGTGCTCATACTCTTTGCCGCTTACAAAGCAGGTGATGGCGGGCGCGATAGCAATGCGCACTGAGCGATCCCAGTCCCACGGTTGCTCCAATGCACCCACTGTAGCATCGGGCTTCAGGCGTGCACAGCGCCCCTTGCGAAGCTCTGTCGCCGGTTCGGGCAGGTGTGCAGTGGGAAGGCCACCCGGCAGAAGGAGCCAGCCGTGGTCGGTGACCACTCGCACATCACGCCATCCGGCAGTCAGAAGTTGGGTGATGCGGTCACATACTGGCTCCAACTCCTGTTGAAGCCGGTGTGCAATGCGCCAGCCGTCCAAGTGCCCGATCTCGTCGACCCGGCCGCACTCCGTCCAGGCGCACCCCTGTGGATCGCCCGTCTCATCGCCGGAGAGCACCTGCATGCCACGCTGCGACACAAGCTGGCGAAAACGCTCCGCCGACAGTGGCGTCTCCCCACCGGCCGAAGGTGAGAAGCCAGGGCCGGGGCCAAGACTCTCTGTCAGGCCCGCCGCTACCGGTTTCGCCGTGGCCGTGACGGTGGGTACGGGCGCCAGACGGAAATCTATCTTGCAGTCGGTTGTCGGCGAGCCCAGAATGTTAATAAGAATCTGCGCAGCATCCATCCGGAGGCCGTCTACGAAGACGTACACCCGCCCCTCGGCCGGTTCGCAGGCCGAGGGGCTTTGAGTGTGTGTTGCCGCAGTCCAGGCGTTCTGGAAGGACTCGCAGCACGACTCAAGCCACGGGCGGTAGATGCTCTGCAACGCCGACGAGACCGCCACCCCGTCCCCACCCTCCTGCACGCATGCGAGCGCTCGGAGTACTGCCAGGTCAACCCGGTATCCCGACTCGGCGTACGTCCGAGCCTGAGCCTCCAGATCTCCTTCTGGCATCGCTTGCTGGCTGAGCTGTAAGGCCTCGACCAGATACCCGAGTGATTGTGCCAACCGACATCCGCCCAGTTCGGCCCAGACCCATTCGCGCCGTGGGCCGTGGTGCTGTTCCAGTTCGAGAAGTCGATGAGCAAGCTGCGACGGCATCAGGCCACCGATATCTGTAAGGCCTTTCCGGAGGGCGTTCTCCTCGGACTCGTTATCCTGTGGCCAGCACTCCCCCACCTGATCGAAAAGGTTTCCAGTAGCTGCCGGCTTAGCTCGGCGCAGCAGGTCTGGCAGGGCGGGATACGAAGCCGGAGATTCCCGAAAGCGCGTCCACACAGCCTGCCAGCCATCGCCAGCCGCACCCAGGCGCTCCGCCGCCGAGAGGGCGCTATCCAACTCCGGGTCGAAATGCAGAGACTGCAGGCAGTTGTGACGGAAAGCCTTCCAGACTTGCGTGCCCATACGCTTCCGCTCGCTCTCAGGGTCATTCAACCACTTCAGCATCTGCCGATTCAGATCGGGGGCAAGCAGTTCATTGAAGTATGCGGCGGTGAGCGGCGCCCTGGCACGAACGGCCTCCACCGGCTCCTGCACAACGACCTCTGCGGCATTGCGTAGAGCCGCCAGCGTGGCCTGGCCCCCGGCGACCTGTATGCCCAGGCCCCCGTTCTCCGACTGAAGGAAGGCCGTCAGAGTCCAGTCGCGGTGGCTTACCTGGCTGAAGAAGGCGCCGCGGAACTGCAGTTCCGCCAGGGGTTTCAGATGGTCCGGGCACTCATCCACCGCGCGCAGCTCCGCGCGGGAGACTCCGGGCAGGTAGACAACGGGCGTCTGGCCCTCGGGCAGCCTTGTTTCCAGCGCGCCGGCGAGCATGGCGCGTATCCAGACGGACGGCCCCGTGTTGCGCTCCGGGTCGAAGTCGCCGAGCGTCAGCACCGGGAGATGCGCCGCGAGCAGCGGGGCCACCCGCCGCCATTCCCCTGAGCCGTCCGGCCACAGCACGGCGACAGGGGCTACGACGTCGTTGGGGTTGTAGTCCGCGGCAGCGGCCAGCGAGCGGGCAAGGGCGTCCAGTACGGTGGGCATCAAGCCGCCCTGGACGTACCGTCGGCAGCAACGGACTCCACGCTCAGGCGCAGGTGGATGGGGGCCAGAAGCCTGTTGAGCGTGTCCAGCGTAGGATTGTGACGCGGATTGATGGCGCGTGAGACATTGGGTGCGGCCATGCCGGCAAGCGATGCATACTCCGTGAGGCCGTACGCACGAACCACTTTGCCCAGGGCGGCCTGCACCGAGGCCCCCTCCTCGATCGCCGCGCGCACAAACTCGCCGGCGAATTGCCTGTCTCTCAGGTCCTCGGCCAGTCCCTCGTTCCAGTCCCTGCTTCTTCTACCCATTGTCCACTGATCTCCCGTATTCCGCCCAGTAACCCTTAGCCTTCGATATGTCGTTACGTTGTGTTGACTTGTCTCCTCCGACAAGCAGAATCACGAGCATGCCACCATCCACACCGAAGTAGATCCGATAGCCAGGACCGAAATCGACGCGCGCCTCGGAGACTCCGCCGCCGACGGGCCTAACATCGCCAAGGTTCCCTTGCTCGAATCGCAGCACCCGGGCCTGTATTCGCGCTCGCGTCCGAAGGTCCAGCCGATTCAGCCATTTCCGAAAGGGGCTCTTCCCCTCCGGCGTCAGAAACTCGCGAACCTCGTAAGTCATCTGGACCGCTCCGGTGTAACCACTGCCTCTATATTATCATATATGATAATAATAGGAAAGATCACCCTGGGTTTCCAGCATTCCGTTTCTCCTCCAGCGAGAAGTGCAGGTCGTTCAGGCGCTCGGTGGCGCCGGAGCAGTTGGGCGCCGGGTCCGTGCCCCGGTCCTTCTGCCACCTGATATTCGGGCGGGCGCGCAGGATGTCCGCGGTCATGAACGGCCGGATGTTCAGGCGCACGCCGTCGTTCAGGTCCGGCTGCCAGCCCATGGGCTGCTGCGCCAGCGTCTTCCAGCGCACGTAGATGTCGTACGGCTTCTCGCCGACCAGGATATCCCGCAGCTTCTGCTGCAGCGCCCTTGCCGCGATGAGCCGTTTCTCCGCGCCGGGCGTGCCCTGCCCGGCCTGCTCCTGCGTTCGGGAGATCCAGTCGCCCAGGTAGGTATAGGCCAGTTTTTCCAGCTTCGCGCGGTCCAGGCGGTGATAGTTGACGAGGGCGGAGAAGCCGTCCCGCAGCCCGTCCCAGATGTGCCAGATGAACGGGCGGTTCTGGAACAGGGCGCAGTGCGCCTTGAAGAAGTCGTCCCGCAGCCAGGCGTGCAGTTCCTTGCCGGAGGCGCCGGCGGAGGTCAAAAGGCTGTCCTGCAGGCTGAGTCCCCAGCTCTGCCCATAGGCGGCTGCCAGAAGAGACTGCAACCGGTCCGCGGCGCGGAGCTCGCCTCTGACGGGTGGCAGGCAGACAATGCCGTCGGAGTCTGCGAAGTCGTTTAGCTCCTCGCAGCGCTGCACCCACTGCCGTTGCTCCTGGGCTAGGCGCATTTCCGGGTCCTGTTCCGCCGGCCAGCGGTAGCCCAGCAGGCGGGCGACGGCCACCTGCAGCACCGTCGCGTCTGTGCGCAGCGGGCCATGGGCCGTCCACTTCGCATCTTCGTCCCACACTACGCTGCCGCAGGGGTGACCGTGAAAGAGCCACTGCGTCGGGTCATCTGAGTAAGGCTCCGGGAGGCCATTTGGATAGCGCTCTTCGGCCACCTTCTGCCATCGTTCCAGATCGAACGGAACCTTTACCAGAGTGGCGTTGGTTACGTTCAGCTTCTGGTCGATGGCGCGGACGGCTTTGTTGTACTCCGGTGACGAGCAGAAGCACCAGATAGCCGGCAGATGGGCCGGGTCGTGGGGGATGATGGGAGAACAACTGATGTCGAACCCTTCTCCTGTGTAGAGCGTGCACGGCAACGTCCGCATCATACTTACAGCGACTCCGGGCTTACCCCAGCCGAATTGGCCCTGAATCCGCGCCTGCGGATTCCGCGTGTGCGCTTCCCCGTTATCTGACCACTCGAAACACTGGACGCGTCCGCCATAGGGCACCGCTGTCTCCACCGTGTTCTGAAGCAGACGCCAACTGCGCCTCGTCGCGACTTCCCACCAGTTGAATCGAAAACGCGCCGAGTCCCCACCGTGCATTCCGTTGAGAGCAACTCCATAGCGCGCCAGAAGGACCCCCTCTTGGCAGTGAAGCACGATCCTTGCGTCCGGGTTCTTGATCTGGGCGAGCTGGTTGAGGAGAAGGGCGGTGGGTGGGGTTTCACTCATTTCGGATTCCTTATATGGTTGGCGCGTACGGAGCGTCGAGACGCGTGCGTGTCAGGCGCGGGCACAGGCGTGGAGACCAGGTCCGTCTCGCCCCGGGCGTACTCGATGCCCTCCTCCAGCGCCAACTTCAGCCGCTCGGCCAGCGGCGCCCGGTCAGGGCTTTTTTTTGTAATGGCAGTCCTCACAGCAGATCCCTCAGTTCTTCGAACACCCCCAGCACCTCGTCGAAGGTCGGCCACGTGTCCGTGAAGCAGAGCACGCTGCATTGCTCCTCGTAGTCTTTCGTGAGCATCTGGCGCACTTCCGCTGGCGGGAACAGGGCGCGGCTTTCGCGCAGCCTCATATGCGGCGGAAGTATCTGATGCTTGAAGTGCTTCCTGCAGTTGGCGTCGTAGTCGGCGCGAATGGCTGCCGCCTCCTGACCGGCAAGCATGTCGCGGACTTCGCCCGTTCCGGCCAGCGCAGCCACGTCGTAGTAGTGCCGGGCATACGCCCCAATATGGCTCCCTTCAAGCAGGATGCTCTCAACCTTGTGGTGCAGCGCATACAGCTTCTCCAGAAACGTGCGGCGGTAGTGCAGCAGCTGCATCGGAAACGGCTCCGTGTCTTCGGCAAGGCCCTCAAGGTCCCGCGACCGCAGGGAGTCGCCCACCATTGAGGAGAGCATGCATGTCTCGACCGGGAAGTGGCCGCTGCGGGAACCGGCTTCCAGCAACACCGTCGGGGACACGCCGGGGAGCCCCGATGCCGAGCTTGTGTAGCCAAACCGATCGTCACGGAAGAAATCGCTGTCCGCCCCCGCCCTGTCCGCGAGGCACGTCAGCGCCGGGTGGCCGGACACCCGCTCCGCCAGCGCCCTCAGCGCAGCTTTCGTCTTTCCCCTGCTGAGCGGAGGGGTGAATCGGCTGGCAATGACCGCCAGGTCCACGTCTTCCGAGAATCGTTGGATCAGACCCCAGCCCTTCGACAGGCTGGTGCCGCCCTTTAGCAGGACACGGTCGCCCTGGTGCAACGCACAGATACGCAGCACCTCAGTGACGTAGTAGTCCTTCTCCACGATGGCGGCGCTGATGCGGGGCCACCGCGAGGCGCGAAGCTCCTGTGTCGCAGCCTCGACGATATCGGCAAAGTCCGGGTGCTCGAACAGCCTCATTTCGCCTGCCACGCTTTCGCGTTCGGCAGCAGCCGGAAAACTCCGAACTCGAACCGGGACAGCGGGTTCAGCGACTTGCGGAGTCTTTCCACAACGGTCGCCGGCGCGCCGATGGTCTCGCCAAGCGCGCCCAGCATGGCCCTTACCCTGGGCGGCTCCTTCTCAGCCGCCCGTGCAAGCTGTTCGTAACGGCCCTCCTCGCGCAGCAGCTCCAGCATCCTTGCCACCGTTTCTTGCGGTGACAGCTCGGCCCAGCGGCCCCTGTCCCTCAGTAGCTCCAGGATGGCGGCCGCGTTGGGCCCAAGCCGGCGAGGGAGCTCGGGGCGGCGGGCGATGACCCTGACGCCCTCCAGCCGCGTCGGCCTGTTGGCAGCCGGCACGGCGTAGGATGCGACAGGCGACGTCTGATTGGACAGTCCCAGCACATTTGCGGCTGTCAGGCCCGTGGGGCGCGCGCTGCCTCCGATCACCTTGAACACCACTGCGGACTCCGCGGGCCGGCTGGGCCCGACGATTGTCTGACGGGGCCGGTGATAGACACCTTTCCGCACGCGCTGGAGCACACCCTCCCTGCACAGACGTGAGAGGGATTGGCTTACCGCGGCAGCAGGCAGTCCTGCAAAGTCAGCATGCGTCCAGAGTCTTGACCCGCCGGAGGTCACTTTCCGGCGGACGGTCCCCGCCGCGCTCTTCGTTTGTCGTGTGCGTCGCTCCATAGCCAGATAATGCCATACCTTGGGGAAACATGTCAAGTTTTGATGTCAAAAAACTTGACGCGTCAAGCGGGCTGCTGTCCCTCCTCCCCCACCACCGCCTCCCGCAGGATCGCGGCCTTCTCCGCCGGCTTCTTCGGCGCGGAGGCGTCGATACCCAGAAAGACGTGCTCTGCCGTCGGTCGCCTGTTCGCGAACACCAGCAGAGCCGTGAACGCGCCTGCCGCCTGGGGCGATTCGAACCCGTTCTCCCCCAGCCGGGCCACGGCCAGCCACTGCTGCCCGTTCAGCATCTTCTCGCGCAGTTTCCTGTCGCCGCCCAGGAACAGCCAGTTCTGCGGGTTCACCAGCGCATACAGCCCGCCGGGCTTCGTGAAGCTGCCGCAGCGCTCTACGAAGCAGGTGGCCAGGTCCTTGCGCGCCTCGGGGTGCGCAGCGCGGCAGAACCGCTGCAGCACGTCCGACGCCTTGCTGGTGAGCAGGAAAGGTGGATTTGTGATGGTCAGATGAAACGTTCTCTGAAGGATGTCGAACGCCCGTACGCACCCGAGCGCCGCCTCCCCGAATACGCGCGCCACCGGGTCTGCCACGTTCTTCTCACGCTGCAGGGCGCGGCCAAGCGCGGCCAGAAGCTCATCCGGGTGGACCAGTAGATTGCCCATCCGCCCTGGATCGATAAGGCTGCCCAGTTCCGTCGCGTTCGAGAAAATCTCGTGCAGGCGCTCCAACTCGCCAGCAAGGTTAGTGTCGCCATTGGCCAGCGCCGCCCAGGCGTCCCGTGTGGTGGCCACGGGCAGGCCTGTACAGGCGAGGTTTGGCAACGGAAGCTGCGCCGTAGGTGAGTAGCCGGCCTTCCACGCCTCCAGCGCCAGAGCAAACGTCACAATCTGCACGCAGCGCGCATCCAGCTCCAGCCCGAACAGGTTGTCCCGAAGGACGGAGGCGATAACATCCGTTCCCCCACCGCTTTCTTCGCGACGGATATCCAGCAGCATGTGAAACGCTTCCACCAGGAAGTGTCCGCTGCCGCAGCAGGGATCCAGCAGCGTGATCTCCGCTGCGGTGGACGGCCAGCCGGAGAAGTCGTGACGGACCTCGGGGTGGAGGTAAGCCCATTTCGCCCGCAGCGGGCTTTCCGGGTGCAGAGAGAGCCACCATGCGCCCAGCGTGTTCTGCAGCAGAAACTGCACCATGTAGTGCTCGGTGAAGAGCTGCGTAACGGCGCAGAGGTCGTCGCCGGCGATCTTGCGCTCCGCTTCGTTGACCGCCTTCTTGCGCGCGGCCTGCCAGAACTGATAACTCCAGCCCAATCCGTCGTCGGAGGTAAAGACAGCATCCGGCAGACTCTCCAGGACAGTCTCCAGCCTTCGGCGGCCCTCCGGCATCAGACGCACCTTCAGGAGAGGGTCGTCCTGCGGGAAGATGCCGGGGAGCATGGCGGAGGCATAGCGGGCTGCAATCGTCCAGCGGTCGGCGCCCGGCTCGTCCTGTGCCAGCTCCTCGCACTCCGTCAAAGACACAGCCACGCCCGCATCCGGATGGATCAGCAGGCCGCAGTCCGCGAGAAAGCGGCTGAAAAACATGCGGTGCCACTGCTGATAAGCGCAGGCGCGCACCACCGCTTCATAGGAGCCCAGACGGCGGTGCAGAGCGCGCAGGTTAACGCGCAGCGCACGCTCGTCGCAGCTGAGATGCGTGCCCGGCTCCCGTGCATCCACCGCCAAGTAGCCCAGAGCGGTGTGCGCGGCCCGCTCGGCTACGCCGCGGGCCTCCAGAACGGCTCTCTCCAGCGCCCGCCGGTCATCAGAGACGAGGAGGCTCATGGCAGTACTACCGGGTTGCCAGCTTCGATACACTCCATGATTCTTTGCCGGAGGGTGTCAAGATAGGTGTCCAGCTCTTCCCGAGAGTGGATGGTGACCGGCTGCGGCGCCACGTGGACCGTTTCCGGGGCCAACTCGCGCGCAGCCTCCGTAAGCGCCCTGGAGATTCGCGCCGAGACGGCATCCGTTTTGTCTGCCCAGCTTCCGAGGCTGGTAGCATCCAGCGTGGCCAGCAACTCTTCGTCCGTGCCGACGTGCAGCTCCGGGATCGCGCCAAGCTGGTTTCTTTCCCTGATCGCGCTCTGTTTGTCCGGCGTAAGATTCTGCCATGCGCTATCGCTCTCCATCTCACACAGCCTGGCATCGTAGGCTTCCAGGTGCTCGTTGCGCGCCTGATTTACGGCTTCGCGCAGCGTCTGGGCCAGCCTTGCGTTGAGCGGAGCCACCGGATCGGGTTCCGACAGGAGAGTGCGCTCACTGGTAATGGCGTGGGCCGCGTGTTCAACTTCGTCGTGGACCGAAAGACCATTTGCGTGTGTCAGCAGCCTCTGCAGCTTATCCCAACTCTTGACACGGCTCTTCGCTGTCTCGGACAGCGCTTCCCAACGGGTGAAGGTCTCTTTGAGAGGCTCCAGGCGCTCACAGATGCCGAGCAACATCGCGTTACCGGCGAGACTGCGGACATCCTCCAGCTCGACCGATGTCGGTCTGGTAGGCAGCGGTGGCGACCCTCCAGCTTTCTCGGCTAGCTGGTCGAGCTTTTGGATGAACTCCTGAGCGCCGGCGAGCTCCTGGCCGGCCTCGCAAGCCACTTGTGCATTTTGGAGCAAGCCCCGAATGGCAATGCGCTGGGCTGCACTCACAATAATGTCCTCAGCCCGGAACTGCGCGGTCTGGATAGCGGTTGCGGTGAGGTCAGCGACGTTCAGTTCCCGGGCGTCCTTGCGCGCCGACACAGATGTGTCCTGGCACAGTACGAGCAGGGCCGCGTCGATGGCATCGCGGGGCCAGCCGAAGGGCGACGCCTCGAAGTGTCGACGTGTCTCAGTGCCGGACCGCCCAGATGGTCCGAGGAATGCAAGTACTGCCGCGCAGACCGGGTGCTGCCTGGCGTCGCCCGAATATTGCACCGCTGACATCGCGTCTGGCGCTCCCTGACGGGCCTTTGATGCTACGCTCGACCACTTTGCAGCGGCTGCGTCTGCCTTGTGGTATTCCGGGAACAGCCGGACAACGGCACTGTTGGCCGCAAGTTCGACGGCAGAAGCAAGACCAATGCCATCCACCTGCTGCGCTCCCCCCTGAAAGACGCTTGCATCGTCGAGTATTCCGGAGACTATCTCGCCAATAGCCTCTTCGTGTGCGCGGCGCCTTGCCTCTGTGCCGGCCTTGGCGTCCCGCCCTTCTGGCGTAGTCGGCGCGGGACGGGTATCGAGCACTTCGCCGGCAGCGAGGTACCCCGCGATATTGGAGCGGAGATCGTCCGCGCTGCGACGCGGTAGGAAGACGAATACCTTGGGGCTGTCCGGTCCTGCCTGTGCCGCTTCGTTCTTCACAGCGGCGAGCGTGACATCCCATTCGCTGCGAACCCATACAGGTACCTGGTCAGCGACCGGTGGCGGTTCTGGAGAGTAGTGGAGAGCCAGTCCTCGAGGCGTACGTGCTTCCCCCTGTGAAAGGTTCAGGTTCGCCAACGAGCTCTCCACGGCCTTGCGGAGGCGCGTCTCACGCTCCGGGCCGGTCCTGGCCTCGTCCGCTATGATGCCGGCCATCCTGCTCCTGTAGTCTGCGTCCCACACCTGGCCTTCGCGGGTCTGCAGCCGGAACTCATCCTGCACCTGCGAGACAATGCCGTCCTCTACGAGGCGCTGCAGAAGACCGGGAAGGCTCTGCCTCAGAGCCGCACTCCCTGCCCTCAGGTCCGTTACGAGCAGGTCCGCCAGCGTATCCACGTTCGCCCGCACGCCAAGGGTGGTGTTTAGCTTCTCGACAAGGAACAGCAGACCGCATATCTGCGAACGGAGCTTACCTTCGGGCGTGCGGTCGTCCTGCTGGTCAATCCGCTCCTCCAGTTCGCGAAGGAGCACCTGCTTTTCGACCAGTGACACCCGGAGCTGCTCGAAGATGAAGTCTGCGCCTACAACTGTGCCTATGGGATGATCTCCCACCTCCCGGGCAGCCTCGAAGGCGAGGCGAAGTTGTGTGCGCAGTTGCGCGGCCCCCGCCGTATCGACGCCCCGAAGCGCAGCCTCCCAGAAGCGCCTGCGCGTCGGCAGGACAGGATAGTCGGCGACTAGCGTGTCGTGGTCGGCTGGGGTGGAGGCGATGCTCGTCCCTCCCAGATGCCGGTCGATCTCTCCTTTGGCGTTCTCCAGGATCTCGCTGAGCTGCGACACTGCCTCCGGCTTCTTTCGCAGCACTGTCCTGCGCAGAACCTTTTCAACATCCCGGTCCCCCAGGGCGACGTGGAGCGTGAACCGTCCCTGCAGACGGCTCATCGGCGTATCCGGCGTCAAGGCTGACTGGCCAGCTGCCACAAAGAGCAACTGGCTGCCGAATTCACGTACGCACGATTCAACGGCATCCAAAATCGAAGCGCTCCGGTCCGGCTGGCTACCGATGTACTGCTGCAACTCATCCAGGATCAGAAGGACTAACGGGTACCGGTCAGTAGATGTGCTAACTTGCGCGAACACTCTTCTCATCATCTCGACCATCTGGTCGGTAGTGAGAGCCTGTACGTTTGGGAACTGTTCGCGCAGAGCAAGCCGGACATCTGGCGGACTTGAGGCGAATCCAGGCTTCGCGTCCAGAATTGCCGTGGCCAGAGAATCCGACACGAATAAGTTCGAGAGTTCTTTCTCGTACACTCTGCCGGCGCGTTTGAGGCTCTCGGCAACCTGGTCGCGAACGCCCTCTTCGCGCAGCCAGAGATCGAACTGCGCGACGTTCACACGCTCCGGGATCCCCATGGCCCGCAGGACGACCTGAAGTATCGCCAGACAAGGGTCGTCCCCGCTCCCCGCTCCAAGTGTACCGGCTGCCGACCAGAGCCCACCGCGCTGGCGCCCTGCCGTGGAGAGTTCCGTGAGTGCATCCGCAATGTCTGTGGAAAGGCTGGGAACAAGACTGCGCGCCCGCACCCCATCCGGGAACTTCGTATCGCGCCAGAGGAAATCTAAAACCCGCAGCAACTGAGACTTGCCTGAGCCGAAGAAGCCGTGCACCCAGACTCCCGCCTGCACCGGCTCGTCTAGCCTTCCGAGAAAGCGCTCCAGAATGCGCAGCAGGCCGTCGTGGTATGCGCCTTCGCAGACAAAATGCTCCAGCTCATAGCGCGCGACGTCCCATTCCTCAGGTGTGCTCGGAAACGCAACTTTCGCCACGCCGTCGTTCGGGAGCGCATAAGAAGTGGGGTCACGTAGAAACACGTCCTTGTTAAGCATCATAGAATCACCTCCTCAGCCTGGATGGGTACCGCCAGATAATTCCAACCGTCGCGGGCATCCAGCAGCCTGTAGTTATTGCCTTCCTTGGTGCCAGGAAAAAAGACGAGGAGCCTGCCCTGTATGCGATCGGTGACAGCCTCAACCAAGTTCGACACACGAAGGAATCCAAAAAGTGAGCCGACCCCGAGAATGACCGTAAGGGTGGTAGGATCCGCTGTGGCCAGCACGTCTGCCAGACGACCGACTAATTCCTGCAGAAGGTCGTCGAGAGCTGGACCAAGTAGCTCAGGATTGCCAAAGTAGCTGCTGCAGTACTCGTTGCGCGCGAGCCATTCTTCTAAAGCCCAGGAGAGATCGACAAGATGCCAGCACTTCCCTGCTTTTTCGGCCGCAAGCTGGAACTCCCCGAGGCGAGCGCGCAGTCGGCGTTCGTCGCGCGGCGCGTAGATGCAGAACCATACCTTCTCCCGCCCAGAGAGGTTCTGCTGCCACTGCAGCGACACACGTCGGTCGAACGCCTCAATCAGTTCTGGAATGCCTGCCATTGCTAACCCACCCTTCCTGTTACGGAATCGGCAAAGACAATCTCTGTTACATCACCGGAACGGTTATAACTGAGAAACCCTCGATGCCACGCCTCCTTCACAAGACTCTCCACTTGAGGAATATTGGCATCGAGAAACCCCGTCCATTGAGAATGCAGCAGCCCCTGGCCTCGAACTCCCTGAAGATAACCCAGAAGAACAGCATAGCAGGCGCTTGCCGAGCCACAGGATGCCCGCACACGCACCTTGTAGGAGCGCCCAGACAAATGTCCCGATTGCGTCCACGAAGACAGAAGGTTGCGCGTGGTTCTTGCGACGACATCGTCGCTGTAGCGTCCTGGCAAGGCCAGGCGCAGATGACGTTCCATACTGGCCTTCTCCACCTTCTGGCCAATAGGTACCGAGAGGATAGTCTCTGCTGACACTCTCAACACCTGGTCGCGGGCAGCCGCGCTCATGATTGCTAGCAGGCCGTGTTCGCCAGAGTCGGAGACATCCCAGAGCCAACGTAGACCGCGATAGACCGGCAGCCTGGTGTTAAGGCCATAGAGTTCGCGCAACATCCGAAGAGCGCGCTGGCGACCTTCCAACGAAGCCCTCTGCAGGACATTGTCTTCTACGATGGCCGCCGCTAACTGTTTGTAAGCGGACTCGGTTTGAGTTGAGGAAAACAGCCGTTCAGCATCGCACAGCATTATTGTACGTGACGTATGCGTGGCGGAAGGAGTTGCTGAAAAACCTAGATCGCTCGGATAGACTCCTGCATTCATCGTGCTGACCGTCGCCTCTTTCTCAGCATCCTCCGTTGGTTTCGTGTTTCATTTAGAGTTTCCTTGTGAGCCTTCTCTACGCATTCTCTCTAACGCGCAGGGAACACATACCTTAGCTGGCGCCACGGACAATTCCTGTCGTTGGAAACGGGAAAATCACTCTCTGCAGCGGGGCCATCCGCTATCGCTTGCCGGCTGCACTCCCCTTATCCTTGTGACTGTATTACCGCCGTGGCGTTTTAGAATAAGTGTATGTTGTAGCAGAATACTTAGATAATAGTACACCCACTGATGCGCTCTCACAGTGGAATATTCTTGCTGATTCCAATTCTCCGGTGAATATCTCATCGGAGCCTTTGCGCTATTTTTGAGGACGGCTGAGAAGCCAAGATGAGCGCAACATTCGATAGTTAGTGACACTCTCCGTTTAGTCGTATGAGTCCTGCGCGGCGGCAAGAGAGGCGTTTGCATTGACAACAAAAAAGGAGACGCCTCCACGGTCTGGCGTCTCCTCTGGTTTGGTAATACAGGCTAAAATCTGGCTGCGTCTAAGTGCTGCTTGGCTGCAGGCGCTGGAGTGCTCGGTCCATCTCCTGAATTGTGGCGTGGCACTGACTGATGATGTCTTTGACGTCCCGAGCGCGCTGTTCTGGCTGGATATAGCGGTCGTACACTGACCGGCCTACTAGGCCAACAGCCGCGATGGCCACGACGAGACCGAGAACCAGGGCCGTTGTATTCGTCTGCTCGCTGTGTGCAGTGCTTTCGTGTGTGGTGTCTTCCATCAGCTTATGTCGTAGCGTCCTCCGTCGGCGCCCGCGTCGTCCATTGACTTGAAAATACGCTTTACAAATGAGATCAGTTCGATGGGGTTGAAGGGCTTGGTGAGGTAGCAATCTACACCTGACTGCCACCCGCGAAAGACATCGGCATCCTGCGCCTTGGCCGTCAACATGATTACGGGAATATCTCGAGTATTGGGATTGCGTCGCAAGTTCTGCAAGACTTCAAAGCCATCCATATAGGGCATCATGACGTCGAGCACCACCAGATCAGGATTCTCCGAGGCAACCTTCTCCAGAGCTTCGCGTCCATCGTTAGCCGTCACCACGTCATAGCCCTGTCGTTCGAGGTTGACCTGTACAAGCCTGACGATATGCTTTTCATCGTCTACGGCCAGAATCTTCTTGGGCATTTTTACCTATCGTTTCCTCTCGTTTGCCGCACTGTTAGTGGGTCGTACTCGCCCCTGCTCTTGACTGGAATTTACCATAGCGTCAGGGCGCTGTCAAACTGGATAAGCCTGCTCAGTGCGCGGGATTTGCGCCTGTCACATCTATCGGCAAAAGCAGCAGGCCGCTGGAGCACAGTTTGCCACAGTGTGAAAGCCGCCGGACCCTTCCTCAGACCCTGCCGTACACTCTATGCTGAAGGCGCCTGGGCTTTATGACCACCGGCAAGGAACACGCTGAACTCGCGCTGTGTTCCGGACGCTGTTTCTCTGGAAAAAGTAAGGGCTGTGCGCATCGTGACCTCTGTCAGGCCGGCTTTCGTCAACATTTGGACGATGGCGTCGCGTTCGAAGCCAAAGTGGGCAACGCCTGTGTTGTCTGAATGAAACTCTCCGCCATCCGGGTCCAGATCAGCAACGCACAACCAGCCCCCTGATCTGAGCATATCTGAGAAGCGGCAGATCATACCCGCTGCGTCTGGAATATGGTGTAGCGTCATGCTGCAGACAACTAGATCAAACGTGCTGTTGAGGACTTCCCCCTGCTCCATATCCAACTGCCGCAGAGTGATGTTGGAAATGCCTGTCCTCTCCAGCTTGCCCCTTAGGACCTCCAGCATCCCTTCTGAAGCGTCAACAGCCGTAATCTCCCGGACTCTTTCACTCAGGCCAAGGGCCACGAGGCCGGTGCCTGCTCCGTAATCAAGAACTGTCATTTCCGAAGTCAGAGGCACCGCACCAGATATCGCTTCAACAATAGCTTTTGCCAGAGTTAAGCGGTGCGGATTGTCATCCCAGGTAGGGGCTAGTTCGTTGAAGTCGCGGCGGTTGAAAGCTTTGCGATCTGTCATAAGTAGTGTAGATTTCTATGTCTCGACGACAGTGGGTGCACGGTTGCCCTGAGGGCCGTTGAGCTTACTGTCATTATGCCGGTGTTGGAGGAGTTTCCGCCAGAGCACTCCCCTGCCCTTCTGCTGGTGATACCGGTTCAGACTGGCTAGAATGGGCGCTTGAAAGAGAGGATTGACATCGGAATGCACACGACAGACTCAGGTTTGAAGTATGAAGACAAACGGGAGGGCGAAGGCCAGACCGCAAAGGCAGGAGATACCGTAGACGTTCACTATCGCGGCTGGTTGGACGATGGAACCACCTTTGACACTTCGCGGCAGGCGGGTCGCGGACCCTTCAGTTTCACCATAGGCGCTGGACGCGTGATCCGAGGATGGGAAGAGGGTGTGGCCGGTATGCAGGTCGGCGGCATACGTGAACTCGAGATTCCCGCGGAGCTGGGGTACGGCGCTCGCGCGATTGGACCCATCCCTGCCAACTCGACTCTACACTTCGAGGTCGAATTACTGCTGATAAAATAGCGAGGACCTCGCTTGAGCCAAGCGCGAGATCCTCAGTGAGATGGATACTGATTTTGTTAGAACAACGCCCAGGCCGGTTTGTTCACGGGAGGGGCAATCAGCGTTGTGCGCTCCTTTTCAAGCTCCGTGTACGAGATTCTCTTGGCGTGCATGTCGCAGTAGCAGATAGTGGTGCCATCATAATGGACGACGCTACCCGTATCACGGTTGGAGCCTGCGTAGGTCCAGTTGTAATACCCGTCATTGATCGTGTCGCGCGACTCATGCACCATTAACAGGCACTGCGACGGGCTGTTGTAGCTGAAGGCAGCGTCTATGTTCGCCATCTGAAGCGCTTCGTTCACTGAGTAAGACAGTCCGTAGTCTCGCGGCTTGTTGGTGCACCTGACGGCCGGCTTGTTCTTATCCGTCGGGCACTGGTACAGCTTCCGGTCTTTCGCGTAAGGCCACAGTGAGCCCATCTCAAAAACGGGTTTCTCAAAAACGCGAGGCACTCCCGCCCAGTCCTGCAGGCGCGTTTCAGTCGTGTGGTTAATGTTGGGCATTCGGCCTTTGTTGTCATCCATGTACATGCGGAAGCAGTAGCCCAACTGCTTCATATTGCTCAGACACATGGTCTGCCGCCCACGCTCCCGAGCATTGCTGAAAACCGGGAAGAGGATCGCGGCCAGAATGGCGATGATAGCAATGACTACGAGAAGCTCTATCAGCGTAAAGCCTGCCGCACACGCCGACACTCGCGCGCGGCGAAGTGGCGGCTCTGAAATTGACTGCAACAACCTCGTTCTCACTTGTAGCTTTCTCCTGTGTAAGCTGGCGAAATCGGTTACATCATTTTATCACCAATCTCGACAAAAGCCATAGTTTCTACGAAAAATCGTCCGTCGGAAGTTGATTGAGTACGGCGGACTGATAGACTAAAACACAGCGTGCACAAAGGCCAACAGTCCTGCTGGTATCCCGAGGACCAGCGCCACTGTGATAAGAATGGCTATCCAGGCCAGGCCAACGTTGGCACAGGCAACGGCCGCTCCGGTAATGCGGTTCTGCAAGATGCTCTGGCCGCCACGATGGTGTATTGCGACCTCATAGCGACGCATGGTGTACAGGATCATTCCGCCCAGCGCGCCTCCGCACAACCCGGCCAGCACGCACCCTAGTGACGTCGCCAAAAGGCCCTCAACGCCGGAGCTCAGTTCTGACTGTGACAGTATAGGAAAGACACCCAGGAACAGAGAAATCGTGCCGAAGACAATTCCGCCCAGCGCGCTTCTGAGAAACATGTTGGCTAAGATGACGTTCTCTCCTGCCGCCGCTGCAGCTCCGGGTACCTGTGCGCTCAGAAACACAACCACGCACGCAATCTGATCTGGCGCCAACTCAAAGACAGCGGGAAACCCTGCGGGTGGTGGAGATGAGAGAATGTGGTAGAGGATCAGAAACAGAAATACATTCAGAGTCGCGACGCCCACCATCAAGGCAGCCGCCTGCGTTGAGGACACAGTAAGGCGTGGCAGCGTCGGACTAGCCGATTGCTCGGATGCGTCGGAAGATTCCGCCGTGGCTTTGAAAGCTTCTTCGAGGAGGTCGTGTCGTGAGAGAGCGCGCCCGCTGGTCAGGAGACGGTAGGCATGGACGACTCGCTTCAACTCAGCCTCTGAGGCGACTGCAGGGTCTTTCTGCAGGTCCGGGTGACACTCGAGTACACGCTGACGAAAAGCCCTTTGCACTTCGAGAGGGCCCGCTCCTGGCCTTATTCTCAGGATTTCGTAGCAGCTTTCACGACTCAGATTGCGCATAAATCGAAGATTGAGGGCGAAACTCTCAGGCTCTTCTGCGTTGCCAGAAGGAGAGAGAACCGCACGTGGAGTTTAGACTCGCCTGAACCTGCGCAGGCGTAGTCTGCTGCCGCCCAGGATACCCAGCAGCAGTGTTCGCATACCCGACGGTTCCGGGACTGGGGCGATCTCATCCCTTTTTCTCCAGTTCGACCTGTTCACTGGCCGTTAGTTAGTTCTTCGCTGACAGGTGCGAAGGAGTGAAAATCATATCCATTCTATCGCACACGTCGCAGTTTGCGCTGCGCTCTGATGGAAGTTCCAGTAATTGCTTCAGGTGAGCTGTAAGTGACGAAAGCACGAAACGAGATGGTCGTTGACGAGTCCTGCAGATTGGAGAAAAGCGTAGCAGATCGTTGATCCCACGAAAGTAAAGCCGCGCCTGCTCAGGTCTTTACTGAGCGCGTCAGACAGCTCAGTCCTGGCGGGAACATCAGCCAGAGATTTCCAGTTGTTAACCACTGGACGGCGCCCTACCCACGCCCAGAGATAGTTGTCAAACGATCCGAACTCCTCCTGAATACTCAGAAAGCAGCGCGCGTTCACCACAGCGGACTGAATCTTCAGACGGTTGCGTACAATTGAAGGATCGCGTATCAGCTGCGCGATTTTGTGCCCGTCAAAGAGCGCGACCTGCTGCGGATCAAAACCGGCAAACGCACGGTAGTATCCGTCTCGCTTCTTGAGGATGATCTCCCAGCTCAGTCCGGCCTGGGCGCCGTCCAGAATAAGCATTTCATACAGAAGCCGGTCATCGTGCGCCGGTACTCCCCAGACCGTATCGTGATATGTCTGCAGCAACTCTGATTTCGCCCAGCCGCAGCGTTGAACCGTCGATGTCACGCACAGACTCCTTCCTTTGAATCAGTGTCTCACCCTATTATTCGCCTCTGGATGTCGCCGTTGCAACCGGACAAAAGAAAAGCGCGGGAGCAAAGCTCTCGCGCCTGAAACAAAAGACTCTGGCTCAAACAAAGTCCGTCGCAGAAGTGACTTCAGCGAATCTCTCAGTAATGAAGGCTGTAGTCGATGCCGACCCAGCGATGGTGTCCAAGAGTCCCTGCTTTGATATTGGGGGCATTCTTGCCGAGAGAATACACCGCCGCCAGCTCAGAAGAATTCCCGAAAAACGTATCTACGTAGTGGGAATTCGTGAACTTCATCGCTGCGACTCCCAGACGTGGTGTAATAGCGATCTGGAGGCCGCCAAAGAGACCGCGATGCTCCCGCGTGCCATAGTTGACATGCAGGCGCACGACAGGATGCCACGGCTGTCCGGGCTTTGGTGGATTGAGTGTCTTGGCTGTGGCGATATAGTAAGACGCCTTCTGCTCATCTGGATCGGGTGAATTGTCATCGCTGAAGATGTTCTTGACGCCCAGAACCACATCTGGGAGCTTGGGTGTCTCTGCAAGTATTTTGTAGGTCGCGTTGACAATGTCCTGAGAGGGAGCGCCTTTGTTGATGTCAACGTGGATCCACTCCAGCTCCAGATTGGGCGCCACTGTTGAGTACCCGATGTAGATATCCTTGTGCGTAACGGGGAGCTTGCGCACCGACATATTGTAGTACGCTATGTTGAACTCGTGCAGGGCAGCCTGGTTAGCTGTTGGCACATTGACAATGCTGTAGGAGAAGGCTGGCGCTGCGAGCGCTGTCACTCCAACTACAGCAAAAGCCTTTTTCAGGCTAGAGCGAAAGGGCATAGTAGTTTTCTCCAAGTGCGCGCGCCGCCTTGAGCAGGCGGCTTAAGTGTCGGTATTATAGGTATCGGCTTGTTGTGTGTCAAATCTTTTGTGCAGAAAAGCTTCCATAAGGGTGAACATTCGTCCTGTAAGTCTGGCAGCGCGTGGACGAGTCTCGACTATCCACCGCCTCGCTGATAAAATGAAGAGCGGAGAGCGGCGCAGGCAACAGAGACTGGCGAGCGTTCACTGCGTCGAGAGAAGGAGGAGTGGTATGCGCTTGCGTGGAGTAGTTGTTACGGCCGTCTTTCTGATGAGTCAGGTCGCACTTCAGGCGGCGGTTCAACAGGGCAATCTCACACTTGAGTTGCAAACATTGGCCTCCGGCCTGCAGTCTCCTTTGACAGTCACAAACGCTGGTGATGAGCGCCTCTTTATCGCCGAGCAGACCGGAAAAATCAAGATTTACCGCCACGGGTCGATTTTGGCGACGCCATTTCTGGACATCGCATCAAAGCTTACTGCAATCAGTCCCAACTATGATGAAAGAGGTCTGTTGGGTCTGGCCTTTCACCCAAACTACAAGACTACTGGGAAGTTCTATGTGTACTACAGCGCTCCTGCGACTTCTCCCGGATACGATCACAGGAGTGTCATCTCGGAGTTCACCGTTTCTGGAAATCCGGATGTAGCTGATCTTTCTTCGGAGCGAGTGCTCCTGAGTTATGATGAACCCCAGATGAACCATAATGGCGGGGATCTGCACTTCGGACCAGACGGCTATCTGTACATCTCTTCTGGTGATGGCGGAAACGGCGGCGACGTTGGATTCGGCCACACGGACGTAACCGGCAATGGACAGGACAAGACCAAGTTTCTGGGAAAGCTGCTGCGCATTGATGTGGACAGGACGCAGGATAATCTCGAGTACGCTATCCCGGATGACAATCCGTTTGTAGCGGACAGCTCAGCGAGACCCGAGACATTCTGCCTTGGCCTGCGCAATCCGTGGCGGTTTTCATTTGACAGGCTGACAGGAGCTCTCTTACTGCCAGATGTCGGCCAGGAGAACTATGAAGAGATCAACATTGCTCACAGCGGGGACAATCTCGGTTGGAGAGCAAGGGAAGGATTTCACGTTTACGATGCTTCCCTCTACAATTCTTTGATTACTCAGGGAGTAAGTTTTGCGGACCCCATTGCAGAGTACACGCATGATGACGGCATCTCCATTACTGGTGGCTTTGTATATCGCGGTCAGGCCAATCCAGCTCTGCGTGGCCGCTATATTTTTGGCGATTTGGCCAATCGTTTTTTCTATCTTGGTCCTTCTGAACCGTCTCCGGTGCAAATCTACGAGTTTCAGTACGGCCCCGGCGCACAAGCGCAGCGGCCAGTGTACATCAAAGGATTTGGGGAGGGGGCAGATGGTGAGCTTTACGTGGCAGTCGCGCCAAATACCAGACCTTCTGACACCAAAGGACGCGTTCTACGCATCTTGCCGCAGGTCATGACAGTCGGGGCGGCGAGACGCTTCGGAGCCGGCACTGCTGTCAACCTGGCAGGAAAGACTGTCACGCGTGCCCTGAGTGATCGCTACTACATAGAGGAGACAGACCGCTCTGCGGGTATTGCCGTAATGCTATCCCGCAACTATACAGCCGGGACTCTTGTCAACGTGTCTGGGACCGTCAACTTGCATAACGGAGAGCTGGTCATATCGTCAGCAGCCGACGCCGTCGCGGGATCGGGCGCGCCAATCGCAAGGTTAGACGCGACCAACCAGAGCGCTGCTGCGGATTTGGCACAGGGGCTATTGCTCAGAGTCTGGGGTCGGGTTGTAGCCTCCGACGGGAGCAACACAATCCGGATTGACGATGGAAGCCTGTTAAGCGATGTATCCGGCGACAAGGGACTTCGTATCATACTCGCATCAGGCATCTCACAACCCGAAGCAGGTTCGTATGTCTCCGTGACCGGCCCTCGTGGCAGCCTCACGATTTCCGGCTCAAACGTCCCCGCGTTATGGGTTGCGGATAACGCGGATATGGTCGCCGGGCCGTAGACTCAAGAGATCGACGGGACACAGACTTGACGCTCGCAAGCAGCGGCGATAGACTCTGCCACGGCTGCGTGCCGGCTCGGTGCGTCGGCCATATAACATACTCGCGGAGAGTCAGAAACCACCATGTCTGCGCCTGCTGCAAGACCTTTCAACGACGTCTATCGCGCTGAGCACCTCAGCCGTGTCGCTTTTCCCCTCGGCGGGACCGGAGCTGGCATGTGTTGCCTGGAAGGCACAGGCGCCCTTTCGCATTTTTCGCTGCGGCATTCCCCGGAAGTCTACAACGAACCACGGATGTTTGCCGGGCTGGCAATTGCTGGCCGACCTGATCTGGCCCGGGTTGTCGAAGGACCTGTGCCCATGTGGAAAGCTTATGGTCTACCGGGCGCCGCTAACGGCGGTACTGGCCAGACGTGGGGCCTTCCGCGATTTGGCGCCGCCGAGTTCAGAGCACGGTTCCCATTTGGAATGGTCAGTCTCAGCGATCCGGCTCTCCCAGTCGCTGTTGAGATCACCGGATGGAGCCCGTTTACGCCGCCAGATATTGACGATAGTAGCCTGCCTGTGGCCTGTCTGGAGTATCGAGTCAGCAATATCAGCGGAGAACACGTAAGCGGAGTGCTCTCTTTCAACACGGCTAATTTCCTCACGCGACTGCGCACGCCGGGGGCGTCTGTAAAGCACTGGGAGAGAGGGTTTACCCTTGTTCAGCCTGGCTCTGAGGAGCATCCGGAGGATGAAGCGCACTTCCACGCGGAGCTACAGGGCTTGGATACGGTTCACGTTAACACCGCCTGGTTTCGCGGGGGCTGGTTTGACCCACTGACTACGGCGTGGAAGGCTGTGCAACAGGCGGCGATTGTGGATGCGGGGCCGATAACGGACGCAGAGCCCAGCCCGGGCGCAAGTCTCTATGCGCCGTTGGAGATTGATCCGGGCAAAGAGCAGGTCGTTCGTCTTCTGTTTAGCTGGTATATCCCCTGTTCCACCGAGCGCCACGGACAGGACGTTGATAACTCTGGCTGCGGCGAGGGCAGCTCTTGTTGTTCTTCCGGATTACCCACAAAGGAGTACTATCGCCCCTGGTATGCCGCGCGATATGACTCGATTGACGCAGTCGCTTCAGACTGGCGCGAGCGCTGGCGCGAACTTCGCGAAAAGTCGTCGCAGTTTGCAGACTGCTTCTTCCGCAGCACTCTACCACCTGAAGTTACCGAAGCTATTGCCTCAAACCTGGCGATTTTGAAATCTCCGACAGTGCTGCGTCAGACTGATGGGCGAATCTGGGCGTGGGAAGGGTGTTGCGACAGCGCTGGCTGCTGCTCGGGAAGTTGCACTCACGTCTGGAATTACGCACAGGCAATGCCACACCTTTTCCCTTCCGCCGAGCGCTCGCTCCGGCAAACGGAGTTTCACGAGTCTCAAGACGAGTATGGGCATCAAAACTTCCGATCCTCCCTGCCTGTCCGGCCGGCAGCGCATGACTTTCACGCTGCCGCAGATGGACAGCTCGGAGGAGTCATCAAAGTGTATCGCGACTGGCGAACATCTGGTGATACAGAATGGATGAAAGGCATTTGGCCAAGAGTAAAGGACAGCCTGGACTACTGCATTGCAACGTGGGACCCACGCGAAACAGGTACCCTCGAAGAGCCGCACCACAACACCTATGACATAGAATTCTGGGGTCCGGATGGGATGTGTACCAGCTTCTATCTGGGCGCTTTGAGAGCCGCGTTGGAGATGGGTAAAGCGCTGGGTGAAGAGACCGGGCACTATGAGACTCTGTTGAAGCGCGGGGTTCACCGAATGGAGAGTGAGCTCTTCGACGGTGAGTATTTCTTTCAGAAGATCCAGTGGGAAAATCTGAGGGCGCCTGCTCCGACCGGTGGTGAAGGCTATTCTCCGGAAGCCCTGGAGCTTCTCCAGACCGAGGGTCCCAAATATCAGTATGGGCGCGGATGTCTTTCTGATGGAGTCCTCGGTGCGTGGATGGCGCGCGTGAGTGGTCTTGGCGACTTTCTGGACGCGCAGAAGCTGCGCAGTCATCTCCAAAGCGTGCATCGGTACAACTATCGCAAAGATCTCTCGACGCACGCCAACCCCCAGCGCCCTACCTATGCCTTTGCGCAGGAGGGTGGATTGCTACTTTGCAGTTGGCCGAAAGACGAGCCTCTCACTTTGCCTTTCCCCTACGGAAACGAAGTCTGGACCGGCATTGAGTATCAGGTCGCCTCGCACTTGATGATGTACGGCCTTGTAGAAGAGGGTCTGCAGATTGTCCGCACGGCCAGAGACCGCTATGATGGACGCTTTCGTAATCCGTTCGACGAGTACGAGTGCGGGCATTGGTACGCCAGGGCTATGTCGAGCTACGGACTGCTGCAGGGTCTGACGGGTATCCGCTATGATGCGGTGGATCGTGAGTTGGTCATAGCCCCGTCCATTCCCGGCGACTTTGTCAGCTTCCTGTCAACGGCCACCGGCTACGGAAATGCCGGCATTCGCGGAGGCAAGCCTTTTCTGGATGTCTGCAGCGGCAGTATTGATGTCTCAAAGATAAGCTACACCCCATGCGCCCCTTGAAAGAGGACGAGTACAGTATTGCGGGGAAGGCAGCATCCGGACGAAGACGCGCAGCGGTCAGAAAGGACGAGTATGACAAAACGAACACTTGCCGTGGCTTTTGCGGCCGCAGCATTCCTGAGCGTTGCAGGAGTTGAGGCAGCTAAGGTGACCATCGAAAAGATTCCCTATTTTCACCAGCCCAATTGCTACAAACTCTCCAATGGAGATGTGGACATCATTGTCACCAGCGATATCGGACCCCGGATTATCGCGTATCGGTTTGTAGGCGGCGATAATATGCTGGCGGAATTGTCGGCGAGCGATAAGGTGGAGACTGAGTACGGTGTGTGGCACGCCTGGGGTGGTCACAGACTGTGGCACGCACCTGAAGAAAAGCCGCGCTCCTACGTCCCGGACGATTCTCCAGTCCAGGTTATGCAGGAACCAGCCAGCATTCGTTTGACTCAGGATACGGAGAAACCCACGGGAATTCAGAAGCAGATGCTTGTCACGCTGGAGCCGAGGGGAACACAGGTCACGGTGACAATGACATTGACAAACAAAAACCTCTGGGCCATAGACCTGGCGCCGTGGGGCCTCACGATTGTGAAGGGTGGTGGCATTGAAGTAATCCCGCAGGAGCCTTTCATTTCGCATGACGAGAAGCTACTGCCTGGCCGCTCTATGGTGCTCTGGAACTACACAGACCTTTCCGACCCTCGCTGGAAGCTCGGAAAGAAGTTCGTGATACTTAAAGTGGACGCTACCAATGCGGTAGAGCAGAAGCTGGGTTTTGAGAATAAGCCGGGCTGGGCTGCCTATGCCGTCAACGGCAATCTCTTCGTGAAGCGTTTTGGATATCAGGAATCCGCAACCTATCCGGATCAGGGCTGTAACTATGAGACTTATACAGCTGGAAACTTCATTGAGATGGAGTCGCTTGGTCCAATGGTTAAGCTGCAGCCGGGCCAAAGCGTCACACATGTCGAGCACTGGTATCTTTTCAAGGACATTAAGCTACCTGAGAGCGAATCTGCTATTGATGCCGCTCTGACACCACTCCTGAAACAGACGGCCCAGCCTTCCAAATAGGTAGCCTGCGCATGCCCTCTTTCAGCGGCGAGGGTAATTGGCTGCTGCGGTCCACAGACCCTGCGGTGGCCGCGGCGCCACTCAGAAGTCGGGAAAACTCAGGCGATCCTGTGCACAGATTGTGACCGGCTAGCCCAATAACAAGCACAGAAAAATCCATTCGTGGTAAAACGTTATCAGGTCGTAGCGTGGCGACGCATCAAGGGAGGACACTTCTATGTTGAATGACGCTCAGGTCGAGTTTTTCCGCGATAACGGTTACCTCGTGCTGGACACACCTGTCCTGGAAGCGGACCAGATTGAGGAAATGAAAGAGCGCGTGTTACAGGTCACGCGTGGCGAGAAAAGCGGCGCGGATTCTGTGAGCAATCTCGTTGGCGATGAGATAGAGGGCAGCGATCACGTCGTTGTACAAATTGTCAACATCTGGCAGGCCGATCCACTCTTTCACAATCTGATTTACCAGGCCAACATCACTGAAATGGTCTCGCAGCTTATGGGTGAGGACACGGTGCGCCTGTGGCACGATCAGATTCAATACAAACCTCCTCGCGTTGGCGCACCGACAGACTGGCATCAGGACCACCCCTACTGGCCCATTATTCAGCCGGCAGACCTGGTAAGTTGCTGGGTTGCCCTGGACAACGCAAGCATCGAAAACGGGTGCATGAATGTCGTCCCCAGAAGCCACAACTGGGGCGCTGTACCGGGCGGCTTGCGAGGGAATGAGAATTTCCAGCCAACCTTCGACGACGAGTCTTTCCTACCTGCCGATGCCCGACTGGAAGTGGTCCCGTGCGAAGTCAAGAGTGGGTGTTGCATGTTCCACCATTGCCTCACCTGGCACGGAACGTACTACAACCGCAGTGACATCCCACGCCGCGCCGTCGCCCTTCACTACATGCCCGGCTACACCCGTTATGAACCGGACGGACGCGGACATCTCGTGGAGGAGTACGTGGAAGTGCAGCCTGGCGAAGTGCTGAGGGGCCGCCATTTTCCAACGGTTCGGGAGAACGGTCAGGCGCTTGTTCCAGGCGCAGTGACACAATCAGCCTGACACTGCGGCATCGGCAAACGGTACCTTTCTTCGCGATTATCTCTTGACGCCGTCCGCTTTACGCCTATAATGATAGTGACAAGCATCATTGCGGTTACAATGCAGTAACTGCACAGCGCCGCCCTGTCAGAAGCGGTGATCCAGGTGGTTGACGTTCAGAACAGGAGAGTGCGATGTTTGCACGAATGCTTTACATGGGCGCTTTTGCGGCTGGCGCCGTATTCTCTCTCGTGCCTTGTGCTGGCGCGAGTGTTGTCATAGATGAGGTTGTGCCGTTAGGCGCATCGCTCGGTCGCAGCGCAACAGGCGCGAGCGTAAAGCTCTACAATTCTGGCCCGTCTGATGTGGCGCTGGGCGGCTGGACGATTCTGCAGGGAAAGCCATCTGGGGCGCCTTTATCGTACGCCGTTCCACCGGCCGTTTCTCTTCAGTCGCATCACTACGCCATTGTCCATTTCAGCGGCGGTACGGACGATCTTGACGCTTCAGATGGTGTCATTGACCTCTACTCTGGATCCGGCTCTGTTTTTGCCGCTGAGGACGAAGTCGGACTCTACACATCTGCAGCCATAACACCAGCGAATCTCGCAGACTTCATCTCGTGGAGCCAAACGGGTGGTTACAGTGGTGGCGCCGTTGAATCTGATGCTGTAGCGGCAGGGAAATGGACTTCAGGAGATTTTGTGGACATTTCCACTCTCCAGGCAGGGGCGAGTATTGCTCGCCTGCCAAGCGGATACGACAGTGACAGCCCCAAAGACTGGGGCTTCCTGGACTATGGTCCGCGGGCATCTCAGATCAGCTCGATCAATCAAAATCCTGTTCAGTTGGAGCCTCTGGACGCGACGGCTTTTGAGAATAACCTGGTGTCGTTCTCCTTCGACGGTCCCGCGTGGGCAGAGCAATACAACCTGCAGGTGGACGACGATCCTACTTTTTCCACTCCGGAGATTAATCAGGTATTTTCTCCTCCTTCACAACCGGGTCCACAATCGGGCGTCAACTCTGGTCTGGCTCCTGGAGTCTACTACTGGCGTGTCAGAGTGAAGCCGTCCGGTCAGCCGTACCTGGAAGAAGCGGCAGTGTGGACGTTCGCGATTATGAGCACGCCTCCGCCTGCGCCGAGCAGTGGAGATGTCAAACTTGCCGCTACAGGCATTCTTTATTACGGTGTCGGCCTGAGACTTCAACATCGGGATTCACAACTCGTCTGTATCTGGGACCAGGACGCCTTTGGAGGCGGCGCCCCGAGCAACCAGAATGGACGCGGCAGACCGGGATGCGATCCTTTCCGTTTCGCCGGGCAGGCATGGGACGCTGCGCATCCGCAGACGGCCGCGCACGTGGGGACCTGTGGGCACTGCGCCTTCTACTGCGCGCGCGGTTGCACGCAGATGTTGAATCATTTTTTTGGGGGGGACCTGTTCCAGGATCGTATCTCCTACCACATCCGCAACGGTGATCTGCCGGGACCGGAAGGGGATCTGGGGCACGACCGGGGCTTTAGCGACGCTGAGGTAACCACTGCGGTCACCTGGGCGCTGACGCTTGGCGGCGGTGTCACGTACAACCCGTATTTTGGCGCCGCCAAAGCCAGCTTTGCACAGTTTCAGGCCAGGCTTGCGAACGGCCCTATGATCTGTGGCGTGCCCAACCATGTGGTGGTGTGTGATGGATGGTACGAGATAGATCTCGGTCAAAACGCCCCCCCCCTCCAAATGGTCCATATTCTGGATCCGTGGCCGGGCAATCCGTCAGGCTGGGTCCTGTTTGATAACTGGGTCGCCCGCAACGACGCCACCTGGGCCTTACCGGCAGGCGCTAAGGTGGGACGGAAAAACGAAGCGTCTGTAACAACGGATTCTGACGGCGATGGTCTGATGGACTTTGACGAGCAAAATCCTCGTCCGTTCTGCTCTTTACATAACGATCCAGACACCGACAAAGATGAAGTGCCAGATAAACGTGAGATTGAAGCCTACACGTTTCATGAAGAGCGCGACCACGCCGGACACGACAATGATGCCGCTCCACCCGGATTCGCTGACGTGGACGGTGATGGCTTGCGAAGTGAGTGCGACTGCGACTCCGATAACGACTCTGACTTCGACGGTGGCGAGGACATTGACGGAGATGGAGACGGTGGCATGGGTGGCTGGCCGGAAACCGATATGTTTGGCCCGCCTCATGAACTCAAGGTCTTCACGGACAAGAAAATCTACCGGATTGGTGAAGACGTTCAGTTGACCGGATGGGATTTCCACAAGACCTCGACTTATCCGTATGATATCATTCCGGGATGTCCGGACCTGGTGGATAACCAGGGGCTTGGTCAGGCCGGAACCGTGACGACAAATGACTACGGACGCTTCCCCTGGACGACGATTTTCAAGTGCACGTCTCCAGGGAAGTATCTCGCCGTGGTAGATGTGCTGAAGGACCATCTTTACTCGGAGCCAGACAACTGGGATCCGTGGACGTGCTTTGAGTGCATCCAGCCCTGCATCCCGACAACGGGGCCCGATGACCCATGCACTCCCAGGGATTCCGCTCCGGGTGTCCCGGTAATCGTCAATCTGGCGGTTGTCACCGGGACGGACTACGTTTCGCACCAGCCCGCCCTGTACGTACAGGACCCGAACGGCCGCTGCGCACTGCGCATCGAAACCTCGCAGATGTATCCGGTTGGAACCCTGGTTTGCCTGCAGGGCGTGGTGCTTCCGGGTGGCTATGAGCCGACGGTGCTGGCGCAGATGATCATCCCCTACCCCGCTTCCGTGGAGATAGCGCCGACCAATCTGAATATTCGGGCGATCGGTGGCGCTCCGCTGCCGTCCACCCAGCCTATGGTCTATCCGTACGGGGCCAACAATACCTGTACACTGGTGCGTACAGTGGCGAAGGTCATTGGGATTCTCCCGGGTCAGGGAGTCGTCATTGGTGACAGTGACATACCCGTACGCGTGAACATGGGGCCGTTTGCGGAGCTGATGCACTTCAGTGAGGGAGACGTCCTTGCTGTCACGGGTATCTCTACGGCTACAGAAACTGGAGGGCGGGCGCTGACCATCCGCGGACCGGAAGACATCCAGAATGTGGGAGGAACGCTGCCAGAGTTGTAGTGACCTTCTCTTACAGGTCATCTGAAGACCTGAATCCAGTTAGATTGCGGCCGCAGCGCGAGTTCAATCAAGACGGCGCTGCGGCCGTTCTTTCTTTGCTGAAGTATTCAGGCGGATGAACCGTAACTGAATTGGTCGCTAGCGGCGCAATGCCCACTCAGTCCTCGTCTTCTGTTTTTCTTCAAGGTTTTTTTCGTCGAAGTAGACAGTTTTGACAGCGGGCAGCGTCAAGAAGGATGTGAGCGAGACAGTGCGGGACGGGTTGGTCATCGGTGCAGGGCACAAAGCGGCTGTGGAGAGCGCATGCGATCTGGAGGCGGCGTACGATCTCTATGGTCCGTCTCTGTATCGCTATGCTCTCGGCGTAACAGGCTCTTCCGATGACGCTCAGGACGCAGTGCAGGAGGTCTTTGCGCGTCTGGCCCGGAGGGACCAGCTTCCCTGTTCTGGCGTGAGATTGGCCAGATTCCTGTTCCGTGCTGCCCGCAACGCTTCAATTACTATCTTGCGCCAGCGCAAACGAAGGCCCACGGCGCCCCTTGACACTGACCTGCCCGCCAGCGAAGCGGTAGTTGACGGCTTAGGTGGCTTGCGAGAAGCGGTGACGAGGCTTCCCGTAGAGCAGCGTGAGGTGGTCTCTCTCAAAGTGCTGGATGAGATGACCTTCGCAGAGATCGGTAGTGTGCTCGGTATATCCGCCAACACGGCGGCAAGCCGCTACCGCTATGCAATAGGCAAGCTGCGTCGAACAATGGAGGTACTTCCGGATGGATGACACTGAGATAGAAATCAGATTGCGTAAGCTCTACGATCCAGAAGTTCCTGACGATGTTCGGGAAAGTGTCTTGGCGGCGGCCCGGCGGGCGCAATCGGACTCGCTCAGAAGGGCAGCCGCAGGGCGTTTGCGCTGGGTGGCGGCGCTCACGTTTTCGCTGCTGTGGATACTCGCGGCCAGCGTGATTGACTCCGCCAGAGATGCAAGGCTCGAACAGCTCGCTATTAGAAACGCGCCGCAGGGAGTGACGCTCGCAAGCGCCGCCGCGCAGATTCAGAAAATGCGCGCGCACCTATATCCTGGAGAAATGCGATGAAACGAATCAAAAGAGTCTTGGTAGTTCTAATTAAAGCAGCCATCGTTCTTCTGGTGGTGTTTTACGTGGTCGCCGGCGCTGCCACACTCTGGTTTGGACGCCAGGTTGAGACGGAGGTACGTGCCATCGCGGCCCGCGGTGAGCCGATTACTCTGGCAGATATCGTTGGCGAAGGACACAGCCGTGGCGCGCAGACCTTCGAAGCGGCAGCGCGTAAACTGCGGGCAGTGAAATTGTCCGAGCAGGAGAATACGGCGATGATGAGGATCCGTAGTTCGCATAACGGCAGTCCTTCCGCACTCGATGTCGCAGTGGCGCACTCAGCGCTTAACAAACTGGGTCCTGCGCTAAGTGATTTCACTGCGGCTGCTTCGCCGGAAGCCCTGTCCGTTGGTAACTATTTTTTCCCGGGACAGGGTGACGACCACTTACTAGCGTTCAGCGCTCTGGGTTATGCAGTCCGGGCGCTTTCAACGCGTGCAGTGCTACGGTCTCGAGTTGGAGACACAGCCGGTGCGACCGATGACATCATTGCGATCGCCCGGCTATCGAAGACGCTCTCGAAGCGCCAGGCTATGATTGGGCTGTTGGGACGACTGGCTGGTGTCAACTTGTGCTGTGCTGCAATCCAACACGGCCTTGAAGCTGCAGACTTCTCCGATGAGCAAACCGCAAAACTCTGCCAGACCCTCGATCAGATACTCTCACCCAACCCTATGCGCCAGGCGGTGATGTACGAGCGTGCAGTATCGCATGTTCTGTTCGAACAGGACTTCGGTTTGCCAGCGCGGGACAAAAGGCGTGAGGGTGCGTTGGGTAAGGTCTGGGCGCTGCCCTATCGGGCAGTGATGTACGCGAATGAGGCTGCCATACTTGACGCCTATGCGCGTTACATTGAGCTACTGGGCAGATCCTATCGAGAGACTGGCGATCGAGCTGCAGAGAAGGTAGTCATAGATCCCATACCGCGGTGGGCAACACTTGCTAGAACAACAATGCCTGTTTTCACCAGAGCCCGGACGGCCGTCATAAGGGGCCAGACTAATGTGGAGGCAACAAAAACGATGCTGGCGGTGGAGCGCTACAAGACAGAGAAAGGAATCTATCCCGAGAATCTGTCCATGGCGCAGAGCTCTCGTTGCCGGATTGGTAACGACCCTTTCTCAGGAAAGCCGTTCAAATTTCGCCGTCAGGGTCGCGGCTATATTCTCTACAGCGTAGGCTCTGATCTTGTGGTCAACGGTGGGAAACCGGCACCCGAGAACGACCAGTTTGGAAAAGGTACAGACATGGTCTGGACGGTACAAAGGTAACCTCACCCCGCAGCGTCAGGATGCTTTGTACCTCCCCGGCGTGAGATGTGGCCACCATCGGAGTCACGAGGTGATTCGCAAAACAGGTATATTTGCGTACTCGACGTGCATGTTGTTCGCATTAGCATTTGGTGATATAATAATGGAGCCTGCTGCTGCTTCCGGATATTCCGGCGGGCGCAGGCTTGCAAAAAGCGGGAGCCAGACCCGCAGAGAGGTGGGTAATTCGGCCGCCTCTGCCACTGCAGAAGGAGGAACACATGAAAGCTGCGAAAGCGCTGGTGCTTACGGCAGCGATCGTCGCGCTCTTTAGTTGCGGCAACCGGTCCTGGGCACAGCAGGGACCGTATCTTGAGATAGACCCAACTTACCACGCTCCTGCGTCGAGCCTTGCGCAAATCATCGAGATTCCACCCGATGATACTGAGACATTCTGGGCTCACATCGGCTGGGCGGGCAACGAGGGGCGACCGCTTCACATTGACGAGGTATCCTGGCACGCTGAGATAACGCCTCCCAACGGCGCGGTGACTGAGGTCATTCAGTGGCTGGCGCAGCCAAGCCAGGTAATCGTCGTCTCAGAGTGGTTCCCGTGGAACGTCGTGCATACGGTCGGCGTGCCTTCCACACTGATCACCTTCCAGGCGGACATTGTGTTGTCCGATGGACAGGGAGGAGTGTGGGGACCAATCTGGAGCAATGTAGTAACGAAGCACATCACACCGGAGCCAAGCAGTCTGCTGGCTATGGGTACGGGAGTGCTCGGAATGGGCGGTCTGCTTCTCAGGCGCAGAAAGTCCAGCTAGTTCTGATGGGAAGGGGACGTGGGTCCGTGCTCCGCGTCCCCGCTCTTGTATCTGCCCGAGCCTGCGCATTCCCATACAGTCTGAGGAGATCCTCTCACTCCTGCCAGTTTCCGCTATCGTGACAGACGAAGCCAGAGCCGAAGCTCCGAGAGCCAGAGACACTCTGGAGCCTCTACAGAATCGAGTTTGACTGCTCCAAAACAGCATTGAACCGTCCGTAGGCTTCGTCAATGCGAGAGTGTGCTTCAAAAGAAGGCGTGTAAGTCTGCAAGTCAAATGATCGTCTGATTATCTCTCGGGCGTCTGAGAGAGAGCCGATAACGCCAGAGCCCACTGCCTGCATAAGAATATTGCCGATAGCTGTAGCTTCAATCGGGCCGCAAATAACTTCACGTCCTGTTGCGTCTGAAGTAAGCTGTTGAAGGAGCCGGTTCTGCGTGCCGCCACCCACGACGTGAACTGTGTTCAGGGACCTACCGCTCAAGTCTTGTAGTCGCTCGATCACCCAGCGATATTTCAGCGCCAGAGAATCCAGGGCAGCGCGCGCTATTTGTCCCGGCGATTCAGGCACGGGCTGAGAAGTCTCAGCGCAGAACGTCCGGATGCGTGTGGGCATATCCCCGGGAGTAAAAAAGGCAGCGTGGTCAGGGTCCAGGAGACTGCGATAAGGCTCCTCGTCGGCTGCCATTTTGGTCAATCGTGTGTAGTCGTAGGCAACACCCTCACGCTCCCATTGCCGCCGGCATTCCTGCAATATCCACAAGCCCATCACGTTCTTCAGCAGACGAATAGTGCCGCAGACTCCGCCTTCGTTCGTGAAGTTGTAGCTAAGCGATTTCTCATTGATGACGGGGTCGGACGTTTCTATGCCAACCAGAGACCAAGTGCCGCTTGAGATGTAAACGAAGTCCGGCTGTTGCGCCGGTACGGCTGCCACAGCCGACCCGGTATCGTGGCAGGCTGGAGCGATAACGGGAATACGCCCCGAAGAAACCTCATCCGCTACTGTCTCGTGCAGATTGCCGATGTGAGAGCCCGGTTGCACAATCTCCCCCAGTCTGCTGCCAGGCAATTGGAGTTGATCAAGCAGTTTGCTGGCCCAGCGACCCTGCACAGGATTATAAAACTGGCTGGTGGTGGCCTCCGTGAACTCGCATACAGCGGAGCCGGTGAACCAGTAGTTGAACAGATCCGGGATCATAATGATCTTCTGGGCTGCGTCGAGCAGCGCGGGGTTCTGCTTCTTCAACGCGAAGAGTTGATACAGGGTGTTCAGCGGCATGAACTGGATACCGGTCTGCTCAAATACCTCTTCACGTGAAACGATCTCGAAGACCTGCTCCATGATCGCATCCGTGCGCGAGTCGCGATAGTGATGAGGATTGGCGAGCAGCGATCCAGTTCTATCAAGCAGCGCGAAATCTACCCCCCATGTGTCCACGCCAAGAGAGGCAATTTCCCGTTCCCGCGTAGCAGCGTGCAAGCCGTCTTTCATGTCCTGAAAAAGTCTCAGAACATCCCAGTGCAGGCCATCGAGAGTTCTCACCGGTATGTTGGCGAAGCGATGCACTACATCCAGTTCAAGCCGTTCGTCTCCCAGTTTGCCGACGACAGCCCGTCCGCTTTCCGCGCCCAGATCAAATGCCAGAATATTCTTCGTCATTGCTTAGTGCCTACGCCTGCAGTCTCCGTGAAGGCGTCCTCTGGTGGCATATACGTCGAAGCACCCTGCCCTTCCTGCCAGCAAACTGTGCAGGAGAATGAAGGCAGCGCGAGAACTCAGTGATGGAGGTCATGTGTGGTTATTCCAAAACACTGTAGCAGACGAGCGTTCAGAAAGAATCCTCAGTGGTTACGGTTATCGGCGATACTGATTGTGAGCTTCGTTGTGATAATCTCGACATCTTTGCCATCAAACGGTAACGCTGAAGTGCCCAAGAAGCCGATCAGAGTTCTGTTTGTCACGGGTGGTGAGTTTCACGACTGGGTAAACCTGCCGCCCATTCTGATCAAGCCGATGGAAGGAAGCGGGGATTTCGAAGTCACCCTTACTCAGGACCGCGACGCCCTCATTGCGCAGCGAATCAGGGGTTTTGACATCGTCGCTTTCTACACGCAGGGCGGTGAGATCACACAACAGCAGAAAGACGGTTTGCTGTCCTTTGTCAGACGCGGCGGTGGATTTGTCGGCATTCACGGAGCTACGGCAACCTGGAAGACGTCTGACGACTACTGGAGTCTGGTTGCGGGGCGCTTTGACGGGCACGGAAAGAAGCGCGCGTTTGACGTTTTGATTACAGACAAAACCAATCCTATCACGCGAGGAATCAAAAAACTGAGCGTTGTGGATGAAGACTATGGGCATGTGTTCTATCCCGGAGACAGCTTTCACGTACTTGCTCTGCGGGAAGGAAAATATCCCGCAATTTGGACCCGTATGTATGGAAAGGGCCGGGTGTTCGTCAATGTCCTTGGACACGACAGCAAGACCTGGAACGACCCGGATTTTCAGCGAATTAATCTACGCGCTATGTACTGGGCTGCCGGGCGCGCCGTAAAGGACATTCCATTCCCGCCAACGTTGCAGAAATCATCCGCAGACTCTATCCGGTGAGCTTCTCTTCTGGTAATCTGTTGCGCTACTCTCATCACGCGATGGCGTGCAGGTGGGAGATCATCTGCTGGGGACTTCCGGATGCTGATCTTCTGGCGGCGGCAGGAGCGGCATTTGATATCGTAGATTCTCTCGAAGCTCGCCTCAGCGTTTACAGACCTGACAGCGAGATATCTTTTCTAAATGCGCATGCTTCGGCTAGACCGGTGGAGGTTGCTCCTGATCTGTTTGCGCTCATCGAGCGCGCGAAGCTAATATCCGAGTGGACGAAAGGCGCTTTTGACATCACGGCAGGACCTCTTATCAAGCTGTGGGGATTTTTCCAGGGACAGCCGCAAATGCCACCGCAGAAAGAGATCGATCGAGTTTTGAAGTTCACGGGTAGCGATCACATAGTTCTGAGCGCAGAGAATTCCAGCATTACGTTTGATAGTCTGGGAGTAGAAATCAATCTCGGAGCTTTTGGCAAAGGGCATGCGGTAGACTGTATTGTGGAAACGCTTCGCCAGCGGGGAGTAAAGGGAGCTCTGATTCACTCCGGGCTCAGTAGCATTTATGGACTGGGCCTTGGCCCTGAGTCTCAAGCATGGAAAGCTCGCATCCGGCCGCCGCGAGATGATCAGTCTTCAGGACAGGTTGTTGAACTGCGCGACTGCTCGCTTTCCACCTCAGGGGACTACGAACAGTATTTTCAGGTGAACGGCCAGCGCTATAGCCACGTGATTGATCCGCGTACCGGTTGGCCATCGCAGGCAGCGATGTCGGCGTCAGTTTTGTGTGAGAGCGCGGCATCCAGCGACGCGCTTTCAACAGCGGCGATGGTGCTGGGTGAGATACAATTTGAGCAGATTACCTCAGATGAGCCAGGGGTAAGAGCTTTTGTCGTGAGCGAAGAAGGCTCAGAGAAACGCGACTAAGAGGAGCAAATGAAAAGTTCAAAACAGGACAATGGGGTTGGTATAACACGCAGAGACTTTCTGAAAAGCTCTGCTGCGGCCGTATTGACGGCAGGAGTGGCCGGATCTGTGCTCGCAGAAAATGCCAGTGTCGCCACCAGCCCGTCGAATGCGGAGCCTATCAAAGCTGGCATCATCGGGACAGGCAGTCAGGGTACCCTGCTGCTGGGCCATGCGGTTGCTGTCCCTGGTGTGCAGATGGTCGCCACGTGCGACATTTATCCACCTCATCTGGAGAAGTCCAAAGTCGTGGCCAAGGGAGCTGAAGGCTACGACGACTATAGAAGGCTGCTGGACCGCAAAGACATTCAGGCGGTAATCATTGCCACACCTCTGTATCTACACGCACCGATCACCATAGCCGCGCTGAAGGCTGGAAAGCATGTTTTTTGCGAGAAGATGATGGCCTACTCCATTGACCAAGCCAAGGACATGGCGCGAACTTCACGCGACGAAAAGAAGATACTTCAGCTCGGGCACCAGCGGCGCGTCAATGAAAACTACGGCAGAGCTTTCGACGCAATCACCAAAGAGAACGTCCTGGGCAGAATTACTCAGGTCCGGGCCCAATGGCACAGGAATGGAAGCTGGCGCCGGGATATTCCCGACGCCAAGTACGAAAAACTGCTGAACTGGCGAATGTACAAGGAGTTTTCGCACGGTTTGATGGCGGAGCTCGGCAGCCATCAGATGGACATAGCCAACTGGTTCCTTCAGTCTCCGCCGACTTCTGTCATGGCCAGTGGCGGCATTGATTACTGGAAAGACGGGCGCACCACCTACGATAACATCAGCGTAATTTACGAATATCCGAACGGTGTGCGCTGCACGTACACATCCATCACGACTAACGCCTACGATTCCTACAGCGAAGAGTTTATGGGCGATGAAGGTACGTTGATTATCCAGCCTGAGAAGGCGTTACTGTATCCAGAAGCCAAAGCTCCCGACATCGTCTGGGCTCCGCTTGCCGCGAAAGACACGTCCAAGGGCAAAGAGGCTATCATTCTCGATGCGCAGGCGACGCGCAAAGAAGAGGCTCAGGCGGCGGGTGAGAGTTTGACGGGTGCGAACAAGGCCAAGAAGAGCGACTACTACGTGGAACTTGTTGAGTTTTTTGACAGCGTGCGCACCGGAAAACAGCCGAAGTGTAATCGCGACACCGCATTGCAGGCGTGTGTCGCCTCCATCAAAGCCAACGAAGCAGCAGAGAAGGGTACGAAAGTCGCGATTACTCCGGACATGTTTGTGTACTGATATCTCAGATACAGCGAAGCTGTTTGATAGTGGAACAATCCTACCGGATTAGCCTGCTCTTGATGCCGTAGCGCTAATCAGGCTGATCCAAGCGGAAAGGAATCCAGCAGTTCAATGACGCGTACTCTCTCTTTAGGTGGCGTTGCGCTCTGTTTCGGCTTGTCAGTTATTTGTCCAGTCTCTGGGGTGAGCGCCGCGAAGACCGCCTCCGTACCGAGGCCAACCGCCAAAACTCCAGCGAAGAAGCCTGCAGCAAAGCCGACGCAGAAACCTGCTCCCACACCTTCACCTGCGACAGTTAAACAGAAGCCGAAGGTCCTGCCTCCTGCTGTGGTGTCACTTGCCGGCGCGCAGGACTTACAGGAGTGGCCGGCTGTCTTTCAGGTTCCTCTGGTACAGGCCGAAGCGTTGCCTCAATTGCGGTCAGATACAGGCAGCGAGTGGGGAATTGGCTTTACAGCTGGTAGCCGTAGCTACGTCGCCGCTCTCCTGCCTCGAGTAGAGACAGGTAAGAAGCAAGAATATACCGTCAGCTTCAAACCAGCCTCAGATGCGCCGCAGCCACAAAAGCTCGCCTTCGGACCGGGACAGGCTGACATTACGGCTATGCTGGATGGAAAGTACTTTGGCCGCTACAACTCCACGGCTGTAGACAAGCCGTTCGTCTGGCCGATTTTTGGACCGGACTACGTCAATGTCGTACGCAACTGGCCGATGATGGACATCCCGGGTGAAGATCAGGACCATCCACATCAGAAGGGACTGTGGTTTGCGCACGGCAGCGTCAACGGAATTGACTTCTGGGCCGAAGGTGACGACAAAGGCAAAATCCGGGAGACGAAGCTCTCTCGAGAGCAATCGCCGCATGTTCTGAAGATCTCCTCACAAAACAACTGGGAGGCTCCGGGCGGTAAGATCATTCTCCAAGATGAGCGCACGATTCTTTTCTGGGATATCGACAACCCGCGCGTGATTGACTACTTTGTCACGCTGAAAGCCAGCGAGGGTGACGTCACATTCGGAGATACAAAGGAAGGGACCTTCGCTATCCGTGTGCCCAAGTGGATGACAATCAAGGGCGGCTCTGGACACATCGAGACCTCTGAAGGCTCCAAAGATAAAGAGGCGTGGGGCAAGCGCGCCGCCTGGGTAGATTACTACGGAGTGACTCCCACGACAGCGCCAAATGGTGTGGCCATACCAAACGGCGGACGCAATGAAGGTGTCGCGATTCTCGAATATCCGACCAACTTCCGCTTTCCGACCTACTGGCATGCGCGGGAATACGGTCTGTTCGCAGCAAATCCTTTTGGGGCCAAAGAGTTCACGGGCAACAGCGCAGAAAATGGCTCCTACACGCTTAAGAAAGGGCAGTCTCTAACGTTAGCCTATCGCGTGCTTGTACACAGAGGCAATACGAGCGAAGCCAGAATCTCAGACATCGCTAAGCAGTTTTATGCCTCTGACAAGGCGGCTGCTCAGGCGCCCTGACTCTCTTGGTTATGATGGGCTCTCAGTCGGCCAGCGGAATCCACACTTCCATCTGTGAGATTCCGCGATTGGCCCAGGCGTAGTACGGAATAGCTGTCAACTGCGCCTGTGTCGCTTCAGGAGACTTCAGACTTCCCAGAGGGCGGTACAGTGGCGCGCCCTCCTCAAAAGGTGTCTCCGTACCAACACCGGCCAGCACAGTGACTCCACCCAGCAATTCTGGCCCGGAGCGAGGCTCGAACTTTGCCGTTCGGCTGATTTGGACGCCACGCAAAGACAAGCCCGGATTGTCCGTACTCTCAAGACAATAAACCAGCGGCCCACGCTGCAATGCAGCAGAAGCGCGGTTTTCCGCCACGCGCCGGTCTGACTCCATCAGCTCTACAGGCATCTCCATGGTCAGCTCGACGTTGTCTCCTCGCTTCCACTTGCGCGAGATGGTAATGTAGCCGTTGGTAATTTCAGAGGACAGCTTTTCTCCGCACACAGCCACTGACAGCTTCGAGCACCACGCAGGCGCCCTGAGATGAATGGAAAATTCAGTGTCACGCTCAGGGTTGACTGTCAGCCTGACTTTTCCTTCCCACGGATAGTGCGTCTCCTGGGTGAGTAATACCTTGACGCCATCAGACAGACACCACTCCAGCTGCGAGTCTTCATACAGGTGAACCCAGATTCCGTCATCGCTTGTGCCGTAGAGATAACCGGGAATAGAAGCCAGCATTCGCACGGCGTTTGTCGGACAGCACGTGCATCCAAACCACGCTGAGCGCTGATAGCTTTCCCAGCAGGCCAGCGGGTTGACATAAAACCAGTGCGCTGTATCGAGCGACACGCCTGACAGAAAGCCGTTGTAGAGAGCTCGCTCCATCATGTCGGCGTAACGCCCATCGCCAGTAATTCCCAGCATGCGAAAGTTCCACATGGCGTTAGAGATGGCGGCACAGGTCTCAGCGTAAGCGCGTTCATTGGGCAGCTCATAGGCGTTGCCAACTGCCTCTCCGCCGTGACGGGATCCCAGACCGCCTGTTATGTACACCTTGCCTGAAGACATATCGTGCCAAACGACATCCAGAGCCCTGTGCAGAGCCTCGTCTCCAGTCTCTGCGAAGTAGTCAGCGGCGCCAGCGGCGATGTATCCTTCCCGGACAGCGTGCCCACCGATCTGCTGGCGCAGCGCAAAATGCTGAGCGCTGATCATGAACCCTGCCAGTTCCAGATAGCTTCTCCTGCCAGTCGTTCTATACAACTCGATGAGCGCCATCTCAACTTCAGGATGCCCGTCAACCTGCTCAATCTTTCCCGGGCCGAAGTGATCAACGAGGTAATCCGCAAAGCGTTCAGCCACTTTGAGCAGCGCAGCTTTTCCAGTTGCGCGATAATGAGCGATGGCCGCCTGGAATAAATGGCCAGCGCAGTACAGCTCGTGCTCAGTACTGAGGTTACGAAAACGCTGACCCTCTATATCGTCCACAAAGAAGGTATTAAGATAACCGTCTGGACGCTGAGCTGCAGCGACATCGTCAATAACTGCGTCCAGTTTGGATTCGAGCGCTGCATCTTCATCCGAAGCCACCGCCCAGGCGGCGCCCTCCATCCACTTGTACAGATCGGAATCGCTGAAGTAAGGTCCCTTGCGCTCCACAGCCTTACGGCCAGACATCCGGCGAAAATTGTCCACAACTCCATGCTGCTCAAGCTGTTCCAGTAGCGCCGGCAGTCCCTTCGTTCTGTTAGCTTCCATCCAGGGCTTCCAGAAACCGGCCATCATCCGGACGGAGCTGATGGGTACAGGGTGAATGCGCGCATGCGGACTCTTCCGTGTGGACAGCACGCTTGAGTCTTTCGCATCATGCGCTTGGTCAACTGAGGCGTCAGAAGGTGAGGAAATACTCATAAGTATCAGCAAGCCTATCACCAGAAGCAAAGTCTGGTAGATCAATTCTTAGAAGCAGTTGCCGGTTTGGCAGTGGACTTTTGCCCTGGCGACATCCCGGTGGATGACGCAGATGGCTCCACCTGCTTTGCCACCGTCATCACATCCTTTGCCGGCAGGACGATGAGAAAAGCGTTTGGCCGGTTCTTACCCATAGCTGGCAGTCTCCGGAGCAGAATTACGCCGAGAGTTTTGCCTTCCTGAGACATCGCCAGCGACCCGAGAGACTCCTGTGCCCGATCGCCCATCTCCTGTAGCAAGAACATCCTACGTGGCTTTGTGAAAACTGCCCGGATCCGCGCAACGCTGGCCATTGTCTCCCACCGGTTCTGTTTGCCGAAGCGCGTCACAACCAGTGTAGAATCCAATATTTCGGCATCACCGGACGCACTGAGATCTACAAACGGGACTGGCGCCGCAAGCTTCTTCTTCGGGCGCACAAAGGCGATATCCAGGTCTTTATCCCGAATGACAACTTCAGCCGGCACTTCCGTACCGTTGTTGAATCGTAGCTTAATATCTGATATCTCCGACTGCACATCGACGCGGAAATCGTCTCCCATTGAGGCGAACATATCTCCGTAGGAAGAGTACGGGTCAATGCCGGTCAGGCTTACCGCCGTCAACCCGTCCGGACTCACTACGCATCCGGTCGATTCACTCTCTTGATCTATTTTGTCAGCCTGCCGGCCTTCCATGGCCATCGTCGTTTTTGTGGCCGTTCGCACTGAAACCACCGCGGGAGCGACTTTGTTCAGGATATCCCTGGCCTGATCTGCAGAGAGATCGGCCGGCGCCCGGCTCGATGCCAATAGAGCGATGGCAAGGGTGGCTGTGCTTATTACGCTGGTTTTCATAAAATCTCCAGAGCCTGGCCGGACAAATGCGCCAGGACAGGTTTGGCTTGCTATTGCTTGACTGTCCAGTCAGGTTGAATCTCTACGAAGAGCTCGGTGTTGCCTCTTTTGACCTGGAATACGACAGATCTGGGTTCTTGCTGTCGAACTTTGTCCATCTCCTCGGAGAGCTGCTGGACGTTTTCAACAGGGATATGCTGCACAGATACGATTTTGTCTCCCACAGCGAGGCGCCCTACGGCAGCCCACCCGCCTGCGTCCACGCTCTCGACCACGACACCGGCCGTGGCGCCAGTTGATCTACGGCGGTCTTTGTCCGAGAAGGTTGCATTCCGGGCTGTGAACTCAAAGGCTTCACTCCTGTAGCGCTTCATTTCTCTTGGGAGCTTTGGTGATGGCTCGAGCTCCACTTCGATAGTCATCGGTTTCTTCTCACGCAATACCGACAATCTGGCCATATCGCCAATTGTCTTTTCGCGCACCATTGCCGGGAACACTTCGAAATCCTGCGGCTGTGAAGCCTCAATCTGCTCTCCGTCGAGTTTTGTAATGATATCGCCTACCTTGAGCCCCGCTTTGGCGGCAGAATGGTTTGGATAGACTTCTGTCACGCGCACGCCCTGGGTCTCTGCAATGCCGAGAGCCTGCGCCACGTCCGAAGTCAGAACTTGAGTTCCAATCGGAACCCACGCTTTGGCCGCTTCCAAACCTGGATCGCGCAGCGGATCTATCCCCAATCTCACTACAGTGACGTAGCGCTCCGTCTTTCTATCGAACTCTACAAGCGCGGGCACACGTTCCTTGCTCTTGCCAATAACGTCGCTGGTAACCTTGACAAGCTCCGCGACGCTCTTGATCGGTCGCCCGCCAACTTTCACGATAACGTCTTTGTCCTGGATCGGAGGCTTGGCATCTGCCGCTGGACCGCTTGTGGTTACGCCTGTTACCATTGCGCCAGACATCTTGTCCCGCCCTAGATCACGGGCAATAGGGGACGATATATTGCGCACCGTGATACCCCAGGCTTTCAGTTCGCGTTCTTTTGGCTCGGCTTCTTCCCGCTCCACAGTCGTTGGTCTGACTGTTATATCCTTACCATTGCGGCTGACAAGGATTTCGACAGGCTGATTGACGGGTAGCGCAGCAATCGTCTGGTTGAAAATTGGCACGTCCTCACCGAAACGCACAGTAACAGGCTTTCCGTTGATCTGCTTAATGATGTCTCCGGACTTCAGCCCGGCTTTACTGGCGGGACTGTCCGCCACTATACCGCCAACCAGCGCTCCCACTGTCAGAGTTGAAGATTTTAGGAGCGGCTGTATGTCAATTCCAAGCCAGCTTCTTACTACGTGACCGTTCTTGATTATCTGCTCGGCGACATCCCGGACTATGTTTGACGGAATGGCTCCACTCAACGCAAAGTCAATCTCGTTGATGCCAATGATTTGACCCTGAAGATTGACCAGAGGGCCTCCTGAGTTGCCACCGGCTATCAGAGCGTCGTGTCCGATCCAGCGCACCATGGACCCCACGTCCTCACCACTCAACTCCAGTTTGTTGAAGGGCCACATAAACTCCGGCATGATCATCTCCACATTGCTGACCATCCCTGTTGTCACAGACTGCGACAGGGCGAAGGGACTGCCCATTGCCAGCACCCTGTCCCCAACGCGCACGCTCGAGTAATCCGCGAACTCTGCCGTCGCGAACTTGCGGCCGGGAGCGCCCTTGAGCTTGATTACCGCAATGTCGGAGAGTGGGTCTGTGCCAACAAGCGTCGCGTCCAGTTCCTCCTTTGTGGAGAGCGTGACGACCATGCTTTTTGCCTCGCCCGCGACGTGATGATTTGTAACGGCATAGCCTTCCGGGGAAATCACGACGCCACTGCCGGCTGCTTCGTCCTTGCTCTCCCTGCCCTCATCGTAGTTAGCCTCTACCACCATAATGCGGATGAGCGCTGGTTTGACTCTGCTGATAGCCTGTTGAACAGTCTGCTCAAAATGGTCGGAGTCAGTAGCAATCTCCTGGGTCAGCCCGCTACTCGCCAAAGACACGGACGCTATCACAGCCAGCAGCGCCCACAGGCTCAATAGACGCGGGCTTGGCCATCTGAGGACACGCAAAAGGCCTCTACGTATCATCTGATATTGAACCGCTTTCATTTTCATAGTGGTAATCGTCAATTCATCGTTCGCTAAGTGTTGGCAATGTTGCTGACACGCAGAGAGATTCTGCAGCGACTTCCCTCTCTCCTGCGCCTTCCCTCTACGGCAGGAAATCAGGCTGCCTGCTGAGAACAAACGCCTCGTGTGTAAGCGAAACTTTTCTCTCCAGGTTCTCACTCACGCGCGCGAAATCCAGAGTGTCTGCCTGGAGTTGAACAATGACCACGGAGTTTGTTGATAGAGGATGAAAGAGCTGAGTTGTGACGTTCTGGTCGCCGGCGCAAGCCTTGGAGGATGCGCGGCTGCGCTGGCTGCTGCTGAGATGGATCAGCGGGTCATCTTGACTGAGGGATGCGCCTGGATTGGAGGGCAACTCACTTCGCAGGCTGTCTCCTGTCCGGATGAGAATCGTTACATTGAGAGCTTTGGGGCCACGAGGTCCTGGTATAGACTTCGCAATGGAATTCGCGACTATTACCGGCGCAACTACCCGCTTCGCCCGGAAGTCCGCGCCAATCCAACCTTCAATCCGGGCAATGGATGGGTGAGTCATCTTTGCCAGGAACCCCGTGTTGGTTTGGCTGTTCTACACGAGATGCTTGCTCCACACATCACTTCAGGCCGCATCCAGCTTTTCCCGGAACACATTCCATGCTCCGCTGATGTCCAAGGTGATTGGGTCCGATCAGTAACTTTTCGCAGTCTCAGGAGTGGTGGCGAAATAGGCGTCCACGCACCAGTAGTGATAGACGCCACAGAGACCGGAGACCTTCTGCCGTTGACTGGCACTGAATACGTGAGCGGCGCAGAGTCGCAAAACGACACCGGAGAGCCACATGCCCTGGAAGGCAGCGCCAACCCGGAAGATGTGCAGTCCTTCACGTGGTGTTTCCTGATGGATCATTGCGCAGGGGAAGATCACGTCATAGAAAAACCTAAAGGCTACGAGGCGCGGCGCGACGCCCAGCCTATCCAGTGGTTACAGATTCACCCGATCACTGGCGCCGACCGTCCGTTCATTCTGTGGGATGCTCCCGGATGGGAAGGCGTCTCTCTATGGCGCTACCGTCGAGTACTGGATGCTGCGCAGTTTGCAGCAGGGGCCTTCCCCGGGGACGTGACTCTGGTGAACTGGCCACAAAACGATTTCCGTGGTAATTTCCTCGACAAATCAGAAGACGTCCGGCAGGAAGTCCTGGATGCCGGAAAGCGCCTGAGTCTCAGCTTGCTGTACTGGATGCAGACCGAAGCGCCAAGACCAGACGGTGGCACAGGCTTTCCGGGACTCAGGCTGCGTCCCGATTTAGTAGGGACGGAAGACGGACTGGCGCAGTACCCTTACGTTCGCGAGTCACGGAGAATCCTGCCTGTTTTCCGCGTTCTTGAGCAGCACATCTCCCCCGATTGCCAACCCGGCCCTCTGGCTGAGAGCTTTGTTGACAGTGTCGGGATCGGGCTCTACCGCATAGACATTCACATGTGCGCCCAGTCCAGCCGCTTTATCGATATTGGCTGTTGTCCTTTTCAGATTCCCCTGGGAGCGCTGATTCCCCAGCGCATGCGCAACCTCATCGCAGCGTGCAAAAACATTGGCACAACGCACATTTCAAACGGCGCGTACAGGCTGCATCCTGTTGAGTGGAATATCGGCGAGGCGGCGGGAACGCTTGCCGCCTATGTGAACGCGACAGGCGTTACTATTCATCAGGTGCGAGAAGACAGCAATCACCTGAAAGCGCTACAAGATGCGCTTCGCTCCCGTGGCGTGCCTCTGGAGTGGCCTGCCATGGCGCCCGCTTAGAGCCCGCGCTCTACTGACTGAGAAGAGTGGCTGTCTCCTTGTCCATAGACTCCGGGTAGATGAGGTAGACCGTTCCTAGGGAAGAACGCCACGCTTTGAAAAGCTTCTCGCGCGGATAAGTTCTCCGGACACTCTGTCCTTCGTCCAGCTTTGTGTATGGATCGTTGACGACTGGATCACCCTTGTCATCAAAGCCGTCACAAACGATGAGATGGCCGCTGTCCCCGCCGGTCTGCCTGTCATAGAGGATTTTGGTCGAGATGCTGAGGATGACCGGCACACCCCTGTCCGTCCAGCGTTGCACGTCTGCAAAGCCACGCAGGCGAGTACAGAACGCGCGCAAACCCGGGCGAGATCCGGCAAACGCCGTATTGAAAGTCCAATTTCCTGTGCCGCCCCATTGCTCATCGTAGATGGCAGCGGCAGCTAAGCGAACGTCTGTCGCGAGTTCTGAGCGCTGGAGCCTTTGCGCCCAGTAATTCATAACCATTGTCACGGACGTCGGACTGCACCACACGGAGCCTTTCGGTGGATAAGAAAGCTGGGAGATCTGCGGAACATCCAACGGAGTCTTTGCGTTTGACGATGCCGCAATATCGCCACTTTCTGAAGACCTGGAGAGATCGCACGCAATTAGCTTGACAGACGGTGTCTTCTTGCCCGTAAAGCACAGTTGCAGGCGCACCTGAGCGGCGTCCGCGGGCTTTGACAGCACCAGCGTGTCCGTATCTACTCGCCCGAAAGCATTCTTCTGGCCACTAATGCTCGTGCGCGTAATTGTGGTGTCAAGAGCCCAGTACCCAAGATTGAACCACGGACTCCACTTCCCAGCCTGACGCGCCCGCGCTTCCACTACCACCCACGTACCTTCAGGACACGAGGCGTTCCAGGAGACAATGAGCTGGTCAAAAACTTCCGGAGGAGCAATGACCGGCGTCGTTAACTGGGCCTGCCGATACAGCTTGCCAGCAGACGGACCTGAACCTGCTTTTTGCGCCAGATTCGCGGATGAATCCACCACGATCTCTTCCCCGGAAACAGCAGCCGCTTCAAGGCTCAGTTTGGAAAGATCCTTTCCTGCAAACAGGCTCAACGTAGAGCTATTCACGCAACTTCCGGCCGTCCCGGCAAGTAACAGGCTCATCAGCATTGCACCCCTTATACGCGCTTCAACAAAGAAGATACACTTGACAAGATTCATTGTGTCTCTATCATAGCGTAAGCTTTACACTACGGGAAGTGAGGTTTGGATATGAATAAGGTGAAAAAAACGCTTTTTAGCATCTGGGCGGTAGTGACGCTGGTTTTACTGCTGGACGCGTGGTGGCAGACCGCCCATGTGGGCAGGCTGGCGGCGGAGCGCGATCGAATCCGCTACCAGAGTCTGAGCGCGCTCCTGGAACAGTCTTCCCGCACGCTGGACGACGCCGCGCGATACACGGGCAACGGACAACCAGAGCAGGCCGCTGATTCGGTAGCGTCTTCTCTTGCGCTTCTCGATGCGGCCGGCAAAACGGCTGAGTCCGGCAATGCTCAGGCCATCAGAAGCAAGTGGGAAGATGTACAGCGAATTCGAGGAGAAGTGTTCCAGCCGGCCAATCCAAGAGATGTCCAAAAACGGCTGCGTCAGGACGCCACGGACGTGCGCGATTTGTTGAGAGACCTTTTCGCACGGTGAAAGAGGTAGATGTTCATGAGTGCATCTGAAGGGACAGAATCATCCGCATCTGGGCGTCTTGAGTCCATCGATCTGTTTCGAGGATTCACGATATTCCTGATGATCCTGGTCATCGCAGTGGCAGCGGGAGGTTACAAGGACCTGCCTCAGCGTGGGTCATGGTTTGGCAGCCTGCCGGTCTCCACGTGGAACCATGCTGAGGTCGGCTGGGAGGAGTTTGTGGAGCAGCGCAAGGCTGAAGGTCTGACCGACTCGGAGATTCTCAAACTTCCCGAAGCGCGCCTGAAAAACGTTGGGTGCACGGTCACAGATCTGGTTGCTCCATGGTTTGTCCTTGTCGTTGGCATGTGCATCCCCTTGAGTCGCGTCCGGCGCGGCAAGCAGTGGCGCAACAGAGTGATCTCGCGGACTCTCATGCTCATCGCGGCGGGAGTTGTCTACATCAGCTTGATACTCTCACTGTCTTACTGGTGGGGCATTCTTCAGGCAATCGGCGTGGCCTACCTGATGGCGGCGCTTGCCATGCGCCTGCCGCTGCGGTGGCGATTAGCCGCGATTCTAGTCATAGCCATTTTTCACACGGTCATGTCCCGGACGTTCGGCTGGTGGCTGCACTTCGGAGATGGAAGCCAGCCTTTCTGGAGTGTCACCAACATCAGCGGAGACTGGCGACGACCACTGACGATCCACTGTAGACCGTGGGTTTCTGTCTCTTACGGGGTGATGGCCATGATTGGGACACTGCTCGGTGAGGCTCTGGCCACACGTGACAACCGCCGCATCACAACTGCAGGGGCGTCACTGGCACTGGTATTTGGGGGCGTAGGATTGGCTACACATCAGCTAGGTTTGATGAGCGGTCACACATGGCTGTGCTTCAACAAATCTGACGTTACGTCTTCTTACGCCTTCTTCGCCAGTGGTCTCGGAGCGCTCGTCTTTTTGCTCTTCCACCACGCTTATACGGCAGTGGGGATGCGAGGCTGGATGTTGCCGCTCAATGTTTTGGGACGCAATGCTCTGCTTGCCTACTTTATGCAAATAATCATGCGACTGGCCTTCAGGGCACTTGGGCTTGAGCCTTTTTTCTCAGGAAGCGTCAACGACCAATTGAACTCCTGGGCGTCTTTGTGTTCCTCCCCTCACTGGAAGGCATTCCTGCTGGACAAGACCGGATACAATGGCCTGCTGTGGGGGCTTCTGTGGACGGTGTGTCTGTGGCTGATTATCGCGTTCTGCAATCGCCGAGGCTGGGTGTGGAAGCTCTAGCCGGCCGAGTAGTCTCTACTCAAGCCAGACAATGTCCAGGCTGGTCTCTTTGCGCAGGCGGGCGAGTTGCTCCGGGGTGGCAAAGCCGATAACCAGATCATCTCCTGTCGCAAAAGACGTGTACCGCCCGCGCGTCCCCAGCTTCTCCGTCAACTCAACCATCTGAGTAAATAGTGTCGCGTCAACATCTCCATCTGTCACACGAACGTCCCACTCGAGGTGCTCCTCGGCAACATCAAAGCTGACGCACGCTTTTGAGGCTCCAGGTTGCAGTGTGTCAGAGGCATTTTGAATCTTGACTTCGCCTGCGGAAATCCGAGCGAGAGCGGTGATGATACGGGCGCAGTCTCCAGGATTGGAGATAGACCCACTCTCTAAGAGAAAAAGCTGATCGCTCACAGGAACGGCTTCACCCTCCCTCTGCATATCGCCACCCATGGAGATGTAAGCCAACTCGAAAGGCTCTGCCTGCGCCAGCATATCTGCGTCCCAGTCACCTTCGAGGTCTTCGGGCTCGATACCTGGGTTCAGATGCAGGCCCAGAGAGTCCAGCTTTGTCACCTGCTCAACGAAAGATGCCGGAGCGACAACTTCCTCTTCAGAATGCAGATCCATCCCAAGCCAGGATTTCAGTTTTCTCAGGCTCATATATCGAACTCCCTGTCAGGTTTCACACGAAATCATTCTGGTCGCTACACTTTGAGAAGCGCAGGCTGCACGTGCAGTACAACGGGCACTGCAAGCGTCCGAGACGCTGCGCGCAGCCTGAGCTGCGCCATATAGGGCCCTGACGCGCTCTCGGGCGGCTTCATCTCCCACTCCACTTTGGCAGAACCGCGAACTGAGGAGGCCGGCCAGTGTGGTGGCGCTTCGACAGTCGCGGACACACCCGGCGGAAGGCCTGAGATTGTCACCCGCATCTTCGACAAACCTGCAACGTCCTCAACCCTCAAAACAGGTTGCTGTGCATTGATAACCGAACTCGCGTCACCTGTCAACAGCACCGGGCTCGCGGGTTGGAGGAGGATATATTTGGAGCCAGCAACCGATAGTGGCTGCACTTCCTCACCCATCAGATTCACAATGCGCCCTGCACCTGTTGAGAGACGAAGAATCGCGGCCTGATCCGGATGCCAGATTACTGTCGCCGGACCCGCGCTGGTTTTATACACGTATCCCATCAGCCCATGCGGAAGATTCAGCGATTTGGCCACTGTCGCGCCCGGTAGATTTCGGCAGACCGTGCCCAGAGCGCGGTAGGCCGGCTTTGGCGTCATGTCGTTGCGAATAACTCCAAAATGATGCTCGTGATAGAAGGGGTTATTTCCGTCGTCGCGAAAATCGTACCAGGATATGTTTGTATCAACTTGCGCCGCAACAGCCGAAAGGTAACAGCGAGCCAGCAACTGCGCCTGCTCTCGCTGAGTTGTCCCACCGACAGGCGTGGCCCAGCCCATCTCCGTAATCCAGACTGGCTTGCCTTTGCCATCTGTTGCGGTCAGTTTTTGTGCGCCACGAAGATCGTCGATGAAGGCAGCTTCATTCAGCCAGGGGCGATACGGATGCACGGTCAAAATGTCATAGGGCGCCTTGGCTCTGTTCACCATGTCTATGAATCCGCTGTCAATACCCGCCGTGGAACATCCCAACACGCGGGCGGTGGGGTCGGCTTCTTTAATTGCAGCGTAGGCCGCTTTTAGAAGCTCCGGGTAGAGGGCCTTTGGCCCGCTCCAGAAGAAAATGTTTGGTTCGTTGTACACCTCCCAGTAGTGAATGCGATCCTTGTAGTGGGAAACCAGAGCCCGGCAATAGCGCGCGTAGTCCTCAATCCCTTCCTGAGTATATGGTTTTGTCCACGAAGACCAGTACGCAATAAGACCGTAAACACTGATGCCGTGACGCTCGGCTGTGTCCACAAGCTGGTCATAGAAAGTCCAGTCGAACCTACCCTTTTCCGGCTCAATCCGATGCCACTGCATCTCTTCGCGCGACCATTTCACTCCTGCGCGTGCAGCCATTGCCGCAAGAGCATCCATCTGTCTGGGGCCAGCCGGATCACCCGCAAATCGGTAAAGATATATACCCACTCCCCACGGGGAGCCTTTCGCAGCGCTTTGAGGGGGAAGCTCTGGTTCAGGAGCCACCGCACACTCGGTTGAGGGGCCATAGCTGTGATCTGAGGTGACGAAGCGGCATTCCAACTCCACGAACGGACGGTTGTGAGCAGGTATTGAGACGCGCCTGGTCACGCTGCTCCCCGCAGGAAGGCTGACGGCGACTGAGCGTTCGGCCAACTGATTGTGATCCCAGTCCCGGGCGATACAGTGTAATCTGCCCTGAGTGGCCCCTGGAAGAATGCTCTGCAGCGTAACGTCAAACAGAGCTGTGTCCTTCTCCATTCGGCCGGCTGGTATCAGAACCACGCGTTGCGACGGATCGATCCTGGTCGTGACCTTCAAATCTTCGAGACGGAGCCCTGAATCACTTTGTATCCCCAGGAGTCGGAGCGGATACTGAATCCCCTTCTCTGAGCCTTTCGCCTCCCAATCTTCCATGCTGCCAAGATCGCAATGCAGGGTTTGAGCACCGGATATTGTTGTGGTCAGTTCCCGCTCGTACGAATGGAAATGAGAGCCAATAACCAGCCGGACTTTTCGCTCGGCAGGGGCGTTAACGGATAGCGCCAGGCTGGCCGGTTGACCGAATAGTGAGACATCACCGCCGAATGAATGGCCTGAAAGTGTCTGTACAGTATAGGTGACCGGACCGGCGGTATCGGCGGATGTGTCTTCAGTCACGAGGCGCAGATCATCAAACAACAGCGTTCCGGTTTTGTCGGCGTTATTGTCAACGAGAATCCCAAACAGAGTTGGATCTCCGCGAAATACACCGTCGCCTTTTCCTCCCCAGGACACTGCCCAGCCGCCCAGGCTGATGTCAACTTCCTGCCAGTCCTTCTTCGGAAAATTGAAGCTCTTCTGAAACGTCTGCCCCTGGGAGTCGGTAAAGCGCACTCCGATGGAATTGGCATACGGTTTTTTGATCCACAGCCTGAGAGACCTCACCTGAGAAATTTTGGGGAGTGAGCGGCTTACCTGCACATAGTTGCCTCCGCCGCCGAAATCCCAGGCGAGAATCCCACAGCGAGAGGTCGCGTATCCACCCTTGCGGGAGATGGAGAAAGAGCCTCTTGCGCCGGGGTACTCCGATCCATTCGTGAAACTCCACGCAGACTCAGGCGTATTTTCAAAATCATCAACCGGGATGACGGCAGCCATAGCAGCGCCTCCAAGTGCGAGTGCCAGAATGGTAGCGCTCAGCGCCCACCTTGTGAAAAGCCTTGCCCTTCCTGTGCGCAGGACGATCATGTCGGATTCTCCTGTCGGAACAGTCGCTCAGTTATTTTTTCACCATCACGCGTGGCAGCCAGGCGTCTGTGTGGTAAGGCCGTCCATCCCACACGTAATACAGGTTTGCGATCGGACGGACGCGCTTCTGGACTCCATCCGGGGCAGCGTCCAGGGACGGGTCAAAGGTGACTTCATACTCCAGAGTCACTGTCTGTCCCGGCTGGACTGTGGTTGGAGGCTTCGGTGAAATCAGAGTAGCCTGCACGAGATGGCGCTCATCCGGATTGGCGGTTGTATGCAGTTGGCCCTGCACAAAGGCAAAGGCGTATCCTCCCGGGGAGTCCTTGTCGCTTCTCTCAGAAAGACTGAAATGGCAGTCCGTCATGGGTGTCTTTTCTTTGTTAGTGAACTCAACAGTTGCGCGGTAGGTCGTTGCAGCTTTCACCTGCGGCGCAGTCCATTCCGGATGCCTGGAGTCATAGTAAGACGTCTCCAAGTCCACATGCAGTGTAGCGGTGAAGTTGTTCTTTGGCAGGTATGGCGGAAACCCGTACACAGTATCTCCCTTTGGAAGACCGTTGATGTCAATCAGGCCCCAGGGGCGGAGAATTGGTTTGAGATAATCTGGATCAGTCGTGCCTATGTAGTAGCCGTCCAACAGGAAGCCTTTCAGCTTTCCGCTGTCGTCGTACTGGGCTTTTCCGCGAGCCGCCCAACCGCGCCCTCCCCAGTGATCGTTGAGCACGAAGAAGTTCGCTCCTGCGAGATTTTTGAGGCTGTACTCACCAGGACGCTCTGTCGTCAGATTGCGCCACCCGTCAAGTACCGCCTGACGAAAGTGCTCAATCTCTGGCTCGGTGTAGGGACGAGCCCCACCCTTCCAGGTCCTATCTTGCTCAATGGACGCGGGTAGTGGCAGGCTGGACCAGCCTTCAACTACCAGAATCGGGACGTCTCCAGCCCCACGTGCCTCGAGCTCCTGCCTGGCTTCCACAAGCTGCTCCATGTCGATATGAGCATCCTGAGGCCCGTAGGCGTGGATAGCGTAGATGTCGAAATAGCGCTTTCCGTCCAGCAGGAACATGCAGCTAACGTGCGCCCGGTCGGTGTAGCAGAAGTTGCCCGCAATCAGCCTGTTGTTTGGGGAGGCCGCTTTGACTCCGTTGTAGATGGCTCGCACTGGGGTCATATAGAAGACGTACCAGTTGGGGAAGTAAGGCTTGAACGTGGATTCCGCCACAAGATCGCGCTCGTTGCCTCCGCATTCAAAAAGAGTGACGCCATATTTCTGGTTCATATACTGCGCGACCGCTTTAGCCCATGCGGACAGGTACTGATCGTAGATCTGTCGATCTTTGCTGTCCTGAGAGAACAGGAGCTTGTTGCCCCAGTCGCTGTTCATATGATCCAGCTTGCAGATGATGTACTTCTGGCGCAGAGCTCGAGGACTTACGCGAACGCCTGAAAAATCGTATGTGTGCCTGCCGCCAACCGGAGCGCTCTTTTCCGTGGCGCCCCAACTGATGCCAACGTGCTCCGTGTTGCAGCCCGTCTGGTCAATGTAGGCCTCGCGGATCGTTCTCCAGGTGCCAACGTCGTCCCAGTCGTCCCCGGGATTACCCCCTGGATCGTTGGTCATCAACATGACACCGGAAGGTACGATTCCTTTTCGCGGCATCTGCTTGGGCTGATGCTCTTTCACCCAGGCTGCCGCCTCGGCTGTGCTCGGATTGTTTGGCGGCTCCTGCGCGGCCTCAACTCCTGAAGCCGGTATAGCCAGTAAAACGGAAAATAAGATAGCGATAATAACAGTCTGATTCATATTGAGGATCCCCTATCTTTAGTCTTCGAGCGGTGCATCGCAGTTTCCTGTCAGCCCGGACAAACCTCCCACTTCATAAACTCCGGCTAGAGGAAAATCTGGCCAGCGTGCCGTAGTGAAGACTAACTCCGTGGACTTCCCCGACAAACACAATCCGGACACGCCCGAACTCTTTGCTGAAGAGCCTCAGGTACTGCCAGAGCACGAACCGGAAGACCTGCTCAGCTTTTTGCGCGCATTGCTGCGCTACCTGGGTCCAGGCTTCATAGTCACTGTGGGCTTTATCGACCCGGGCAACTGGGCGACTAACATCGCCGGGGGGTCTGAGTTTGGCTACGAACTGCTCTGGGTGATCACACTCTCGACCCTGATGCTCGTTCTGATGCAGCATATGGTCGCACGGCTGGGTATTGTCACTGGCAAATCTCTGGCAGTCAATATTTACAGCCGGTCACCGAAATGGCTTTCTGCGATCCTGGGCGTTTCCATTGTTATCGCTTGCGTAGCCACAGACATGGCCGAATATCTGGGCGCCGCTCTGGGATTTCAGCTTCTGTTTGGCATTCCGCCTGTGATCGGCGCCCCGTTGACTGTTCTGATTGTCTTTGTCGCTATTTTAGGACAGCGCTATCACCGCCTGGAGCGCATGATCCTGGGCTTTCTGGCGATTATCGCCGCGTGCTATGTCGTAGAGCTGTTTCTAGTCCAACCGAACTGGAAGGCTGTCGCTCCGGGTCTGGTTGTTCCGACTTTGACCGCCAGCAACATTGTCATTGCCATGGCCATGCTTGGGGCCGTGGTGATGCCACACAATATCTATCTCCACTCCAACGTCATCCAGAGCCGGGACTGGGGCGTGTCTGATGCGGAACGGAAACGTCTGGTACGCTTTGAGCTCTGGGATACGTCGCTGGCAATGGCGCTCGGATGGCTGGTTAACTGCTCAATGATAGTGGTGGCTGCAGCTGTCTTTTACAGGCACAGTACGCTGGTCAGTTCAATAGAACAGGCCTCGGCCACTCTCCGGCCTTTGGCCGCCCGCATAACGGGCGCTGACATCGGAGGCGCTCTCGCCCAATTTCTGTTCGGCGTAGCACTGCTGTTTGCCGGGATCGGCAGCTCAATTACGTCCTCTCTTGCTGAGGCGAATGTGCTGGCAGGCTTTGCTGGAAAGCCGGAAGACCCGCACAGTGTGTTCTACCGGATAGGACTGGTCGTGACAAGCGTGCCGTGCATCATTGTCATCGCAATGGGCGTAGACAGCTACAAAGCACTGATCTACAGCCAGTTGGCCCTGTCCATTCAGCTTCCACTGACCATTATTCCTCTGGTTGTGCTGGCGCGCAGCGAGAAGGTGATGGGTGCTTTTCGAAGTCGCGGGACTGAGTTCGCGCTTGCTATCGCGGTCTCGGCTCTGATTATTGGTCTGAATGTTATGCTGCTGTACCACGCTCTTGGAGATCTGTTTTGAGCAGCGATACGGGAGATTGCCTTGTATAAGCGAATTCTGGTGGCCCTGGATCACAGCAGAGTGGATGATGCTACGCTGGAACACATCAGCAGGCTCGCTCGCGAGTTGGGCAGCACCCTCATCCTGTATCGCGTAGCCCATTACCACACGCGCGACTCCAAAGCTCACGAGATGGAGGAAGCGGAAGCCTATCTCGCGAAGATTAGGGCGCGAATGGCGCAAGAGGGTCTGGACTGCGAAACTGCCATCGGCCAGGGTGAGCCTGGGCACGCCATCGCTGAGGATGCGGAGAAGTTGAATTGCGATCTCATTGTAATCGGGACGCACGGGCACTCGTCACTCATGCGCTGGGTGATGGGTAGCGTCGCCGAGGATGTCAAACGGCTCACTCACATTCCGCTGTTGCTCGTCAAAGCGCCTCGACCCGTATCTGATTAGCGCGACACGCAAAGCCAGACCGAAAGTGTCCGGTCCGATGGCTGCTAGAACGGCAATTTGTTCATGCCTCCAGGTTCGGAAACCTGGAGGGATAGAAAGTTGCTTCTCGAAGCGATTTGAGGCTCACCTGGTTAGCGTGACAGTCGCAGTCTGAGCGAAAGAGTCTGTCCGGCCGTCAGAGTAATCTCTGGACTGAACGTAACAACCGCCTTTGGTCCTCTAGTAAAGATTTTCCCAACCTTGCGCCCGCTTACAGTGGCCTCGCCCGAAAGGAGCCTCGCCCCTTCCGGGATTGTCACCAATAGCGTTTTCAACCGCAGCTCCCCGTGCGCCAGGTGCACATTGCTCGTCTGGAGGTCGCCCTGCCTGCGCTGAGCAAAACTGCCCCACCCCTGGCTCACAGAGAAAAAGGATTTGAAAGCCTCGGCGTGCATCTTCGGGGCAAACTCCAACTGTGCCTGCGGTCCACGATAGTGAAATCCTGAGAGCGCAAGCAGGATAGACCAGTTGGACATGGCGCGGGCATAGTGTCCACCACATTCGATTTCGTTCCACGGGTTGCGCCTTGCGCCGTCGTAGCGCTCCCGCGCTCCAGCTACAATGGCCATTCCTTCCTGCAACATACCCTCGTAGATCATGTGCGCAGCCACCTGGTACTCCACACCCGTCCAGACTTCATCACAGTAGAGGATGGGCCTTTCCGGACGTCCGCCATGCGGCCATGAGCAGTTCAGCAAGCCCTTGTCGTGACCATCAGCAAATACGCGCTGCGCGTGCTTGAAGTCACTGAAATCCGACCGCCAGTTGTACTTGTAGATACTGCGCAGCGCCGTTCTTACCAGCTTCTGCGGCAGCACGTATCCAAGCCCAAGCTGATGCGCCCACCACTGCCCGATAAGCTGATCCGAAAGGCAACCTGGACCGTACTGTGTCGGAAAATCCTGATAGTTCTGAAGCTTCTGGACGAAGTATTCTCCGTTCCAGCAAAGCTCTACAAGCCGCTTCTGGCCGGACTCGAATATCGACCGCCATCGCCCGGCGGCCTGGTGGTCTCCCATCTCTTTGGCCATCTCTTCGCCTGCCCTGAGCGCAGCCAGATAGTAGCTCCCAATGAAGCTATTCGGACCGCTGACCTGGCAGTCGTAAGTGTTCCACTGCTCGCCTTCGATGATTCCATCCGGGCTGTCTCCGTCGAGATGAACCAGATAATCAACGGCTTTGCGGATATTCGGCCAGTACTGGTTCAGAAAACTGGCGTCGGGTGAGTTCAGATGCTCGCGGTAAGCTTTCAGAATGCTGCTGGCGTGCCCGTCAACAAACGGCCGCTCACCTGTCGGATGGTCTACCACGGGCAGGCTGATGCGATTGTTAATGCCACCGTCGGCATTCTGCTGATGCTTGAAATCGGCATTCCGCATTCGGCGCTCGAGATCCGGGAAGAGGCGCGCGAGCGTCTGCTCATAGCCCCAGACGTGAGTACAGTTCATCGGGCAGCACCCGCCCGAGCCTTCATACCCGGCAAAAGCGTCCTGATCCGTCCAGACGCAGACCTCACTTCTGATGGTGCTCGACTGACTGGATAGACAGTCTATCAGCCAGTAGGGAAGACTGGTTTGGTACATTGACTTCAGATAACTCTCGGTCTGCCGGGCAAGGGCTGCATCATTCGCAAGAGTACGAGCGACTTGAAAGGAATCACTCCAGAATCTGGCGTAGCGATTGCCAATCCATCTGTTCTGAAACCAGTAGTTTGGAAAGCGCCAGGTCAGGTAGAAGCTGAAGGTATTCTCTTGTCCAGGCGGAATCTCCGATGAGACTGAAAGCGCAGCGTTGGCAGTTTCTGATGGCGCAGATGGGGTCGTCTCCTCTCCATCGCGACCGCTTGGCAAAGAGCCTCGCGCACTGAACAGCGCTAACAACTGATCAGCGCTTTGGAAGAATGGCAGGGCCGTGGAAGATGGAGCATCTGTTGAAATGCTCATCTCGCCATAGGCCGGATCGCGCTTCTGAATGCCCTTTCCAGGTGTGTAATGACCTTCCGCCACCGCCACCAGAAAGCTGAGCGCCTGTTGGCGCGTCTCAGAAGTTTGATCATTTTGCATCCACAATGGGCCAAGGACGAGCGTAGCGGAGCCATTCTTATATCTGTGAGAAACTATCAGCGGAGAGCCGTCTTCCGAACGAGCAATCACCTGAGCGCCGTTAGAGAGCGTCATATCGGGTGATCCGTAGACCTGGGGCAATGTAAGAGATGCCGTAACGCCATCAAGTTTCACATCTGCAGACACGGGACCAGTCTGCTCCGAAAGGACTGCCAGACCTACAGGCAGGAGTTGGCCAAGCAGTGAGGCCGCTTCTTTGGTCAGCTTGGCCGTTGACTCATCCGTCTGACGAATATCGTCCACATTCACATGGCCCCAGGATCCACTGTGCTGGTCCACAATCTCGAGGTGAGCCTTCTGTCCCTGAAGTCCCGAGACATCCCAAGACACTCTTTCGAGAGACTCCGAATTTTTTCCGGTTTGAGTGCGTACAATGCGGTCGTGGACTACCAGGTTCAGGCACGTTTGCCCTGGATATGCTCCGCCACCTATCAGAAAGCTGATTGCCCGGCGTTGAATCTCAAAGGGCCGGCTTATCATTCGGCCTGTCGTACCATCTCCGTTGTTGAAGCTGTTTACGAAATACTTGCCCTCATAACCGCTTACAGGCTGTTGAAATGGTAGAGTCCCGGTCTGCGGTCCCGCGGCAAACGCATCTCCCGTGACCTGCCATTTGTGGAAGGCGCCGTCCTCGAAATCGTCAATGACTATGTCCGGACGCTCGACAGACAACTCAGAGGCGCCTGCCGCAGCGTTCAACAAAGATACTGCCCCGGAAAACACGATGTGCGCGCCCGATGAAGCAGCCGCTTCAATGTGCCTTAGCGCTCCTGCTTCGTACAGAGACGGCTCTTCGAGCCAGTAGATTGTGCGTGCTGAAGAGCCTTCCTTCTTGAAAGGAGCCTTCAGAAGTCCCGGCGTGGCCGCAGTGACCGTGAGCTCTTCAGGCATCTCCTCGGTCGTGGGCGTAAAATTCCGCGCCGTTGACAGAATTCGAGTTGGCTCATCAATGCTTGGCTCAATTCCCGGCCGAATAGCCATGACGATGGAGGTCAGAGAGCCTTCAGATCGAACTGTATTGACGTTTCCACCAAAGCTGCCAAGCCCAGCGCTGTTCTGAGCAGCAAAGAGCATGCTCACTTTCTGCGTATCTGGACTGGAATTCCTGACGGTGAAGTCAAAACGTACGCCCGAAATCGCGCTGCCACGCGAGTTCAACGGTACAAACGGCGTTGCAGCCTTCAGCTTGACAGAAACAGGAAGATCTGCGTCCAGATACTCAAGCAGCGCCTGTGGATACTCACCAGTCAGTTTGATGTCTTCAACCAGCAGCAACTTTTCAACGCCTTGTATTTGCTGTGTTTGGAGAGCACGAGTGACGTTTCTACCGGATGGACCAGCGCACCGGATTGCGAAGAACGTGTTGGGTATCTGGACTGGCTGAACATTGTTGAAGATCAGCCAGTCCTTGAGCGCGCCGTCAACACCCACGTAGACATTGCCGCAGCCAATACCACCGAAAGGTACAGCCGCTAAAGGATTGTTGCGGGGCGAATAAGTGAGTGGATTGGCCGGCCCCATAACCGCCTCCAGCCACCGTTCCAATTCCTGTTCGCTGAGTTTGTGGTCTGGTGACGCAACCGCGAAGCCTGGAAGTCCGAAAAGTGAAAAACCAGCGCCCGCCGAAACCGCGAGACGAATGAAGTCCCTGCGCGTGTATCCTCCAGAGCAACATCCTGGCGTGCGGCAATCTCTTTCTTCTGGCATAAGCGCTCCTCCAAAAGCCTCTGTGTCCACCTAAAGTTTGGCTGGAGGCCTGTAAACTCCTGCACGCCTCCCTTCCTGTGGAGGAACTGGCGCTGTCTGAGTGGAACTCAGCCGTTTGGGAATCCAGCGACAGGAGAGAGTCTGATGGCGATAGATGGGTTTGACAAAGAGCGGCGTGTGGGCGAGGCGGTGGACCTCGCAGCTTTTGGGAGAGTCAGGGGTTGGACTGGCGGTAATCCTGAAGAGATTGAAGCCGTTGAGATAGCGCAGGAAAACGGTCTCTGGCGGCCTGTTTTCGATGAAGCTCAGGGCGGCTGGCACATAGGACTGGAGTGGGAGAAGCCACGACAGGTCAGCTCCTTTGAAGTCATCTTTGATGGCTCTGCGCCCGATCCGGACAGCCTCAAGCTGCAGTATTGGAACCACAACTGGCCGGCTGAGTTCATCGGCGGCTGGACAGCTATTGATGACCCCTACAACGGAAGTTGGGTCAATCTACACGGCGATATTGAGAAAGACGGTAACCGGCTGTCCTGGCGCTTCCACCCGCTCGACTTCACCGAGATGGACAAAGCCAACGACTTTGCCGTTTTCTACCGCCAGACCTACCGGTTTCGCCTGCTGTATGGACAAAACCAGGGTCCCGCCGTGCGAGATTGGAGAGCCCTGTCCACCTCCGCCTGGCGCGAAGCTGATCTCGTAGTCCAGGTCAAAGAAACAGAGAGCAGTCAACTTCGACTGTCTATTACCAACGGAGAGATTCGTTCACAGCGGGACTCAGGCGGCAGCATCGAGGCAAACGTCCTCTGGGCGGATACATCCTCTCAGATTGATCTGAAGCTGCTTCCGGTAGCGCCTGACATGACCGTGCTGCACGTTTACCGGGGCGAAGAAATCATCGGCAGCGTCAGTATTGAAGACACTTTCAAAGGACCGGTTGACGTGACCGATATCGGCCTGAGAGTAACCTGCCGGATAGCTCCTCCCGAGCGCCGCAAGCTGGCTGATCCCGTGTTTGAGCGCGTCAAGACTGAGCCTGAGCAATCGCTTGAGCGCGCGTCAGCAGAGATTCCGCACCTTGTCAAGACCATTCAGAAGCGCTACGTCCCCCTCGGAGTGGATGCGAATCGCCAGGAGTTTGCGCTGCGCTATGACGGTACGATCTTCATTGACCGGCGAGAGATCAAGTCTATGTCCGGGGACACGGCCCGGCAGCTGCATCCAGGAAAATCCATCCACTACCGCTTCCCGACCATGGACCCGCCAGACTTTAGGCAGCGCGAAAACGGCACCCGTCAAAGCGCCCTAAACGGCTACCTACCTATCTACACCAGCGCCTGGACGGATCGTGGAATCGCCTTTGAAAAGCAGGACTTTGCCGCGCTGCTTTACGACAGCCTTGAGAACCCGTGGGAGAAGCGTGGCAATGAAACGGTCTGTCTGTTCTCACGCATTCGTATTCGCAACACCGTCAGGCTTCCTGCTAAAGCTCACTTCTGGATGGTCATCGAACAGCCTGAGTCCCTGAGTGTTGAAGACGGATTTGTGTACGCCAATGCGCGTATTACACGGGATACTATTCGCGTGGCTTCCGGGGCCGCCGAGCACTTCTGGACCGAAAAGCCCTATTCTGAGCGCCGGATGCGCGCCCTATTTGAGACGGGCGGACGTGGGGAGCTGAAGGCCTGCGCCTGTGGCTACGACCCGTTGAACGTCACATCGTTTCCCAACGCTGTTCTCTATACTTTGGATCTGGACAGTTGCGAGGAGCACGAGATTGTCCTGAAGATTCCGTTCATCACGTTCCTGGGTGACGAAGGGCGCGAGGAGGTCAGGAATGCGGACTTCGCCGCGAAACTGCAAGATACGCAAAGCTACTGGCAGTCGCTGATAGACTCTGGCGCGTCCATAACTGTTCCGGAAAAGCAGATCACGGACTTCGTCCGGGCGACACTGCCGCATGTCGCGATCACCGCTGACCGGGACATCAAGACCGGTTTTGATCTCCTGGCGGCGGCGACCTTCGGCTACATGGTGTGCGCCAATGAGGCGATGCACCAGGTGCGCGCGCTGGACCTTCGCGGACACCATCACCGCGCCCGCAAGTATCTGGAGCCTTTTCTCGCTCTCCAGAGCACCCGTCCGATGCACGGGAAGTTCAAGACTCAGGAAGGTGTCCTGCACGGGCTGAAGCTGGATGAAGAGACAGACTACCAGACTTTCAACTACAACCTGGATCACGGCTTTGTGCTGTTTTCGCTGGCGGAACACTACTTCCTGACACGGGATGCGGACTGGGCACGCTCGATTGCGCGGAATATGATTCTCGCCTGCGACTTCGTGACCCTGGAGCGCCGCTACACAATGAAACCCGGCGACTACCCTGATGGCAAAGCCGCGGAATACGGTCTGATACCACCCGGCCATCTGGAGGACAACCCGGAGTGGCTCTATTGGTACGCGGTGAACGCTTACTGCTACAGGGGTATGGACGCGGCGGCGCGGGTGCTGGAAGAGCTGGGGCACTCGGACGCAAAGCGTATTCGCGCAGAGGCGGACGCCTACCGAGAGGACCTCCGCCGCTCGATGCGGATCAACATGCAGCTTTCCCCGGCGACAGAGTTGCTGGATGGAAACTTCGTGCCCTTCACCCCTACCCGATCCGGGCTTTTCAGCCGGGACCTGGGTTGGATTCGGGACTCACTTTACGGTCCGGTTCACTCCATCGAATGCGGCGTGCTCGAGCCGTGCGAAGACCAGTCAACCTGGATTCTGAAAGACACGGAGGACAACGTTTACATCAGCCCGCTGCGTGGCCGTCGAGTGGATATTCTGCGGGACTGGTTCAGCCAGGGTGGCAATACCATCCAGAGTGGCCTGGTGCCTATGGTGATGGTCTATGTGAAGCGTGATGAGCCCGAGCACGCCATCCGTGCGCTCTTCAACGGGTTCGCCCAGAACATCTACCGCGATGTCAACTGCTTTGCGGAGCATCCGGTGGAAGCGTTCGGGCTGGGTGTGGGACCGTTCTACAAGACGCCGGATGAGTGCTGCTGGGTGAACTGGCTGCGCCACATCCTGCTGAGCGAAATCGGCTATGACACTCTGCGCATAGCGCCAGCGACCCCGCGCGCCTGGCTGGCGGAGGGTCAGGGCTTCAGTGCAGATGACATGGCCAGCTACTTCGGACCGCTGAGCTTCCGGATAGAGTCCAGCGATAAAGCCAGAGAGATTCGCGCCGTAGTAGAGCCTCCCCGACGCAATCCACCCGCATCCCTTGAGCTGCGCCTGCGCCACCCAGACGCCAGGCCCCTTCAGTCAGTCACTGTCAACGGACGCGACTGGACGCGCTTCAATCCAGCATCCGAAATCATCCATCTGGACCCGCAGACCGACGGAAAGCTGGAGATTGTAGGGCGGTACTAGGGGGAGTGTGGGGCTGCCTGCCTTGCAGTTTATGTGACCCCACACGCTTGATACTGTTTGATGAAAAGGGGTGCATCTAGCCCGTTTACCGTGCGGACAACCAAATCTCTGGTCTCGCGGGCTAAGTCCACCTCGAGGGGTTGGGAAGAGTGAAAATCTTGACGAACCACACTTCGCAAAGGGTATTCTTGAATGTAATCGGAAGTGCGCAGCAGAGGGGACCGCGTTTCTATGTCACTGCAACTCATCACTGAATTCGACCTACCGGACGTAAATATCGCCTGCGCGGACAACAGAGACTTTCTACACTCGCTCGCAGATGAGTCAATGCAATTGGTAGTTACTTCGCCACCGTACAACATCGGAAAATCCTATGAGCGCCGCGGTTCGCTCGATTTCTATCTGCAAGAACAGGCGGCCGTCATAGCGGAGTGCGTCCGCGTTCTGCGCCCAGAAGGCTCCATCTGCTGGCAAGTCGGAAACCACGTGAGTAAAGATGGAGAAGTATTTCCGCTTGACATTGTCCTCTACCCGCTCTTTAAGCACCACAATCTTAAGCTTCGGAATCGGATTATCTGGCACTTTGAGCATGGCCTTCACTGCCGCCGTCGTCTGTCTGGCCGCCATGAGACTATACTCTGGTTCACCAAGACGGACGACTATGTTTTCAATCTGGATCCGATCCGTGTGCCGTCCAAGTACCCAAATAAAAGGTACTTCAAGGGCCCGAACGTTGGCAAACTATCTGGAAATCCTCTGGGAAAGAATCCGGGTGATGTGTGGATCATACCGAACGTCAAGAGCAATCACGTCGAGAAGACCATTCATCCCTGTCAGTTTCCTGTTGAGCTGATTGAGCGTCTCGTCCTCTCGATGACTAATGTCGATGATAATGTTCTAGATCCGTACATGGGCGTCGGGTCCGCTGTAATTGCCGCGCTGATGCACGATCGGCAAGGCTACGGCTGCGATGTGGTACAGGAATACGTGGACGTCGCGTGGCGGAGGATTTCCGCGCTGCGCCAGGGGACACTGCGAACGCGCCCGATGCATAAGCCAGTATATGATCCCAAACTACCGAACGGCGGACACTGGTGAGAATCGTTGAGCAATATTCTCATCTGAACGGCTGGGAGCATATCAAAGTACATAAGCCAGACATCTGGGAGGATATCACTGCCGTAATCGATTCGGTGGACGCCGAGGCCTGTCGAACCAAAATGTCAAAGGAGAAGACTATGCCAGGAAAGCTGATCTACTCCTGTCCTGCGTTCAACAAGCAGTTCAAAGAGGGGCTTGAGAAACGAGGTTGGAAGTCGTCGGTTGTAAGATACTGGGTAACCGTAGATGCAAAACTCATACGCCGGACAGTGGGCCTCCCTCCCGAGGAACAAAAGGCACTCATCGAAGATGCTGGACTCACACCTCTTCGGTCTTCGAACCAAACGGACTTTGTCAAGAAGCGAATCGCCCTTGAAGTGCAATTTGGCAAATATAGCTTTATAGCCTACGACTTGTTCGTCAAGCACATGGCCTTTTACGTCGGGGACACCATCGACGTCGGCGTCGAAATACTGCCGATGCGTGAACTGACTCTTGATCCGGCCGGTGGGAGGGCGATGACCACCGGCGTCCCAAACTATGAGGGCGCCCTGTACGACCTTATCAGACAGGGACGAGGCATCCCGGCTGTCCCCCTTGTCTTGGTGGGTGTTGGCGCCTAACCACATTTGTTGACTGCGATAACCTGGCTTCGTGTTGAGATATCGACCAAAGGAGCGAAAAACTTCGACTATTGCATCGGTTTTCGCTCCCCGATGGTCTGCTGGCGCGCGTTTGCGTTCTACTCCACCAGCTTGAACGTCTTGATCTCAAAGGGCTTTAAGTCTGCCGTGAAATAGCGGAACTTGAAGGCTACCTCCTGCAGGTTATCTTCCATCAGATCCGTCTCGTACACCTTCGTGAACGGCAGATTGACGTTGATGGAGACGTGCGCTCGCTGATTGTGGCACTCATAGAGGCGGATGATCGTGTCTCCGCTGTTTTCCGCGCGTTTTACGGTCTCAAGGATCACATTCGGCGCATCCACGTTGAAGAAGGACGTCTCATCCAGCAGAGAGCCTTCACTCGCATCTGCCCGGCTTTCAACCGGCACGCACTTGAGCGGAACATTCAACTCATAAGCTCGGCGTACGGTCTGTGCGGAGATGTAGTCTCCCGCGTGCGGCATAATAGAGTACGTAAACAGGTGCTCGCCCATATCCGCCTGCGGGTCCGGGTCTTTTGGAGCGCGCAGAAGGGTGAGGCGCATCTCGTTGCCAACGGTGTGATGACCGTACTTGCAGTCGTTCATAAGACTCATCCCAAAGCCCTGTTCTGAGATGTCCGCCCATCGGTGCGCACACACCTCAAATCGAGCCTTGTCCCAGCTCGTATTGGTATGTGTTGCGCGCTCCACGTTGCCGAACTGAATCTCATAGCGAGCCTTGGAGGCATTCACGTCCACCGGGAAGCATGCCTTCAGGCACTTGTTCTCTTCACGCCAGTCAACCCACGTCACAAAGTCAATGCGGGGGTCGTCGGCGTAAATGGTCATCTTCTGCTTGAGATGGGAGGCGCCGAAGCTGCGGACGAACTCAACAGACGCAGACACCGGCCCCTGATTCAGTACCTCAACTGAATCGAGTTGCGTGACGTCCTCCCACTTGTCTTCATAGAAGAAGTCAATATCCCATGCCTGCCACTCCAGTGGCTTGTCTTCATACAGTCGAAGAAGATTTCCACGCTCGCCTTCCGGCAGAAGCTCCCGTCCACTCTCCTTGTGCAGAATGGACGTGATGACGCCCTTGTTGTCAATGGCGATCTTGTAGAAGCGATTCTCCATAGACGTCTTGCTGGCCTTGAGCGTGTTCGCGGTAACGTTCTGCGGGCGGCGCTCTCTCACGCGGTAGGTAGCATACCCCATAGACGGCGCCTTGGCGGTGAACTCTACAAGATCACCGGAGCGCTGAATCGGCACCTCCTGCCCGTCCGTCGTCTCGATGGCGCATGGCTTGTCTGCAGGCCACTGGAAATGCGCGACGCTGCGGCGCTCCCATGGCAGTGAGTTGAAAACGACGACAACAGGCGCCTGCCCACCAAAGTTAATGTTTTCGACGATGGCACTGCATGCAGACTCTGTTGCTTTCTCCGCAACCTCGAGGATGCGGGGATACATCTCATTAGTATCTTCATAGACCCAGTGAACAGACGATCCGGGAATCACATCGTGGAACTGATTGACCAGAATATCCTGCCAGCCTTTATGGAGCTCCTCGTAGGGATAGGGCACATGCATGTGTGAGGCGACGGAAGAGAACAGCTCGGCGTCACGGTATTTCAGCTCAGCGATACGGTTGTAGCGCTTGTTGCGGGCCTGGGTGGTGTACGTGCCGCGGTGAAGCTCCAGATAGAGCTCCCCAACCCACGTCGGATAGTCGATAGACGGATCGTCAATCGTTCGGAAGAAATCCTCGATTTTCGTCTGTTTGCAGCGAGGAAGGCCTTCAGTATCCTCAGAACGGCGCAAAAACTCGAAGTGACGCCTGTCAGCACCGCCGCCGCCATCTCCCCATCCGTACGAAAGCAGCGACCAATCACTGCGGTCTTTCTCTTTGAACTCATCAACCTGCTGGATGAGCTTGGCAGGTTCGACATAGGCGTTGTAGTCCGTAGTCGGAGGGAAATGCGCCAGAACGCGGGTACCGTCAATCCCCTCCCACCAGAACGTGTTGTACGGGAATGTGTTGAACTGGCTCCAATTGATCTTGATCGTGCTGAAATACGGAACGCGGGCTTTCTGCAAGATCTGCGGAAGGGCAGCAGCGTATCCAAAAACGTCCGGCAGCCAGAGCACGTGCGTTTCTTTGCCGAACTCCCGCATGAAGAAGTTTTTGCCGAGAACTACCTGACGGATGAGCGACTCTCCAGAAGAAAGATTGCAGTCTGCCTCGACCCACATCGAGCCTTCAACATCCCAGTGCCCCTTCTTGACGGCTTTCTTGATGTCTTCGTAAAGCTCAGGGTAGCGCTGCCGCGTGAACTCGTAAAGTTGCGCCTGACTCTGAGAGAATATATATTCCGGATACTGCTCCATCATGCGCATGACAGTGCTGAAGGTGCGCGCGCATTTGCGTCTGGTCTCGTTGTAGGGCCAGAGCCAGGCGACGTCAATGTGCGAATGCCCATGCACTGCGACGTTAGTCGCAGACGGACACGCAGGTTGGTCAAGAACGGGTTTGAGGAAAGCATTGGCGCGAAGGGCAGACTTCTTGAGTGAAGCGTCGTCTTTGTGTGTGTAGTCAAACGCATCCACGCTCTTGTTCAGCGCATAGACAATCCTGGCGCGCCGGGCGCTCTTTTCTGGAAGCTGCTCAGCCAGAGACAGAAGGACCTCCACATTGAACCAGTACTCTTCGACTTCCGGATTCCGGGTCGCCAGCTCGGCTCGCTGGAGGGTGCGAGGCGCTTTGTCGCTAGGAGTATGCCAGTTGTGCGCTGAGGCTTCAAGCAGAAACTCAAAGCTCTCCCCACCCTGCGCGCGCTTGGCAAGCAACAGCTCCTGATGATTGCCGTCCACACCCTGGTACGGTTTGCCGTTCAGGAATGCGCAGGCTTCTCCGCCCATATCCAGAAACGCCGCCACCTCACGGCCGCGGAATGCCTCGGGAATGGTGATCTTTACTCTGAACCATCCACTGACTCCGCCACCCCACTGCTGGCCGATTTTAATGGACTTGAACTTTTTGTCCCGGACATCGGAGGGCAGAAGAAACTCTGGAGTCTCCCAGATGGTAATGTCCGAGATTGGCGTACGGTTGGAAATGCGGTAGTTGTAGATCTCATCCTTACGTCGCCGAATCTTCTGCCGGTAGAGCCGCTCAGTAGTAAGCGACATAGGTCCATTCTCGGGCATGCTAAACTTCTCCAGTTCTGTTGAGCTAAGCTGTCAACCTGTCCGCAAAACTTGCTTCCGGATCAACAGAAGCCATTTTAGCCGAATAGCGCGTGCGCGGGCGCCGCATTGCAGATCCAGAGTTGGTGAAAGCGTTCTGCTTTGACACTATCCCGCGAAGCTGACCCGGGGCAGGCGGGCCGGCCACTATGGAGGACAATCACTTATGGCATTCACGCATCTCTTTGCTGCTGCTCTGGCCTGCGCTCCGATAGTTTTGGCCACCGGAGCTACGGCGGCTAATGGAGGAGCCGTCACCGTAGATACCGGCGAGCTGTTGGCGAACATGTATCTTCCGAAGGACTACACATTCCACCGTATTGTGAGCAATCCCACCGCCGGACCTGACGGCAGCGACATTATGAAGCCCGGAGACTCAAAGGAGATCGCCAACATTCAGGGTCCAGGAATCATCTCACACATCTGGTTCACCCTGTCGCGGCAGCGGGACTATGTGTTGAAAGACTGTGTGCTGCGCATCTACTGGGACGGCGAGAAGGAACCGAGCGTGGAAGTTCCGATCGGTGAGTTCTTCGGACTGGGGCACGGAAAGTACTACGACGTGCACTCCATCCCCTTTGAGACCGGAAACAAGCGCGGGTACAACTGCTTTTTTCCCATGCCATTCAAAAAGAGCTGCCGGATTACCTTCAGTAACTCCCCGGATCACGAACTGAGACGGCTATTCTACCACATCAACTACAAGAAGGTGGCGTCCCTGCCGGACTATGTGCGTACGTTCCACGCGCAGTATCGTCAAGCCAAACCGACGAGCGGTCCCTCCTATCTGATTCTGGACGCCGCCGGTGAAGGCCACTTTGTCGGCCTGTTCTACTACAATCGGACAAACTCCCCCGGCTGGTGGGGGGACGGCGGCGAACAGATTTGGGTGGACGGGCGAGAGATTCCCGCCACCGGACAGGAAGACTACTTCGGGCAGGGCTGGAGCTTCGGCAAGGGTGAAAACGGCCTGCGGTTTGGCTCACCGTGGTATGAATCCGATGAAAAGCCCGTCCACGCGGACAACAGCTTCTATCGCTTCCACATCGAGGATCCAATCCCGTTTGAGAAAACGTTCCGGATGGAGATGCGCCACGGCCTGCGCAATGAGCGCCATGACGACTACTCTACGGTAGCGTTCTGGTATCAGACCGAGCCGCACAAACCGTTCCCGCCGCTTCCCGCCGCCAAAGACCGCTATCCGTCGCAACCTGATGCGCCCACTTCGCCGGACGCCCCTGGCGAGGGCGCCGGGATTCCTCACTCCAGCATCGAAAAATAGCGGGAGACAGTCTCAGGAGCTATGAAAAGGACGCCGGGCAAAGGACGCCGGGCAAAGGTTGCCGGGCGCATGTGGCAGCTACGTTCGCGACATGCTTCTGCCAGGCGTCCTCTCACACCTGGTCAGGGTTTCGGGGAAGCGCTGGCCGTCCCCGGTACGTCTACGTACCTGCGTGGATCGTCCTCAAACTTCTGTTTGCACTCTTCAGAGCAGAAGTAGTATTTCGTGCCTTCGACATCCGTCGAGAATCTGGCCTGATCCGGGCTCACCTGACGGCCGCATACGGGATCTTTCACAGTCACAGTGTCACCTCCGTGGATTTTTGGGCGGACTTGCCGCACCAGCAACTTGTTCTTACCCGTATTAGCCCGACCCGGTTTACGTTGACGCACAGAAACGGCGCAGATTCCGCGTCCTTGGAATCTGCGCCGTCAAGCTGTGGGACGCCTTTCGGCGGTTATGGCACTGAGTACGAGGTCAGCTCAGCGGTCGAGATAATGCCGTTTTTCGACGCCTGGGCCCTAATGATTCCGACGTTCGGAGCGAACCATAACTCCAAAAGCTGCGCACTCGAGGTGTAGCGCACCTGCACAATGTTGTTGAACGTGCCAGCGGCGACGGCGAAGTTTTCGTTCGTCGCAATAATCGTGCAGGTGACTGTGTTATCATTGCGATCCTTAGAGTACCAGACGTCATTGATGGCCATCGTGCCGGGCAGCAGCTTGCTTGGAGTGGGGTACGTGAAACAGCTCAGGGGATTACCCGTGCACTCCTTGTACAGCATCAGGTCCCCGCTGGCCGCCACAGCGACACTGGCCGTTCCGGCGAAGTTAGACAGCGGCGAGTTATCAATGACGAAGGCGGTCGTGCCGTTGACGCTTTCTGTGCCTGATATGGTGACGTCTGCCGTATCCGGCGGCACAAGCGCGGGATCGTACGTGATGCTGTAGCTGGCGCTGTAGCCCACCCCAAACGGAGCGTACGGGTTAGTTCCACCGCCGGACGAAGAGGAGATGGTGTATGTCCCCAACTGATCCCAGCCGTCCGTCAGCCCGTTATCGTCCACACAGAACAGCCAGCCTGTAAGCGCGCTTCCGGCTGTGGGGGTGAGGAAAGTCAACTTCCAGTCTATTGTGAGCGTATCTGCTGAAAAGGTCGCTGTGGTTGCGCCGATGTCAACGCTCACACGGCTGTTCGCCAGCGTCTCGGCAGCCCCCGGCGCATAGCCGCCAAGCCATGAGGAGTTGTCGTCACTGCGCAGATAGATACTGTTCGTGTTTGCATCGTAAAACAGAAGGATGCTGTTCTGGAACGTGAACAGAGGATTCAGCACCAGCAGTACGCGGGCAAGGTTAGTCGCGCCGTTGCCGTCGGTATGAGTGGACGTCAGGATCTGCGCGGTGTTAGGCGCAATGGTCTGCGAAAGGGGCGTCAGAGAAGCGTTGACCGGAGCCTGACGCGTCACCGTTGAGAACTGCGCCAGATCATCCCATCCATCTGTCAGCCCTCCGTCATCACTGCAGAACAGCAGCCCGCGCAGCTCTTTGTTGGACATCGGGGCTTTCAGCGTCAGGCGATAGCTGACATAAATGGCATACGCTCCCTGCGTCAGCGCGGTATTTGCCAGGTCCACACGCACCTGACTGTTTTCAATAGTCTGCGCCGATCCCGGCGCAAACCCGCCAAGCCATGCAGTGTTGCTGTCATTGCGCAAGAAGACGCGATTTGAGTTCACGTCGTAATACAGAAAAATCGCGTTTGCGGCGCCCTGATCCGTGCTGATCAACATAAACGTTCGCGCGAGATCGCGCACGCCGTTTGGATCCGAATAGCGACCCGCTATGTTTAGAGGGGTATCTGTACCCAGAGTTCCGCTGCCGGGTGTCACGCTTTCGTTCAGAGGCGGAAGCGGAGCGACAATGGAGAATGACCCCATCTGATCGAAGCCGTCCATTCCGCCGAAGGTCCCCGAACAGAGCTCAAAAACTCTGACAGCGCCTTTAGCGATCTTGAAGACGACGCGGTATTTTACCACGATGACTGAAGGGGTCGTCGTGACCTCGGTATTGGCGCAGTCCACTCGCACAAATGAGTTTTCTATCGTATTTGAAGACCCCGGATGGAATCCACCCAGCCACTGGCTGTTGTTGTCATTGCGAAGGTATATGTTGTCGGTGGCCACATCATAGAATAGGTACGCCGCGCTGTGGGGATTCAGCGTGTTGTTGATCAGGACAAAGGTCCGGGCTAAGAACTGAGAGCCGTCGGGGTGCAGATAGCGAGCGTACATATCCCGCGGCTGTCCGGTGAGGACCGTCCCGCTTGCCGGGGCAAATGACACGTTCTGAGGCTGCCCTGGCGGAGCCGCATGAGCGTGCGCTCCAAGCGCGATGCCGAGGATCACAGCCAGAAGGCTGCACATTCTGAGTCGCAGAAGCAGTGAGCGCCTCTGGTGGCCTTGCGGACACTGCATTGAGTTCATGTTTCCTCCTTGAACTGCCCGGTAATCCCCTCGAATTGTGTTGAATCCGGGCGCCTTTAGACCTAAGTGCGGGTTGGTCTTGCACTTTCGTACCCGGACTCTGAAGGATGCTTACAACTGGAGGCCCGTTATCCCTCCAATACGAGAATGGGGCGCCAGGGTTACGGCCCTGCCGAAGCCTCAATCGAAGTATTTCGAATCCGGATTGAAGGATTGCGGGGCGCGCGGTATCTATCAGACAGTTCACGAATGGGGGTAACCTTATGAAAAGATGGATCGCAATGTGTGTGTTGGTGGGGACGTGCGCTTCGGTACAGGCCGCCACGCTGCCTGAAGCCAGAACAAAAGTCCGGTCGCTGGCTGCGTTCAAGAATGGTCTGGGTTTTGTGTTCAGAACGGGGGAAGCGCGCCTTCAGGACGGCTGGACAATGCTCGCCCCTGTGCCACCCGCAGTGCTTGGCACATACTGGGTGGGCACGACCGACCCGTCCGCGCGCGTGACGCAGGTCATCTCTTTCAACAGTGCGGAGCGCAAACCCGCCAGCGCGACGAGCTTCGCAGATCTGCTGGCTGCGAATGTTGGAAGAGAAGTCGGCGTCGTTTACGCGCCGACGAGCGAAGCTCAGACGATAAGGGGAACTGTTCTGCCGTTTCCAGCGCCGGCAGCGGCTACGCCCGGAAACCCGCTTCGAAGTATCCCGCCGGACGCATCGCAGATTGTGCTTCTCAAAAGCGCGGACGGTCAGACCCTCGCGCTGGACAAAACCTTTATACGTCAGGTCACTCTGCCGGACGGAAGCTCTGTGGAAGTTTCGCGTGAAGTGGAGGTTCCTCGCGCCAAAGCGCACATCAGCGGCTCCCGGGAAAGGTGCGAGCTGGCTCTGTCTTACATCGAGAAGGGCATCAACTGGAGTCCAGGCTACCTTGTGGACATCACGGATCCGAAGGAGGCGTCTATCACGCTTGAGGCTGTTCTGGCAAACGACGCCGAAGACCTGGACAATACGGATGTTTACTTCGTGGTCGGCTTTCCAAACTTTGCGTTTGCTGACACCATTACGCCACTGGCGCTGCAGCAGTCTATCTCACAGCTTATGCAGGGCCTGTCTCGCTCAGGCTCACGACAGGAGTTTGGATCGCTCTCGAACGTGATGGCGCAGTCTGTTGGGTACGGAGGATATGCGGAGCGCTCACGCGAGCTCATTTACAGCGCGGGTGCGTCTATGGCCGGTGAAGCCAACGAAGACCTGTTCACCTACCAGCAGAAAAACGTGACCCTGAAAAAGGGAGACCGGGCGCGCTACACCGTCTTTACAACGAAAGCGCCCTATGAGCACGTCTATGAGTGGGAGATTCCGGACAGCATGAACATTGATGACCGGGGCTATCGGCGCAACGACAGCAACCCGAGCACTCAGGACGAAGCTCCCGTCTGGCACGCTCTGCGGCTCATCAACAAGGGAAATGAACGCTGGACAACAGCTCCGGCCCTTACGATGCGCGCCAACATGCCCGTTGCTCAGGACACCCTGCGCTACACCCCTCCGGGCGGCCGAAGCTCCCTCAAGCTCACAATCTCGGCAGACATCAAGGCGGACCAGACTCAGACGGAAGTGTCGCGAACCCCCATGGAGATCTTCCACCGCAGCATTGATGACGTTGTGGTGGATGGAAAGCTTGTGGTCAAGAACTTCAAAAACGAGACGGTGAAGATGCACGTTGTGAAATCTGTGGTCGGTGAAGTGAAGTCCAGTGGCCAGGCCAGCAGGGTTACGCGCGTCGCCAAGAAGCTGGATGCCTACAATCCGACCTCCGAAGTCGAATGGGAGTTCGACCTGCCAGCCGGTCAAGAGCGCGAGCTGACCTATCAGTACCACGTGTATATCGCGCGCTGAGGGTTGGCGCAGGCGGCGCTTTTCGCGTTGCAGTTGGGACGGATTCGAGAACACAAAGAGATCGTATCTGGCTCCTGCGCACCTGATGGGAGCCTATTGAGGGCTCTCCACGCGAACGCGGCCCCAGATCAACTGCCAGGCCAGGACTAACGCAATAACAACTCCGATCGCTACCAGTAGCTTGCCAAGCCGTTGTTGATCCCCAAGGAGGTAGTTGCTGCACAGGCGCTCTGGCGACACCAGGTAGAGCCACCCCATCCGGAAAGCTGTCGCCACGACCTCCAGCAGCAAAACACCCCGCGTGACGAAGCCGCTTTTTGGCCAACTCAAGGCCACCGGCACTCCAACTAGCAGTGGCACTGTGAGAAACTTTGCCAGCGCATAGCCTTCCTCGTTGATGGATGCGTCCATCAGGCGAGGCAGCATCCACGTCATTCCGGCAACGGACGCAAGCAATAGACCCGGAATGCCACCATCGTTCCACAGACGCATTACGGTGTCGAGGCGGCGAGAAAACAGCCGCGCGAGCAAAGCCCCCGCCAACGCCAGAAGGGGGATCTGGACAAGTACCTGCGGCGTCAATTCCGATTCAAGGACATGCCGGACAGGAGGAAGAGCGAGGATCACCCAGAGCACTGCGCCAGCCAGCGCGCTGCTCCGCGGCGAAGGCTTCACGTCGTGAGCCGGTGAGTTACGTACTGCTCGGCGGCGTTCAGATCATTCCAGTTTACTATCGCCACCAGACGTCCCTGCGGATCAACAATCGCTATTGCTGCGTTGTGAACAAAGCCACCTGCGCCATCTGGGACAGCGGTAACACCGAACACCCGCATGAGCTTTGCTAACCCTTTCTGATCCAGCGGTCGTGCAGCCAGCCAGCCAACACCGCGATCACCAAAGCGTTTCTGATAGCCTGCCAGGCGATCCGGCCCATCTTGCTTCAAGTCGAAGCTGATGCTCACCAATTCGACCTTGCGACGCGCAAGCGGCCCTTTCAGACGATCCTGCAGACGCGAAAAGTCATCTCCCTGCAGCGCGCAATAGGAGGCGCATCCCGTATAGATGAACTCCACCAGCAACCATCTTCCGCGCAGAGAAGCAAAGGATGTCCTACTTGCGTCCGCAGTCACAAGCAGGACATCCGGTACTTTACGCGGGTGCTCCCGCACCTCTATGCGCCTGGCGCTCTCGCTGGTGTAAGCGCGAAAGCCGTTTGTCGCATACGAAAAGGTTGTCAAGCCCGCTGTGAGAACCAGCAGGCTAGCCAGCAGTGTCCGCAGGATGGGCATGAGACGTATCTATAACCACAGGCCGACCAAGCAGCCCAACGATAATTCGAATTGCGTAGTACAGCATACCCAAAACGACCAGAGTTGCGCCCACCGATCCTACCTTATCCGTAAGTGTCCACTCCGGCAGATGGGTGGCCATGCGCCGCGCCACGCTCTGATGGCCCGCGCTCAGGAAAGCGAGTGTGAAAATCAGGCCTCCGATGAGATACACAAAAAATCCTGTCCGATCCAGACCCGAGTTCGGCACCGCGTTTGCGCGGTTTCCAAGCACGTGGTAGATCAGCGCCAGCACCATGGAAAGCACACCGAGGAGCAGATAGAAGTGAAAGTGTCCCGGAACCCACTGAGTATTGTGCATCACCAGGTTGTTGCGCACGGTCCCGTCCAAAATTGCAGGCACGATACCCGCTGCCCATCCAAACATGGATAGCGCCATCAGCCGGGAAGGCATCGTCCAGCGGATTCCGGACCGGTGGATATTCGTCATAGCTCCGTAAGCTGTCACGCAAAACACGGGGAAGCCCGCGCTCCAGGACACTACCTGCCCCATAATGGTGAGCCAGCGAGGCTGCGCGAAGTCAATCATCAAGTGGTGCGGATACACAACGATTACGAACAGACAGCTTGCGGCCCATGACCAGATGAACGGTCTGGAAATCGGATAAGGCCGGCCAGTGTACCTGGGCAAAAGCTCATAGACTGCCATCACGCCCATATAGATGGTAGCGTTGATGTACATGTGGCCGAACCAGTACGTCAGATTCTTGGCAAAGAGCGCATTGAGCGTGATCTGCGGGTAGTAGATATTGACCAGATTCATTACCAGGACCACTGATCCCGCAAGAATCCCGAGTGAGTTTGCTATGATCACCATGGAGCTGGCGACGACAGCCTTAGGGTGATCCGGGTTGATCTCTCCGCCAAAAAGCCACTGCAGGCCTAACCCACGTCCGAGGTTTCCGTACACCTTGATAATAGCGGCAGCAGCGTCAAGGTAGAAGACGAGACTTCCGACGCCGATTAAAAGATAGCCAACGAGGAAAAGAGCCGAGGCGTTGTTGCTCCACAGTCCCATACCGTGAACCGGAAGAGGATACAGGAACGTCCACAACGCGCCGTACCCTCCAAAGAAGATCGAGACTATGACACACAGCGCGCCAAGCATAAACAGCACATAGTTCGCGACAAACGCCCAGAGATGCAGTCCGACGTACTTACGCAGAAAGAACCACATTACAGCCGTCGTAGCAATGGACGCCGTGCCTACCATACCAGCGCCATGCATGGAAAGGAGCCGGTAAAACAGAGCCGGGTTCACGTTCAACCATGTCGCCTGTGTCATGCGCATAGTCAGCCCGATCAGCATCATCACGACAAAGAGCGTAACGGCTGTGATCATATAAAGGTCGAAGGTGACTCTGCTGCCGCCTTCGAGCCTTTCTTCTGCAGGATAGAGAGTGAGAGACGCCATCGTTATTCCCCCTTGCTCGCGACGACCTGAATAGGAGCAGCCATCTGCGCATGCGCCAACCCGCAAAACTCCAGACAGCGCGCGGTGTATGTTCCGGGTTTGTCAAAGTTGTGCAACAGCTTGTTGGTGTAGCCAGGCATCGCCTGCACCTGGGCTACAATACGGCCGTCCGGCCCATAGATTGCAAAACCGTGATTGACGTCACTGCTGGAGACACGGAACTCCACATCCGAGCCCGCATGCACCGTGGGTGGCTCGATCTGCCACGACCACATACGCCCTGTGACGTTTACGACCTGCGGTGGATTCAGCGCCACGTGCTGCGGTGGAATAGGATAGTGCCAGAGCGTACCCCACGTGCCAACGAAGAAGATCACCAGCAGAATGACAAAAAGCCACGTTCGCATGCGGTATGCGATACCCATGGATCCTGCCTTTTCTTCTTCGCGCAATGGCCTGCCCGCATTCGCGAGCACATAAATAAACAGAAGCGCGATCAGCCCCATTCCAGCAAGGGCTATAATGTAGATCTTGTCCTGAAGATTCAATGCCGTTTCTCCCTTCGGCGTGGCCTCCTTACCGATGACCCGAACTTACCCATTTGCCGAAGTCCACAGCCGTCGCAATATCGCTGCGGGCTCACAATGCAGGCAGGTCCAGGCTGGCCTCCCGATATATCCTCTTGAACTCTGTGACTTGGAATGTGCTCCTCTCTGACAGAAGCAGGCAACAGTATTGACGTAAAGTCCGTTGCCGAATCTTCCGGCTCTTCCCGTATCCGAGCCAAACGCGTTGTCTGCCGCACTGATACGGTGTCAGGGGGCAGCGTTCATAGACGCTACCCACACGCGCGAAATCCCAGCAGCAAGAGCTGGGACTTTTTGAACCGGGATAAAACCGGGGGAGTGGCGACGGCTGGCTAAACAGCCCCTCAGGCACGCTTCCTCAGTTTGAGCATCCCCATCTGAGCCTGGATTTGCTCCGGCAGCGCGCCGCGCCTCTCGTCCAGTAGAAACTACGCTACACTACCCCCACTTGTCAAGAGGTAATCTACACTTTGGGAAATGTACTGAGGCTGTCACGTTTGCTGCGAACTTTGCCAGGGCGCTGCGGAGCTGCGAAAACTGCTGCCAGTAGGCTAAATGGCGCTTCGTTCCTTCAGCCAATTTCAGCATCAGCAGCGTTCGTGAAAAGCATAACGTGCACAGACCCAACAGATCCTACCCCGCAGCAGCCCACTTTTTCAAGGGCCTATACTACAGGGCAGGAAGTGCTGGCTTACAATGTTATTGCTTTCAGACCGCTCTCACGGCGTCTGAATATCACTCGCATTACGCACGCGGACCAGTGGATACAGGTCGCTTCCGACCTTGTAGCAGGAGCTTGCGCCGGTGACGGTGACAAACTGGCCGACGGTGGGCAGACTCAAGCCAGGGGCGAAGATACGTACGCCCTGGTGACCGTCGCTGTCCTTCACACTCGAACCGTCCCAGATGGTAAAGAACTGCCCGTTCGGGTCTACGTAGGTCACCGTACCTGACACGCGCACAAGAAGACCAATGTTGTTCAGATCAACGCCGTTCTTCACACCCCGCTGACCTGTACCGGCCGTTGGAGAGTAGTCCGAGCTGGCAGCGCCACCAAGTAAGCGCTGGCTGACCGTGAGAGCAGTCAGGATTTGCCCAGCACTTCCCGAAGCGCTTGAGGCGGCTATGTAGCGCTCACCATCTGAATTGGTGGCCATAGTCCCTGAGATAGTAGCCGACTGGCCTACACTCAAACCATGAGCGGTCTTTTGCACCCGTATGCCACAAGCCCGGTCGGGCTGCTCGATGTAGAAAGCATCTGGCCAGACTGCTGTCACAATGACACCCGAGAGTGAAACCTGAGCGCCGTCTTTGCGGCCCCGGGCTTCAGGGATGTCGGCTGCCGGTAGTTCAAGCACATACTCATCTGCTCCAATATCCACATGCAGGCCGCTGATGCGTGGCTGGCCGTCCATATCCGTCAGCAGCCAGGAGGGCACAGCGCTATCCAGTCCTGCATCTATACACGGTGAGGCGCTCTGCAAGTGGAAGTCCCCGTTGGCGCGATCAGCAAACAGTGGGTCGGCACTGATG
>JADLDK010000016.1 GCA_020846715.1 Armatimonadota bacterium | reverse complement strand
TGTCGTCGCCGGTGATCTCCAACGATGGTAGCGTTGTGGTGGCGTCCTACAACGGCACAGTGTTCAACTTTAAGGATTCCAACATTGCGGACTCCACTCCTCCGATCACGCCGACCGTCCTTGACACAGGCGCGGCGACAACCAGTCTGACAACTCTGTCTGCTTCGTGGTCTTCTTCCGATCCCGAGTCCGGTGTCGTCGAGTACCGCTACGCTATCGGCACGTGGCCCGGAACAGACGACGTGATACCCTGGACAAGCGTGGGAACTCAAACATCTGTGACCCGCTCCGATCTGGATCTGACGCCGGGTGTGGTGTACTACTTCTCGGCCACCGCGCGAAATGGCGCACGCATCTGGAGCGCGACAGGATTCTCAGACGGTATTCTGGTTGTGCAGTCAGCGGCGCAGCAGAATATCGGGCAGGCGAAGCTCAATTCGGACGGTGTGGTTGTGAATCTGGCGGGCAAGATTGTAACGGCTGTTTACGCGGACTGCTTCTATGTGGAGGAGCCGAGCAGAGGAGCGGCCATCAAGGTGGTTCCGACCGGCCAGGTAATGCCCTCGGAAGGCTCGGAAGTCAGCATTGCAGGCGCCCTTATAAACTCAGGTGGTGAACGCGCTATCCGCCTGAGCACGCTCCAGATTACCAACAGCGCGCAGCAGATAGCTCCGGTTGTTATGCGCAACAAAGACCTCGGCGGTGGACCACCCGCCTCCGGACAGCCCGGTGTCACCGGCGGCAACGGCCTGAACAGTATCGGACTGCTGTGCAAAACCACAGGGCGCATCACAGCCATTGATGCCGGGTACTGGGTGATGGACGATGGCTCCGGCGTGAGCGACCCCGCGGGTGGAAGCGGCATCAAAGTGAGCTTCAGCGGGCTGGCCAGTGGGCAAGTGATCACGCCTCCGGCTATCGGACAGATGGTTACGGTGACAGGTGTCATATCTATGGAACCAGCCTCCGGCGGTTATCGCAGTGTTCTCAGGCCAAGGCGTCAGTCTGACATAGAGTAGCGCTTCGCGGAGGTGAGTCTCCACGCGCTGTCCAAATCTGCGTGAGGGAGGACAGGAGTCTGTGGCTGCCCGTAGCCTGTTTGCGCCAATTTTCAATGCCGGATCCGTCCGCAGAAGGGACGGGTAAAGTGCGCGCCTTGCGCGGTATCACCCTCGCCACCGGCGCAGCGGCGGCTGAGCGGATAGACTCGTGAGTGTGTCTGTCGTTGACACCCTGCGTGAAGCTGCGGCAGGCGTGTGTGATCTGCTGTGGCCTCCGGTGTGCTGCGTCTGTTCTTCCGCCAGGGGAGCTTTCCTGTGCGAGAGATGCGCTTCCAGCAGGACGCCTATGGCCGGAGAGATTTGCGCTCGATGCGGGCGTCCGGAAGCATCGCGCCGCTGTCCGGACTGCGGAGAAGCGCCGTGGGCCAGCGCGCGTCCGTGCGACTCCCTGCGCCAGACTGCGATTTTCGAAGGCGCTCTCAGACGCGCCATCCACCGCTATAAGTACGATGGGATGAAGTGTCTGGCTGACCCGCTGGGCGAGATGCTGACCGCGTGGCTGGAGGGCTCGTCGGCGAAGTGGAGAGAGTTCGATGCGGTAGTGGCTGTGCCGGGCTCCCGGGCGCGTGGCTGGGAGCTGGGGTTTCATCACTCACACGAGCTGGCGCTGCGCGTCGCGCGCTTTCTGGAACTGCCCCTTTTACAGCCTCTCAGGCGTCTGAGAGGGCCGGGGCAGATGGGTTTGTCCAGGCAACAGCGTCTGGAAAACGCCCACAGAATTTACGGCGCTCGGAGAAACCCTCCTGATATCCGAGGTATGCGGATTCTGCTTGTAGATGACGTCGTCACCACTGGGGCGACGGCGGATGCGCTTGCGGCCAAACTGAAAGCTCTCGAAGCGTCTTCAGTGCGTATGCTGGCTCTGGCGCGCACTGTTGAGCTCTCCTGAGACACCTCTCACTGTGTAACTTCACAATCTGTTTGACCGTCAAAGAGCTTACGTATATACTGCTTGGTATTCGCGGCCTACAGGCTTGGCAGGCAGCCGCGGCTGGTGTACACCGTGAGAGCATTTTTCAACCGCGGCCTCTGGACGGTCTCCCGTCTGGTGGCGGTGATTCCTCCCATCCTATTTTTGGCGCTGTGCGTTCTGATCGCCCATCGCGAGTTCGATCGCTCGCGCGGACTGCTCTGGCAGGCCATTGCGGTGGAGGTCTCTGCGGCTCTTGACGCACAGGTAACGGTTGACAGTGTCGCCAGCGCTTCCCCGTGGCAGATCGAAGTGCGTGGACTGCGCATCAGCAAGCAGAGCTTTGGCACACTGCTCACGGCACGGCGGGCCTCAGCGCGCTACAGCCTCGTGGACATGCTGCGCAATCTCGACGCTCCCGCTTCTACCGTCAGTTCAGTTAACATTGTCGGTCCGGTCGTCTATCTGGAGCGCGACAGGAGTGGCAGACTGAACTACCAGGAGGCGTTTCGCCCGAAAGGACGGGTGAAGAAGCGTTTTCACGGCGTCATTACTGTCTCCGATGGGCAGGTGCGCTACGTTGACCATGCGCTGACCTCAAAGACGAAAGCACCGCTCCATCTGCTCTCCAGCGGCGTGAGTGCTCGTATAAGCTTGCAGGCTCCTGACGGCGGTGAGTTTTCCGGAACCGTCTCCCGGACAAACGCTTCGGAAAAAGTTGAGGTAGAAGGGGCGTTCGGCTACAAAGGCGGCCTGGTAGTAGACGTCCAGGGCCAGCGGGTGTCGCTGCCTTTCCTCGACCCGTTTCTTGGCGCATCGCCAGACCTGCATCTGTACAGCGGAACTCTCAGCGGCCGGTTGCTTCTCACGAGGCGCACAAAGCCGAAACCAACCACGCACGTGTGGGTGGAAGGGCAGATGCGTGAGGCTGCCGTTCAGCTTCCAGGCCATCTACCGCGGCTGGAAAGTGTGAATGCCTCGGTAGCTCTTGCGGGCGCTGACTATCTGAGAGTTGACGGCTCTGCTCGCGCGGCGGGGACACAGTGGCGCGTGAAGGGCGCCGTACTCTCACTGGCAAAGCCGACGGTCTGGATTGACCTGGTCACCTCTCAAGCCGACTACAGCCGCCTGAAATCACTGGCGCCAGCCGCTGCGGCGACCGGAGACGTGCGAGTGGGCGGAAGGGGTCCACTCGCCGTTCGCGCCAGGGGACCGTTGTCCGCTCTGATGCTCAGCGGGCAGGCGCAAATTCCGCACCTATCGTACTCCGGCCGTTCTTTCAGTGATACTCGAGCTTCGTTTACATTTGCTGAGGGAAAACTGAGCTTACCATCGTTTTCAGCGAAGATCGGTGGTGGGACTGTGTCCGGGTCAGGGACAGCACAGGTTCTCATGGGCCGCCCCCGTCTGCAGGGGCAGGCTCGTTTTGACAACGTCTCACTGGCGCAGCTTGACACTCATCTCAAAGGCAGGGCGTCCGGCAACGCGGTGGTGACTCTGGCGGACGGACGTCCGGGCGGCGCTGTCAGCTTTCACGTCCAGAACCCGGTCGTCTATGGCCGCCACGCCACCTCCGCAGTTGGCAGGGCTCATCTGGCAGGCCGGAAGATCAGTGTAGAGTCGCTGCTTGTGTCCACGCCTCGCGGGTTTGTGACGGCATCTGGTGAAGTGGCGCTCAACGGGCCGGTCAATCTCAACGTGACGGCTGTGGGCTTGAGCGCTCGCGATATTCTCGGCGCATCGCAGACAGACGGCGTATCGGGATGGTTGAGCGCTGACGGGCGCGTCCTCGGCTCTTTGTCGAGTCCGAGCTTTGAGGGGCGAGTGCAGATTCTGGATGCCGTCTATCAGGGGCATGCCCTGGATTCAATCAGCGGAGACCTGACAGCCTCGCGCCATCGCATCAGCACGCCGGGACTGACAGTTACGGGCAAGCAAAGTGAGTTCACGATAGTTGGCGATGTGATAGAGCCACTGTCCGCCCAACCCAGACTCCAGCTTACTGCCAGTATTGCTTCTTTGAGCGCACAGGATTTTGCGACAGTGGCTCCGGCGTTTGCGGATATGCAGGGGCAGGTATCCGGCGAGCTCAAAAATGTCAGCGGTCCTCTGAGATCTCTGCGGGCTGATTTTGACTTTACTATCGAGGGCGCACGCTACAGGACTTACTCGGCCTCCTACGTCAACGCACGCGGCAGCTTCGACCGCGGTACGCTAACCCTGGATAACCTGCAGGCTACGCGCGGCCAGGCGACCCTGATTGCTACGGGAACCGTTGGGCGTGACAAGTCTCTGGACTTCGACTTTCGTCTGGAGGGCATGCCGCTTGGTGACGTGGCTTTTCTGGCTATGAACCGGCAGATGCCGGTCTCCGGTACTGTGGATGTGTTTGGTCATGTGGGTGGCGATAGCGCGGGTCCCGTTGTGTCGGCAAGCCTTACCGGGTCCGATCTCGGCGCGGGTGGTGAGCAACTCGGCGTATCTCGCAGTGAGATAGTGTGGCGGGACAACCTGCTTGAGGTGGACGCAGCGGTCCTGTCCGTCGCCGGGGGCCGGATGAGTGTGGAGGACGTGAAGATCAGCACAGACCCGGACACAGCCGGGGTACTCTCAGCGAGGCTGCGAATTGGACAGAGCGAGACTGACACGGGCCGGGTCGATCTCGTTCGGCTGCTGGCGATGGTACGCGGGCTGGGAGTCCTGGCTGATCTGAGCGATTCAAGAGTGCGCGATCTGGCGCTGCAGGCGCCGGAGCGTGTGCAGGGATCGCTTGCCGGCACAGTTTCCGTGACGCGCCAGACAGGCGGCACGCTGGTCGTGGCGGATTGGAACATCAATGCGCTGCAGGCGTGGGGCACACCGCTCGGACAGGTGAATGTGAAGGCGTCCACTGGCCCAATGGGGACCACCGTGCACAGTCTGCAGATTGAAGACCACGATATGCTGATTACCGCCTCAGGTTCTCTGGCGCGAAGCGGTGAGCTGACGGCGGATGTGGAAGGTCACAACGTAGAGTTGAGCCGTATCCCGGTCATCAAGGGAGTGTCGGATGCAGCGGGAACGGCGGACTTCAGCTTTGAGGCAAGTGGCACTCTCTCCGATCCGAAGGCGGTCGGATCGCTGACGGTGAGTGGCGCAAACATTGCCGGCCTGCCGATCGAACGCTTCACGACTGGTCAGATCATCGCGGACGCCCACTCCATCAATGTCGCTGAGAGCACGCTGGTCAGCTCGGATCAGCGTATCCGGATTGAAGGCACGGCTCCGTTCAGTCTGTCTACGTTGTCGTTTGTCGAAGGCGGTGAGTTCGACATACACGCGCAGGCCGTGAACCCGACACTGAAGACGCTGAGCCTCATAACCAGCCGCATAGACACCGAGCGCACCAGCGGCGACATGGTGGCCCGCGTAGATGTGACGGGCAAGTGGCCTTCACCACAACTCAACGGTTTGATTAGTGTGGACGGCGGCACGCTTGCAGTCAAGAATATGGCCACAGTCTTTGGCGACGTGAACGTCAACATTCTTCTGCAGGGAGATCAGGTGAATATCGAGCGCTTCACGATGCGCTCTTCGGATGGCGGAGTATTGAGTGTGACGGGCGGGGCGCGCTCAACAGACAAGGGATGGGCACTGAACGCCTCTGCGCAGGCTGAGAACATGGGTTTGAAGCTGAGAAACGTCACTCGCAGCTTCGATGAGTCCTACAACGGCAAGCTCAATATGAACCTCCAGGCGTCCGGATCTCCGATGCATCCTCTGATTGCCGGTCGCATCACCCTGCAAAATGGCGTTGTCGGGATGCCCACGCTGCCTGAGAAACCAGAGCAGGCCCTCAGATTTGCCTTCAATCCGACATTTGACCTGTCGCTTGTGGCGGGAGACCGTATGAAAGCCAGGGGGCCGCGCATGAATGTGGACGTGCGCGGACAGCTTCGAGTCGCGCAGACGTTGCAGGATCCGCTGGTGACGGGCAATCTGGACGTGCTCAGCGGGTATCTGCTGTTTCCAGGGACGCGTTTTCGCGTGGTGCCGGTCGGAAAGCTCAGTTATCACTACGATGCTCCGGAAGGGGCGCGGGTGACTATGGATATCCGTGCAGAGACCCAGATATCCTCAGGTCTGGCTTCCACAGCCTTCAGCGGAACCTCTTACCGTGTGGAGATGCACGCCAGCGGGTCTCCTGAAGACCCCAAAGTGACTTTCCAGAGCTATCCTCCCGGGCTGGAGACCAACAGGATTTTTGCGCTTCTGGGGGAGCGCGCGGGGGTCGGCCCGAGCGGATTCGACTCTCAGGGCGGCTTTGAGAAAGAGGTTGCGAGGCTGTTCACAGCGAATATAGCGCCTGGTGTGCTGGAACCGGTTGAGTCCGCTATCGCTGAAGCGCTTGGTTTTCAGGAGGTGACGTTCGGGTTTGGCCAGTACGAGCCAATGAACGTCATGCTCCGGCGGAAGTTGTTTGACGGGGTGAGCATCCAGTACTGGCGGTCACTGGAAGCGGCGCAGGAGCAGGAGGAGTGGAAGCTGCTCTATGACGTGACGGATCGGCTGCGCCTGACGTACGGGCGCAACCGCTTCGATATGACCTCCATTGGAATTGAAGGCTCTCTGGGTTTTTAGGAGGTGGCTTGTGCGCAGCGATGAAGCGCTGTTTGCATGCACGCACACTGTAGTTTAACCATCATCCCAACGGCACAGTCGCCGCGAGGGCGGGCTACAGCCCGGAGGCCGCGAGACTGAACGCTCTGGCAAAAAGGCATCCGGACAACGGACGACATCTTGCAGCAAGTTGAAGACGATGGGGAAAAGACCGTGGACAAGCGCACAGATTTGTCCCGCGGCTCAACAGAGAGCTTTGAAGAGCTAGTCGCGCAATACGACCGCAAGGTTTATAATCTTGCTCTGCGTCTCGTCCGTAACCCTGACGACGCCTGGGACGTCACACAGGAGACATTCGTGCGCGCGTTCAGAAGCTGGGACGGCTTTGAAGGGCGCTCGGCGCCTTATACGTGGCTGTGTCAGATAGCGATCAATCTGTGCCGCAATCGCGCCAGAGACCGCGAGCACTGGAGTGATGAGCCTGTTGAAGTGGAGACTCTGGAATCGTCAGAGCCCACGCCGGAAGCGGCTTTACAAAGTGCTCAACTTTCTGAGAGAATCCGTCGAGCCATAGATTCCCTGCCTGGAGATTACCGGGTCGTCAGCGTCTTGCGGGATCTGCAGGGTCTGACGTACCAAGAGATCGCCGAGGCTGCCGGGATCAGTGTGGAGCTTGTGAAAACTCGTCTGGCGCGGGCAAGGGCAATTCTGCGGCGCAAGCTGGACGGAGTGGTCTGACCAGGAGAAAAGAAGAAAGGTTTTGCTATTCGAGTGATACGACAGTTGCATGAGGCGCTTTCGCCTGTGAAGTCCGCCGCCGGTTTCAGCCTGTGGCCTGTCAGCGGACACAGAAGATGGCGTATGGCCCGTTCTCTGCGCGCCGCTATAGCCCGCGTGCTGATTGTTGCGCTTGTTCTGAGCAATCTTCCTGCCGGTCTCTGCGCTCAGGAGTCGAAGGTCATCACGGAAATTGAGATCATCGGCAACAAGAATATCGGGCGCGAAGCGATCATGAGCGTAGTGCAGGAGAAGCCGGGCACGCCCTTTGACCAGGCGAAGATGCAGGCTGACCGGGCGGCCATCGAGAAACTGGGCTATTTTTCAGCGGTTTCTGCGCGGGAAGAGGACGCACCTGGCGGAGCTAAGGTCATCTTCGAGGTGGTTGAGAACCCGAAAATCACCAAGATTGAGTTTTCCGGAAACACGGTTGTCACTCGCCAGGAGCTGCTCGAGGCGATGCGCCTGAAAGAAGGAGAAGTCTACAACTTCAACACCTTTGACCAGGACGCCAGATCTGTGGAAGACCTCTACGCCAAGAAGGGTGCAGTGGCCTACATCACCGATGCCGCCGAGATGAATCCGGAGACAGGCGTGCTTACCCTGCCTATTCTGGAGTTCAGGGTGTCTTCTATCAACTTTGAGGGTCTGAAAAAGACCAAGCCCTGGGTCCTTAAGCGCCTGATGAAGACCAAACCAGGAGACATTTACAACGCGCAACTTCTCAACAAAGATATCACGCGCGTTTACGAATCCGACATGCTGGACACTCAGGAGTTCCAGAAGCCTGTCATCAAGATGGGTGAGAACGAGGGCACGGTTGACATCACTATCCCTGTCAAGGAGAAGAAAACCGGACAGGTGAGCGTGGGGCTTGGTTACAGTTCGCTTCAGAAAGTGGTCGGGCGAGTTGAGCTGTCAGAGACCAACTTCCAGGGGAAGGGACTGGGGCTGAATGCGCTGTATGAAGTGAGCGGAACAGGGACCGGGCCGAGCTATGAGATGGGCTTCTACAATCCCTTCCTCCGCCAGGATGGCACCAGTCTCTCGCTGCGGTACTTCAACAAGGAGATATACCGCTTCTCCTCCAGTTTCGTCGGGTCAGGGAGCTATCTCGGAAACGAGGCTGACTACCGGGAGCGGCGCAAGGGCGCTTCCGCAGGTTTGTCAAAGCCTTTTGGACAGAAAGTGCGCGGGTTTGCGACGCTTCGCACGGAGTCCGTAAATACCTATGTCAAGCCGGGGGCCGACCTCACACTGCCAATCTTCAACATTAACGAAGACTATCGCCTGACGAGTGTGGCTTTGAAAGGAGCGATAGACTCACGGGATTTCGCGCTGGATCCGGCTGCTGGAAGCTACTACACGCTGACTCTGGAACCGGGGATCGCCGACATCGACAACCGCAAGACCCATACAAAGCGCAGCGGTGGCTTTACAAAGATTGATGCGGATCTGCGCAGATACTTCAGCGCGGGCGGCGCGAAGCAGACGATCAAGGACAAGAGGCGCACGTTCGCGGTCCGGTTGCAGCTTGGCATCACCAACGGCGCGGTGCCTTTTGCGGAGCAGTTCTTTGTGGGTGGCGCGGAGAGGCTGCGCGGCTACAGGGAAGACAGGTTCTGGGGAGACAAAATGTTGTTAACGAGTGTCGAATACCGTGTACCGTTGAGCGGTGGGCTCTCGGGGGTATTGTTCGCCGATTATGGCGATGCCTGGGGCGGCAACTATCAGAACGCGATTACCAACACGAATGAGTTCACCCAGAGCAACGGATTTCAGGGGCACCTGGGCGTGGGCGCCGGTGTTCGCGTGTCCACTCCTATTGGAAACCTGCGTTTTGACTACGGTTTTGGAGATGAGGGTTCGAGGACGCATTTCAGCATAGGCCAGGCTTTCTAAGCAAGCCGGGCTGATCGTGTGGTGGATATTGTGGGAGTCGGTTTGACTGTCTCCCGAAACGCTACTTGGAGACATCATTTGAACAGGATCAGAAAATATCTCACTCTTTCGGCGCTTGCGGGCGTGTTTGCCGTCTCGATGGCGCCCGGGGCCGTCGTCCTGGCACAGACAGCGCCGCAGCCGACCATTGGCGTTGTGGACGTCAAGAAGGCGTTTGATGAATACAAGGAAACCCAAAAATCTAACACTGAGGTAGATGGGCTGGTCGCGGGTTTTCGCACAGAGCTGGATGTGCGCTCGAAGAACAAGCTGCTGAACGACGCGGAGCTTGGCGAGTTGATTACGTTGAAGAAGAAGGACAAGCTGACTGATGCGGATCAGGCGCGCATTGACGCGCTCGAGAAAGAGCAGAAGAAGCGTGATGAAGAGATCAGCGCGATCAGCAACACAACTTCTCCGACGGAGCAGCAGACGGCGAGGCTGCGGGAGCTGCGCGATCTGAGCAACAAGAATGACGCGGCTCTGCGCTCACTCGCGGAAGACTACTCCAATCAGGTGGACAAGCGCAAAGACGAGTTGTCCAACAAAATCACTGAGGACATGAAGAAGGCGATTGCCAAGGTGGCGCAGGCCAAGGGGATAGCGACAGTTGTGGACAAAATCGCCGTGCTCTACGGTGGTGTGGACATCACGGACGAGGTGGTCAAGGCGCTGAACACTCCCTGAGCGCTTGCTCCGGCTTGCTAAGACCAGAGACACTCACCCGCAGACGCTTCCAGCGTGTAAAGCGCCGCTAATGCGCTTGCTGGCTGACAGGTTTTCAGGCTAACCGGACTCTATGATTCATCTGTACCGGAATACATTGCTGAGGACATTCTGGGTGGCAGTCGCGGGTGTAGTCGTCTGTGGTCTCGGCCAGGGCTGTGCGCGTGCGCCGAAGCAGACAACTCCATCCGCCATTCTCCCTTCAATTGATCTTTCCGAGGTTGCAAAGGCGCATCTGTTTGCCGGGGAGCTTCCGATGCTTCGCAATCCGCAGGCTCTTTCGCTCCAGACGCGCCTGCCAGTGCCGGGCCAAGTCCCGTTGCTTGATCTCTCTGAGGCTCAACCGCTGAGTGAGTCTGAAATTGGACGGATAGAGCGAGGGTTAAAAGGACGCCTCGCGCTGGTGAACTCGCGTTACGCCGCCAGCCTCCGCGAGCGCGAAGAGCGCTCTGCTCAGGTGGCCGTCAGACAGGCGAGGGAGAAGCTGGCGCCAGAGATAGACCAGCGCCGTCAACAGATCAACCAGGACTTTGCGAAGAAGATCGTCAATGCGCAGCTTGCCAGCGCCGATGAGAAGCGCAAACTGCTCTTTGAGATTTCCATTCTGCGTTCGCAAATTCGGGCGCTTCCCGGAGGGGACGCCGCCGGTCTTCAGCAGAAGTTGGACGACAAGCAGGCGCGCGTCGAGGCGATTGCAAAGACCGTAGCGCAAAATGTCGGCGGTATCCGCCGCCAGCATCAGCTCGATCTCAAGCAGGTGGAAGAGGATTTTGAAGCTGAGATAGCTGCGCTTGAGAAGCGGGAGATGGCGCAGGCTCGCGAGCGGGCCGAGCAACTGGCATCCCAGCGAGCAGAAGCGACGCTGAATTCGGTAAACTCCTTCGTGAGCGCATTAGGCCGACGCCATACAGACGTCACACAATCTGCAGGTAAGTTATCTATACCGCCGAGTGTTCGAGGTAGCGTTGCTTCCAATTCCTCTGTCTTGGTCAGAGATTTTCAGAGCTCCGCACAGAAGCTGCGCGCGAAAATCGTAGAGGATGCCCGCATCTCGGAGTCAGTTGTTGAAGCTTCGGCTCCTCTGCGGCGCGGCGGCGCGACGAAAAAAGCCGTGACCAATCGCGCCTCTCACCTGGTGTCCGGTCGCTAATAGAGGTATGATAGTAGTCTCGCAACTCACCGCGCCTTTGACAGCACGTATATGACAATGACCGTGAGTCTCCAACAAATCGCTGATCTGGTGTCCGGGCAGCTCTTCGGTGACCCGCAGACAACAGTGTCCGGCGTCTCCTCGATTGCTGAGGCGGGCCCTGGCGATCTGGTCTTTGCGGAGTCGCGCCGTCACGTTCACGAGGCGGAGAGTTCGGCGGCAGCGGCGGTATTGACGCGCCACGAGCCTGAATCTGGCGCCAAGCCGGCCGTTGTCGTCAGCGATCCTCGCACTGCGTTTGCAGCCGTACTGGAATGGTTCGCGCCAAAGATTACTGGCGAGCCGGGAGTCGATCCCACGGCGCGAGTGCATGAGTCAGCGCAACTTGGAGAGAACGTCAGCATTGGCTACAACACGTTTGTTGGCGCGGATGTCCAGATTGGCGCCGGTGTTGTGATTTTACCGTTCTGCTACATCGGAGACGGGGTGCGCATTGGCGAAAACACCGTCATCAACCCGCACGTGACCATCTACCCCACCTGCCGCATTGGCAGCAGGGTTATTATCCATTCCGGGGCTGTGATTGGGGCGGACGGCTTTGGCTTCAATCAGGTGGAGGGGACGCATCAGAAGATTCCGCATATTGGCAGTGTGCTGATTCACGATGACGTTGAGATTGGCGCCAATGTGACCATTGACCGCTCGCGCACGGGTTCCACAGAGATCGGGGAAGGCACGAAGATAGACAATCTGGTGCATGTGGCTCACAATGTCAAGGTTGGCCGCAACTGCATCATTGTCGCTCAGGTAGGTATTTCTGGCAGCGTCGTCGTTGGAGACAATGTCATTCTGGCCGGGCAGGCTGGAGTCAAGGACCATGTGACCATCGGTGACGGCGCACAGGTAGCGGCAAGGGCCGGGATTATCGCAGATGTCTCCAAAGGTTCCAGGATCGCGGGCTTTCCTGCGCGCTCTTACGGCGACCAGATGCGCATCTGGGCCAGTCTTCCCAATCTGCCAAAGCTCATCAAACAGGTGCAGGCGCTGGAATCCCGCGTGAATGAGCTTCAGGCGCAGCTCGCAATCGGAGAAGCGAGCTGCTACAGCGAAGAGAGAGTTGCTGAGTGATTTTTCAGCCCGGAGAGCAGAAGACTCTGGCTGCGGAGACCCGCTTTGAGGGCATCGGCATCCACACGGGCGCGGGGTGTTCAGTGAGGGTGATGCCGGCAGAGAGTGGAACCGGCATTGTTTTCCGGCAGGGCACTGTGGCTATCCGGGCTTGCCCTGCCAATGTGGTGGACACCAGCCGTGGCACTACGCTGGGGGTCAACGGAGCGCGAGTAGTATGTGTAGAGCATCTCCTCTCTGCTCTGGCCGGCTCGGGGATAGACAACGCGGAGTGCGAAATCGAAGGTCCTGAACTTCCGGCGCTGGACGGAAGCGCAAATGAGTACGTGGAGCGGTTCCTGGAGAAAGGCGCGGTTGATCAGGGGGCTGAGCGGACGGTGTATTCTATTGAGGACATAGACTGCGTGTCGCGTGGACAGTCTGTGCTGGTAGGATCGGCTGGAAGTGAGTTTGAACTGGGTTATCTTCTGCGCTATGACCACCCTCTGATTGGAATGAGCTACGGTCACTTCTGTGGAGATACTGCTGAGTTCAGAGCGGAGATAGCGCCTGCGCGTACGTTTGGATTATGGTCGGAGGCGGAAGAGTTGCGCAGCCATGGGTTGGCTCTTGGCGCAAGTGAAGACAATGCGCTGATAGTCTATGACCACGAGGTGCGCCCGGAGTTGCGATATCCGGATGAGTTTGTTCGACACAAATTGTTAGATATGCTGGGCGATCTGGCATTGACGGGCGGAGCGATTTCTGGCACCCTGTTTGGAGTCGCAACCGGGCACTGGGCAAATGTCGAGATGGCGCGGCGGATAAGGAAGGAGTAGCGCAATGAGTTCCTTGTCAGAGGATCATGAGCAGGGAGCCGAACTGGAGTCTCTGCGGGATGTTTATGAGATGCTTGACATAGAACAGATACGGAGCATCCTGCCGCACAGGTACCCGTTTCTGCTGGTGGACAGGATCCTGGATATGGAGCCGGGCGTGCGCGCGCGCGGACTCAAGAACGTCACTATCAACGAAGAGTTTTTCCAGGGCCATTTTCCAGGCCATGCGATTATGCCGGGTGTCCTGATTATAGAGGCTATGGCGCAGGTGGGAGCGGTCTTGTTGCTGGCGACTCCGGAGCGGCGCGGGAAGCTGGCGTATTTTGCGGCTATTGACGACGTGAAATTCAAGAAACCCGTTCTCCCGGGAGACTCTCTAATCATTGAAGTTCAGGTGGACTGGGCGCGAGGCAAAGTTGGCCGTGTAAGCGCGATCGCTTACGTAGATGGCAATATCGTTGCCGAAGGCAAGCTGTCTTTCGCTGTTCGAGACCGCGATGAACCGGCCCGGCCGGAAGCCCAACACCTGATTGGAGTGGGCAAGTAGGGAGCCAGAGGAGCCCCATTCGCACGATGAAACTTGGTGAACAGATCGGTACGCGCATCCACCCGACCGCGGAAGTTTCCCCTACCGCAGAGATCGGTGTGAATGTTGAAATTGGGCCTTACTCCATCATCGGCCCGGACGTTGTTATTGGCGACGGTACGGTGATCGAGAGTCAGGTAGTCATTCAGCGCTGGACGACAATCGGGCAGCAATGCAAAATCAAGTCGCACGTGATACTGGGCGGTGAGCCGCAGGACGTCAAATTCAAAGGCGAGCGCAGCTTTCTGCAGATCGGCGATAACAACAATCTCAGAGAGTTTGTGACTATCCACCGCGCGACCGGCGAAGACGAGTACACGCGCATCGGCCACGACAATGTCCTTATGGCGTACTGCCACATCGGGCACAACTGTACAATTGGCAATGAAGTCACGATGGCCAATACTGTGGGCATCAGCGGCCACGTGGCAGTCGAAGATCGAGTTGTTTTTGGCGGAATGGTCGGCGTGCATCAGTTTGTCAGGATTGGCCGCCTGGCCTTTATCGGAGGGTTGAGCAAGGTTGTTCAGGATGTCCCGCCCTATATGGCGGCGGATGGGCATCCCGCTCGCGTTTACGATGTCAACCGCGTTGGCCTGCGCCGGGCAGGCATTCCGGCCGAAGTGCGTGACAACCTGAAGCTGGCCCACAGGCTGCTGTACCGCACACCCAGCTTGAATGTCTCTCAGGCTCTGGAGGCGATCATCGAAGAGGTGGAACCCAGCCCTGAGGTGGATTATCTCGTCGAGTATATTCAGAACATCAAGCTGGGATTTGGCGGGCGGCAGTTGGAAGCTCCGCGCAGATAAGCGCCCCTTCCTCCAACGCGTCAATCGCCACAGACAGCCCCGCGCCGGACTGCGCCCGGCTCTCGGGGCTGGATATCGCTCTTTTTGCCGGTGACGCATCCGGCGACTATCACTCTGCGCTTCTCGTTAAAGCTTTGCGCCGCCGCATTGAGGACCTGAGAGTCTGGGGTGTCGGCGGCCGTCATCTTCAACAAGTGGGAGTGGACCTGCTTTTCGACACGTCCCGCGCCTCGGCTATTGGCGTCGTGCAGGCCTCAAAGCTGATAATCCCCGGACTCATAACAGAGCGGCGAGCCAGGCGTCAGATTCTCACCAATCCTCCAGATTTTGCCCTTGCTGTTGATTTTGGCGCGTTCAACCTGCGTATGGCGCCTTTCCTGCGCTCTCACGGGGTGCCGGTTGCGTACTGGTTTCCGCCGGGGTCATGGCGAAAGACACCGCCATCTGAGCGCATTTTGAGCGCAGCGGACTATTTTATCAGTCCCTATCCGTGGTATGCTGATAACCTGCGGGCTGCCGGCGCAAAGGCCGACTTTCTGGGCCACCCACTGCTGGACCAGGTGAAACCGGCGCTTTCGAAGCAGGCGTTCTGCCGGAGTCTGGATATTGATCCTACTCTGGATATTGTCGCTTTACTGCCGGGCAGCCGCGGACACGAGGTGGACAATATCCTGCCGGTGATGGTTGAAGCCGCGGCGCTGACATCCCGGCGGCGCGGCGGAGTTGGCTTTGTGGTTCCACTGGCTGATCACTATCCGTCCGAGCAGGCTGTTGCGCTTGTGCGGCGGAGTCTGAAGGCTCTGAAGCGGAGATCTCTGCCCGAGCCGCCTCTGACGCTGGTGCGTTCCGGGACGCAGGAGGCTATCTGTCAGGCTCGGGCGGCGGTTGTGTGTTCGGGTTCGGCGACTCTCGAAGCGCTGGTGGCGCTGACTCCGATGGTGGTCGTGTACCGCGGATCGGCTATGATGAAGCTGGAGTACCGCATCAGGCGCATGAAGATTGAGTATATGGCGATGCCCAATATTCTGGCGGATGAGATGATTGTCCCGGAGCTGCGCCAGGATGAGGCCACTGGCGAGGCTATCGCGGCGCGTCTTGAATCGCTGCTGGACGACGGACAACAGAGGGCTCACCAGATTGATTGCCTGCAGAGTCTGCGCAGCGTACTGGAGCCCACCGGCGCGCTTGAGCGAACGGCGGACGCGCTTCTGGACTGGTTTGCAACTGTGAGTCGGGCGAGCGTTTGCGGGAAAGCTCCGGCATGAAAGAAGCGACCCCGATCAGGCGGCTGTTCACCATTTCGCGCCCCTACCTGAAGTACTTTGCCGGCGGGATTCTGGCGGCAGGCATAGTCTCGTTGCTGGATTTGTCGCTGGCGCTGGCTCTGAAGAAATTCATCGAGCTGGGAAGCGCCAACCTCGCACAGGCTACGAAGCTGCTGCGCGAGCTATGTGTGATGATTGTAGGCATCTACGCTGGCAAGTGGTTTTTCAGCTATCAGCAGACGGTCCTGCTCTCTGCCGGCATCTACAAGTTGACTACAGACCTGCGCGGCCGGCTCTACAACCATCTGCATGTTCTTTCTATCAGCTTCTTCGACCGCCAGCGCACCGGTCAGATTATGAGCCGCATGACGAACGACGTTGGCGTGGTGCAAAGCAGCGGGTCTGTCCTCACAGATCTTGTCACCGGGCCAGTGCTGGGCCTGGGCGGGCTGGTGGGAATGCTGTATCTGAACTGGCGGCTGACTATTGCAGCGGTCCTGGTGGTGCCAGTGATGGCGGTGGCCATCGCCCGCATCGGTGGCAAGATGCGCTCTCTGAGTTCCGTGCTCCAGACGCGCCTTGCGGACCTGACGGAGATGATGGAGGAGACCATCGCCGGGATGCGCATCATAAAGTCCTTCGCGGCTGAAGACTACGAGATGAGGCGCTTTTCGGACTGCAATCGTGAAGGCTACTATGCCGCCATGCGCGGTGTGAAGCGCAGTGCGGCGCTGCAGCCTACGGTCGAGTTGATCGGCGCTTTCGGCACCATCGGGATTCTGCTGTACGGTGGGTGGTTTGTGGCCAGGGATCAGATGACTATGGACGCCCTGGGCGCGTTTGTTTTTCTGATGGTGAAGGTCGCCACCTCAGCTCGGATGATCGGTCGAATCAACATCCAGTATCAGACGGTCAGCGCGGCGGCGGAGAGGATTTTTGAGATTCTGGACGACCGGCCGGATGTGGCCGAGCCCCAAGACGCGCGCCCTCCCGGAGACATCCGCGGGCAAATCACTTTTGAGAGTGTTTCCTTCAGCTATTCCGGCGAGACCGACGTGATTCGCGATCTCTCTTTCGAGATTGCTCCGGGGGAGATCGTTGCCCTGGTTGGCCCGAGTGGGGCCGGAAAATCTACAATCGCCAGCCTGATTCCCCGCTTTTACGATCCGAACTCTGGCGCGGTGCGCATAGATGGGCAGGACGTTCGCGGGCTTCTTCTGACGCCTCTGCGCCGGCAGATTGCCATAGTGCCTCAGGAGACCATGCTGTTTGCCGCCTCAATTCGAGAGAATATCGCTTACGGACGTCGTGACGCGACGACTGCGGAGATCGAGGAGGCAGCGCGGGCAGCGCACGCCCATGACTTTATCGTCAAGACCGAGAATGGGTACGATACCGTGCTGGGAGACCGCGGCACGCGTATTTCTCAGGGTCAGCGGCAACGTATCGCCATTGCCCGGGCGATTCTGGCGGACCCGGCTATTCTGATTCTGGATGAGGCGACGTCCTCTCTTGACGCAGAATCAGAGCGTCTTGTTCAGGAAGCGCTGGAGCGGCTTATGAGCAGTCGCACTACTCTGATAATCGCGCACAGACTGGCTACTATCACAAAGGCGGATCGAATCTTTGTGTTGGAGAGAGGGCGGATGGTGGAGTGCGGCGCGTTTGATGAGTTGATGCGCGGCAATACGCTGTTCAGAAAGCTCTATGAGGTCCAACACCGTCTGGCCGAGGCTTCCGCCCATGAGAATTGAAGAGGACCTGTGCGAAAAGCCACCGCATCCTGAGAATCCTGACTCCAGGCGGAGCGCTTTTCTCGCGTACAACGCAGCGCTCACTGCGCTCAGTCCGGCGTTGCTGGCCTGGTATGGCTACCGCGTTTTTGGCAACGGAAAATCCCGCGAAGGCTGGCTGGAGCGTCTTGGCTGGCCGTCCAAAGCGCAACGGGAGATTGTGCCCCGGGATAATGTGTGGTTGCACGCCGTTTCCGTGGGAGAAGTGACGGTGGCGGCGTCTATCCTGAGAGAATACGCTGCTCTGTCAGGCGCCTACTCCACTGAACTCACGACAACGACCTCCACAGGGCGAGTGATGGCTCACAAGCTCCTGCCGCATTTGCCCGTTTTCTACCTTCCCGTAGACATGCTGCCTGCTGTGCGCTCAGTTATGAAGCGCGTGCAACCTCTGTGTCTGGCGCTTTGTGAAAAAGAGCTGTGGCCGAATCTTATTAACGAAGCCAGACGCTGCGGCGCTGCGGTGGCCGTCGTAAACGGCCAGGTCTCCGACTCTACGGTTGAAAAGGCGAGACGCTTCGGGTCAATCTACCGGTGGGCGCTCGGCAATGTGGATCGCTTTGTGATGCAGTACGAAGTTGACGCACAGCGTATTGTCGAAATGGGCGCGCCGGAGGAGCGAGTTGCCGTTGCAGGAAACACGAAGTTCGATGAAGCCGGAGAACCGCTCACGCCGGATGAGGCTCTGGAGCTGTCTCGCGCCTGCGGTGTTGACCCTGCGGATGCGCTGGTGGTGGCGGGCAGCACGAATCCGGGGGAAGAGGGCGTTGTGTTGCGAGCTTTTCAGGCGGCGCGAAAGCGTACGGCAGGCTTGCGTCTGGTGATCGCTCCGCGGCAGATAGAAAGGGCAGATGAGGTGGTGGAGGAGTGTCGTGGTTATGGCTACAGCGCTATCCGCCGCAGCGCCGTTACGGGAGGACACACTGCCGACGTGATTGTCCTTGATACCTTTGGTGAGCTTGCGAGAATCTACCGTCTGGCTAACGTAGCGTTCGTCGGTGGAACGTTTATTGATAAAGGCGGGCACAATATCCTCCAGCCTCTGGCACAGGGTGTGCCGGTGACTTTTGGCCCGTACGACTACAAAATCCGCGATATTGCCGCGCGCGCGTTGGAAGCCGGTGTAGCCTATCAAGCCCAGACTCCGGAAGACCTGGCGAAGCTGATCACAGAGCTGGCAACCGGCGAAAGACGCCAAAGTCTCTATGATAAGGCGCTTGCTCTGATTCAGAGCAATCAGGGGGCGTCAAAGCGTTGTGCAGAGGAAATTCAGAAGCTGGCAGAACGCGCCAAAGGCTCGATGTGAAGAGAACGCTGCGCTCTTCCTGGATAGCGGGCGCTTACAGCTCGCGCGCGCCTCTGCGATCCCGGGCGCTGATATGGCTGTTGACGCCGCTGGCCTGGCTCTATCGAGCGGGGCTGGCAGTCTATCTGTGGACCGATTCCGTGGGGCTGCGCAAGCGCACACATCTGCCAGTTCGTGTTATCAGCGTCGGCAACCTCACACTCGGTGGCACGGGAAAGACAGGAGTGGTGCAGGCACTGGCATCAGCTCTTCAGAAACGGTGCGCTACAGCAGTGCTCCTGCGTGGGTACGGAGCGCAGCGGACGCATGAAGCGTTGACTGTCTCAGACGGGCAAAATGTGCTGGCCGGCTGGAAGGACAGTGGGGACGAAGCGCAGCTTCTGGCGCAGGAGTTGCCTGGAGTGGCTGTGCTCACCGGTAAAGACCGCCGTATCAGCGGCCGGCGGGCAGTTGAAGATCTGGGAGTAAGCGCGCTGGTGCTGGACGACGGCTTGCAGTACTGGCAACTGGCGCGAGACGTGGATGTGGTCCTTGTGGATGCTCAGAAGCCCTTTGGCAACGGTCAGGTAATGCCGGCTGGCATTCTGCGGGAGCCTGTCAGCGGCCTCAAACGGGCTTCAGTACTAATCGTAACCCATGGGCGCGCCTTGCGGGAATCAGCCCGGACCGACCTTATGCGCCGCCTGAGAGATATGGCTCCGAAAGCCGCAATTCACACCGCGGACTACACTGCCGTGTCTGTTGATACGCCGGCCGGATCCAGCCGGCCCGCTGACGACCTGCGCCGCAGGCGCGTGATGGCATTTTGCGGAATCGGATCGCCGGAGTCGTTTGTAGAGACTCTGAAAGATGCTGGCGCGGATGTCGTTGCACAACTTTTCCTGCCGGATCACTGCCCAATTTCACAGGACGATCTGGAATGCGCCGAGGAGTGGGCACAGGCTGCCGACGCTGAGTGGATCATGACGTCTGCGAAGGATTTTGTACGCATGGATTCATTGCGCCTGCCGGAGCGGTTGCGGATTCTCAAAGCGGAAATGCTCATTTCGGACTTTGACAGGCTTGTGGAGCTTGCCTGCCCTGCGACCTCCCAGAGACAAGCGCAGCTATAATCTCTTTCAATGCCAGGGGCCAGTAAAGCAGAATCTCTTGCGGGGACAGTCGCGCTGCGTGTTTTTGGAACAGCGGCTGGCAACGCGCCGCGCCGCCATGTTGCGCCGATGGGGCGGGCGCTTGGACGGTTCGTGTGGCGCGTGTCCAGACGCTACCGGCAGGTTGCACTGAAAAATCTGGGTCTGGCTTTCGGAGAGCATTCCAGCCAGGAAGAGCTTGAGAGCCTGGCAAAGCGCGTGCTTGAACATTTCGGTCAGGTGGCGGTAGAGTTCTTCTGGCTGCGGCGGCAGTCTCCGGAAACTATCCGTTCTCTGGCGCCGGCGTTTGACGAGGAAGCGCTGAAGGCAGCTCTGGGCGGTGGCCGCGGGGCAGTGGTGATTACCGGACACTTTGGCAACTGGGAGTATCTCGGCATGCGGCTGGTTGCCGAGGGTTACCCGTTGACGGTCGTGGCCAGAGACTCTGATAACCCGACGCAGGCCGCCTATATCAACGACGTGCGCAGGCGCGGTGGGTTCGGCACAATCAGCAAACAGGAACCAGCCTCTCTGATGCTCAAAACTCTGTCAGCCAATGAGTTGCTCGGAGTGCTGCCGGATCAAAATACTATCTACAATCCGGTGTTTGTGCCGTTCTTCGGGAAAATGGCTTCGGTGGCCCCTGGCGTGGCGCTTCTGGCGCTTCGCGCGCGCTGTCCGGTCATTCCCGGTTTTGCCGTGAGAACGGCCCATGGCTTCCGCATAGAGATGAAACAGCCTTTGGATATCCCGGACAGTGGGAGTCTGGATGAGCGCATCTGGCAGGTAAGCGCAGACTTTACAAGAGTGATTGAGGAGCAGATCCGGCAGTATCCGGAGCAGTGGCTCTGGTTTCACGACAGGTGGCGAAAGCGCCCGCCAGAGGAGGAAGCTTGAGGTCCGCTCTGGTCTGCCGCAACCCACAGCGCGTACTCATCGTTCGCCTTTCCGCCATCGGTGATACTGTTCTTACGACTCCGCTGGTGGAGGCTCTCAACAGACATCTTCCAGGCACGGAAGTGGACTGGGTGGTTGAGCCCAAGTCGCGCGCGGTTGTGGAAATGTGCCGTGGAGTGAGCAGGGTATTCACCTTCCCACGCTTTCCCGGAGCAGGGATGCTGAACGCCTCGAAGCGCCAGGAGTTTCTGCGCCAGTTGGCTCTGGTACGCCCGGAGCTGCAGGCCCGGCGCTACGATGTGGCCCTGGCTGTGCAGGACCGCCTCAAATCCGGCCTGGCACTGACCGTCTCGGGAGCAAAGTATCGGGTCGGCTGGCGGATGTGGGATGCGGAAGAGCTGAACTGGGTGTTTACCAATCACTGGATGGCTATGCCGCGCAGCGGACACGTCGTAGATCGCTGGATGAGCATGCTGGCGGCCGTTGGCGTGCAGCCGGAGCGCGCCCGCTTCCCCATTGAGCCGCCTGCTGAAGCGCGGAAGCACATGCGTCAGTATCTCAGCGAGATTCAACGCAGCAGTCCGGTCGTGGTCATGAATGTGGGCTCCAGCAAAGCGGACAGGCGGTGGCCGGCGGAGCGCTTCAGCCTGGTGGCCGAGATGGCGCGATCTCAGCTCGATGCAGTCTCTATCTTTACGTGGGGCAATGACGCAGAGCGAGAGATAGCGCAGCAGGCTGTCGCGCTTTCAAACGGCGCTGCGGTTCTGTGTAGGCCGACGACGCTGTTCACCCTGGCAGCGCTGGTGGAGCAGGTCGATGCGTTTGTGGGCGGTGATACTGGGCCGATGCATCTGGCCGCAGCCCTGGGCACGCCTGTCGTAGGTGTGTTCGCGGCCTCAACCGCAGCGCGTACCGGGCCGTACGGGGATATTCACCGCGTGATAGATCGCCATGCTGGCGCTGGTCGCTCGGACGTGGCGACTATGGAGGATATTCAGGCTGATGAGGTCTTTATGGAGCTCGCCAAGTTACTGGAGGAGCGTCCGCTGCGAAATCGTTTGGAGCTGCAGACCGCAAAGTGAAAGCGCGCCCGCTGCACATAGATCCCTCTGAGGTGCGCCGGATTCAGGTCTTTCACCTCAATCATCTCGGAGACGTCGTTTTCAGTTTGCCCCTGCTCGCATCGCTGCGGCGCCACTTTCCCAGAGCGCGCATTCTCAGCGTTGTGCGTCCAGAGATGATTCCGGTCTGGGAGATGGCGGGACTGTCGGAGGAATATCTGGCGCGGGACAGGCATGCGAGTTGGCGCAGGCGCCTGGCGCTGGCGCGGGCTCTCAAGAAGCGCGAGCCTCAACTCAGCTTTGTTATGTCGCAGTCTCTGGAGCCGTGTCTGCTGGCGCGGCTGTCAGGTTCACCGCGGCGAATTGGTTTCACTCGTACAAAGCTGGGTTGGCTGCTTACTGACCGGGTAGTGAAGATCGGACCACCCTCCACTGCGAACAATCTGCGCCTTCTGGAAGCCGTGGGCATCAAGCCAGCCCGTACGGACTATGTGGGACTCCTGAAGGCGCCACTTGGAGAAATGGGCCGCATGGAGGCTACTCTTGCGGACATGGGTGTCCCTCACAGCAAGCGCCTGGTGGTCCTGGGGCCCGGAGCCAGTCCGAAGCGCAGCATCAAAGAGTGGACGGATCAGGGATTTGCGGCTGTTGCGGATCATTTCAGCGCACTACCTGACACGGCGGTAGCCATAGTCGGTACGGTGTCTGCGGATCCGATTCTGCAGCATACGCACGGGCCGGTGCTGGACTTCACCACCAGAACATCTCTGAAAGACCTGGCGGCGCTCCTGGCGCGAGCAGACCTGTTCATCGGGGTGGACTCCGGCGCTTTGCATGTCGCTGGCGCGGTTGGGACGCCTGCCGTCGGGCTGTACGGGCCGAGTGATCCGAAGTTCACAGGGCCTCAGGGCCCAGGGAGCATCGCTCTGTCGCACCCTGTCCCGTGTCACCCCTGCTTCCAGACAGAGTGCTCTGTTGGGCGTAAGTGTCTGGAGCTGTTGCAGCCTGAGGAGGTGATTGAAGCTGCGGAGAAGGTCCTCCGCGACAGCGCAACGCGCTCACCCCATTCCGATCTCAAACAACTGGACGCGGCAAAGGACCTGAGCTGAGACCTGGCGACTCAGAATCCCCGGACAGCCTGATCGCCCTGCGCGTCTCCCTGTATTCCGACAACCTTCACTTCCAGCGGTGTCTGCTTGCCGGAGGCTTCTACGGCCTGCCGTGCCATAGAGGCCAGTCCGAAGCAGCATGGCACCTCCATAATCAGAACAGTTATTGAGCGCAGGGTATTCATGGCGCAGATCTCCGCCAGTTTCTGGTACTGCGGCGCGGGGTCTTCGAACTTGGGACAGGAGATGACCACAGCGCGGTCCTTCAGAAAGTCGCGATGAAAAGAGCCACTGGCAAAAGCGGTACAATCGGCTGCAATCAAGAGATCGGCGTTTTCAAAGTAGGGGGCGGCTGGGTTGACCAGTTTGAGCTTCACGGGCCACTGACGAAGCTCACTTGGCTGCGGCGTGTCAGTTGCCGCATCAGCCGGTTGCTGGCGTTGCCTGTGTGTGAAATCCACCATCCGGGAGCCGGGACACGCGCCAGAGTGCGGCATCAACGCCGGACTTTTCTCCAGCATCTCGAGCCGTTGCTTGATCGCGTTTCGCACCGCGACAGCTTCTTCGTCAAAGGCTTCTGCTGGACGCTCTTCAATAGTGATAGCCCCCTGCGGACAGTAGCCAAGGCAGGCTCCCAGTCCGTCACAGTACCGGTCAGATACCAGCTTCGCCTTGCCGTCCACAATCTCCAGAGCGCCCTCGACACAGTTGGGAATACACAGTCCACAGCCGTCGCAAAGCTCTTCGTCAATTCTGATGACTTTTCGTACGGTGGTCGAGTTTCCAGACATAGTTTTGCTCCCGCAGAAGGCGCGGCTGCCTTCTCTGTTTCAATTATAGGGCGTTTGCGGGTGTGTTTCCTTGACTTATGCCAATGTGTAGTGTGAAAAAACAGTACAATGAAATCAGCCCCGGAACCGGTTGGGGGCTCCGAGGCTGAAGCGTGTCCAGAGTAGCCGGAACTCTAACGGCGACTCACGTCTCTATCTGTTAATTGTGCCCGTTGGTGGATGGCTCTGATGACACGGGAATCTTGCGTCCGCCTGGCTCCTGCGTCTGGGCCTTCGGGATGCAAACACTCAGAACTCCGTCTTTGAAGTCGCACTTGATGTCTTCTTCTTTGACGTTGTCCGGCAGCGTCATCGTGCGCTCAAAATGACCGTACCGGCGCTCGCGACGATGGTATTGACGTCCGTGTTCGTCGTCCTTTTTGTCCCCAGTCTCAGTCTCCTGGCGCATTTCGGCGCGAATGCTGAGCTGGCGCTGATCTACATGGACGTCAATGTCGTCCTTCTTGACGCCGGGTAGGTCCACTTCGATACGCCAGCCGCTTTTGTCTTCACTTATGTCGGTTGACGGCTCCCATGCCTGGATCGTTGGTCCCCGGAAGCCAGATCCGAGCAAGCGCCCAAAAACGGCATCCATTTCGTCGTGGATGCGCCGGAGGCTTTGCCACGGCGATCCGCCAAAGAGCGAACCTATCGGGAAGAAGTCGTCTTCCTGGAAAATGTCAAGGTCCCGCTCCCGATGTGCGGGCACGTTGGTTTTTGTATCTGCCATAGGAGTCACTCCTCACACAGTCGATATTGCCCTGCCGGCTTTGCAGCCGGGCGAGGCCGGACCTGTCTTGTCCCAGTTACTAGTTACCCATTTTGTTGGAATATCCAGCATTTCACAGGCATCTGGTTTCAGGTCTGGCAGGAGTTTACAAGCGGAAATCGCCCGAAGCAGGCAGTTTGAGAAAAGCTGTGTGAAGCTCTCGCATCGTGCCTCCTGCGGGCGGCTGCGGATGGATGAGCGGGGGCTTAGCAGAGCCGTCTGTTACCAGCTACAATAGGTGTACCAGAAGCCTTCAGCTCTACCAGTCGCAGTTGCATCAGGAAAAATCGAGGGGAGGACAAAGTTGAGGATTCAGACCATAGGCGCAGCCGCCCTTGTTCTGCTCTTCACCAGCGGAGCTGTCTGGGGCGCATCGCCCACTCCCACTGAAAATCTTGCGCTGGCCGTTGACCAGTGGAAAACTGGCGCCGGTAGCGGAAACGCACCGACAGTAGCGCCGGAAAGCTCTATTCAGATAACAGGGTCTCCCGCTATGCGTGTTGTGTACCGCGACGCCCCGCCGCACTGGGGGACTCTTGAGCGCGACGTTACAATTCCCGCAACAACCCGCGCCGTGAGCCTGCGATTTTACAAACACTCCGCGGGCAAAGCCGCGCAACTCTTCATCTGGCTGGTAGAGCCTGATGGTGACCGCTGGGTTCAGCAGGTGCTGATAGACGGCAAGCCTCTGGGCGAAGCCTCAGACGGGTGGCAGAACGCCGAGGCTCCAGCCGGGCAGTTTCGCTACGAACCTGGCGGTGATGGCAAGCGCAACATGGCTGGCGTCACCAAAATGTTGATTGGCTGCGACTTTGCGGATATGGACATCAGCTTTACAGACATCCGGTTCGCTCTGTCTGGTGAAACGCCGGGAGCGACTCCCGCTGTACTGCCACCTCCGCCTCCGGAGGCAGGAGAGCGTGGAAGGATTGCTATCCTTGCGGAGAACTTCGTCAAGCGACGACAGGACAAGGGCACAGGCGTGGCGCCGGAGATTCCGGATCGTCCGGACCGCGTCGAGGAGGAGAACTCCGGCTCTCCTTCAGCCGCTGACTCTGACTACCTTGCGGATCTGGCACGCCGGGCTGGGTACGGCGTGACGCTGCTGTCGGCCTCTGCGCTGGAGAGCCCGGGCTATCTTTCTCCGAACAACTTCGATCTTCTCGTATTGCCTCAGTCGCCGTACTATCCGTTGCGGGCAGGTAAGGCTATCCAGGCTTTTCTTGCGGCGGGTGGCAGTCTGTTTTCAACGGGCGGTTACGCCTTCGACAAGCCGAGCATCCGCGCCGGGGACGCGTGGCAGACAGCGCAGCAGGCTCTCACAGTGGAACAGGTGGACAGAAACGAAGTCGCCTCGGGGCTGAACCATCGCTTCGGTATCCCTGGAGATGGTCAGGGGCCCTCGCCCGGCCAGATACCGCTGTTCGACCCGATGAATCCGCTGAAGAATACGGCCTATGCCCAGTCCGCCGTGTCCTTCATTCCGGACGTACGCATTGATGGTCCGTTTGAAGGCTGGGCGGCGTCTGCACTGCTCGGGTCAAACGACCCGGTGTTCCCGCAGGACTATGCGCGGCGCGTGCCTTTGCTGATGGGGTACGACGCAAGCGGGCGAAGGACCGGGGCGCTGGGGGAGATCGTTCACAACTATGCGGGGCCGTGGAAGCAGTCAAGTTGGGCAGCTTTCGGAGTGACCAATGCAGACCTGTTTTCTCGCGCGGGGGCACTGTCTGTGGACTTCGCGGACATTGTGGACCGCCTTATCGACAAGGTCTATCTTCACTCTCTCAAGACAGACCTGTTTTTGTACCAGGCCTCTGAGCCTGTGACACTGTCCGTGGTGTGTTCCAACTTTACAAAAGCGCCTGTCCAGGTGAGCGTGCAGTTCAAAATCGTAACGCGGGATGGGATTCCGGTGTCCAGTCTGGATCCTGTTGAAAAGGAAGTGCCGCCTGGCTTCGACGAGCGAGTTCAACAGGTCTGGGATCTGCCTTCGACATCGTCCAACAACTTTTACCGCGTTATCTGCGAGCTTTCAACTGAGGATCACGACGACTCGATGGAAACCGGCTTCTGCGTGGACGATCCGGCCCTGCGGCGGTCGGGGCCTTCGCTGGCAATGAAGGACAATTATCTCAGCTTTGGTGGGCGCACAGGTTTCTGGGTGGGGACGAATCAGACCGGCGCCATTTTCACGTCTGCCTTTGAGGACCCGCTGGTCTGGGATGCTGATCTGGAGTCTATGCGAGCGCACGGGCTGAAAATTGTGCGCGTGTTGCACTTCAGCCCTTTTGCCGTGCAGGAAACTGGCAAACGGGCGGCCGGTCCGCTGGATCTGCCGTCTGCCAAACTGCCGAAAGAAACGCAGCGCAAGCTGGATGCGCTCGTGCAGCTTTGCTCTCGACACAATCTGGCGCTGCTGTTGACGTTGCACGACTGGATGGACATCAGTCTGACAGATGAGGAGTTGCAGGCGCAGGAGAAGTTTGCGAGGCTCGTCGCCGGCCGCTACAAAGACTGCCCCAACGTCATGTTTGACGTGCAAAATGAACCGCACATAGAGCTTCAGCGCCAGCAGCCGGATACGCAACTCTGGAACCGCTACCTGACACAGAAATACAGGACGCAGACGGCACTGGCCTCAGCGTGGGGTCCCTATCTGAGAGGTGAGAAGCTCGGAAGCGTGTCGCTGGATCCCGGGGCGCAGGAGTGGCAGAACGTGCGGTTGGTGGACCTGGACAGGTTCCGCGTCTGGTTGTTCAACCGCTGGATGGAGGCCAACGTCAGCGGCATTAAAGCTGAAACTACGGCACTGGCAACGGTGGGCTTTCTGCAGTCCATGCGAGCAGCGGATCAACTGCTGGGAAATCAGCACGTTGACTTCTCTGACAAGCACTACTACGGGGACAAGAGCGCGCTGGCGCACGAAATCAAGGTCATAGACAGGCGCTTTGAGGGCAAGGGGCTGTCACTGGGAGAGTTTGGCAGCCTCGCGGATCACAACGCGCGCATTGCGGGACAGACTCTGGAGTCACCAGATGCAGACTGGTATCTGGAAGCTCCGGCCAGCATAATGGGTTTGGGCGGGATGTTTGCGCTCAACTGGTGCTGGAAGGAGATGCCAGACAATGTTTTCCCGTGGGGCATCAACTCTCCGAATGACGAAGTTCCGCGTGACACGCTGCGGGCTTTTCGGGCGTTTGCTCTTGCAGGCGCGGGGTTTGTCCCGCGCTATGAAAGCCCGGAGGCGTTTGTCGTTGCGCCCGATGAGGTGCGTATAGGTTTGCGGCAGGAAGTTGCGACAGGCGCGCTTTACAACGCTATTGACGCGATGATTGCTCAGCGCATCCCATTCGGAGTGATCAACGACGGCTCACTCTCTCATCTTCCTGACTCCGCAAAGCTGCTGGTTCTACCGGCTGCGTTCTGCCTGTCTGAGGAGAGTTATTCACGTCTGAAGGGCTTCGCTGAGCGCGGCGGCATTGTGTACGCCTCCGGAGATGTCAGCTTTGATGAGTCCCGCAAACGCTCTCACCCCGAGCGTCTGAAGAACCTCTTTGGCGTAGAGTTTGTCTCACAGATTCAGGAACCTCTGCAGGCGCAAAAGGATGATCACGGCCTCAAGCCATCCATTCAGGTGAAGCCCGCAGGAGCCAGTGAACTCGGCAGTGCGCAACTGTGGCACTATAGCGCCGGCGCCGGTCAGGCGTTCTTTACACCGTATGCATGGGAGATCGACCATCCACCTTTTGATATCTACGCAAATCTGGTAAAGGCGGCCGGGATTCAACGCTTTGACGTCCAGCCCGCTGATAACGGTCTGATCGTCATGAGTGTGCCAGGCGCAGGCGACGGGGATAGATATGTATTTGTGAACAACCGCACCGGAAAACCGCAGAAGGTGACGCTGGACGGGGGCACAAGGCTGTCGCTGGGAGAGGGCGGGAAAGCGGTCGTGGTCGAGAAGTCAAATGCGGTAGTGAGCCTGATCGCGCCCGGCCCGATTGATCTGAAGGGCGCTGCGTGGGCGAATTGCGCTGCCGCATGCGCCTACGTGAGTCTGGACGGCAGGCCGCTCACTGAAAGCCAGCAGATTGCCATCAGCCCACTGGGAACCTCTGATGTGAGCATTCATCGCTTTGCAGGGGACTCCCCGGAAGCGTGGGCAGGGCAGGTGAAGGATGGGAAGTGGCAGGCGTTGGCGCGTCGCTCGTTGCAGAGCACAACGGACACTCTCATCCTGCCAGCCGAAGCCGCTTTGAGCTTCTCATTGATCACTCTTGCGCCTAAAGACCAGTCGGGCGCTGCGGGGCAGGCGATCGCGCAACTTCTCGCTCCTGCGCACACGAACGCAGAAGCCCGGCCGTAGCCTCAATCGCTCCGGGCGCTGCGTCCATTAACCGTTCTCTCACATTGCGGATATTGTGGCGCCGTCTACGGAGGCGGAAGCGAAAAGATACTGCTCAACTCTGGCAGGAAGGCGTTCGAAGATGTCCGGCCTGTTGCGCTTGAGCCATCCAGAGTAGTAGCGCTCACTCACCTGTTTCAAAATCTCTGAAAGCTGTGATGAGCGCGCGAGCGCGACGGCGCATCCACCAAAGCCCGCGCCGGTCAACCGCGCCCCGAGCGCGCCGCTTTCCTCCAGAATGTCCACCAGAGCATCCAGTTCGGGACAGGATATCTGATAGTCGTCCCGGCAAGAGACGTGAGACTGGCCCATCAAGCGGCCTGCCTCTGCGGCGTCTGAGGAGTCCAGAGCCTGCGCCGCCTCGCGCACGCGCACAGCTTCCGTGAGAACATGCCGGACGCGCCTGCCAAGCGCAAAGCCCGAGGGCGGCTCCTCAAGCGCGCTTCCGTCCCGCTGAGTCAGCAGCGTCCTCTGCAGGATGTCTATGGACATGTCCATCTCGCGGGCCAGGCGCTGTGCTGGCCAGGGGGCCAGTCCGAGTATCTCAAAGGCGTTGGACAAAGCGCCGTCCGGGCCGAACAGCTCCAGAAACTCTGCCAGGTTGGCAATGCTGCGCTGGAGAGCTTTGGAGAGAACGGCGCAGGCCATGCGGCACTCAGCAGGGCGCAGATTGTAGTTGGCGCGCGCATCAGCGGATTTCTCCGCTTTCACAAGACTGTTGGCGATGACTACGCTCGTGCCGGCAGGCAGTTTGTGCGGAAAGATGCGGGTTGGCAGGAACTCTATCTGAAGAGCTGTGCCTGCTTCAGCCAGCAGACAGATCGTCTGATCCATCCCTCCGCCCTGAGTCCCGACATAGCGTTCTCCCTCCGCCAGAAGGTCTGCCAGGGTCGCCCGGCGGACATCCAGATCGTTGACTTCCGCAAACGCCAGCGCCATAGCCACCACCATCGCTGAGGAAGATGACAGGCCCGCGCCTCCGGGAATGTCGCCGCCAACCACTGCCTCAAATCCCCGCTGCGCGCTGCTGTGATGGCTCGCCAGAGCCTGCACCGCTGCCTTCGCGTAGTTTCCCCAGTCTCCGGGCGCATAGGGCTCAATGAACTGCGAGATGCCAAACTCACGTGGGGGAAGGGACTCATCCGTATTCACAAGCCGTACGACCGGTTCGTCCAGCGCTCTGAAAGCGGCATAGATAGCGCGGTCAAGCGCCATCGGCATCACCGGCAGGCCATTGTAGTCCGTGTGCTCGCCGATGAGATTCACACGCCCCGGCGCTCTGACTATTCGCCATCCGTCCGGCAAGGGGAGCGACGCCGCTTTTCTGCGAATAGCTTCTACAACGGGCAGATCATTCAATGCTGCTCTCCACTCAGTTTGTGGCGCGCGTTCTGCAGCAGATCAGGAGTTCCGATGTCAATCCAGTCCTGTTCCGGCAGTGGATAGGCCATCAACTCCAGATTTTGGGACAGCATATAGTTGAGGGCTGCGGTCAACTCCAGCTCACCGCGCGGACTCGGCTGGATCTGGCGCAGGGCATGGAAGATATCGGGTGTGAAAACAAAGCAACCCGCCTGATTGTAGCGGGTGGAGGAAGTTCCCGGAGCGGGCTTTTCAACAATTTGCGTGATGCGCTGTGTCTGGTCAAAGTACACAGCCGCGCCGACGCACGGGTCTTCAACAGCGTTTGCCGCCAGCAGGGCTTGAGGCTGCGCAGTCTGGAAGAGCCGGGCCATCTGCGCGTAGTGCCAGACAGGATGCAGCAGAATATCCGCGAAACAGGCCATGAACGGCTCGTTAACATGCTCCTCCGCAAGCTGCAGCGCCCCGCCTGTTCCGCTAATCTCAGTCTGCTGGATGTAGGACAGAGAGTCGCCGTAATACCGCCGTATGCGCTCCCCCAGGTAGCCGACAACAGCCCAGCACTCGGTTGCTCCCGCTGCCTGCAGACCTTCCAGAATCCAGGACAGCAGCGGCTTTCCGGCGACTTCCAGCATTGGCTTTGGAACCTCTTGCGTCAGCGCGCCGAGGCGCGTTCCGCGGCCCGCAGCCAGAATGACTGCCTTCACGGTATCTTCCTCAGGTCATTGACACGCAAGATTTGAAACTCGCGAACCTGTTTGCCCTGCCTGTAAACCGGAACTCGGGCGATCTCCCGGACGGAGGCGAAGGCCGCGGTGGCCTCAGGTTTGGCCTCCCGGCGGTCTTCCCGCACAAAGACGCCGCTTGACCCTAAGAGCTGCTTGGACTTGATCCAGAAATCAAACTGGTCAAGTTGCGGGTCGAGAGAGAACGCTTTGTAGGGAGCTTTCAGATTCCATGCAAGCTGCGCGGCAAACTGGTATCTGTCGGCAAACAGGTAAGCTGGCCGTCCGGTCTCTCGCTGGATAGTCTCCATTTCCCGCCGCACCACTGGGGTGACCCTGTCCCATCCGTACAGATCGTTCGTGTTATCGTCCTTTGCGCCAAGCGGCAAAACGCGGTAGAACGCCTGCACATGCAGCAGCGTGGTGAAGAGCAGGGCTACCGCAAGGGTTGACCAGAGCCACGCCTGCTGCGCCTTGCGTCCACCAACTCCCGCCCCCAGAGCGCACGCGGCGACAATCAGCGTCAGGTAGCCCGGCGCTGGCCAGTGCGGCTTCATCCGCACGACTATACTGCTACCCCAGAACAGCGCCAGCGTCACCACTGAGCACCAGAACAGCAGGCGAAAACGCGCGTTGCCGCGCCGCATTCTTGCGCTTCGCGCCAATGCCGCCACAAGGCTGAACAGCACGAGTGGAGATAGCGCCAACATCTGAGACCCCAGCATTTCCGCAAAGCTGACCAGACGCAGGCGCCCTGAGCCGTGACGCCCCGTCAGATTAAAGACAAAGCTTGCCCAGTGATGCTCGGCGTTCCAGAGAAATACCGGAGAAAAAACCAGCGCCGCGATCCCAAGCGCAATGTAGATCTCCTTGCGCCGGAGTTCCTGACGCGCGGTGCGTCCAGTGAGAAGAAACGCAAGCATTGACGACGGCAAGAGCACAGCGACGTACTTGGAGTCAAGCGCCAGTCCCACACACAACCCCGCCACGTACCACCACGCGCGCCTTCCGAACAGACACGTTTCCGCGACCGCCAGAGTCGCGAGAAGCCAGAAAACGCCCATCGGCGCGTCACTGGCCACCAGCACCGAGCCCAGCGCATAGATCGGAATCACGGTGAAACCGATCGCCGCCCACCAGCCTGTCAGATCACTGAAGAGACGCCGGCCGAGGAGAAACATCAGCCACGTTGAAATGCCGCCAGCCACAATAGCCGGCAGGCGCACGGCAAGGGCTGTGTCTCCAAAGACTTCGCAGGACAGGCGCACAAGCCACGCAATCATTCCGGGGTGATCGAAATAGCACGCAGCCGGGTGTTGCGCCCACAGCCAGTAAAACGCCTCATCATCGCCGAGCGGCAGATGCGCCGCCATAATCATGCGCGCAGCCGCAGAGACCCCAACAAGCAGGAGCACACGAGCGCGGTAGTCAGGCTTTGTGGTAGCGGGTGTGTTCATTCAATGGCTCATCCGAGGATTCGGCAAGAGCCTCTTGTCTGGAAGGCAGGAGAGTTCCTGCGACATTCCCGCGCAAGGTGCGTACACGAAAGCGGCCGGAGAAGCCTTCTCAGGCGCGTTCTCCGGCCGTATATCATCTTTACAATCAGTGAACGGACTCAAGCGCCGAGGCTGGCGCTTGTCCGTCATACGGTGGAGCAGCCACGGCCGCCCCACCATGTTCAAATGAACAGAAATCTGTCTGGCCAGCCTACAACAGGTCGCATAGGTGGTCACTCCTTATATTCTACGGGGTTCGGATTGTGGTCCGTCCCGGCGTACGCATCTTTGCGCTTACAGGTTGCGTAAGGCGCTTGGATGCCTGGCGCTCCCTCGCTGACCCCGGATCGTAAGAGTCTTTTCGCTATATGCAGCGTGACATTTGGGAAGACCTGCTCCGGTCTGCGCGTCCGTTGCCGATTGCCAGACTCCACCTCCGCGGCTTCCCTATTGAAGACCGCTAGTGAGCCTGCAGCCTGAACGCCCCGGGTCTATCCCCTTTGACCATCCAATCCGGGTAGCTCGCCGGAAGATATCCTCAAGCATTCTCTCCTCTTCTTATCCGGATCTCTCCGTGTTAGAGAAGGAAGCTTCGGCTCCGGCTCCGCTCCGTCAGCTTCATCTGTATTATACCAGATTGGAAGCCTTTCAACACCTGTATCGGGAAGATTTGCAGCTTTCTTGAGACAGTATTCTGGGTCTTCTCCACTGTCCGTAGTGCAGGCTTGCTGGGCCACGCCCCAGAGCCGGTTTCAGCGGCGTCTTCTCAGCGCAGGCGCGGCCTCAAAACTACTGGGGTTTCGCAGCAGGAGCGCTGGGCGTGGCTGGTTTTTGAATCCCGTCTTTGGCGATCCCGATCACCCCACAGGCAATTCGGCCACCCGCGTTACCTGTCGGCTGCGTCGCGAAGTCATCTTCCTGCGCGTGGACAATCACTCCACGTCCCAGGATGTTCGTGGGCCCCATTCCGAGAGTGATGTTGTCCAGGGTGATGTCCAGGTGCGCATGTCCGTTGGCGTCGGCCTGAAGGTTGCCCATGTCGCCGGAGTGCCGCAGCTCGGTTGACGGCCCGGCGTGCTGATGGCCCATCGGATTGAAGTGCCCGCCCGCGCTCATCCCGTCCCCAGAGCTGCAGTCACCAAACTCATGGATGTGAAATCCGTGCTTGCTGTTTGGTTGAAGGCCGTCAACGTCAGCGACCACGCGAACTTTTGCGCCTTCTCTCGTAAAGACGACCGTGCCATGCGCCTTGTTGCCCTCTGTGGGGTGCAGAACCGCGAGCGCCTTTATGACAGCGGGGCGCATCTGCATCATTCGATTACTGGCCGGAGCAGGAGGCGCGGTGGCGCCATCGCCCTGTACCTGCGCGACCGATGCGCCCAGACACAGCCCCGCGCAGACCGGAAGTATCAAAGCTTTCTTCAACATATCCATTCCTCTACATTCCAGGGCGAGAAGCCACGCCCGTGCGTGACGAAACCCTCACTGAGTTTATCCCAAATTCTCACGCCGGCGACGCACAACATAGCCCAGCGCTCCGTGATGGCGTGGCTCATGCCTGCTTTTTGTGCCAAAAAGTCCCCTGAGTGATGTCTGAGTCCGAAGACCAAAAGAGCGCAACTCCCAAGGATGAGTTGAGCATAAACGAACTGGCAGGCGAATCTCTCACAGGAGAATCGCGCATGGCGGAGCAGAGCGCCGAGGCGGTTCTGCGCGGAGAGCGGGAGCGCAGGCGTACCAGCCTCCTGCGCGCGCGCAGGCGCATCCAGCTTGCCCGGGCCGCCGGTGTCGGTGCTCTGGCCGGATTTGCCGGAGTGGCGTTTGAGGTGTCTTTGTTCTACGCAGAGACGCTGCGCACACATGCGCTGCTCTGGCTCAAGACTCATCCGGCGTGGGGATGGATGGTTCTTCCCTGCTGCGGGTTTGTTATGGCGGGTATTGCCGGAGAGATCACCGCGCGCTACGCCCCGGAGGCGGGCGGAAGCGGAATCCCGCACATCAAAGGAGTGCTTCTCCATCTGCGGGAGCTCAACTGGAAGCGGATCCTGCCAGTGAAGTTCGTCGCGGGAGTTCTGGCTATCGGGGCTGGTATGTCTCTGGGCAGGGAAGGCCCGGCCGTACAGATAGGCGCATGCTTTGGTAAGGCCTTCAGTGACGTTTTGAAGTTGCCTCGCCGCGTCCAGCCCAGCCTGATAGCGTGCGGGGCTGGGGCGGGACTGGCGGCTGTCTTCAATGCGCCGCTGGCGGGTTTTCTCTTCGTTATCGAGGAGCTCCAGCGCGAACTCTCAGCGCTGACCTACGGCACATCCTTTGTCGCTGCTGTGACCGCTGTCGCAATTACGCGCGCCCTCACCGGACAACTGCCATCCTTTCACATACAGGGCTATCCAACAGCCCCTCTCACGGCGCTGCCGCTCTTCGGCGTCGTCGGGCTTCTAACCGGTCTTGGAGGCGTCTATTACAACCGGTGCCTGCTGTGGTGTACCAGCTTCTTTCGGTCCTGGAAACAGCCTCCGTGGTTTGCCGCCGCTACTATGGGCGCCGTTGCCGCCGCAACGGCATGGTGGGTGCCTCTGGCAGTGGGAGGCGGTCACAATGTTGCGGAGCAAATCCTTCAGGGGCGCTTCGCCGGCGCCCACCTTCTGTCGTTTCTGGTCCTGCTTTTTGCGGTGAAGTTCGCGCTTACTGTCTTCAGCTACGGAACAGGGGTGCCTGGGGGAATTTTTGCTCCCCTGCTGGTGCTGGGCGCTATCCTCGGGTTGATCGTAGGGCAGGCAAGCGCCATTTTCTTTCCAGATCTCGCGCAGACTCCCGCCGCATTCTCTGTGGTGGGAATGGCGGCGTTCTTCGCCGCCAGCATCCGCGCTCCGCTCACCGGTATCGTCCTGATTCTGGAGATGACAGGGAACCAGCAGCAGCTATTTGCGCTTCTGGTGGCATGCTTGACGGCTTACGTTGTAGCAGAGCATCTCGGTGACAAGCCCGTGTACGAGGCAATGCTTGAGCAGGATCTGCGCAGGACGGGTATGAAGGCTGCCGACCACAGTGAGCCGATTCTGGTGGACTTTGCTGTGGAGCCGGAGTCGGAGATGCAGAGCAAGCGCGTGCGCGATCTGGGCTTGCCTCCGGGGTGTCTGGTGGTCACAATTGACCGCGGCGGCACTGAACTGGTCCCCAGTGGCAGCACACGGCTCCGGGCTGGCGATCGCGTGTCTGTCATCATCGCCGGAGTTGAGCCTGGGACTCTCGCCCGAATACAGGCCAAGGCCAGACCCGCTCATCTGCACCCGGAGTAGATGTCAGATGTCGCCCGCTGCTGCGGGGAATCTCGCTGGATTCAGCTGTGGCAATCTCGCAGTACGCGTGTGAGTCTCACTCACTTCGCAAACTTTGCATGCCGGCCGCGCATTCTCTCGGCTGCTTCCAAGCGGCCTGTATCCTCCAGAATCCCGGCGTAGCGCTCCAGGCGGCCGCGTGTGTGGAACGGGCCACCCTCCTGAATTACTTCCCACATCGGGTCTTCTGAGTCTGGAGAAACGGCCATCATGGCCTCGTACCAGCTGTTCAGATAGCTCAGCCCCTGCTCAACGATCTCAGGCTTTTGAGAAGCCAGGTCGCGCTCTTCGTGAGGGTCGTCCCGCAGATCGAAGAGCATAGACTCCGGGAAGTCTTTCAGACCGTCGTGATAGGTCCGGATCAACATCCAGCGATCCCATCTCACGGAGCGCTGGCACGCCCATGCGCCCTGGCTGACGACAAGATACTGTCGCGAAGTCTCAGAAGAGGTGACTTCTCCTGTGAGGGCTGGCAGAAAGCTTTCGCCGTCCCACATCTCGCCGCAGACTCCGCCAACCAGGTTTGTTACTGTGGGCGCGAGGTCAAGCTGGTAGTGCAGCCCAGAATCTACATGCCCCTGCTGAATCTCGGGCCCTGCGACAATAAGGGGCACGCGGCATGTCCAGTGGTCGGCGGTCTGATGGTCCCCGTACACGTTCAACTCGCCCTGGTTTTCGCCGTGGTCGGCTGAGATGATAATCACCGTCTCATCCAGGACGCCTTCGTCCGCCAGCAGATTCAGGACACGGCCGATATCGTCGTCAGCGTAGCGGATACCCGTGTCATAACCGTCAATCCACTTCTTCCAGTCCGCAAGCGTGGCGATTTCGGCGGGTACGCGCGGCCACTTTGCCGTATCGAAGGGTCCATATTCGTACAGGTCGCGCGCGCTGTGCGGGCCGTAGCTTTGGCGCTGTGCGTCTATAGTCTCCTGCGTCAGCCATCCCGGCGGCGCATCGTCCGCAAAGGGATTGCCATATTCCAGCGGCGTTCTGTACGGCGTGTGCGGGTCCCAGTAGTTCACGTGGAGAAACCAGTTATCCTCACGGGCGTGGTCTTTCAGCCATTTCAGCGCAGTGGGAGTGACCTCATCAGCGCGGTCCAGCCCTCCGCCGCCCGTATCCATCCACTCCCGGAAACCATCCAGAAAAAACCATGCCGCGTGACGCGTTGGGAACGGGCTGACCGTCGCTGTGTACAGCCCAGCCTTGCGCAGCGCCGTCATCCACGAAATGCACGGCCCAGACATATTGCTGAAGCCCCTCCGCTCACCCTGCGGGCGCATGTCCGCCTGGAGGCCTCCGTGGTTGATGACGCCGGTGTGGATCCCGAGGCGTCCGCTGAAGAGCGCAGTCCGGGAGGGCAGGCAGGGAGCGTCTGAGGCGTAGAAGTTTTCACAGCGTGTCCCCCGCGCAGCGACCGCGTCAATGTTGGGACTTGTGTCGCGATGATAGCCGTAGCATCCGAGATGGTCCGGCCGCATGCAGTCGACGTCTATGTACAGAATTCGCATCGCTGATTCCTCGCTCTGTAAAACCGCCGCCAGTCCGATTGTCATGCGGCAGATGAAGCTGTTAGACTTAACTACCCGCTATGAAGACCCAACTCCTTCCAATGCTTGCTGTCTGGATTCTGTTACTCGCCTCGTGCAGTGTCGCCAGTGCTCGCAGTGGTGGCGGCATTTTCCTCTTCGGCGGATTTCCGCGCGGCTCGGACTGCGCTCTCGGCGACCCACTTGTCGCCGGTAAAGAGCTGTTGTTCGAATGGCGGGAGATTGAGCCGGAGGAGGGGCGCTACAACTGGAAGCTGATTGATGAGACGATGCGGCCCTGGGTTAGCGCGGGAAAGAAAGTTGTCATTCGCATTATGAGCGCGTGCAACGAAAACAGCGCCACGCCAGACTGGGTGTTTGACAGATACCGCGTTCCAAAAGTGGACTCAAATGAGTTCAGCGCTTCGAACATAGTGTTTCCGGTGTTCTGGAATCCTGTTTTCGTACAGAAGTATTCGGAGATGGTTAGTGCGCTGGCTCGGCGTTACGACGGGAATCCGGGCATTGAGTTTGTGCAGATTGGCGGGGTTGGCCGCTGGGAAGAAACCTACGTTCACACAGACAACGAGCAGATGTCAAAGCGCTGGCAGGAGCTGGGGTACACTCATGCTCACTATATTGAGCACTGCAAACGGATGGCGCGAGTCTTTATGAACGCTCTCAAACGCACCCCGCTTGTCCTGTCAATCAGTATCGGCGGCCCGGATGCGCACACGCAGGACCGCAAAGTGATCGGCTATGAGCTTGCGGAGTTTGCAGTGCGGCACGGGCTGTATCTGAAGCAGAACGGCTGGGGCGCTCACTACTCCTACACAGATCACGAGCACTTCAGCCGCATCTTTATTAACACCATCGGAAAGACCAGGCGCATCTACGAGCAGGGTGTGGCGACCAGCGAGCCCTGGGGCTGGGAGAAGGCCACCTTTCGGTCTTCGATCAATCGGGCTTTACTGGACTGTCCGGACTATCTCTGGATTTACGAAACGGACCTGTGCAAGCCAGAGATGCGAAGGGATATCGAATGGGCGGCGCAGCATCTGGGTATGAAGTCGTACAGGCAGGCCGGCCCGCTGTACATCCGCTTTGCGCAGATGCGCCCGCGCTATCACGACCCGGACTACAGTCCTGTTTTTGAGGATGAGTTCAACGGTATCCTGTCCTGCCACCCTCGAGAGCCGTACCTGCCGCTGTGTCGCCCACAGCCAGATTCGATGGCGGGCATCGAGTGCAAGAAGACAACTCCAGAGTTTCCGTACATCTATCTCGACATCGAAGACAGCCCAATTCTTCAGGAAAGCCGCGGAAGTACTCGCATTGATGTGGTGGACATCGCGGTTACCTACTTCGATCAGGGCGGCGGGACCGTGACTGTGGACTACAACTGGAACGGTAGCGCTTTTGAGTCATCTGCGAGTTTCGATCGCCACAATACCCGCCGGTGGAAAACAGCTCAAATGCGTCTGAGAGATTTGCGCTTTGAGACGAACCTGTCAGTTGCTGAAAAAGACCTTCGGCTGCGCGCTTCCGACGGGAATCTGGCGCTGAGCAAGCTGGTTGTGTGGCTGGGCGGGCGCTGACAGTCAGGCAACGCTGAGGATGCGCTTGCAGACAATGATAGTCATGTCGTCAACAACACTGCCCCACAAGTGCACATCGCTGGCAATAGAAGAAGCGATCTCCTGAGCGCTTTTGTGCGCACTCTTTCGCAGCAGATTGCACGCGCGCTCGGTGTCGAAACACTCCCTCCCAACGTTTCTCGCTTCGGTCAGGCCGTCTGTATAAAGCAGCAGGACGTCGCCTTCACCTAACTTCACGCTCGTGGGGAGTCCGCTCCACTCGGGCAGAAAGCCGAGCCCCGAATTAAAATGCTCGATGGCGCGCACCTCCTCAGTGGAGGCTTTCCACACCAGCGCCGGCGGATGTCCGCAGTTCCACAGAGTGACATCTTCCGTTGATGTGGCAATTTCCGCGATGATCATCGTGACGAACGTGTCTGTCGGGAGGCGGTCTTCCAGATCGTGGTTTAGCTCCTGCAGAGCCTCCACCGGGCGCTCCAGTGGGTGCAGGATGGGCAGCATGTTGGCGATGCTGGTGGAAATGAGCGCTGCGCCGAAGCCCTTGCCTGAGACATCTCCGATAACGATCTGCATCCTGTCTTTGCCGGGAAAGAACAGGTAGAAGTCGCCCCCCACCTCTGAAGCGAAGTCTAGGCGCGCGGCTATGTCAAATCCCTTCAATGCAGGCGGCGCAGAGGGCAGTATGGCCTGCTGCATGCGCCGCGCAAGCTCCATCTCCCGCCTGGCAATCTGCGCTTCCAGCTCTCTTTCGTGGGATATCTCCTCCGTCTCAACATAGCGCTCGAACCAGTGCCGCAGTTGGTGCACCAGGTACCCTGTGAGCAAGCCAGCGACTATAAAATAGGGGACGACTTCGCGCACATCCTGCCATAGCCACTGCGGGTTGAGCGAGACGAGAAAGACCTCCATCGCCACACTCGCAAACGCTGTGAGTACGCCGCCGGAGAGCCCGTAGTACAGCGCTCCCGCGAAGATTATCAGATAACACTGTTCCAGAAACGGACTGTTGGCGCCACCGGTATAGTACGAAGCGAACGCGACAAAAATGAGATCAACCGCGAGAAAAACCACCATCGGCAGCCGTTGAAAACTCACTCTGTGCACAAGGTAGAGAGACGCGACGTTATAGACGATGAAAAAGGTGAAAACGTACGCAGCCTCACTACCGCGCGCGAACATGTGGCTGGAATGAAACAGCAGTAGCACCGCGATTTCCATCAGCGCGGCAATGACAATCAGCCAGCGTCCCGCGATAATCAGAAGCTGGAGCGTGTCGTGCAGGGTTTGAGGGGTCTCGTTATGGGTACTTGAGAGTGCCATCCTGGTCTTCAGTTTTCTTTATATCGCAAACAGGCTATCAATAGTGCCCGGCACTGGCGCTGCGCGGCTCTCGGATGTAGACTGGCTGGCGACGTGATAGACGTATGAGATTCACTCGAGTTGTGGCTTTTTGATGCGTAGAATGGCGTGCCAGGCGATCTGCGATCGCAACTATTGTGCGCAATTCCGGCTCGTATCCCCGGGCAAAAGCCCTTGCCCCTTAAGCGTCTCGACTCCAGTAACCGTGGCCGAGTTGGGGCTCTGATCCCAAACGCGCGAGCTTAGTGCGCATAGAAATGGCGCTGCCTGCCTGTGTCTCCCCTTTGGGTGGGTGGAGGTTTGAAGATCGTAACGGGCGCAACTATGCGATGTGTGGAGGTCTTCTTGACGTTTTGTCTTGCTCAAAACTCCGGGCCGGGGTGCGGCCGGGGGCGCCCGTGCGCTCTGCTGACTCTCAGGCCGATAGGACTCGAAGAATCTTGAGGCGCACTCTACTGTGGCGTGCAAATCTGCTGCCAGAGCCGTCGAAGTTGCGCCTCCGTCCAGCGTACACTCTGACTCTGGTTCTCATTGCGCTGTCGGCCGTAGCGGCCTTCACTCTGGACAGGCAGACGCACACGCTCCTGATGAGTCTGCGAGGATCTGCTGGTTTCATCTACTGGAGGGAGATTGTCACGCCTCTGGGCAAAGCGGACAGGCTGGCGATGGCGTTGGTGGCGCTATGGCTGCTGGGCGTTGCGCTCAAACGCCCTTCTGTGCGGCAGGCCGCACTGTGGGGAGCGGTGGCAGTGCTTTCCAGCGCACTGGCGGCGACTCTTATCAAGCTCATTGTTCATCGATCCCGGCCGTGCATCCCTGTCGGGCGTACCGGGCACATCAAGCAGGGCTACTACCAGTCCTTTCCCAGCGCGGAGAGCGCGACTGCTTTTGCGCTGGCGCTGGCTCTTGGGGATTGCTTTCCCCGATACCGCATTCTGTTTCTAGCCGCTGCCATAACCATCGCCACGATGCGGGTTCTGCGGTTGGCTCACTGGCCGTCCGACGCTTTAGCTGGCGCAGCGCTGGGGTGCGCGGTCTACGGGGCAGTTGCGGCGTGGCGGCGCGCTTCCCGTTGAGTGAGTTTTTTGGTATGCTAGGCCGTGAACACGCCAGTGTGAGAGCGATTGTAACGGTAGGTAGTCTCGTGTGAATGAATATGGAAGTACGGTGGGCGGTGGTCTGGACGTAGCCCTCGTAACAGCGATGGCGGCTCTTATAGGAGTGCCGCTGCTGCTTGTTATCTGGGGAGTGACGGTCAACAACCAGCTCGTGAATCTGCAGAACCTGATCCGGGAGTCCTGGTCCAACGTGGGCACAGAGCTGCGCCGGCGCTATGACCTGATCCCCAATCTGACCGCTACGGTGAAGGGCTACGCAGCCCACGAACAGAAAATCTTCGAAACAGTGACTGCGGCGCGGGAGAAGGCGCTCTCAGCCTTCGAAAGCCTGCCGGCCGCCGCCGCGGGCGCCCAGGCTCAAAGCGAGAATCAGCTTGTCGGAAGCCTTCGCCAGTTGCTGGCTGTCAGCGAAGCCTATCCAGACCTCAAGGCCAGCGAAAACTTCCTCCACCTCCAGCGGGAGCTCGTTAACACCGAAGACCGCATTCAGGCGGCGCGCCGATTTTTCAACGGCAATGTGCGCGACTACAACAACCTGGTGCAGGGATTTCCTTCCAGCGCTGTGGCGAGTATGCGAGGATACGAGACGCACGGCTACTACGAGATTGACGAAGTCGTAACTCAGCCGGTGCGCGCACAGTTTCAGCCGCAGCACTGACCTGAAACGCTGACAAAAACAAAACCCGGCGCTCTCCAGGAACGCCGGGTCTGTCTAGAAAGGAGGGTGGGAAGCTTTCTATTTATTGAGACGTCTCACGCGGTATAAAGGTTCCGCTTCTCGCGAAGTATTTTTTGCCCCATTTCCTCAAAACACTTTCGTACCCCGCTCATCCCCGGTTTACCGCGCACCTGTGTCACTGTATCTGCCTGCGTATCGCTGAAACCCGGTATTTTTAACGGTTCTGAGTCTGGGCGCTCATTGCTTATCATGGAGATACCGCGTTTCTCGCCGCATTTCGCGTTCTTCAGACAGCTTGCTCCCTCGTCGTCGGTTCAAGAAGTCCAGGGCAGGACGGAAGCAGAAAGCCGGGTGTCCTCGTCAGCGCCTGCGTCACATAAGCGCGCTCACAAAGAAAAAAAGCTTGCAGCGCACCCTCCGCCGCACCGGAGGGCTAAAGGCCTGCGGGAGAGCTGGCGAGATCTTCCGCAGGCCGTTAATCCGGCGGCGGGGTACAGGTGGATACCCCGCCGTCACTTCTTTTCAGACGGGGGAAGGCTCGGACTTGAAGATGCCGCCGTCGTGAGACTCCTGCACGGTGTGTCCGGGTGGGACACGCAGGAACTCGGCGTCATTCCAGTCACCGTACAACCATCTGCGCAACAATCCCAGGTCACCGGCGAGCTTGTTCACAGCCCAGCCTTTGGGCGCGCACAGCGTCTCCGCCCGTTCCATCAGGGCTTTTTCGTCGTCTTCCTGCTGCAGGATGACTGTGGCGCTCTTGTAGTGCTGTTGCCACGCGCTCATCACTTCAAAAAGATACTTTGCGTTGTCCTCACCAAACTGCTCGATCAGCTCTTCGTACTCAAAGGACATCTCGCCCATCTGCATCTGAGACGTGAGATCGCCCCCTTCACCTTCGGCATGCTCTATCCATCCCCCGCTCAGATAGTACGTGCCGGGATTGTCCATGAAGTACTGAAGGTAGCGCGCGGCAGATCCAAATAGCACTCCCAGACAGTCGTGCGAGCGCGGGACAACCAGAGGAGTGTCCTGTGAACGGATTCCCACCATCAGACGTCCACACAGGCCGTAGCCGATGAGCAGCGCATCCCAGCCCAGTCCCGCGCACGCGTCAATGGCCTCCTGCAGCACCGCTTTGCCCTGTTTGGGCTTCTCGTGGCAGCGGTCCGTGCCGATCATCGTGACGTCGAGTTCGTGGGGGCAGCCGCGCGCGGCCGCAGCAATCTCGTCGCGGAAAATGTCGCACGCCAGCACCTTGAGACGCATCATACTCCTTGTGCCAGATTGGGCTCGAGATTCGAGGTTACTTCTGATTCACTTTAGCCGCCAGCTTCTCCTTCACGTTTCCGAACACATCCTGGTAGTCCTGCCGGCAGCAGCGAATAACTTCATGCGCTTCTTCGCGGCCGTACGTGTCGGCGATCTCGCAGACGTGTTCGTCGTTGTCCGGGTCCTGCTTGTACGTCAGGAAATAGTGTTTGAGCCTTTCCAGAATGGACGAGGGCAGGTCTTCGATTGACTGGCACGAGCCGTAAACCGCGTCGTCTTTCAGCACAGCGATTATTTTGTCGTCTGCTTCGTGGCGATCCAGCAGGCGAAAGCCGCCGAGCGGAGTCACTGTCATGAGAATGTCTCCGTGCGGGACGTCCTTCTCTGTGAGCACGCATATATCCAGAGGGTCGCCGTCACCGACGATTCCAGAACGTCCAGTGCGCTCCCGCGTCAGGTGCGCCAGGTGATCTCCACACAGAGTCTGCGGTAGAAGTCCGTAGAGAGATGGGCAGACGTTGGAGTAGCGCTGCGGACGGTCCACGCGCAGGATTCCCGTGGCTTTGTCAAGCTCGTACTTGACTGTGTCGCTCGGGACAATCTCGATATAGGCGATCAGATACTCAGGCGTTTGCGGGTGCAGGGTGACTCCGTGCCACGGATGAGCGCGGTAGAGAAGACCCATCAGCGATTCGAAAGTATCAGAGTGAGAAGCGGGCATAGTGGCAATCCTTGTCCAGTGTCTATCGTTATGCAGAGACACTCCCATTATGTACCCGCAGGAGTTCCGTCGTACAACGGAGCGCTTTGCAGAATTTGACTAGGTGCCCTGGCGCAGGGTATACTCCTCAGGTTGCCTGGCTTCAGCGGCCTTCGCCTGTCAGGCTTGTTTTTTTGCCAACCGGGAGACTAAAGAGACTTCGCATGGAACGACAGAAACTCACAGCCGAGCTGCGCTCGGAATTCAAAAAGAGCCACACCAGGGCCCTGCGCAGGGACGGCCAGGTCCCCGGAACGGTGTACGGCAAGAAGGTGGATCATTCGTACAGCGTCCAAGTCCCGCTTGCCGATCTCAAGGCCTGTCTTCAGACTGAAGCGGGCGACAACGCCATTATAGACCTGTCCATTCCGGACAACGGACTGAGCGCCTTGCCTGTGATGGTGAGCAAACTTCAGTTTGACCCGCGCACGCGCAGGCTGCTGCATGTAGATTTCCACACAGTTGCGATGGACGAGAAGATCACCACGACCGTCCCTGTTCATCTGATTGGTGAGGCGGAGGGCGTCAAGAATCAGGGCGGTATGCTGGATCATTTGCACCGCGAACTGCAGATTCAGGCGCTCCCCACAAACATCCCACCGCGCATTGATCTTGACATCACCGAGCTGCAAATCGGAGACGCGATCAAGATTGGCGACATCAAAGTACCGGACGTGGAGTTTATGGGGCCGGAGGACGATCCGGTTGTTATGATCCGCGTCGCTACGGTGTCCGGGCCGCTTCCTGAAGAGGCCGAAGCCGCAGAGACTGCCGGCGAAGAGCAGACGGGTGCGCCCGCGCAGGCTGAAGAAGCCACGGCAGGGTAAACTCACCGCTTCTGAGGAAAGCTGCTGCGTCAGGGCTTTCCTGGATATCAAGACGCCGCTCGTTTACGGGCGGCGTTTTTCGTTGTGTCTCCACGGACAAAGCTTTGGAGATGCTGCGCTCCCTGGGCATGGCTCTTCGCGATCTGTAGCAGGCCTCTGGCGCGGCTACAAAAAACTTCTGGCAGAGTGTGCGCGCGGTGGTGAGTGTCTTATAATGTAGAGCGACATGGACACTGTTGCCGCTATCCCGCTTCAGCTTGCTCGAACACTCATTGACGCTCCGCCTGTCGCTGAGTCAATTATCCAGCAGATTCAGGACCTGGAAGGCGAGCGGTCGCCGGCGTACAGAGTCATTCTCTTTGACGATGACGAGCACTCGATGGATCAGGTTTCGCTTCAGATTCAGAAGGCGACAGGCTACTCTCTGCAGAAGGCCGAGGTCATTATGCTGGAAGCGCACCTGACCGGGCAGGCTGTGGTGTACTCCGGCGATTTTGACGACTGCAATCGGGTGGCGGGAGTTCTGCGCCAGATCGGTCTTCAGGTGAGTGTAGAGCCGGACTGACCGGCGTGGCCGTCGCTCTGGTGCGCTTCACCCCAGCAGCCGCAGCCGCTCGTCAATCTCCGCAATCCGCGCTGTGAACTCCTCAATGTTGCGTCGCTGCTTCTCCACAACCTCTGCTGGCGCCTTGTCTACAAAGGTGGGGTTGTTCAGCTTGGCCTGAGCCTTGTCCAGATCCGAGCGCAGTGTTTCCCGTTCTTTCTCGAGACGAAGGGTTTCTTTTTCGATGTCTGCGGCGTCGCCAAGAGGCATGAACAGCGCGCCCGCAGCCACCTGAGCGCTCAGGGCTTTTTGATCTGTATTTTGCTCACTCAAAACGACGTCAAAGGACTGAAGTCTCGCCAGCGAGATAGCCGCTTCGGCATTTCTGCGGGCCAACTCCGCGCACTCCGCATTCTGGGCTACCAGGGTCAGGTTTACGCGCTTTCCAGGTGGGATGTTGCCCTCTGCGCGCAGGTTCCGGATGCGTGTGATGATCTCCTGAAGCGCCGCCATCTCAGTCTCTGCGCTTTCGTCCAACAGCGAGGAATCGCTCTCAGGGAATGCAGCGATCATAATGGAGCTTGCGTCCGGGCGCACGTCCAGTGGAAGCGCCTGCCAGATCTCCTCCGTCAAGTGCGGCATCATCGGGTGCAACAGACGCAGGGTCTTCTCCAGTACGCTCACCAGGACAAATCGGGCCGTATCCGCATCTTCCCCTTTGAGGCGCGTCTTGACAAGCTCCAGATACCAGTCGCAGTACTCGCTCCAGATGAACTCATGCAGCGCACGCGCCGCCATATCCAGGTCGTAGGAGCTCAGATAGCCGTTGACGGCCTCGATGGTTCTGTTCAGCCGGGAGACGATCCAGCGATCCTCGAGCGCCTCAAGTCTTCTCTCCCTAGCCTCTGATCCCTGATCCTTCTCAGCTTCTCCCTCTGCCTTCAGATTCATCAACACAAAGCGCGCGGCGTTCCATATCTTGTTGGCGAAGTTGCGCGACTGCTCGACGCGGGAGGAGTGCGCGGTTACATCTGTGGAGCCGCACTTGCGGCATTCGCCCTTATAGGGGGTCAGAGACTGATTGACCGTCCCGCAGTTGTTGCACTCAAAGGTCACGGGGAAGCGCATGTCCTGCGACTTGCCCGTCTGCTCAATCATCGAGAAGCGCAGCGCATCGGCGCCGTACTGATCAATCAGCTCCAGCGGGTCCACGCCGGTCCCAAGCGACTTGGACATCCGCTGGCCTTCCTGGTTCTGGACCGTGGCGTAGATATAGACGTCGTGGAACGGAATCTCATCCAGAAAGTACAGGCTTGAGACGATCATCCTCGCGACCCAGAGATAGATGATGTCCCGGCCAGTCGTCAAGACAGAGGTCGGGTGAAACTCCTTCAGAAGCGGTGTCTTTTCGGGCCATCCCATCGTCGCAAAGGTCCACAAAGCGCTGGAGAACCATGTATCCAGCACGTCCGGGTCCTGCACGACGCGACTTCCCGAGCACATCGGGCAGGTCTCCGGCTTTTCGCGCGCGACAATCACATCCAGATCCGAAACTTTGGTCTTTCCCCAGTCAATCTCGGGCTCGCTTCCCGTGCTGGTCTTGAAGGTAATCTTATCGCTGTTGCAGTCCAGGCAGTAGTAAGCGGGGATGCGGTGTCCCCACCAGAGCTGGCGCGAGATGCACCAGTCCCGGATGTTGTCCATCCACTCCAGATACAGTTTGGAAAAGCGCGCCGGGAAGAACTTCACCTTCTCTTCGCGCACCACATCGGCCGCGGGTTTGGCGAGCGGCGGCATACTCACAAACCACTGCTCCAGCAGGAGAGGCTCAATGACTGTGTGACAGCGGGCGCAGGTGTTTACGGAGTGGCGTAGAGTCTCCACGCTTCGCAAAGCGCCGAGAGCCTTCAACTCCTCCACCAGCTCAGCGCGGGCTTCGTAGCGATCCTTACCCGCGTACTTCCCTGCGTTTTCGGTCATCACCGCGTCGGTCCCTATGACCGTTATCGCCGGCAGATTCTGTCTTCGCCCTATCTCAAAGTCGTTCGGGTCGTGCGCTGGCGTCACTTTGACGGCGCCGGTGCCAAACTCCGGGTCTGCGTACTCGTCGGCGACAATCGGGATCCGTCGGCCCATCACCGGCAGAATGACGTTCTTGCCTACCACATTTGTGTAGCGCTTATCAGAGGGGTTTACCGCGACCCCTGTATCCCCCAGCATCGTCTCAGGGCGCGTGGTCGCGACTGTCACATGCCCGTTGCCATCCTCAAACGGGTAGTCAATCTGGAAAAGCTGACCGTCCTGCTCTTCGTACTCGATTTCAATATCCGAGATGGCGGTTGCGCACCGGGGGCACCAGTTGATCACGCGCTCCCCGCGGTAAATGTGTCCATCGTCATACAGCCGCACAAAGTGCTCGACAACCGCCTTGTGATAGCCCTCATCCAGCGTAAAGCGCGTGCGCTCCCAGTCAAACGAATAGCCCATCCGCTTGAACTGCTCCAGAATTGTCCCGCCGTACTTCTCCTTCCACGCCCAGACGCGCTCCAGAAACTTCTCGCGTCCAAGGTCGTGGCGGCTCAATCCTTCCCGCGCCAGCTCTCTTTCCACGGCGTTCTGCGTGGCGATTCCGGCGTGGTCTGTCCCGGGAAGGCACAACGTCTCAAAGCCCTGCATGCGCTTCCAGCGGGTCAACACATCCTGAAGGGTGTAGCACAGGGCATGTCCCAGGTGCAGGGAGCCTGTTACGTTTGGGGGTGGAATGGTGATGCTGAAGGTCGGCTTGCCGGAGCCGGTCCGGGCGTGGAAGTATCCGGCGTCCATCCAGTGCCGGTACCACTTTTCTTCGACGCCGCGGGGGTCGTACGCTTTCTCAAGTTCTGCCATATCACAGGGAGGATACATTCTGGCAGCGCACACCTGCAAGCGCAGCTCGTCCGGCCACCTTTGGCAGGAAGGGGTCGGCTGGTGTTGAAGCTCTCATCTATGAGACCTCCAATGCCCTCGGATTATCCGGACCCGTTCGCGATATTTGCCGCCGCGTGTGTCGTCGCTGCCGTCGTTTTCGCCGTCGTGACAGTATTTGCGTCTCTGGCAGAGACTAAGCGGCGTGAGACTATGGCGGCTCTGGCAGCGTTTCTCAGGCTAGAGTGGTCTGTGGAAGATCCCTTCCAAATCGAGGAAAGGTACAAATACTTCGGAGCTCTTGCCCAGGGACACCGCCGCAGCGCGCGTAACGTCATCCACGGCCGTCTCGGAGACGTGGAAGTCAAGGCTTTCGATTACACCTACTACACCACTGAGGGAACCGTGAGCTCAACGAGTGTGTCTGGGACCAGACAGGCCCGCCACACCTTTTCGGCTATTGTGTGTGACACCGGTTATCTCTTCCAACCCATTGTCATCCGGCCGGAAAACTTCTTTGACCGCATAGCGGAGGTTATCGGCTTTGAAGACATCGACTTTGAGTCCGATGAGTTCAACCGCGCCTTCCATGTCCAATGTTCTGACAAGAAGTTCGCTTACGATATCGTCCATCCGCGCATGATGGAGTTTCTGCTGGCACGGATCGGCTGGAGCCTGGAGATACGCCAGAGTGCGCTCCTGGTCTGCGACGGCAGTGATTTCAGCGTTGAGAAGTTCAGGGCTGCTATTGACTTTGCGCAAGGTTTCCTGGAGCTTCTTCCAGAGTATCTGAAACAACAGATGCAGTCATCGGGTTCCGCGTAGTCCAGGTGCGTGCTACAATTAAAGAAGCAGCGCTCATTGTTGTCGCGCGCTCCCTTGAAAATGAACGACTCCTCCGTTTTCAAAGCAATTCCCCGTATTGCAGCGCTGTTGATGACTCTGGCAGTGCTGGCGGAGCCGGTTTTAGCCGCTACGGGCTCTGTTCTTCTCAGCGACGACTTTGAAAGCTCAACGCCCGGAGCCAGGCCGGACGGCTGGTCTCTGGCGGGCAATATTTCAGGGACAAGCGCGGTGGTTGTCAGCGGAACTTCCGGCAACGCAACCCGGCTGGTCCAGTTTCACGACGACAACGGCGCCACCACCGCCAACAACACGCTCTTTCGCGCTTTTCCGCGCTGCGCATTCGGAAGCTGTGCCGCCAGAGCTGATGTGAAGCTCTCTTCAATACACGCGGCCTTCGCCATGCGCCTCACAAACGGCGGAACCCCCACCTCAGGTCCCAGCTGGGCCGCCACCGTACTGTTTCAGGGAGACGGAGCCTATACCAGCAGCCCCAGCCCGGGCGCGCTGGCCTACCAGCAGATCACCGTCGGCGCTGGTAGCTACGAACTGACAAATCCTCTGGTCACCTTCAACGCTGACACCTGGTACACCGTGCGCCTTGAAGCTTACGCTCAGACTCAGACCTATAAAGTCTTCTTTGGCCCTCGTGGGGGAAGTCTCGCCGAAGTCACCCCTCCCGGTGGTGTGCCTTTTGTGCGCACAACCCCCGGTGAGCGGGTGGACTCTCTGGCCGGAATTACGTTCTTCACATCCAACAAGGTCGGCGACGCCAGCGCAGATCTGTTCATTGACAATGTCAGCGTTACGGCCAGTGTGCCGGTCGCCTCATCCGTTTATGACGCCAAAACGACGCCGAAGAACACACAGCTTCAGATTGTTCAGAAGGTTGTGACAGCGGGCACGGATCAGCTTGGGAAGCCGTTCTGCTACATCCAGGACGACAGCGGGGGAATCCGTGTGCGAACCTCCGTCAGCGTCCGGCAGGGCGACCGCATCAGCGTACTCGGAACAAGCCAGCGCGCAAGCGACAACGGTGTACAGGTGCTGCGTAATGGCGAGCGCGAGATCAACGCATCCTCCATTGTTCAGGAGATCGGCACGTTCCCGCTCCCCACAGCGCTTGGGGTGTCAAATCGCGATGCCGGAGGCTCAGCCTTTCCACAGCCGCCGGAAGGACCCATAGACACGGATGGCTATCCATTCCAGCCTGCCGTATGGGCGGGCTCAAATGGCGCAACTGGCGGTTATGATCAGCTTGACGCAGTGGGCCTGAGCAACGTCGGACGCCTCGTGCGTGTGTGGGGAAAAGTCGTCTGGGCGGACAATACCGCGCGCGTACTCATCATTGACGACGGCTCAAAGGTGCGGGACGGCTCCGCGCTGCCTGGCGGCGCAGCGCCTCCAGCCGGCATCCGGGTGCTGGTCCCGCCGGACGTTCCGCTTGGCGGCCTCAGCGGGCGCTTTCTGCGGATCACAGGCATTTCGGGCTCAGTTTCACAGGCAGAGGCCGGCGCTCCTCAGGGACCCTCCGGCAACTATATCCGCAACGTGCGCGTCATTCGCGCGCTATCCGAGCCGTTCATAGACTCCAACGCAAATGGTTTTTGGGATCCGAATGAGATCTTCGTAGACACCAACCAGAACGGGGCCTACGACGGCATACTGGTGGAAGGCGTGCCTGGAACAACACTGCACACGCGCTTCAGTCCGGACGGCGTAGCGCTCGTCGAAGGTGAACCCTTCTTCCCGCTCGGAGTATTTCTTTACGACTGGTCCAGCTACACGCAGCAGGAGGTTGTGAACCAGGGTTTCAATACGGTTCTGTACGCCGTGACAGGCGCGGATACCCCGTCCCTGCACAACCTTGGCCTTATGGCTGTTCCGTACGCCACACCGGACTGGCTGGCTATCAAGAACGATCCGGCGATTCTGGCGTGGTATCTGTATGACGAGCCTGAAGGCCACGGCATCTCTCCCGAAACCGCGCTTCAGGAGTACCAGCGTGTCAAGGGCATTGATCCTTCGCATCCGATTGGGATGGCTCACTTCCTCTACGATGCGCTCTCCAACTATGCCAACGCCGAAGACTTCGTCATGTCAGACGTCTATCCGCTCACCGCTCCTGGACCGGCGTCCATCTGGCCGATGGCTTCTCACATAGACCGCGTCCACGCCATTCACGGCCTCGGATATCCAGTGTGGCCGGCGATTCAGGTGTTTGGCGGCCCGGAGACCGAGGGCGGAAAGTGGGCGCTTCCAACCCCGGATCAGGCGCGGGCAATGACGTACCTGGCCATGACTCACCACGCGACCGGAATCCTTTTCTTCTCATTCAAGCCGCAGTACCCTGATCTTTGGGCTGAAGTGAAAACTCTGGTTGCAGAGCTCAAACAGCTCAGCCCGTTCTTTCTCTTGCCCGGTCGGGAGTTCGCCGTCGGACAGAGCGATCCCAGCATACAGACTCGCGGGATTCAGGTGGGTGAGTCCGGCCTGATCATGGCCATGAACCTGCAGCCCTATGCCGTCACCAGCACGCTTATGTTGCCGGCGCTGCCCGCAGCTTCTCTTTCTCAGCCTTTCGGTGGCGGCATTGTCACTCCAGTGAACAACACACTCTCGTTCATTTTCGCGCCCTACGAAGTGAAGGTGTTTCAGTGGGGACAGACGCCTGCGCTTCAGTAGCGCGGCCTTTACACCGCCTCACACTCGAATAGGGCGCTTTTTCGAGCTCACCTGAATTGAGGCAGCCATGGGCTCATTTGCGCAAACATTTCATCGCACATCTCCCACACCTGCTCCGGCGTCAAGAGAGCGGAAGTCAGTGGATCGTGCAAAACCGCCAGCTTCACTAGATCGCGGTCTCCTGTCAGCGCCGCCTCCACCGCCATCTCCTGCGCGCTGATGGACGCGCGGCACGTTGCGGCGCACTGAAGCGGGAGATCGCCTACATGTGTGGGATGAATCCCGGTTGAGTCCACAATGCAGGGCAGTTCCACCGTGCAGCCGTCGGGAAGGTTGGTGATCAGCCCTGTGTTCTCCACGTTGAAGCAGCCCCAGTAACGGCGCCCCGTCTCCAGCGCTTCAATGATGTACGAACCGTGCTCGTGTGAGCGCTCTCCGAGCTTGATCTGCTCCAGCTCTCCGGAAAGCCACCGGGGGTAGTTCTTGCGGTAGTCGTCCTGGCTCTCCCTGCAGCAACGCAAATAGCCACCCGTCTCCCCGCCAATCCATGTAGAGTAGTCCGTCCAGCGGTCAATCTGTTCCTTACCGCCCTTGCGGTACCAGGGCAGATATTCGGAGAGGTGCCCGTTTGACTCGGTCGAGTAGTATCCGAAGCGCTCCAGTACATCAATGCGCAGCGGCTCGTGCTTCATCAGGTCGGCGTTGTTCTTGAAGCCCTCCAGCACGCGTCCTGTCAAATCCCTGCCCTTGTGCGCAACCTTGATGAACCACGTCTGATGATTGATGCCCGCGCAGACGTATTCAAGCTCCGCATCCGGCACTCCGAGCGCAGTCGCTATCTGGTGCGCGCCGCCCTGCACCCCGTGACACAGCCCCACAATCTGTGCGCTGCTTGCCCGGCGCACCGCCCAGCAGTTCATCGCCATCGGGTTGGAGTAGTTCAGCCACAACGCGCCCGGACACAGCCGCTCGATGTCAGAGGCGATCTCAAGGAGCACCGGAATGGTGCGGAGGGCGTAAAAAATGCCACCCGGGCCCAGCGTGTCTCCAACGCACTGATCCACGCCGTGCCTCAGTGGGATTTCGATATCTTTGGCGAAAGCCTCCAGACCTCCCACGCGGATCATCGTGATCACATAGTCCGCGCCGTCCAGCGCCTGCCCCCGGTCCGTTGTGGAGACAACCCGGGCCGCAAGCTCGTTGTCTGCGATCATCTTGCCACACAGATTGGCGGACATCTCCAGCGCCTCGGGATCAATGTCCATAAGGTAGAACTGTGTGTCACGCAACTCAGCAACAGCCAGAATATCCATCAGCAGCCGTCGCGTGAAGCCCACGCTACCCGCCCCGATCATTGCAATCTTGATCATCTGCGCTTCCCTTCAGCCCGGTAAAATTGGAACCAGCGGAGCCTCACCGTCACCTGCCACGGCTCCAGAAGGATGTTACCGGCTGAAGCCCGCCGGAGGCAATAACCTGCCTGTGTGTTTTCAGCCAGTACGTTCGCCCCTGATCCGATCCACTACCACCTTTGCGCACGCTACGTCCCAGATTCCAAGGCCATGCGATTCAAACAGCGTGATGTCTTCCGGCGAGCTGCGGCCCTGGAAGCGCCCGCTCACAACATTGGCCAGCTCCACCGCTTCTTCCCAGTGAAACACTCCTGCCTGCTCCGCGTTAGCCATATCGCCGGATTCCAGACGCGCCTGTTCCATCAGATCCGCACACACACAGTCCGCCTTCTCCAGAACGAATGGGTCCAGCTCAACGCGCTTCAGACTGTTGGAGCCACAGGCGTTAATGTGCGTGCCAGGGCTGATCCAGTCCGCTTCAAGAACAGGTTCAATGGCGGTCGTGACAGTGGTGATAATATCGCAGTGAAGGGCCGCAAACTGCGGATCGCTGACGGCCCTTGCGTCAAGCCCGGCTTCTTTGCTCAACTGATGCGCAAAGCGTTCGCGGTGCTCCTCCGTCCGGCTCCACACTTCCACCTGCTCTACAGGCCGCACGTGCGCTACGGCCATCACCTGCGCCGTAGCCTGCTGTCCCGAGCCTATGATCAGCAGACGCCGCGCGTCCGGTCTTGAGAGATACCGCGTCGCCACCCCGCTGGCCGCGCCTGTGCGCATGCGCCCCAGATGGTCCGCCTCGATGGTGGCCTCAAGCTCACCTGCGCTGTTGAACAAGAACACGTAAAAGCGCGCGCCGCCCTTGCCCGTGGTGTAGGCTTTCAGGCCGTGTACACCGTCCGCTTCAGACGCCCCCGCAAGCAGATGAAACAGCCCGCCCCGTGTGCGCGCCCGCCTGCGGACAATCACGCGGGCTTCGCCTGAGGCAAGCTGGATCATAGCGCGCTCAACTGCTTCGATTGCGCTGGGTATATCCAGCGCGCCCGCGACTTCCTCTTCGGTTATGTAGAGTGACATTGCATGAGATACTCCGGAATCAGCTCAAAAAACCCGGCGGCGAACTCCAGCACGCGCTCGCACTCCCGGCTTGTCCACAGTGTTCCGGTAATCGCCAGAACGCTGCCCGCCGCCAGCTCCAGCCGCGGCCCTTTGTGCTCAAGCAGATACTCCATCATACGTGGATGGATCAGATCGTAGGCGAACTTGCGGTCAGAGCACTGCACGTAAAATTGCTGGCTGAACTCATGGGATTCAAAATCAATATCGTCGAAACCCGCCGCTCCCGCAAGCCGGTCTGTGGTCCGCTCCGGGCGGATGCGCATCGGTGGAAAGGCCACTTGCGCATCCATGATCAGCACTGTCATGCTGGCTGTCGTGCGCTTCAAGCCGCTGTTGGAGCGCGCTACCAGATTGAAGTCAAATACCCTGAAGCTCCGCTCTCCGTACTTACCCGAAACGACGTTGGACGCATAGCATTCCTGGCGCGTCTGCAATTCGCTGAACCAGCCGTAGTTGACGGGTAGGTTGTCAAAATCGTCTCGTGAATAGCTGTAGCCGCTGGCAAGCGCCCAGCCTGCGATCTCGGTGCGCCGCCGCATTGCCTGGACGATGGACCATCCGTACCACATGGCCGCGCAGACCACGGCAGCGGCGTACAGGGTTGTGAACGAAAGGGCTGGATTGTCTGGCATAGCCTGCGGGACCTCCGGGAGATTATTCCACGCACAAAGCCCGCGCGCGTGAGGGAGGGCGCATCATCTCTCCTGCCGAAGATGTCGGCATTCCAAACGCAGGAGATATTCACGATGAAGCGCACTTCCAGAGTCCTCTGTAGCCTCACGCTGGCTATGTCCTTGTGCGGGTTCGCCGGGCTGTCCGGCGGCGCGGCGCCGGCTGAAAAGCTGTCCTATTCAGACCTGGTTTACCGGATGATTGATCTGGACCGCCTCGCCGAGCTTCCGCCTGCGGGAGAAAAGACCGCGCAGGCCTCCAGCTACGACCGCGCCAGCCGCTACGACGAGGCTACAGGCAAATACATCAACTGGGACGCCAATGGAGATAACGCCGGTATGGTGCGCCACGAGGGGGATATCTCCGTCATGGCGGAGATTGAGGGGCCGGGATGCATCTGGCGGACATGGTCCGCGCAGGCGGGCGATGGGCACGTCCGCATCTTCCTGGACGGAAGTTCCACTCCCGCCGTAGACCTGCCCTTCAAGGACTACTTCAACGGGAGCACATCTCCGTTCAACTATCCGGCTCTGGTGCATGAGGTGGCGAAGGGGCTGAACAACTACGTCCCGATTCCGTTCAATAAGAGTTGCCGGATCGAAGCGGACAAAGGCTGGGGCAACTACTACCAGTTCACCTACACTACTTATCCGAAGGGAACCCGGCTGCCGACGTTCCGGATGGATCTCTCCATGAAGGACACGCAAGCTCTGGAGGCTGTCAACGACTATCTGACCGGACACCTGGGAGAAGACCCACGGCAGTTCCTGCCACGAAAGGACAGGCCGGAATCGAGACTGCTGCGATGGGCGGGCACGCCGGGAAAAGACACAGTTGTCGCAGATCTCAAAGGCGCACAGCTCATCACTTCTCTGAAAGTCATTCTCCCGGACATGGAGCCCGAAAAGGCGAGCGCGTTTTTACGCGATGCTGTTTTGTCCATCAACTTTGATGGCGGCCTGGCGCCGGAGGTACTCGCGCCGCTTGGAGACTTTTTCGGTGGAGGACCGGGGCTGAACAGCTACCTGTCCCTGCCGATGGGGATTTCGGGGGATACCCTCTACAGCTTCTGGGCAATGCCCTTCACCAGACGCGCGGAAGTGAAACTCTCAAGCTCGCTTGCCGATGCGCCGCAGATCCATGTGGAGATAACCTCTCGCCCGCTTCGCGCAGAGGAAGCCGGAAGCGCGCTCTTTCACGCCAAATGGCACAGGGACGCTTTTCTACCCTCAGAGCCAGAGCGCGCCATTGACTGGACGATGCTGAGAACACAGGGCAGAGGCCGCTTCGTCGGCACGGCGCTTGAGATTTGGAATCCGAGAGGCGCGTGGTGGGGGGAAGGCGACGAGAAGTTCTTTGTGGACGGCGAGAAGTTTCCCAGCACATTCGGAACTGGCTCGGAAGACTACTTCGGCTACGCCTGGTGCACGCCGGAGCTCTTTCACAACGCCTTTCACAATCAGACCCGCAACGACGGAGACAACACGGGGCACGTGGCTGTAAACCGCTGGCAGATCGCTGACAGTGTGGCGTTTCACACTTCTCTGGAAGCCGCTATCGAGAAGTACTTCGCCAATGACCGCCCTACCCTGTACGCAAATACAGTGTACTGGTATCTGGACAGCTCAGGGCGCGATCCCTATACTTCACGCCATCTGAAAGACAGAAAAGACTGGTATCCCGCAGTCAAAATCTATCGCGAGAACAATGCTCTGGAAGGTGAGCAGCTCAGAGTTGTTGAGCATCAGGGGACGGTGGATACGCAGACGATGGGCGGTTTCGGGGAGGACTGGAGTAACTTGCGTCAGCTCTGGTGGCGAGACAACCAGCCGGGCAACCACCTGGTTCTCGCCCTGCCTGCTGTGACCGCTGGCCGGTACAACATTGTCGCAGCGCTGACCCGGGCGCCGGACTATGGTATCGTCCAGTTCTCAATCAATGCCCAGCCATTGGGAGGCCCGGTGGATCTATACGGCCCCCGCGTCGTCTCAACAGGCGCGCTTTTGCTGGGGACTGCCGAGCTTCGAGAGGGAGACAATCGCCTGAGTGTTGAAATGATCGGTTCAAACCCGTCTGCGGTGAAGAATTATATGGCGGGTATTGACTACGTGAAGCTGATCCGAGTGGACTAGCGCGCTTCAGGGGATTCTCTATTGTCGGAGAAAACGCGCAGAACTTTAGGGTAAAGGCTACGCCAACAACAAAAAACTGTGTGAATAGCCGACAACGCAGGTGGAACATGAAGTACGACCGGGCAAGATCTCCTATCCCTTAGCGCTTTGAAGCTGTCGGTGGCACGAAGCCGTGAAGCGCACGCGCCGGAGATCGATGGGCGGCGCCGGAGCAACATGCGCTTCTGGTCTCGTGGCCAGGGCGGCAATTCGTACAAAGCTCACCTTGAACATGCGGGAAAGCCCGGCGCAACGGGCGCATCTTATTTCGCGCAAAGTCACAGATCAGGGGCTGCGCGGAATCAGGTGTGGCGTCAGGTTCTCCCGGGATCGGTTGATTGACATGGGGTATGGCCTCAGTTACAATAGTGCGGCCTCTGCGCATCGCAAAGGCTCCACCTGCGGCGCAACCATTGCGCCGGCTTGCCGGGGCGCGGAGTCGCAAACAAGCCACCTGCGTAAGGCATCTGAAGGGAAGCACATGCACTCCACGCAAATCGAGCAGACCTGGGATCAGTTCAAGAACTGGGGGGATCAACGCGCGCGAGATCAACTGATCACGCGCTATGCGTACCTGGTGAAGATTACAGCCGGGCGCGTGGTCACCAGCCTGCCTCCAAATGTGGACAGAGAAGACCTGGTTTCCGCTGGCGTCGTCGGTCTGGTCAAGGCGATTGACCAGTTTGACCGCGGCCGCAACGTCAAGTTTGAAACCTACGCCATCGCGCTCATTCGCGGCGCAATCCTGGAAATGCTGCGCGAAGAGGACTGGGTTCCACGCTCTGTGCGCGAAAAGATCAAGCTGCTCGAGCGCACATTCCTCCATCTGGAAGCGGAGCTTGGACGCCCTGCTACCGACGAAGAGATTGCCGATCATCTTGAGATCGAAATCGACCAGCTTCATAAGATGCTGGCTGACGCCGGCAGAGCGGCGCTGCTATCGCTGGACGATATCGTCGTCACCACCGAAGGCTCCGAGCGCATTCATCTGACAGACGTGGTTCAGGATCACAGCGCCAATACCGTTCGTGAGGTTGAACTGCGCTCTGTTCAAAGCACGCTGGGAGATTCCATAGACCGTTTGCCCGAACGCGAGCAACTGGTTATATCGCTTTACTACTACGAGGGGCTGACATTCCGGGAAATTGGCAAGATTCTGGGTGTGTCGGAGTCTCGAGTGTATCAGCTTCACACACAGGCGGTCATCCGGATGCGGGGCTATCTGCAAAGGGACGTCGCGCTGTTTACCGCCTGATTTTCCACCATGAGTAATCTGGCTTTTGTGGCTCTGCTGGGTTCTGCTTTGCTGCTGGCTGTCACCTGCGGTCTGCTCTACTGGCTGTCAACCAGCGTGATTCCCCATATTAGAGTGCTTGCCAGCAACGACGACTTCCGCGCTTCCACCGAAGACTGGATGTCTGAAGTGCGCGCCGATCTCGAGCAGATGGGGGAGATGCTGCGGGATCAGGTGGACGAGCGCGACAGACGCCTCCACGAGCGCCTCACAGAAATTGAAAGTATTCGGAGTTCGGGAGACAGTCCTCAAGACCCTTCCGCTTTGACTGAAGAGGTGGAAGAGCTGAAGTCTGCCTTCAGCCAGGCAGTGACACCTCAGGGACTGCAGAGTGCCATAGTCGGACTGAGAGCGGAGTTGCAGACTCATCTCGAGTCTTTGGCCAGCCGGTTGGAAAGCGCTCCTCCAGTGGCGCACGCGGAGGAGAACGCGGAGAAAATGACTCGTTTCGAGGAGCGGCTGGCTACTCTGGAGAAGACTTTTTCGGACCTGCTGGCGGAGGATGAATCAGAGGATCAGCCGCAGGATCTCAGTGCCGAAGACGTCAACCCGGATGTGCTTGCGGAGTTGACACAGCTTGCCCGTGGGATGCAGCAGGAAGTGGCGGCTTCACGGGAACAGGTGCGTCAGGCGCACGAGCTCACTCTTGAGACGCGAGAGACTGCTCAGAAGCTGAATGCTCTTGAAGAGTCCGTCGCCGCAATGGCTACTGAGGTGAGTGCGCTGAAGCAGGCTATGAACGCTTTGAGTGGGATGGCGCGCCTCGAGCCTGAGTCTTCCCCTTCAACGGAACTGACGGCACAATCTGTTCGTATGGAAGGGAAGGCTTCGGATGAGCAGCCGGCCAGGGCGAAGAAAAACGGCGGGTCCAAGAAGGGTCCGAAGTTGATCAGCTCTCAGGGCCGCGCGAAGTACCGGGAAGTTGTCAGTCTCTTTTCCCAAGGCCAGTCCATTGATGAGATTGCCCTCAAGACAGGGATTGAGACTGCCGAAATAGAATTGATGCTGGCAGGGCAGCGAAAGTCGTGAGTAAACTCTGCTGTCAGTTGCAGAGCTTACCTCTGCGAATCGCTCCGAGTGTGTGTGCGGGCACAGGTCTTTGCGGGGCGGCGGCGAAGCGGTGCGTCCGGTATCGCCGCACGGTGAAGTCCGAAATAACGTGCAACAGGAGCTGTTAAGATTGTCGGCCGCCGCGCGAGAGCGCGACGAGTCGATATAGGCTATGGACGGTAAGAGAGGAGTTATAACTGGTATGCGATCATCTCTCTGGAGATACGCAGCCGCGTCGGCATTGACGCTTTTCCTCGCAGTCTCGTACGGCTGCGGTAAGAGGGGCGTCGGTACGGTGAACGGCACAAAGATATCTCAGGATACGTTCAACAAACGGCTCCAGAGGTTCCCCACAAACCCAGCGGTGCAGTTCCCGCCACCTATGCAGCAGCAGGTGGCGACATCTGTGCTGGGAAGTCTTATTAACGAGACGCTGGTTCTGGATTTGGCAAAGAAAGAGGGCGTCGAGCCGACAGAGAAGCAGGTTGAAGAGCGGCAGAAAGAGATGAACGCCGCGCTCTCTGATCAGAACCGCAACCTCAACGATTTGCTGCAGAACAGCGGAATGACGACCCAGGAGTTGGGAGACCGCCTCAAACCTGAGATCGCCCAGATCAATATCCTTGCGAAGTACGTGAAAGTATCTGACGCAGACGTCAAGAAGACCTACGACGAGGCGATCCAGCAGGGCAATAGATCGCGCTTCTACATTCCGCAGTCCGTCAAGCTCTCGGCAATCGTTACGGATACCAGACAGAAGGCTCTGGACGCAAAGAAGGCGATTGACAGTGGCGTGGCTTTTGGAACTGCGGCTGAGAAGTACTCGGACGATGTCAACACCAAGAAAAGCCGTGGAGAGATTGGATGGGTGTCTAAGCCTGACCAATTCCACCCGGCTCCGCAGGGTGTGCCGCCGGACATTTTTACGCACGCGTTCGCTTTGAAGGACGGGCAGGTTTCAGCGCCGTTCCAGACAGGCAACAACTGGGTTGTTCTGAAGGCGGAGTCTGTGCGTCCATCCAGAATGCAGCCTCTGGATCACGTCAAGACCGTCATCAGGACTGTTTTGCTTCAGCAGAAGGCTGGCGGCGACAAGAAGCTCCAGGACCTGATGAAGAATATGGTCAAAAACGCGGACGTGAAGATCACGCTGCCGGGCTATGATCAGTTCTTCAAACAGTACATGGAGAACCTGAAAAAGGCGCAGGATCAGTCCCAGATCCTCCAGCCGCCGCTTGCGCCCGGCGCAGGTGGGCAGGCTGGGGGCCAGAGCGGCGCGAAGTAGTTTCTACTCTACTGCCGGATCTCTGCAATCGGCTTCAAGGGGCGCAACTCTTTTCTGTGGAGTTTGCGCCCTTTGTTTTTTCTAAGTGTCACTCCGGAGGGGTGGTCCCGCGTTTCGAATCGCTTCCCGTATTCGCTGCGCCCTGGTCCGCATTTCGCTTTGCCATTTCGTCCACGATAACACGATTACAGGAAGCGCTCTGCGCTGCGGTGAATACCTTTTACAGACGGGAATACACCTGTGAAACCTCAAATGACACGCGCACACAACGAGAAGGAACCACCTGCACACCCGCTGGTTGATCTTGACAGCGTCTCCCGGGTCTATCGGCAGGGGCGCGTGGAGGTACGGGCGCTTACGGATGTGACGCTTCAGATATGGCCGCAGGAGTTTGTGGCTGTGATGGGACCTTCGGGGTCTGGCAAGTCCACGCTGATGAATCTGATCGGGTGTCTGGACCGTCCAACTTGCGGACGATATCTGTTGGACGGTGAAAACGTCGCCAGTCTGGGCGACTCGCGCCTGTGCGCTATCCGTAACCGAAAAATCGGTTTCGTTTTCCAGAGCTTCAATCTGCTGCCCCGGATGAACGCTATGAAAAACGTCAATCTGCCACTGGTGTACAGCCGCGGGCCGCTGCGCCCGCGGGATGCGTGCCGTCGCTCGCTTGAGATGGTCGGGTTGGGGCACCGCCTGCGCCACACGCCTTCGGAAATGTCCGGTGGTGAGCAGCAGCGGGTAGCCATTGCGCGGGCGCTGGTGAACGACCCGCCTATCATTTTCGCCGATGAGCCCACGGGAAATCTCGATACGCGCACGTCACAGGAGATCATCAGCATCCTTCAGCGGTTGAATGATGCCGGCAAAACGATCGTGATGGTGACACATGAGCAGGAGATCGCGCACTCCGCGAAGAGAGTCCTCCGTTTCCGGGATGGACGGCTGGAGAGTGATGAACAGGTGTCTGAACGTACGATGCATGACTGGGCCGGCTCTCAGGCTGGCGGTGGCGCTTGAGGCGATTTTTCGGTTCAGGAACTGTTACTTTCTCCACAGCGTCATAGACTAATATCCGTCAGCAATACGGCAAGCTGTCTGGTTTCGAAGGCGACGGAGGCTGAGGGCGGTGTTTGGGCTCGCTGGCGTCAGAGTATCGATTGTCAGCCCTTATGGTATAATTCACTCGTAGCCGGGTATCGAAACTATCGCCGTTTCGCGCGGAGAAGCTGACATTGGCACAATCGGGGGGTGTGCTCAGACTTCTCAGGTTTCCTCGGGCGCTGTAAGTCATCAGTGGGCGCCGATGAATGCCGTTGATCGCCTGATGCGCCCGCTTTGCCAGTTCGCAATTCACTTCCAAAACCACTCATGAACTTTAGCAAGAGATACATTTGGCCGCTGGCCGCTGTTATTGCAGGCGGTGCGCTGTGCGCTGGAAACTTCGCCAGCTCTTCGCTGCATGTCAGCGCCGCGCGCACGTCACAGGCTGTAGAACCTTTGACGCTGTATGCGTCTGCTTCGGCGGATGCCACTATGGGGCTGGACTACGATCTGGACTCTCTTCAACTTGTCTGGAAAGTCCTGAATATCGTCAAGGACTACTATGTTGATGAGATCGACCCGTACAACAACAGCAAGATGGCGCACAGCGCTGTCAAGTACATGGTCGCCAGTCTTGGAGACTCCAATTCTCAGTTTCTGGACAAGGACGCCAGCACAACGCTTTCGGAGATGGCGCAGGGGCGCTTTAGTGGCATTGGGGCTGTTCTGAAGATACGGGAGCGCAAGGAACCCAACTTCACCGACCAGCAGCTTACTGTCGTCGCTGCGCTGCCGGGGTCACCGGCGGAGCGCGCGGGCCTGCAACCGGGGGACGTCATTGAAGAAGTGGACGACAAGTGGATTATGAGCCACGACCCGTTCAGCGACGTCTACAAGCTGTCTAAAGACTACAAAGCAACCTATCAGCAGAAGAAGCACGCCTTTGACTCCGCCAAGGAGCTTCAGGAGCGCTCTGTCAGTCTCGATGTGGTGTCGCAGAAGCTGATGAGCGCCAAAGAAGGTGAGTTGAAGCTCAAGGTGTCGAGGAACGGAAAGGCGCTTCCGCCAATCAAGCTGACGCCGGGTGTTTTCACCCCTGAGCTCGTACAGAGCAAAATGCTGGACAACAGCGTCGGCTACATCCGGATTGTGCTCACGACGCCACAGACGCCTGCAGAGTTCCGCAAAGCGCTGAGCGCTCTTGTCGGAAAGGGTGCTAGCTCTGTGGTTCTGGACTTGCGCAACTCACCCGGAGGGCAGATGGTTGCGTCGCAGGAAATCGCAGGCGCACTGATCGGGCCCAGACAGTTTGCGCAGGTGTTACACAGCCGTGGACGTGTGGACGCTCTGAACGGGCGGGGCAACCCGGTTGGCAAAGTCCGTCTCGTGGGACTGGTGAATCTCGGCACTGAAGGGACTTCTGAGGTTCTGGCGGCCGGTCTTCGAGAGGCAGCGGGCATGAAGCTCATTGGAGACACGACGTGGGGCAACGGATTTGAGCGCACGGCTTTCAGGTTGGAAGACGGCTCCGGCTATATTCTTACCACTGGAAAGATTGTGTCACCCAGCAAGCGGGATTTCAACAAAGTTGGCGTGAAACCGGATGCGATTGTGCCAATGGCGGCTTCCCGCGTTGGACAGGCTGGTGATACGCAGCTTGAACGCGCTCTGGCGGTCGCGCGGCGTCCGGCCGCGGAGGCTGCTCTTCTGACCATCCCGGGTGCAACGGCGGATAAGGACTCACGAAGTTGAACCAGCGCAGACCCTTTCTAACTACAGTCGTGCAGATGCTGATGCTCGGCCTGGTGTTCTTCGTCGTCGGCTTTAGCTGGCGCGACGTCCGGGCTTCAGGCTGGAATCCGGCCGGTGTCAGGACAGCGCTTCTTGCCATTCCCGACCGGATGCAGATGCTGATGGAGCAGCCCAAACCCGTGGAGGACAAGCTGCGCGTGCGGGAGACGTACCAGGAGGTGATGAGCACCATCATCGACCGCTTCTATCCGCCAGCCAGTACGCTTGCGACGATGGTCGTGAAAACTCCGACCAACAGCCTCGCCGGTGACAAGGCGGTGCAGCAGCCGTCCCTGGACCGCAAGCAGTTGACGTATATGGCTGTGCGAGGTGTTCTGGCCGCGCTGGACGATCCGTTCACGGGCTTTCTGGACCCGAGCGACTACAAGAAGATGCGCGAGGAAAACGATGGCAACTTCGTCGGAATCGGCGCTCAGCTCTGGACCAACAAACAGGGTCAGGTGTTTGTGAAGGAGCCCCTGCCGGGTTGCCCGGCCATCAAAGCCGGCATCAAGAAGGGAGATGTCATTCTCAAGGTTGACGGGCAGTCGGTGGGCGGCAAGGACATTGACGAAGTCGTCAAGATGATACGCGGCCCGGAGAATACAAGAGTATCGCTGGTCATCGCCCGTGGCAAAGAGTTGAAGCCGCTCAACTTCAGCATCAAGCGTCAGGTTGTCGAGTACCGCATGGTTGAGCATGAGATGGTGGACAAGCAGGACGGCATTGGTTGGCTGCTTTTGCGCCAGTTCAACAGTAAGGCGGATGAGCAGATGGATCAGGCGCTGACGGACCTTGAGAATCACAAGATGAAGGCGCTGATTCTGGATCTGCGGGACAACCCCGGCGGTCTGCTTGAGTCCGCTGTTGAGATTGGCAGCCGCTTCATTCCAAAAGGTGGCCCGGTTGTCATCATCAAGGAACGCGGCGGGCAGACAAGCAAGCTGGAGGTGGACCCGACCCGGCAGGACCACAAACAATATCCACTGGTGGTGCTGGTCAATGAGATGAGCGCAAGCGCCTCCGAGATCGTGGCCGGCGCCATCAAAGATACGCACTCGGGAACGCTTATCGGCACGACGACCTTTGGCAAGGGCCGCGTGCAGACTATTGTACCGCTGCCTGGCGACAGTGCCGTGCGCATCACCACTGCCAAGTACCTGACGCCGGATGGGCACGACATCCACAAGGACAGAATCACGAAGAAGGGTGGCATTCATCCGGATATCGAGGTAAAAGCCCTTGAGGATCCGCCGGAAGACGCGGATGAGAATACCGATCGCCTGAAGTACGACCCGCAGATGCAAAAGGCTGTGGCGGTGCTGAAGCAGAAGCTGGCGTCTGTGTCCAGCGGCAAGGTTCAGGCGATGCGCTAGGGTAGGTTTATTTGATCTCCAGACATTCTGTTGGCTGGCTCCCCGTCAATTTGCGCGGGGAGTCAGTCTGGCGTACGGGGCTGGCTTTTCTGCTGTTGCTGATAACTGCCGGGAGTGCGCCTGCGCAGCCGTCGTCTGCGGCTTCGGCCCGGGTGGCGCAAAATCAGTCCGCTTCATCCCGCGTTGAGAAAGACGGTGCGGCAAAGGCCCGGCGTATTGCGCTGACTTTTGACGCGGGAGCTTCGGGAGAGTATGTCAAGACGGTTCTCAAGGCTCTGGAGAAAGAAGGCGTAACCGCGACTTTTTTCATTACAGGCGAGTTCGCGCGCAAGTACCCTGAGCTTCTCAAGCTGATCGCGCTTGGCGGTCATGAGCTGGGCAATCACACCTGGAGCCACCCGGATCTGCGCCGTCTCAGCGCGGCGAGAATCGCAAAAGAGCTGAACCAGACAGAGAGGGCCGTTATGGCCATCTGCGGAGTGAGCACCAGGCCCTATTTCCGTCCACCTTTCGGCGCGCGCAACGCTCACGTTCTCAAGGCGGCTGAAGCAGCAGGTTACGAGTGTGTGTTTTGGACAGCAGGAGGGCAGGACGCTGCGCCGCGCTACCGTGGCATTACCGCGGAGCGTTTCCGAAAGCTGATTCTTCAGAAGGTTTCACCGGGTGGCGTCATTCTCTGCCACCTTGGAAGCGCGCAGACCGCAAAGATGCTGCCGCATCTCCTTCAGGACCTGAAAGCCAAGGGTTACACTCTTACGCCGGTATCTGAGCTTGGCAGTCCGCTGCCGCGCTGAAGGAATGCACGGCACGCTCTCTGCGCACTTCACCTGAACACGCTGTTTCTTTACTTCAGCACTTCAATGTCGCTTTGTTGGCGCGGACGCAGGACACGCCGGGCGACTGTGGCGCCCTGAGGGATGTCGCAACTCGAGATGCCGGTGACTCTCACGATCTTGTTCAGCCCTGGGCGCACCAGTGGGCCGCAGTTTACGTAGACGCCTGTGTTGCCCGTGCCATCGTCCAGACCGGCGCCGTCGTCAATGTAAAACCAGTCAAAACCGATTGCCGTAACTTTGCCCCACGCGCTGGCCAGCACGCCAATGTTGCTTGCGCCGATAGCCATCTGTCTGGGCAGTGAGTAGTGGTCCACAACACCCTGCTGGTTGCCTGTTGTTCCGCCTCCAAGCGCTTTGTTGCGCATGGTGACAGGTTTGGGAACAGGCGCAGTGGCCATCCTGGTGACGCTTCCGCCGGTTATTGCCAGCTCACCCGACACCGTTCCGAGCTTTCCGAAAACCTCAACAGTGTCCCCTTGCGCGAGTCCCGCCGGCACACTCTCGGCAAAGTAAAGCAAAATGCCGGCGTAGCTCGAAGCGTCCTGGATATACAGCCGGTTCGCGATCTGCCCGCTTCCAACGGTCAGTACTTTGCCTTTGAGCAACACTGAGCTGTTCAGCGGCATCGTCTTGAGTTCGGCGATCGTCGCGGTTTCAGAAGAGACTTCAGTCAGGGCGCGGTAGGCGTTCACGCGGCCCCAGCCCGTGTACATGTCCCATCCGGGAGTTCCAATGTCGTCACACGTTCGCACAATCTGGTCGAACACCTGCTGATTGGTCCAGTCTGGATGGACCGACCAGATGAGGGCGGCGATCCCGGAGACAAAAGGCGCGGCAGCGGAGGTGCCGGGAAGAGTGTAATAGCCGCCCGGTTCCACGGCATCTGTCAGGCTCAGGATGTTGTTTCCGGGCGCCATGACGTCAAGGTAATCGCCGTAGTTGCTGCCCCCGCTCAACCAGTCGGCCGCGGTGCAGCGCTCGTCGTACTCGTTTGTCGCGCCGACAGAAAGCGCGTGCTGGTACGAGGCGGGATAGGTCGGAGTTGAGAGGTTTTCGTTTCCGCTGGCGCATACCACCAGCGCTCCTTTGGACCAGGCGTAGTCAACGGCCTGGTGAAGCAGCGGCGCGTCTTCTCCCGTCAAGCTCATGTTGATGACTTTTGCGCCGTTGTCAGCGGCATAGACGACAGCTCGGGCAGCGTCGTCTTCCAGCCCGGAGCCGTCAGCGCCGATGACTTTGAGAGCCATAACCGGCGAATCCCAGGAAACTCCCGCAATGCCCTCTCCGTTGTCTGAGGACGCTCCCGCGACACCGGCTGTAAATGTGCCGTGGTGAATGGCGAGACCCTGCTCTGAGTTGTCGTCCATCGGATCGTTGCTGCCGGCGCCCAGAAAGTTCCATCCGCGCCAGTCATCCACGTAGCCGTTATTGTCGTCGTCAATGCCGTTGTTGGGTATCTCCCCGGCATTGATCCAGACCTTGTCCTGAATGTCCGGGTGCGTGTAGTCGATGCCGGTATCAATGATCGCGATAACGACATTCGGGCTGCCCGTTGTAATCTCCCAGGCCTCCGGCGCGTGAATGTCGGCGCGCAGCTTGCCGCCGTACGAGTTGTTGCTTCCGTCGTTGTAGAGGCCCCACTGTGGCTCAGTGAAGTAACCAATGCCGAGCAGATCGTAGCCGTCTCTCAGGAGAGGATCGTTTGGCAGAAGGGCGATACGTAGAATGTGATTGGGCCCTGCGTAGGCGACATTGGGGTCTTTCTTCAGGGCGTTGACAGCCTCTTGTACGCTCTGACCCTTCGGGAGTTTGAGCGTGACAGATCCGAGGCGCGAACTTGTGTTCTTCACGGTTGCGCCCTGAGCGGCCAGAAGGGAAGGCATGGCCGCCAGTTTGCCGGCTTTCGGGATGACGATGACTTCACCGGGCGCATAATCGGCCTGGACGCCATAAGTTCCAGCAAGCCACAGAGCCAACACAAGGACGGCAAGACGATAAAGTGTGCGGTTGAAATTGTTCATGGGATTGGCCAGATATGGCAGAGTGCGCAGGCGTCATTGCCACGCCTGTATCCATTATACAATCACAACCGGCGAAAAGATACTGAAAAGATAGCCCGGTCCCGGATGTAAGCGGAAGGCTACGAGCGTGCGAAGCGCAGGAAGAGATGGTCTGGGTCAGCAGTTCCCAGGCGGGCACTGAGCAGATGCATCCTCTTTGCCTGCTCTGGTGAAAAACCGCTGGTCTCCGTCAGGGACAGACGATGCGGGTTACTGCGGTCTGCGCCGATGATCTGCGGAGAGAGCGTCTGGAAACATTCATCCACAAGCTCCGCCTTCAGCATCTGCGCGAAGAGGTGCGGCCCGCCCTCACACAACAGACGCTTCACTCCAAACTCCTGTCGCAGAAGCGTGACCGCCTGAGCAAGGTCCACGCCATCGGATCCATCGGCTATGAGGATGTGAGTGTTGGAAAGCTCCGCAGGCGCCCTTTGCGCCCCGTCTGCAGTCGTGAGGACGATTTTGGTCAGGTCGCTGCGCTGGAGAATCCGTGAGTTCACGTTAATTCGTCCACTCTGCGTGACGACGCACTGCAGGGCAAACTTCGGCCGGCCAGTCGTTTCCCGCCAGGCTTCAAAAGGCCCGGGATCAACGCTTGTGAGCGCTTCCACCGTCCACGCGTGGTCCGGGTCTCCCCGCAGCGTTCCCGCCCCCACCATCACGGCATCCGCTGAGGCGCGCAGCAGAGCCATCAGCCAGTGGTCGTCCCTGCTGTTCATGGATATCAGGCGACCCTCAGAGCCATTTGGAATGCCGAAAGTTACAAGCCCGTCGAGCGTTGTCACAAAGTTCGTGTAGATAAAGGGCCGGGTATCCGAGGATTCAGGGAAGCAAAGGTCTCCACCGTAAGTGTCTCGCAGGTCATCCGGGAGCGTTCCCGAAGACGCAGTTCTGTCCACCAGTACCTGAAAACGCGCACTCAAATTGTCAACTCCACAAAAAACAGCCTGACTACTGCAGCGGATTGAGGCCGGAGATGATCTTGTCCATCCGGCGCGATACTCCCAGCAGATAACCCTCATCGCCGCCGGGAAGCTCACAGGTCAGCCAGCCAGAATACTTCACTTCCTTCAGCGCCGACATAATCTCCGGAAAGTCCGCGTCGCCTTCACCAAGCGCCGGCCACGAACGGTTTTCGCGCTTGTAGTCCTTCACATGCACCTTGGCGATGCGCGATCCCAGAGTTCTGATCCAGTCCTGCGGCCACCCGAAGTCGATCACGTTCGCGACGTCGAAATAGGCGCGCACCCAGGGACTCTTGAACTCGTCAATGTAGCGCGCGAACTCCAGCGGGCTCAGCAGAAACTTGTTCCAGACCTCTTCAATGTTGATGGTGACACCGGTCTGCCTGGCGAGCGGAATCAGAGTCTTGATGCGCTTTCGGGATCGCTCCCATGCTTCAACGTAGCGTGTCTGGGCATTCACGACTCCCGGCACCAGCAAAAGGCCGTCCGCGCCAACATCCGCAGCCAGCTTCAGCCCTGCGCGCACCTCTTCCAGTCCCTCCTCCGCTACCCTGTCATCCGGATGGGACAGCGGCTTCTGCCAGCCTCCGAAGATGATGGAGTGCACCGGAATCCCTGACACATCTATAGCTTTGTGAATCTGCTCAAGCTCTTTGGGATCGGATACGGGCGGAAGTTCAATGCCGTCAAAGCCACAGTTTTTTGCGAGCTTGAAGCGCTCTACCGGGGACAAACTCTCCGGTAGCATCTGATAGATCAGAGCTTTCCTGAAGCTGTCTTCCTTCTTCTTACCCACTGTATCCATAGCTCTGGCGGCTTTGTCGAGTCTGGTGACGGCCAGACCAGCGCCCAGCCCTGTCTTTGCCGCTTTTCGCAAGAAATCCCGTCTGTCCATCAAATCCTTTCCAGCAGTAAAATTCTACCCCGTCAGCTTCCACGGCGCTCTGTAGCGCGCGATACTCAGATCGGAGGCTTTTCCTCTGTTTCGGACACGCCCCTTCTGAGCGTCCCACTCCACTCTTTCTCCAGAAAACAGCGACACATGCGCCAGCGTCAGCGCCGTGGCCAGCGGCAGATGATAGTCAAAGTTGCACGAGGGCGCCTTGCGGGTCTTAACAGAATCCAGAAACTCCCGCTGATGTCCTGCTGATGGCGGGATCGCTTTGATTTTTGGCTGAAAATCCTCCGGTTGGATACCCTCCAGCCAGAGTCTGTTGCTGGAGTAATCTCCCGCCAGCGTGCCGTTGGTCCCGTGGAAGAATACCGCCAGCCGCCGCCCTTTGTCCGGCTCAGCGGCAAAGCCAAAGTTGTACCCGTTCCCCATCGTGTGCATAAAAGTCATTGTGAAGTCAGAGTACTCATAGAGCACGTCAACGGTGTCCGGGATAGTGCTGTCGTCGGTCAAGGAGTAGCGTCCGCCAGTCGCCATGACGCTTCTCGGCTCCCCCGGATCCATCGCCCAGACAGCCAGGTCCATAATGTGCGGGCCCAGCTCGTTGATCCAGCTATGGACGCACTCTCTGAAGTAGCGGTGTCCGACCGCAAACATAGGCTCGTTGAACGGTTGCTTTTCCAGCGGGCCGAGCCACATGTCCCAGTTCAGTCCTTCCGGCGTTGGCGCGCCCCTCGGAACGCGGATGTTTCCCGGCGCTTCGTTGGTAGTCACCTGCACTCGCACGCTGGAGATTTTGCCAAGCGCGCCGGAGCGGACGATCTCAACAACGCGGCGAAAGTTGTCGGTTGCGTGTATCTGTGTGCCCACCTGTGTTACGCGGCCGTGCTTCCGTGCAACTTTTGCCATAGCGTGCGCTTCGTCGGGATACAGCGCCATCGGCTTCTCGCAATAGACGTCTTTGCCTGCTTCCATAGCCGCAATGGAGATGAGCGGATGCCAGTGCGGCGGCGTCGCTATAACGACGGCGTCCACGTCGCTTTTTTCCAGCAAGTCCCGGAAGTCTTTGTACTGAGCGGGGTTGCCTCCCACAGTCGCGGCCGCCTGCTCCCGGTGTTTATCATACACATCGCACACGGCGGTGACGCGCGCGTCACTGTTTGCTGAGAAGTCCTGGAAGAGCTGCTGCGCCCGGCCTCCAAAACCGATGAATCCCAGCCGGACAGTTTCACTGGGAGAAGCAGGTGAGGTGGCTGCCTTCAGACGCCTGGGCGCCAGTCCCACACCGGTGGCAATGGCAGCCGCAGAGGAGATTTTCAGGAAGTCGCGCCGTGAAAACGCGGGTGGTCTATCGCCCATGATATGTGATTTCCTTCTCTGGTGGAGTGGTTACAGCTTTATCTCCCCTTCTGTGAATTCCTGCCGCGCTTGACCCGGCTCCGCCGTCCAGAGTTCACCGGAATTCCCTCGGCCACGCCACTGGAAGTGTCCGGGCTTCGGCAGTTCAGGCAACTCCCAGACCCGCTCTCGTGTCAAAGAAGCGATGCCTCAGACTATTGTCCATGATAGCCGCAACGTCCAGTAAGTCTAAGAGTAGTCTAGTTTTTCGGCTGGAACTTACTCTTTTTGCGCGTTACTTCTTGACCGCGCTTGACGCTCAGACTAGAATAGGCCTTGGCCGCGACGAGGGTGCGGCTGGTGTATTATGGGCAAGTTCATTGTAGGCGCTGGCGCGCTGATAGTCGTTCTGGGGCTTGTTGTGATGGCGCTGGAGGCTGTCACGGGTGGGCGTCCAGGGGCGCTTCCCGGCGACGTAGTGATCCGGCGGGGCAACACTACGCTGTACTTTCCCATAGCAACCTGTATCGTCGTGAGTCTTGTGCTGAGCGCGCTTTTGTACCTACTGTCCGGGATGCGCCGGTAGGTGCTCACAAGCGATTTTGACTATTTTCTGCCGGAGGAGCTGATTGCGCAGGAGCCTCTGGAGGACCGCAGCGCGTCGCGGATGCTGGTTCTCAACAGGGCCACCGGAGACGTTCAGCACCGCATGTTCCGGGATTTTCCAGAATATCTGAATCCCGGAGACGTGCTGGTCATTAACGATACACGGGTCTCGGCGTTCCGGCTTCGGGGACATCGCCCGAGTGGCGCACAGGTTGAGGCGCTGTTTCTGGAGAGCGTGGGCGGGAGTGTTTACCGCGCTCTGATGAAGCCTGGCAGGCGGCTGCGAGCGGGTGACGAAGTCATCTTTTCAGACGATCTGACGGGCCGGATAATCCGGAGGCTGGAGGACGGCAGCCGGTTGGTTGAGATGTCCGGGGAGGATGTTGGCGCTGCTATCGCAAGCGCCGCGGAAACACCGCTTCCTCCGTACATACGCAAACCCCTGACAGCAGGGGAGCGTTATCAGACTGTTTACTCAAAGGACGAGGGGTCTAGCGCAGCGCCAACTGCGGGACTTCACTTCACGGACGAAGTGCTTGACAGGCTAACCAGACGCGGGGTAGAGGTGGCCAGGGTCACTCTGCACGTCGGCGCCAGCACTTTTCGCCCGGTGCGCAGCCAGACGCTGGATGAGCACGAACTCGCTGCAGAGCGTATCCGCATAACGCGGGAAGCGGCGCAGACTATCAACGCAGGCGCCGGACGCGTGGTTTGCGTGGGGACAACTTCAACGCGCACTGTCGAAGCGTGCGCTGCCGGCCCCGGGCGGGTTTCGCCCAGGGAGTCAGAGACGGATCTCTTCATCAAGCCGGGTTATGAATTTCGAGTGACCGGGGGACTGCTGACCAACTTTCACATGCCGCGCTCAACGCTGTTTGTGCTTGTGAGCGCATTTGCAGGGCTGGACAATCTGAAGCAGGCCTATGCGCAGGCTGTGCAGGAGCGCTACCGCTTCCTGAGCCTGGGCGACGCCATGCTCATTCTCTAACAGACAGGCCCTGATACAGACGGTTTTTTTACACGGAGCGCGAGCCGCTCGAGTTGTGCCCGGGGCACACTCACCAGACGGGAAAGAAGGGAAATGGACTATGAGGCTGGATGACTGGCTGAAGTATGTTGAGCAGGTCGAGAAAGACCAGGATCAGCAGACCGCCGCGCCTTCAGCGCCACCTGCTGAGAAGGCTGAAAAGCCGAAGGAATCCACCGGCAGTGTCGCTTCTGAGGCCGCCGCCCGCAAAGAGGCGCTCTTTGGCTCGCGCAAACCTGTCAGCGATCAGGGCGCGCAAACTGTGCCGCCGGTTTCCAAACCTGCGTCCTCCCCAGCGTCTGTGTCCGGCTCAAATGCGGAGACAAAGACTCGAAGCGTTGAGAAGCCCGGCATTGCTTCTGTCTCGGAAGCGGCCGGCCGTCTGAATCAGTCTGAGGAGGCGAAGCTTGCTTCCAGCCAGGAAGTGGTTGCCCGGCCGGCGCCGCCTGCGTCCAAGACTCAGCCGCTTCATCCGGACGATTTGAACCTTCACATCCCCGAAATTGAAGATTTTCTGCCTTATCTGAAGACCTCAGACAGCGCTACAGAACCGGATTCACCGCAGGCGAAGGACAGGGCGGAGCAGGAAAAGCCGCAGACTCCAGATTCGGGTCAACCTGCGTTTGGATCGCCTGAGGACGGAGGTTCGCAGGAGCCGGATGTCCGCGCGCCGGCGGCCAAACTACCAGCGCCTTCTGCCAGTCCCGCTTCAGCGCCAAAGGCAGCCCAGCCTCGCCCGCGCCCTGCAGAAACTCCGGCAAAGCAGCCCGTTGTTGGGTCTGTTGCGCCGGGTGACGCTGCCGCCGGGGCAGATGCCGTGCCGCAGTCGCTGGAGACTCTGCCGAGACACATTCAGGCGCTGGCACGAATTGATTCGGACAAGGCCGAGCTTCTCAGCGAAGTTGCGCAGAAGTCTTACAAGAGAGACTTTCGCGAGAGTCGCTCTGAGCTTCTCGAGAGGCTGCTCGATCCGCCTCTGAGCCTGGAGGACGCCGCGCGGATTCTCAACGTCTGTCCCACCACTGTGCGCCGCTACACCAACCGGGGCGTTCTGCCGCACTTTCGTACTGTGGGAAACCAAAGGCGTTTCCGCCTTTCAGACGTGATCGCTTTTATGGAGAATCACGGTGAGCGGCTCTCCCGCCGAAAGCGCGACGAACCCGCTGCGCCGACTGAGCATTAGTCTTCACAGAGGCCAGGCAAGGATTGCACATAGGGATATTCTCCGAGAGCTTCGCGCCTGTAGTGAACGGCGTCTCGATCTCCATAGAGACTCTCGGACGAGAGCTCGAGAAGCGCGGGCATCGCGTCAGCTATTTCGCGCCCAACTTTCCCGGCTATCAGGATGAGCGCTCAAACGTCTATCGCCTGCGAAGCGTGCGTCCATCGTCCATACCGGACTACCCGATTGCCCTGCCGGGTGGGAATCGGATGTTCGATCTGTTTTGCTCTTTGCGGGTGGACCTTGTGCATACGCATACTCCATTTGTCGTGGGTACAGCCGGGCTGGGCTGGGCGGAGGCCACTTCGGTGCCGGTAGTCTCCACAAACCACACACTCTATACGGAGTACGTTCACTACTTTCACGGGCCGTCGTGGATGTGGAGGTGGCTGGTGGTGGCGTGGATGCGCTACTACTACAATCGCTGCAACGCCGTCATTGTGCCCAGCAACGCGACAGGAAAGATTCTGCAAAGCTATGGAGTAAAGACGCCGTGGCGAGCTATTCCTACAGGAATTGAGCTGAATAACGGTCACAGCGAGCGCTTTGATTTGCGCGCGAAGTACCGTATGATGCCACAGGATCGGCTGCTCGTTTATGTGGGGCGCATCGCGAAAGAGAAGAACCTCGAGCTTCTTCTGGAGTCGTTCAAGATTGTCAGCGCTGAAGAACCCCGGGCGCGTCTCGTCATTGTCGGCGGCGGGCCGTATCTGGAAGAGTTGAAGGAGAACGCAAAAATCAAGGGCATTGGAGTTCGCACGACCTTTACTGGTCCACTGGAGCGCGCAAGACTGCGAGATGTCTTCTCTCAGGCGGATATCTTCGTCTTTCCGTCTCTGACGGAGACCCAGGGACTGGCGGTTGGAGAAGCAGCGGCAGAGGGTCTGCCGAGCGTGGCTGTTGCGTCCGGAGGTATCCCGGAGTTTGTGCGCGACGGCGAAACGGGCTACCTGGTGGGTAACGATGCCCGGGAGTTTTCCGGGCGCGTGTTGAGTCTGCTTAGAGATGACGAGCAGAGAAGGAGCTTTGGGGCCGCCGCCCGCGCGTTCTCCGGTTCTCTGAGCGTGGACGCGATGATTTCAAAAGTGCTGGAGGTGTATGAGACAGCTCTGGGACGAGCGGCTTGATCCACAAACTTCTCGCACCGGTCATAGCGTGGACCACCGGCACGATCGCGGCGCTTGGCTACCTAGGTATTGTGCTGATGATGGCCATTGAAAGCGCCTGTATCCCTCTTCCCAGTGAGATTATCATGCCCTTTGGCGGGTATCTGGTCTCTCAAAATCCCGAAAAGTTCTCTCTGATCGGAATGGCAGTCGCTGGCGCGCTGGGCTGCGTTCTGGGATCGTGGCTGGCTTACTGGGTCGGCTACTTCGGCGGACGTCCCTTTGTGTATAAGTATGGGCGCTATCTGCTTGTCAGAAAGCGCGACGTGGACGCAGCAGATCGCTTCTTCGACCGCTGGGGAGACTGGGCTATCTTTATCAGCCGCTTGCTGCCAGTCGTGAGGACTGTCATTTCGCTGCCGGCGGGCATCTCCCGGATGCGTTTCTGGCACTTCACGGTCTATACGTTTCTCGGAAGTCTGCCGTGGTGTTACGCTCTGGCGTGGGCGGGGCACAAACTTGGCGACCGCTGGGAAGATCTGAAGCGGTACTTCCAGGGTGCGGATGTGGTTGTGCTGGTCGTGTTTGTGTGCGCGGTGGCTTTCTGGGTGTGGCATCATCTGCGCCCGGAAGAACCCCGGGAGAAGGCGGCTTGATCTTCCTGCCCACTGTGACTGCCAGGGCCAGTGCGGGGTGTGCGTCCGCGTGAAGAACCGCGCCGAGTCGGGGATATTTGTCGCGCTGGTTGTGGCCATGGTGGCCGTAGCGGTCCTGAATCCGGCTGCTTTTTTCCAGACTTACTCCGCGAATCTGTGGCTGTTTTCTCTGTCGCTGATTGGGCTTCTGGCAATCGGGGAGACCTTCGTCATACTCACGGGCGGCATTGACCTGGCGCCCGGCTCTATTATCGCGCTGGCCGGTGTTCTGGATGCGCTACTGGTGCAGAAGCTGGCGCCTGTTATGGGAGATGTGCCTGCTGTTGTCCTCGCCATTGCGCTGACGCTTGCCGCCGGTGTCGGGATTGGTCTCTACCACTCGTTTTATATCAACCGCCTGGGGGTGCCCCCGTTCATCATCACTCTGGGGACGCTGATCATCGCGCGGGGGCTGGCTGAGTATATCACTCACGGCTCCATTATCAGCGGGCTGCCGGAGGCGTTCAACGCTATCGGCGCAAGCGGCAACGCGCACGTCCGTTTTCTTCCGTTTTTGCCGGTTGCTGGGGTCCTGTTCGTCGCGCTGGCCATCGTCGCTCATCTGATTGCCCATCACACTGCGCTCGGCCGCCGGATCTATGCGGTTGGCGGCAATGTCGAGGCGGCGCGACTGGCCGGAGTCAATGTGGAGGGCGTGCGCGCATTCTGCTACTCAGCAAGCGCGGCGTGCGCCGCTCTGGCCGGCGTAATCATTGCGTCCGGTGTAACCATCGGAGATCCGAAGGCGGGAGTGGCCTATGAACTGACCGCCATCGCTGCTGTAGTCATCGGTGGAATCAGTCTAACGGGTGGCGTCGGGACGATTCTGGGCGCTGTGATAGGCGCCGGTCTGATGAGTTTGTTGCCGCTCGGATTGACCTTCATCGGTGTTGAGTCGTGGTGGCAGTCCATGTCAACAGGTTTTGTGGTGGTCCTTGCTGTGACTCTGGATAGCGTGCGGAGGCGGCGGCGCGAAAGGCTCTGATTTGGCCCCTTTCTTCTCAAGCGAGCCGGACAGAGGAAACATCTGGCTCCATCGAGAATTTCCAACACAGCTTTTTCTCATCACGACGTGCGCTTTTGCGCTGAGGGATACTCCACACATGAAACTTTTCAGATTCGCGCTTGCGCTCAGCCTTGCCTGTGTCTTGACCACTGGTTGCGCCAAGGGTCCCGGCGACAATGCGGCCGGAGGGCCGTCTGGCTCCGGCAGGCTTCAGATCGCCGGTCTGGGTAAATCCGTCCACCCTTTCTGGGATCAGGTTGAGATGGGGATGAAGGCGGCTGCGGGGAAGGCCGGTGTTGACGTGGAGTTCTACGTTCCGTCCAAGGAAGATGCGCAGAAGCAGGCGGAGAAGATCAAGAGCTGGGTGGCGCTCGGCAAAAACGGGATTCTTTTTGCCGCCTCCGACCCTGAAACTGTCGGGCCGGCCATAAAGGACGCTATCGCCCGCAAGATAACGTGCGTGGCGATGGACACAGATGCCCCAGACAGCGGCAGAGCCGCTTACGTGGGTACGGACAACTATCTGGCCGGCAAGACTGCGGCTGAGGAGATGGCTAAGGAGCTGGGCGGAAAGGGCAAGGTCTGCATTGCGACAGGCTCCGTCACGGCTTCCAACTCTCTGGAGCGCATCAAGGGCTTCAAGGAGGTCATGGCGGCGAAGTATCCGGGCATCACTGTTCTACCGGAGGTTCTGGTGGACAATGAAGATCGCGCTGTTGCTATCCAGAAAGCCAAAGCCAAACTCGCGGCGACGCCCGATCTGGCCGCGTTCTTTGGCGTGTATGCTCTCAACGGTCCATCCTGCGCTATCGCGACAGAGTCCGCAGGCAGGACCGGAAAAGTCAAGATAGTCTGCTTCGACAATCTGAAAGAGCACATGAATATGCTTAAGCAGAAGAAGCTTGACGTGGTCATCGGTCAGCGCCCGTATCTGATGGGACTCAAGGGTGTTGAGGTGATCAGCGCGATTATCCGCGACGGAAAAGACGAGGCGCTGAAGGGGATGGGCGCTCGCAACGGGATCATAGATACTGGCGTGGACATTGTCCGCCCGCAGGACGTTGAGAAATACCGCGCAGAGCTGAAGAAGCTCGGGATTCCCGTAGAAGGCTGGTAGGAGTTTGTCATCCCGGCGCGCCGCATGGCCGCCTTTTCCGCATCTGCCTCTGCGTGTTACAATAGCTCTCAGAGCGTCGCGTCTGTGAGACCTGGCGCTTTCGCATCGTTGGCAGGGAGGCTCATTTGCGCTTAAAAAAGCTGGAGATCCGAGGGTTCAAAACCTTCGCGGACAACACGGAAGTCGTTTTTACCCCCGGGATCACAGCGGTTGTCGGCCCGAATGGCTCTGGCAAGAGCAACATCTCGGACGCCATCGCCTGGGTGATGGGCGAGTCCAATGTGCGGCATCTGCGCGCCAACAAGACAGAGGACGTCATCTTCAACGGCAGCGCGAAGCGCAAGGCGGTGGGGTTGGCGGAAGTCTCCCTCACACTCGACAACTCAAGCGGCAGCCTGCCGGTGGGCTTCGAAGAGATCACCGTTACGCGCCGCGCCTACCGCTCCGGAGACAGCGAGTACTTCATCAACAAAGTCCCCTGCCGCCTGAAAGACATCTTTGAGCTCTTTCTGGATTCCGGCGCAGGGAGGGGCGCTTACTCCATGGTCAGCCAGGGAGAGATTGACCGTCTGCTGACTGGCAAAGCTGAGGACCGCCGAGAACTGCTGGAAGAAGCCGCCGGTGTGAAGAAATATCGCGTCCGGCGTCACGAGACGTACCGGAAGCTGGAGCACACGCGCGAGAATCTTTCCCGTGTGGACGACATCATGCAGGAGTTGCAGACGCAGATGGAGCCGCTGGCGGAGCAGGCGGAGACAGCCATCCGTTACCGGGAGCTTACGGAGCGTCTGCGTGAAATTGAAGTGGGGCTGCTGGTGTCGCGCGTGCAGAAGCTGGACTCCGATATTAGCGATTACAAACTCACTGAGGAATCCATCACCGCGCAGGTGGCGGAGTTGGAAGGCGTCTTTGCCTCCCAGACTCAGGCCGAAGCTGATGCGGGGCAGGCGGCCCGTGAAGCCCAGAGCACCCTTGAAACCACGCATAGGGAGTTTTCGCATGCGCAGAGCGCGGCGGAGCGGCTTCGCAGCGATCTGGCCATAGCTCAGGCGCATCGCCAGTCTGCCGAGGAGGCGCGGAAACGGGCCAGTGAGGACATCATCCGGCTCGAGATGCGCCTTGCGGAGCTTTCACAGCAACTGGACGCGCGCGCTGAAGAGCATAGCGATACGGCGCAGACCAGGTCAGGTCTGGAAGAGGAAGTCGCGCGTCTGAAGGCAGGCCTTCATCAGTTCACGCAGCAGATCCGGCAGCGGGAGGAGTCTCTGGCCGAGCAGGAAGCAAGCGCTCGCGGTCTGGCGGAAGACAAGGCTGCTCAGAGGAGCCGACTGGAGAGCAATCTCCGGCGCAGACAGGAGCTGGAAGCCGCCGAAGCCGTCGCTCAGGAGCGTTTGCAGAGTCTTGCCGAGCGGCGCGACACACGCATTCAGGATGTGGAGCGCGCGGAGAGCGTTGTAGCCGCGCAGACTCAAAACGTCGAAGCCCTCTCTGCGCTGCTCCAGGAGTTGCGCTCTCGCCACGAAGACGCGCGGGAGAATCTTGAGTCCGCGCAGGCCCTGAGAGAGGAGGCCTCGCGTCTCAGCATTGACTGTGGCAGCCGCCTGAAAATGCTCAAAGAACTGGAAGAGGCCCGCGAGGGGTATTTTGCCGGTGTACGCTCGGTATTGTCGGCGGCGCGTAAGGGAGACCTGCCGGCGGACTACGCTGCTGTGGCTGATATTCTGCGTATTCCAGCAGATCTGGATCACGCGCTGGAAGCCGCGCTCGGCAGTCAGGTTCAGGATATCGCCTGCTCAACCTTTGAAGACGCTCGCCGGGCTATTGAGTTTCTGAAGAGCCGGAATCTGGGACGGGCGACGTTTCTCCCTATGGACCGTCTGGAAGACCGGGATGTCTGGACGCGTGAGCGCTGGCGCGGAGTGAACGGACTCAGAGGCTCCGCGTATGAACTGGTTGAGTTTGACCGGCGCTACGATCCGGTCGCCCGGCTTCTGCTGGGGCGTGTGCTGGTGGCGGAGAACGTTCAGTTTGCTGGCGAGGCAGCCCGAAAGCTTCGCGGGTGGGGGAAAATCGTCACCCTTGAAGGGGAACTGCTGGTGCCAAGCGGCGCCGTCACAGGGGGCAGCCGCGTGAAAAAAGGCGCGGGTCTCATCGAGCGCAAGCGGGAGATTGCCGAGTTGGGCCGCGAGCTTGAGCGCCTGACAGATGAACAGGAGCTGGCACAGGCGGCTGTTCAGCAGATCAAGGTCGAGCTGGAAGAGCTTGCGGGAAAGCTCTCAGAAGTCCAGGCTGAGGGTGAACAGGCGAAGGTGTGTCTGGCGCAGGCGGCCGGGGAGAGAGACAGCGCGAGGGCGTCTCTTCGCGAGATGGATGACGCGGAGCGCGAAACGTTGTCGCGCCTCGAGTCCACCCGCGCGCAGTCCGCGACTATCCAGGCTGAGAGCGCGGCCCTGCAGGCTTTGCTGGACAACACGGGATCGGAAGGCAGCAGCCTGGATGAGATGCTGGAGCATCAGCGCAAGGAGCTCGGTGAGATGCAGTCTGAAAGGCACCGGCGCGCTGAGGAAGTCTCGGAGCTATCCAGCAGACTTTCAGCGCTGATTGAGCGGGAGAACTCTGTCTCGCGTGCGCAGAGTCAGACTCAGGAAGAGATTCAGCGCGCGACACATTCACTTGAAGCGCGGCGGCGCGAGCTTTCGGATGTTGAGTCCGCCGGAAGCCTTTCCGATGAGTCTCTTCAGGACCTGGCGATAGACGCTGAGGCGGCTCTGGCGGCGTTCAAGCGCGCTGAGGAGTTGTTGGCCGAGGCTCAGGCGGCTTCGCAGTCCGCCCAGCAGGAACACCATGCGCGGGCGATGCAGCTCAAAGATACACGCGATTTGCGGGACGGACTGAGTGAAGAACTGCATCAGTTGCAGATTTCACTGACCCGCTCAGAGGCGGACCTCGCGCAGAATCTCGAGCGTCTTTGGGACGAGTACGAGATCACCAGGTCAGACGCGATGAGCTGGCCGGAGCCTCTGCTCATCAAACATGGGACTGTTGGCGAGGTGGCGCGCCTGCGTAAGGAGATTCGCGCGATGGGTGAGGTGAACACCGGCGCCATCGCGGAGTTTGAGCGCGTCCGAGAGCGCTGGGAGTTTCTGGCTACGCAGCGCACGGATCTGGAGGAAGCGCGCGACTCGCTGCTGGAAGCGATCCGGGAGATTGACGACTCCACTCGCGATCTGTTCATGAACACATTCGAGCAGGTGAAGGGCAACTTTGAGGAGCTCTTTACTCTGCTTTTTGGCGGAGGTGTCGCGCAACTGGAGCTTACGCAACCGGACAATCTGCTGGAAACCGGTATCGAAGTCTTTGTGCAGCCTCCGGGCAAGAAGCTGCAGAATATGGATTTGCTCAGCGGCGGGGAGAAGGCGCTGACAGCGCAGGCGCTTCTGTTTGCGCTGATGCGTGTGCGGCCATCTCCGTTCTGTGTGCTGGACGAGGTGGACGCCCCGCTGGACGATGCCAATGTGGGGCGCTTTGCGCAGCTTGTGCGCCAGTTCGCGGAGGAGTCACAGTTCATTGTTATCACGCACAACCGCGCGACTATGGAAGCGGCCGATGTGCTCTATGGCATTACGATGCAGGAGCCAGGCATCTCCAGCGTAATCAGCGCAAAGCTCAGTGACTGAGACTTTCTGCACTTTCGCAGGCGGTGGACATTGAGTGTCTGCACAGGCAAAGCGGGACTAATCCAGACGCGTCCTCGTCTATTTAGGGATGACGGAGCTTTATGATTTTTCAAACTGACCAGAAGATTGTTTTTTTCGGAGACAGCATTACGGAGGCCGACCCGGGCTATGTGAGCTTTGTGGATGAGATGTTGCAGGCGCTTTGTCCCGAGCTTCGTCTCACGTGCGTCAATCGCGGGGTTGGCGGCAACAAGATTGTGCAGTTGCTGGAGCGGCTTGAGCGCGATGTGCTCAGTGAGAATCCAGACTGGATATCGGTGTCCATTGGCATCAACGACGTGTGGCATGGCGCGGACGGCGTCGCTCTGCCGGATTTTCAGCGCGGGATGGAGGAGCTTTTCAAGGCGATCGCTGCGGGTAGCCAGGCGAAAGTCATGCTGTGCACACCCTCGGTCATCGGAGAGGACCTGGACAACGAGGACAATGGCAAGCTGGCGGACTACTGCGATAGCGCAGAGCGGATTGCCCGCGAACACGGCGCTGTCATAGTGCCGATTCACAGAGCGTTTCTGGAGGCTATTGCGCGCTGGCATACAGTGTCGCCAGAGCCAGCCTTCACCACCGATGGCGTGCATCTCAAAGCATCAGGCAACCGGCTGTTTGGCACGACATGGTTGAAGGCTGCAGGTGTTTTTGACGCTGTGGCGGGCTAGCTGAGGGAGCGGCGGCTGTCGAACTGAACTCTGGATCAGGGACGGCTCTTGACAGCCTGCAGATGACAAACTCTGAACCTTCCGACTCCTTAGCTGGTTCGGCGCTTCCAACGAGCGCGCTTCAGCATTCGCAGGAGGTAGTTTCTCCGCCAGGAATCCGGGACTATCTGGGAGTCTCGGTGTACTGGTTTGCCCTGTCGTTCTTCTGGGGCTCGATGCTCGCCCTGATTCTGCCCCACCGTGTGGAGCAGATTGTGGGCACAGCTCACAAAGATCAGGCGCTTGGCGTCCTGCTTGCCACTGGCGCGGCCGTCGCTGCGCTGACTCAGATTCTTTCCGGCGCTTTCAGCGATACATTCGGGTCTCGCTGGGGCCAGCGCCGGCCGTACGTGGTCATCGGCACGCTGGTTGCAAGCGTTCCTCTGCTTGCCTTTCCGTATGCGACAACCATGCCGGCGCTTCTGGCGGTTTACGTGAGTCTGCAGTTCTCTCTCAACTTCGCCATGGGGCCGTATCAGGCGCTGTTGCCGGATAAAATCCCGCTGGCCTACCACGGACGGGCTTCGGCGTACATGGGTGTCTGGCAGATTCTGGGGCGCATCGGCGGGCCACTGGTGGCGGGACTGCTGCTTGGAACGCCCTCCGGCCTCGTTGTCGCGTCCGTCCTGTTCGCGCTGATGCTGAATGTTTTTATGGTGGCCTATATCTGGTTGATCTGCGAGGCGCCCGCGCCCAGATCGGACAGAGCCCTGGGTGAGCGTCTGCGCGACATCATAAACCTCTCGCCTCGTCCCTACCCGACCTTCGGCTGGGTGATTGCGTCGCGATTTGCGATTATGCTCGGGTTTTACACGGTGCTGTCGTTTCTTCTGTACTACATCGAGTATACTCTGGGGGTAGATCGCAGCGTTGCGCCGCGCGTTCTGGCCGCTTTTATGGTGGTGTCAACCGTGACGGGTCTCCTCGGCATCGTTCCGGCTGGACAGATCAGCGATAGAACCTCAAGAAAGTCTGTGCTGTACGTGGCAAACGGCACTTGCCTAGCCGCTGCGGTGGTCTTTGTTCTGGCCAAATCACTGCCTGTCGCCTACGCTGCCGTTGGGGTTTTCGGTGCGGGGTTTGGCGCTTTCACTGCTGTGGATTGGGCGCTGGGCTGCAATCTTCTGCCGGAGCAGGCGCGCGCGAAGTACCTTGGGGTGTGGGGGCTGTCGGACACGGTCCCGCAAATCGTCGCGCCCCTGATAGCCGGTCAGATAGCCGCGATAGGCAATCGCGCCGGTCCCGGCCTTGGTTACCGGGCTCTGATGATCGTGGCCATTTCTTACTACACTCTTGGAACGCTGGCGCTGACACGTATTCGGGAGCGCCGGCCGTGGCAACATTGAAAAATCGCTCTGTTCTCTCGATTATATTTCTGACGGTCTTCATCGATCTTCTCGGTTTCGGGATGATTCTGCCGCTCCTGCCTGTGTGGGCGGAGAAGTTCACGGCGGACAAGACCGCCATCATCGCCCTCAGCGCCGCTTACTCTCTGGCTCAGTTTGTGTGCGCGCCTCTGTGGGGGCGGTTATCAGACCGCGTTGGACGCCGGCCAATTATTCTTCTGTCCCTGATTGGCGGCAGCTTCTCTTTTCTGGCTATGGCCTACTCTCCGAGCCTGGGCTACCTGTACGCCGCCCGGGTTGTGCAGGGCATCTTCACGGCCGGTGGGCTGGCCTCGGCGCCGGCGCTGGTTGCGGACGTGACGACTCGAGAAGAGCGGGCGCGCGGTATGGGCATGATAGGCGCGGCTTTCGGGCTGGGTTTTATCTTCGGTCCGTGGTTCGGCGGAGAGCTCGGGAAAATCAGCACAGCGTTGCCGTTTTACGTGGCTGCCGCGCTCTGCATCCTCAACTTCTTCTGGGCGTTTGTGATGCTGCCGGAAACGCGCCCCCAGCGCGGCGCTCACCCTGGCGGAGAAGGGCTGTTTTCACTCAGCCGTCTGATTGAAGCTCTGCGCCATCCCGAGCTTGCGTTTCTGCTGGTGATTTTCTTCGTCAACACGCTGGCCTTCGCCAACCTTGAGAGCACGTTCACACTGTTTGTGCAGGATCACTTCCAGATTCACAGCCAGAGAGATGTGGTAGCCTATACCGGCCGTATCCTGGGTTACGTAGGCATCATCGCTGTAATTGTGCAGGGCGGCTTTATCGGGCGGCTCACCCGGATGTTTGGGGAACGGCGGCTGCTGGTGGCGGGTATTCTGATGGTGGGAATCGGGCTGATAGCCATTCCCGAGACTCATGGTATTCCCGCGCTGCTGGCGGTGCTTGCGCTGGTCTCTGTCGGGTCAGGTATTGGCAACCCTTCCATCCAGAGTCTGATCTCCGGGGCGGCGGCGGAGGAGCACATGGGCGGCATTTTAGGCATCTCTCAGGGGCTGGGCAGTCTGGCGCGCTTTGCCGGGGCCCTCTGGGGTGCGTTCGCCTACGGACGCATAGGCATAGCGTGGCCCTACTGGAGCGGCGGGGTTCTTCTGCTCCTCAGCTTTGCGGCCGCAGCGGCCAAGCTTCTGCCCCGGGCGCGCCAGAGCGCTCCAGCCAGCATATCCTGACACATCCACCGGCCGTTGGACTTGTGCGGATCAGAGTGAGCCGGATTCCAGGTTCAGCCAGGCGCTCTCCTGCGGTGTCAGCTTGATTTCCAGCGCTTCAGCGTTCTGACGCGCCTCTTCAACCGTGCGTGCCCCGACCAGCGGAAAGGTGTTTTGCGGCTGTGCCAGCACCCACGCAAGCGCAATCTGGTACGCTGTCACGCCTTTTCCTGCAGCCATCTCCTCAGCTCGGTCCAGCCTCTGAAAGTTCTCCTCCGTTGCATAGCAGCGCACGCAGAGCTGATCGCTGCCGTCTGTGAAACTATCCAGATTGTCGCGCCGGAAGCGTCCGGAGAAGAAACCTCCCGCGACGCTCGACCACAGCAGCAGCGGGATCTGAGACTCCTGGTAGTATTTGCGGGCCTGTGCGCCTTCCGGACCGGTGATGCTTACGCACTCGTCCCACGGCTCCTCCTTCTGAACAGCCAGGCTGAACTGGGGGTTGCTGACGGCAAACGGGATGAGGCCGTTTGCTGTGGCATAGCTGTTTGCCTGCTGGATGCGGTCATGCGTCCAGTTGGAGCCGCCAAAGGCCCGAATGCGCCCGGCCCTCGCGTGCTCGTTGAGAATGTCCACAATCGGTTCGACAGGGAAGTCCGGGTCGTCTCTGTGCAGAACGTAGAGGTCTATGTAGTCCGTCTTGAAGCGCGCAAGTGAGTCGTAGAGGTCGGAGGTAATGTCCCAGGGTGTTACGCGGCGGCGATCCGCATTCAGGTGCGCGCCCTTGGCCAAGATAACAACCCTGTCCCGCACTCCGCGGTCACTAATCCATCGTCCCAGCGTGCGCTCATTGTCTCCGCCACCGTATATGTGAGCTGTGTCGAAAACCGTGTAGCCCAGCTCCAGAACACCGTCGAGAAGCGCAAAGCTCCCGTCGATGTCACCGGAGCCGATCATTGTCGTCCCCTGCACCAGTCGCGAAAAGGGTTTGTCTATCCCAGGTATCTGTCCGTACTGCAAAATCTCTACCTCATCTTAACCGCGCAGGGGCGGCCAGTTGTAGCGCGTGCGCGCGTCTTCCGAACCGGGCACTTCGCCACGGAGCGCTCCTCTCCCTTCCGGTCCCGGCAGGCTGCGCCTTCTAAATAGTGTCCACAAGTTTAATTTTATCTAAAGACGCACGCTCGGCATGGCAATGTTATAATTGGTGGGTCAGCGTTGTGGCATCGCTAACGCCTCACCAGATACGTCGAACCGGCCAGGCGCCCTGTGCTGTGTCCGGAGATTGACGGAGTTTTGGTTTCAAGCGGCCCAAAATGGGATGAGAAGAGGCCGCAGCCCCAGTAAGAGTGGGAGAAGGAGAATCAGACGTGAACAGCCTCGCTGTGTCTGTGTGCATGATGCTGATGTCGGGGAGCTTTTCGGGACCGCCTGCGCCTGCCCAGCCGAATATGGCGCCTGTGAAGTCACCTGCCACCAGTCCCGCGCTTGTAGCTGAGCGCGATGTTGAGTCCGCCTCAAAGCCCGAGGGGTCTCAGAAGTCTATGGAGCCTGCCGCTTCAGATCAGATGTCACCGGCGCGGTTGCGGGTGGCGGATTTGTCCGGCGCTGTCACCGGGTCACGACGCAGCTACGCTGACTACACCAGCAGAGTCCTCAGAGCGCCCGGGTTGCTGGACGACTCACCTGCGGACGGAGCCCTCTTCGATGGGCGCCCGGACTCTTCGGCTACCTATCCGGCCGCCCTCGTAGAAGAGGAGATAGAGTTTGTGGAGCTCACCAACCGCGAGCGAGCACTGGTTGGACTCAAGCCGCTGGAGGTGGACCGCACTCTGGTTGAGGCGGCTCGCGCCCACAGCCGCGAGATGTACGACAAGTTCTACTTCGCCCATGAGTCCCCCACGGGCTCCCTGCGTACGCCGATGAAGCGCTACCTGAAAGCGCTCAACTACAGACCTCGCTATGCGATGATCGGAGAAAACATCGCGTACTGCTCTGAAGTCAATGTCGGCGTCAGCCACAACGCTCTGATGAACAGTGAAGGCCACCGCGCGAACATCCTCGATCCACGCTATGACGCAATTGGTATCGGGGTCTGCAAAGGCGCGGACGGCAGCTTCTACGTCACAGAGATGTTTCTCGGGCGCTCACCCAGATAACCGCGCGGACCAGAGCGACGCCGGTCTGGTCCAAGTGCCTCTTTTGAAAGCAGGTCTCAGGCGCGGCGCCCCGCCCAGGCCACACCCCGCGTGAGCAGCAGCTCGAAGTGCTCATTGCGGCAGGCCGGTGCGTCGTGTCCGAGAGCGAGATAGAACACTCTGCCTTCACCCCAGCTCTTGGTCCAGGCTACGGGCCGCGCTATGCCCTGCCACACAGCCGTCGCCAGCACGTTCACGCGCGGATCGTAATCGGTGATGTACTGCTCGTCAGTCGCCTGAAACTCATCCAGCCCTTCGGTGATTTCGTGCTCACGGTCCAACACGCTGACCTGATAGGTGCGGTAGGCGGGATGGGTGACAAAGTGCCCGCCAACCAACGCGCGGTACTCCGGGCACTTCTGGAACGAATCCGCGCCAGAGTGAATGGGGACGAACCCTTTGCCGCTTTTAACAAAGTTGGACAGGCCGTTGTACTGCGCATCCGTGAGTTCTCCGATGGTGTAAAACAGTACGATCGCGTCGTACTGAGTCAGATCGGGACTGGCGAACACGTTCAGGTCCTGCTCCACGTGCGTTACTTCAAAGTTGCCAGAGGCCTCCAGAATCCGCTTCAGCTCCGCGCCAACGCCCTTGTAGTCGTGAATCTCACCTCCAGTGAACAGAAGTGTCTTCGTCTTGCTCAATGTGAATCCTCCCGCGCCTCTTTTATGGAGGGCGCCGGGGCGGATAGTAGCGTAAGCTGGCACAGCGCTGCAAGTGGGCGGCCGCTCGTTCAGTCCGCTCCGATGGGAACAGCGCTGCAGATGAAGGCCCACGGCTTTCCAGACAGACGCATCAGCACAACAACGCCGTGCCCGTTGAGCTTGCTTTGCAGATGCCTGCGAACCTCCTCTACGTCTGCGTCAATCCCCCGCTTCTTGACCTCAACGTGTCCGATCCCTATTTCCCGCAGATGAGACTTCACGCCTTTGAGTGAAAAGGGCAGCGAGCGGTGAATCTCATAGGACATCGCAGAGGAATCCGGGCATGGGCGCTCCGCAGTCAAATAGGCGCTCTCCGGGTCCAGAATAGCGGCGTGCACGCATCTACACAACTCCGGCAGAAGGGAAGCTCGGATGATGGCGGGATTTGGCTCCAGCAGGAATTTCAGCGGCTCTGAAAGCGGAGCTCCAGGCGAGCCGGGCGTCGCGCTCAGTGCGCTCCAGCCACCGCCTCTCTTCGGGAAGAGCGCCCTTGTTGTCCCTGTGGAAAGTCTGCCCAGGCGCACAAAGGCCTCCCGGCAGACACCCGCGCTCGCGACAAAGTCAATGCTGCCTCCCAGCGCAAGCAACTCTTCATCCGGTGTCGCGGCGGACAGCTTCACACCTACACTGTCTGATGTAGCTGCCAGCTCCTTCACGAGCTCGACAGGCGGCGAGAGGTCTCGCAGGAACCTGGATTTGCGGCCTGACGCTCTGCGAGAGGGATCCAGGAAATAGCCGTCTGCCAGTGGGTAGTTCTGAGCGCAAGCTGTGCGGAAGCTCACCTCACCGCGAATGGAAGCTGCGGCGCACAGCGCTTCGACGTTCCACTGGCTCATACTAACCCGGGCTGCGCTGAGATCAGAGGCTATCACTTTTCGGCACTGTCGCGCCAGCGCTGAGGTGTCGCCGCCAATACCGCAGGTCAGGTCTGCAACCGTCTCACAGTCCTTGAATGCCTCCGCTCGAAGAGCCGCTATCGCCTCGGACGAGGACTGCTCCAGCGCTTCCCGGTCGAAGAACATCTCGCAGGCGCGGCCGAACTTTTCCCGCCCGCGGTGGCGCAGCTCGGAGAGCTCCAGAATCACCGGCGCGACGCTGGCTGGCACGCTTTTTCGCAGAAGTGTGACGCGTCGCACAGGGTCCTTTGGCAAATCCTTCCACTGCGGGATACAGTCCCGGTACGGGCTGTCAATGAGCGCGGCGATCTGCTCCGGAGTGGCTGACATCGCAAATGTTCAGCAGTGGTACGCGTCGCCGTCCCCGGCTCAGCGTACTGTGGAGCTTTTCAGGAATCCAGGCGGTCCTGAAGGGCTGCTTTCAGCTCGTTGATGTGCAGGCGCGCCTGCTGCATGCTGTCGCGGTCGCGCACGGTGACGGTCTGATCTTCCAGTGACTGAAAATCCACGGTTACGCAAAACGGTGTGCCGACTTCGTCCTGACGCCGGTACAGTTTGCCAATCGCCGCAGTGTCGTCGTACACCGCGCGCATCTGTCCCCCTTTTTGAAGCTCGTTCTTGATGCTCTTTGCCATGGCCACAATCTCTGGAGTGTTCTTTTTCAGCGGTAGAACGGCTACCTTGATTGGTGACAGAGCGGGCTTCAGACGCAGGACCACGCGCTTTTCGCCGTTCTCCAGCGTCTCCTCATCGTAGGCTTCGCAAAGCGCCGCCAGCACACCGCGGTCCACACCCGCAGAAGGCTCCACAACAAAGGGAACCACGTGCTTGTTCGTGGTGTGGTCGAAGTAGGTCAGCTTTTCGGTGGTGTGCTCATTCGGAATGACCTGCGCCTGCACGCCCAGGCTGTCCTGCTGCCGGGAGTGCGATCCGAGGTCATAGTCCGTCCTGTTCGCGATGCCTTCCAGCTCCTCCCAGCCGATCGGATACTGGTAGAAAATGTCAATGGTGCGCTTGGAGTAGTGGGCGCGGTCGGACTCGGGAACTTCGTACAGCCGCAGCTTTTCGCGGTCCAGCCCCACCTCATTGACCCAGAAGTCCACATGGTCTTTCACCCACGCGTCAAAAGCGCCCTCAGCCTCCTCCGGACGGCAGAAGTACTCAATCTCCATCTGCTCGAACTCGCGCACGCGGAAGATAAAGTTGCGTGGCGTGATCTCATTGCGAAAGGCTTTGCCAATCTGCGCGATTCCAAACGGGAGCTTGCGGTTTGTGGAGTCGAGCACATTCTTGAAGTTGACGAAGATACCCTGCGCCGTCTCCGGGCGCAGGTAAGCGAAGGACTCATCGTCCGCGACAGGCCCGACCTGCGTCCTGAACATCATGTTGAAGGCGCGCGGCTCAGTCAGCTCTCCTTCACACTCACCCGGATGAAGCTTTGAGTGCAGCAGGCACTGACTTTCGCCAAGCTTGTCCGCCCTGAAGCGCCCCTTGCACAGTTTGCAGTCCACCATCGGATCGACAAATGTGTCTTCGTGGCCGGAGTACTTCCAGACTCTGCGGTTCATCAGGATGCTGGCGTCCAGACCCTCCATATCGTCTCTTTCATAGACGTTGTGCCGCCACCAGAGCTTCTTGAGATTGTTCTTCAGCTCCACTCCAAGAGGGCCGTAGTCAAAGACTCCCTGAATGCCTCCGTATATCTCGCTCGACTGAAAGATAAAGCCGCGTCGCTTGCACAGCGACACGATTGTGTCCATATCAACCACAGTTGGTGTCAAACCTCCGCCCAAAGTGCGCGCTCCAGCGCCACCCAGAAATTGCATTATAGCCGATAGCCGCATTTGACCCGGCCAGTACCCGAATGCTTGGGCGTCGTCTTGCCCGCCAAAAAAGCTGGTAGAGAAACTTCAAAAACCGTTAAAGGTTTCCACACTTCGTGCCGATTATGGTGCTGATCGGATGTCCCGGTGATTGTACGGGGATGCTGATCCGGGTCTGGTGGGCCACTCCGGAGCCACCACCGGCAAAAACCGGCGGCGCAGGAGAATCTGCTCAAGATGACGCCCTTTGACGCAAGCGCGGTCCTATCCGTGTTTTCGTCCGGACACGATGTCCACCCCACTTGAGACCTGACAACCGAAGAAGCGACTTCGCCCGGATAGAGACCAAAACGCCCTGAGAACTCAGAGGCGGACACCGGTCTGCGGCGGCAGGTCCTGGATGTCAGGCAATCCCGACAGAGTATTTCAACCGAATCAGTGACGCTTTTACCCGGCTCAACCGCTGTGCGGGGGACCGCGCGGCGTTGTCGGCGCTTGAGGCGTCAGGAAGGACAGTCAGTCAATGGGCGAAGGCCTTTCGCAAGATGAGATGGATAGTGCGCCTGTGAGCGAAGAGGGCGCATCCGGGCAGACACCCGCGGATTCACCGGAGCTTGAGGTCGTTCACAGCGCCGATTCTGAGTCTGAGGCTCCCGCTGACGCAGCAATCTACGGTTCTCACGCTTCTGAGACCGCGTCAGTTCAGAACGTGCAGTTTGGCTCTTTGCGCGCACAGCAATCAGGCGTGGAGGCTCCCAAGTCCATTGACCTTCTGCTGGACGTGCAGCTTGTGCTGACAGCGGAGCTTGGACGGCGCGATCTCACCATAAAAGAGGCTCTGGCTCTGGGGCCGGGGTCAGTGGTAGAGCTTGACCGCATCGCCGGTGAGCCAGTCGATCTCTACGTGAACAACAAGTTGATTGCCCGCGGAGAGGTTGTTGTCATTGATGAGAATTTCGGGGTGCGGGTTACGGAAGTTGTCAGCACGGCGGAAAGGGACAACAAAGTTGCGTAGAGCGTGTGTCGTGGTACTTCTGTTGCTCGCGGCTGTGGCAGGGGTTGTCTTTGCCCAGGGGCCGGAGCCAAAGACCAAAGCTGAGGAGATTGCGGAAATGGCGGCAGCTCGCGCTGCTGCGAAAGAGCAGGCCAAAGCTGAGAAACCCGCCGCAACTGTCAAGCCTGAGGCCAAATCTCTTGAGGATTTGGCGGCTTCTGGGTCTAAGTGGGCGCAGCAGAAGCTGGACGCTCGCCGCGCGCCCAGGCCCGTGGAAAAAACCACGCCCGCTCCCCGGGTAACCCGCGCGCCTCGCTCCCGTCCAGTGGAAACAGTCCAGCCACGTCCTGTGACAAATCCACCTGCCGCAGCCTCCGCGCGAGAGCGTAACTCAAAGGCGTCTGCCGCCAGGCCCGTTCTCGCCCGTCCGTCCGTAACAGAGGAAAGGCCAACGGAGCCCGCTCACGCCGCTAAAGTGAAGTCCTCTGCCCGCAGCACCGCAGCGCCCGCCGCTGCTGTACAGCCTGACAGAGAATCGCAGGGCAAGCTGTTTGAGCCTGAAGGCCAGAGCTCTTCCTTTGGCACAGCCCTCACAGGGATTGGCGCCGGCCTGGGTTTTCTGGCGAAGCTGGCGCTTGTTCTGGTCCTGGCCTATCTGTCGGTCGTGGCTCTCAAGCTCTTCTGGACGCGCACAGGCAAGCCGCTGCGCTTCGGCGCGCGCACGCTGATTGTTGAAGAGAGCGCGCCGCTGAGCGCCGGAACGGCTGTGCATCTGGTCAACATCAACGGGAAGCGCTTTCTCGTCGGCACGGCGCAGGGACAAGTGAATATTCTGGCTGCGCTGGATGACAACTTTGAGATCAAGGAGCCTGAGCTCAGAAGCGCAAGAGATCACGGCTCTGGCTCAACAACAGGCGCGGAGTCCTCCGCTCAGACTCTGGAGCATGAAGACTCGCCATCGGTCAATTTCATGAGCTCGCTGCTGCCGGCGGTGCTGGAGGGATTCAAGAGCCGTCTGGGTACAGTGCAGGCAAGGCCGAAGCAGCCTGCGCAACAGCCCGCCGCTGCCCGCAAAGTTGCTGCGGAAATCCGCAAAAGCACGCAGTTTATTGATGAGCTTCGCAGCCGTCTGGAGTCCCCCCAGGTCTGATGAAAGCGCGCACCCGCATCTTTGCCCGGTCAGGAGCCGTGCTGAGCGTGACGCTTGGCATGGTTTTTCTGACATGCGGTGCGCTTCATGCCCAGAGCCTGGCGGGGATTCCCAAGCTTTCAGTTGGCGTGGGCACGTCCAGGAGTCCGGAGGATGTCTCCGCGACAGTGCAGCTTCTGCTGATGCTCACAGTGCTGAGCGTCGCGCCTGCCATTCTGCTGATGTGCACCAGCTTCACGCGCATTGTCATCGTGCTCAGCCTGACGCGCAGCGCTCTCGGGACGCAACAGGTTCCGCCAAACGCAGTGCTGCTGGGCCTGGCTCTGTTTCTCACTTTCTTCACGATGGCGCCAACGCTGAATCAGGTCAACGAAAAGGCGGTCAAGCCGTTCATGGCAAAGCAGATTGACTTCGATCAGGCGGTGGACCGCGGCTCAAAGCCAGTGCGCGCATTCATGTTCAAGCAGACGCGGGAGAGCGACGTCGCTCTGTTTGTCAAGCTGTCCAAAATGCCGCGCCCGCACACTCAGGCCGACATTCCCACCAGCGTTCTTGCGCCCGCGTTCATTATCAGCGAGCTCAAGACCGCTTTCACAATTGGGTTCGTCATCTTCATCCCCTTTCTGGTGATTGATATGGTGGTTTCCATCACCCTGATGTCAATGGGAATGATGATGCTGCCGCCGGTTCTGGTGAGTCTGCCATTCAAGATTCTGCTGTTCGTCCTAGTGGACGGATGGCAGCTCATAGCGCAGTCGCTTTCGCTGTCGTTTCATTGACGGACGGTGTTTCGAGGAGTAACAAATGGATTCCGCAGTCTTGCATCTGGCTCAAAAATCTATTTCGATTGCGCTGATCCTGTGCGCTCCGGTGCTGATTGTCGGTCTTGTGGTTGGGCTTCTGGTCAGCATTTTTCAGGCCGCCACACAGATTCAGGAAGCCACAATCTCCTTTGTCCCAAAAATCATCGCTGTCGTACTTTCCGGAGTATTTTTCGGCCCGTGGATGCTGAAGATGCTCGTAGGTTTTTCGCGGGATCTGCTTCTGTCTATCCCGCAGCTTGTGCGCTGAGGAAATCGAGATTCTGACGTGACAGTTCTGGATTTGTGGAGCGAACAACTGATTCGATTTCTGCTGGTGCTCGGCAGAGTTGGCGGCATTTTTTCCGTCGCGCCCATATTTGGGCAGGCGAAGGTTCCGGTGCAGGTGCGCATCATCATAATCGTTGCGCTGGCAGCGGCGGTTGCGCCGGTGTCCGGATCAGCGCCTCAGTTCACGCAGGCCAGCCCACTGCCGCTGGTGGTGGGTTTGGCGCGAGAGGTGACGGTCGGGCTGGCTATCGGCTTCATAGCGAGCCTGGTCATCTCGGCTGCGCAGATGGCTGGTGAGCTGATGGACTACGAAATAGGGTTTGGGCTCTCCGGCAGTGTGGATCCGATCAGCAACGTGCAGATGCCGGTTGCGGCGCGCTTTCTCCAGATGTTCGCGACGCTGCTGTTTCTGGTGGTGGGCGCGCATCACCTGTTGATCCAGGGGCTGGTAGAGAGCTTTGGCATCATCGCTCCGGGCGCCCCGGCCAACCTGGCGGCGGCTTCCCGTCCGGTGATGGAGATCTTCGTGGAGGTGTTTCTCACCGGGCTGAAGATAGCCGGGCCGATCATCGGTCTGATGCTGCTGTGTGACATCGCGCTTGGGCTGGTTGCGCGGACATCTCCTCAGCTCAACCTGCTGATGGTGGGGCTGCCGCTGAAAATAGGAGTTGGAATCTGCGCATTGGCGGTTGGGTTGCCGGTGATGGGAGTTGTGCTGACGCATTTGCTGAGAGGGATGTATGGCGACGTGATGGTGGCGGCGCGGGCGCTGGGGCACTGAAAATCTAAATGGCGCTTGAAGAAAAAACAGAACAACCGACAGACCGTCGCCGCGAAGAGGCGCGTCGAAAGGGTCAGGCTGCGCGCTCAGTTGAACTGTCTTCGAGTCTGGCTGTTCTGGCGGCTCTGATCACTCTCAAGACGATGGGACCCGCTTTCACGGAGCGCCTGCGCAACCTTTGCGTGTACTGCTTCACGACCTGGCCGGTGCGCAGCTTCGATCTGGAGTCAGCGAGTGTGATGGGGCGCTTTGCTCTCACGCAGTCTGTGATGATCCTGCTGCCGGTGCTCCTGATAGGTATGGGCGTTGCCGCGCTGGCTACCGCCGCGCAGGTGGGACTTGTGTTCTCTGTTGAGCCTCTCCAGCCTCAGCTTACAAGACTTGACCCGATGAAGGGTCTGCAGAGGATGCTCTCGAAGCGCGGTGTTTTCGAGCTTTTCAAGACAACTTTGAAGGTTCTGGTGGTGGGCTATGTCATCTGGATCACGCTGCGGGAAGAGTCTGGTACGCTGGCCAATCTGATGAACACTTCGTGGATCGGCATAGCGACCGGCGTGGGCGCTGTGGCCTGGAAGATGATTGTCCGCGCCACCTGCAGCATTCTGGTGATCGCCGGCATCGACTACGCCGTTCAGCGCCGCCAGCACATGCAGGAGCTGATGATGACCCGCCAGGAGCTCAAAGAAGACCTGCGGCGATCTGAAGGAGACCCGACCACACGCTCTCGCATCCGCTCGATTATGCGGGAGATGGCTCGAAAACGGATGATGGCGGACGTTCCGAAGGCCGATGTCGTCATCACCAACCCGGTCCACTTCGCAGTCGCTCTGAAGTACGACGCCGGTGAGATGGCGGCGCCAAAAGTGGTGGCTAAAGGACAGAACCTGGTCGCGGAAAAGATCAAGGAGATCGCCGAGAAGCACAAAGTGCCTGTCGTGCGAAACATTCCCCTGGCGCGCTCCCTGTTCAGAAGCGTTGAGGTGGGACGTGAAGTGCCGCTGGAGCTGTACGAGGCTGTAGCTGAAGTGCTGGCGGCCGTCTACCGGATCAAGAACGCTTCCGCGGGAGTGGCCAGATGAGCAGGCAGATTCAAAGCGACGCGCGGCTGTCTCCGTACCTTCCTGTCAGGTCTAATAAGGACGCTGTCAGTGGACGCGGCGCGGTCGCTGCGCACGTACTGAAAAGGACTGAGTCACACCTTTGGCTGTAGCAATAGCACAACCCAACCCGCAGCGAAAGCTGGTAAGCCCGGACCTGGTCAGCGCTCTGGGCGCGGTGCTCATCGTCGGGATGATGGTCGTTCCGCTGCCGTCGTGGCTGCTGGACATTCTGCTCGGGTTCAACATAACGCTGGCTCTGACCATCATGCTGGTGGTTATCTACAGCGCGCGCCCTCTGGATTTCAGCAGCTTTCCCTCGATGCTGCTCATCGTAACGCTCTTTCGGCTGGCGCTCAACATCTCCGCAACCCGTCTGATTCTGCTGCACGCGGAGGCAGGCGCGATCATCAGCGCTTTTGGTTCTGTGGTTGTGGGTGGCAACTATATCGTCGGGCTGGTTGTCTTCATCATTCTGGTGATGATCCAGTTTGTGGTTATCACAAATGGCGCGGGGCGCGTGGCGGAGGTTGCGGCGCGCTTCACTCTGGACGCGATGCCTGGTAAGCAGATGGCCATTGACGCAGACCTCAACGCGGGGCTGATTAACGAAGATGAAGCCCGCGAGCGCCGCAAGAAGATTGCTGAGGAGTCAGATTTTTACGGAGCGATGGACGGCGCGAGCAAGTTCGTGCGCGGGGACGCTATCGCGGCGGTAATCATCATCGTCGTCAACATTCTCGGCGGGTTCACGGTGGGCATAGTCCAGCACCATATGGACCTGCAGACAGCGCTGCAGACTTACACTCTGCTGACTATTGGAGAGGGGCTGGTTGCGCAGATTCCGGCGCTTCTCATTTCCACTGCGACCGGTCTGGTTGTCACCCGGGCTAACGGGGAGACCAACCTCGGCGCTAACCTCAGCACGCAGATGCTCGCACAGCCCAAAGCCATCGGGACTGCGGCCGGCGTCTTTCTAATGCTCGGGCTCGTCCCGGGCATTCCCAAGGCTCCGTTTCTCTTTGTCGGAACGATGGCGGGACTTCTCGCGATGACACTTTCCAGACAGCAGGCAGCGGCCTCAGCCAGACCCGCCGCGCAGGAGCAGCCGGATGCGCCAAAACCGCCGGAGAATCTGGCTGAGCTGGTGGGAGTTGACCCGCTGGAGCTTGAGATTGGCTACGGGCTTATTGTTCTGGCGGACAGAAAACAGGGCGGAGACCTGCTGGACCGCGTCACAGCGCTGCGCCGTCAGATGGCTACGGAATCCGGATTTGTGACGCCACCCATTCGGGTGCGTGACAATCTGCAACTCAAGCCAACAGAGTACGCCGTCAAGCTCAAGGGCGTGGAAGTGGCGCGTGGAGAGAGCTACCCTGGCCAGTTGCTTGCGATGAACCCAAGCGGCGGATCCATTGACATCCCGGGCCTGCGCACAACTGAACCCGCCTTTGGGCTTCCGGCCGTCTGGATTGCCGAGCAGGACCGCAGCATTGCCGAGTCACTGGGATGCAGCGTGGTGGACGCTGTCACAGTGTTGATAACTCATCTTTCTGAGTTTGTCCGCTCGCACGCAAGTGAGATTGTAACCCGCCAGGACGTCCAGGCTATCATCGACTCCGTGAAAGAGAAAGCGCCTATCGTGGTAGATGAACTGGTGCCGAAGATTATGTCGGTTGGTGAGGTTCAGCGCGTGTTATGCCGCCTGCTGGATGAGCGCGTTGATGTTCGGGATGTCTCAAGTATTCTGGAGGCGCTGGCAGACCATGCGCCCTTGACCAAGGACGTGGACATTCTGGTGGAAAAGGTGCGCGAGCGGCTGGGGAGACAGATCACCAGGCAGCATACGGAGCCCGACGGAAGGCTGCATGTGTTCACGGTGGACCCGCGCATCGAGCACCACCTCTCGGAGTCGCTGCGCCAGACGGAGAACGGCGTGCGCTGCATTATTGATCCGGAGCTGCTGCAGAAGATTCTGCTCTCCGTCAGAGATCAAATGGAGCGCATCGCAATGAACGGACATTCGCCGCTTGCGCTGGTTTCGGCGCCTGTCCGGATGCATTTTCGCCGGCTGGTAGAGCGCAATTTCCCGCAGCTTCCCGTGTTGAGCTACAACGAGATTCCAACCGGAGTCAATGTGGAGTCAACGGGGATGGTGATGGTCGAAGAGGTGGCGTCTGCCGAGCCAGTCGCACCTGTCTAGGTAACGTATAACACGGTATTGCGGATTCAGTAAGAAGATGAAAATCAAGAAATTTGAAGCAAGAACGCTCAAGGAAGCCATGGAGCTGGCGCGGCGCGAACTTGGCGAGGACGCGGTGATCTTGAACACGCGGGAGTACGCCGAGTCGCCCGCTATGCGAGCGGGCGCAAACGGCCGGGCGCTGTCGCAGACTCTGGTTGAGCTGGTTGCGGCGGTGGATGAGACAGATGCGGCGCTTGTGAGCGCGCTGCGCACCCCACAGCCTGTAAGCCCAGCGCTCGCCTCCGCAGACAGCGCTGGCGATTCGCATGCTTCTGGTCCCGGCAATGTGGCGGGTGAAGTGGCTGCGTTGCGCACTGCGCTTGAGTCTCTGGTGGGGGAAGGTGTGTTGGCGGCCCACGTGCGGCCGGAGTCAACCGCAGAGCGCCGGTTGCGTGACGCTGGTGTAGAGCCTGCTCTGGCGGCGCAGATTGTACGCTCCGCGCGCTCCGGAAAGCCGCTGGAAGAGCTGGCGCAGCAGTGGAGTTGCCTTTTCACCTGCGCTGACTTTACTCTTCCGGAGCAAGGACCTGGCGTCTTTGCTCTGGTTGGCTCAACGGGCTCAGGCAAAACGACGGCGCTTGCGAGGCTGGCGGCTGAATACAAATTCCGCCAGGGCAGGAGGGTAGCTGTCATCGGATGCGATACCCAGCGCCTTGGAGCGTCTGCCATGCTCAAGACTCTTGTGAGCGCGCTGGATGTCCCGTTTTGCGAGGCTGTCTCCCCGCAGGGCCTGAGTGCGGCTCTGGACAGCTTCACGGAGTACGATGTCATTTTTATTGATACAGCAGGCGGGAGCGCGCGCGACCAAGACTTTATCTCTTCTCTCAAATCTCTCCTCAGCGACGACAGGGTGCGGCCTGTGGTTGTCGTGCCGGCGAACCTGGCCCCGGATGTGCGCGCACAGATGCTCCGGGCGTTTGAACGGATAGATCCTTACCGACTGATTGTCAGCAAGCTGGATGAAGCCTCTACGGCAGGCCCGGTAGCGGCCATTGGGCAGAGCAGCCGCACCGCCATCAGCCACCTGACGACGGGGCAGAGCATTCCTGGAGGCATCCGTTGCGCTCAGGCTGTGGAGATGGCGTTGCTGGTGCTTCAGAGTCTGGAAGGCTCTGGCGGATAAACAGTGGTTTCGCTCTATCAGTGGGTCAGCAATATGCTCGGGCTGGTGGCTTTTCTGGTCACCATGTTCATCTGCGTGACGGGCGGTCAGGACCTGCTGACGTGTGCGCTGAAATCCATCGGCGCGGGTGTAGTCGTGCGGCTTATCGGCAATTTGCTGGCGGGTGTCGTGGACGGACTGGAGCGCTCTGGAACGTTTGGTCAGGGCGCGCAGGAAGACAAATAGCTAATTGATCTCTTCTGAACACTCTGAAACCGCATATCTGTGGAAGCGCTTCAAAGAGCACGGAGACGCTGACGCGCGCACGCGCCTTATTGAACACTACATGTACCTGGCCAAAGTTGGAGCCGGCCGCGTACACATTCCCACCGGCCCGGTCTTTTCTCAGGATGACCTCTATGGCCATGCTATTGTGGGACTCATTGACGCTGTCGAGCGCTTTGATCTCGAGATGGGGCGTCCGTTTGAGGCGTACGCGCTGGTGCGCATTCGCGGAGCGATTCTGGATGCGGTGCGCAGCACAGACTGGCTGCCCCGCGCTGTGCGCAACAGTGAGAACAAACTGCGGCAGGCGATGCGCAGAATCGAGATGTCTGAGGGACGCAGCGCGACAGACGAGGAGTTGCGCGATGCGCTCGGCATTTCGCAGGAGGAGCTGGAAGAGCTTCTCACAGTTATGAACGCCTCCGCCATCGAAAGCCTGGACGCCGTAATTTCTGACATCGGCGATCTAAATTCTTCCTCAAATATCGCCGATAACATGGCATACGATCCGGCAACGCACGCGCAAAACTCGCAGGTGAAGCGGATGTTGGCGGAAGCTATTGACAGCCTGGTGGACAACGAACGCACGGTCATCGCCCTGTATTATTTCGAGGATATGACCCTCAAAGAGATTGGGCAGGTTCTCGGTTTTTCCGAGTCCAGAGCGTGCCAGATTCACACCAAAGCCATCCTGAAGCTGCAGGCAAAGCTCTCCCGGTGGCTGGATGTGATGTTCATGGCGGCGTAAGCGGCCGAATCGCCAGGCTGGGCGGGCGCTTGCGAAGTGGCAGCGCAGCGCCGGAGACGGAGGCGACCCATGCTTATTCGTCCTACAGATTCAGCGCAACTGACGCGTTTGACGGGAGTTGCTGACAGCGGTAAGTCGATGGAGCGCGACGCGCGGGAGCGGCACGGGAGCTCCGGACGCGGTCATGTCGAGGAAGACCCAGAGGAGCGCCGCGACGAGCGAGAAAGCTCTGATCATCTCATTGACGAAGTCGCGTGAAGCGCTTCCGCCAGACTCATCTGAAAGCCTATGGATATCTACACACTCTTAGTTTTCGCAATTCTGGCCGCCTTTGTCGCGGTGTTCTGGAAAGTGGCGCAGTGGGCGATGAACAGCGCGCGCGCTGCGCGGGAGACCGAGTCACTCACTCCCGCTGACATGGAGGCCCTCAGAGAGACGTGCGACGCTCTGGTCGCGGACCTGCGCTCGGCGGCGGATGAGTGCACGGCGCAGGTGGAGGAAGCGATTCGAAAGGCTCAAGCCGCTGCAGAGTCTCTTGCAAAACCGCCGTCGTCATCTACCACGTCACCTTTGCCCAACACCGCTGTGGAAGTGCCGTTCAAGCCTTTTGAACCTCTGAATATAGACACTCGCGGTGAAGAGACAAGCCCCTCCGTGGCGGAGCTGGCGAAGGCACAGCCGATTCCGGAGTTTGAGCTTCCGCAGGAAGAAGTGGCCGCAGGTTCATCTTTTGCGCCGAGCCTGGCTGGAGACGCCGCTGTGCCCGGCGTTGAGCCTGAGCCTGCCGCCTCCTCCGCGCAGGGGTCCGTTGAGCGCATTTATGAGCTGGCCGATCAGGGGCTTTCGTGGGCGGAGATTGCCGAGCGTGAAGCGCGCGCGCCAGCCGAAGTAAAGCTGTTCCTCAGCCTTCGGGAGATGCAGTCCGGCGCGGGCAACGCCGCCTGAGCTCGCACCTGTCCAGCGCCTTTTGCGCGTCCACGCCGTGCGCTCAGTCGCCCTCCGCGCAAACGCGCGAAAAAGCTGAGACGCGCTTTCTGCCACCGGCCTGTCTGTAGTAACATGACTGCGGTGTGAGCATCTTCTCAACAGAGCAGTCTTCCCGGAAAGGGCAAATACACCCGCCACGTCCTCTTCTGCCTCCTGGCGCGAAGAGCAGCGCGCTGTCGGGCCGAATTCTTCTCGCAGCGGTTGTCACGGCGATAGTCCTCGTGTGGGTGCTGCCGGTAGAGAAAATCCCTGCCACCTGCTTTATGCGCCGGACCTTCGGCGTTGACTGCGCAACCTGCGGCATGACACGCTCGCTTCATGCGCTGCTGCACGGACATGTGCGCCAATCCTGGCGTTATCACCCGCTGCTGATTGTCTATCTGGCAGGCGCCGCTCTGTATTACAGCGTCGGTTGGTGGCGTCGCAGGAGAGGGCTGGGCGATATTTCGCTTATGTGGAAGTGGACAGGCGCTGGCGCGGCTCTTGTGTTGCTTCTGGGCGTGTGGGTCTTCCGGCTCCTAGCCGGCACCCTGCCCTGAGAGTCTGAGTGCGCGCGTACGCGCAGCGCTTCGAGTCCGGGCTGACAGCGACATCGGACGCCACCCGGTTTTGTCTATGTTGAACCCCAGATAGTAAGTGCTTGCGCCGACCCACACTCTGGTCATCCCCGGCGGCCGCTGGTTCAGCATGCTCAGCTTTGACAGCGGGATACGCGCTTCCAGTGTGTTTGCCTTGCAGACAAACTGTGATCCTGCCGGAGTCAACGATCGCGGCGCGGTGAGCACGATGGGAAGGGCTTCGGATTTGCTGCCGTCTATGGCTCTCACCAACACGCGCAGACGCAGGCCGGTTGGCATCTTCCTGGCGGTATCCACTCGCAGGTAGAGATTTTCAGAGTCCTGCGCCAACCAGAGCGCCTTCAAGTCAGCCCCTTCCCGCAGAGCGCGACTGAGATTGTCGGATGTCGGGTCTTCAATCTGCGGTTTTATCGTTTTCCAGTCGTTGAGATCGCCGTCAATACGGATTGCTCCAGTGCGGACTACGGGAATTGCAGGCTCGCTTATAGCGCCGAAAAGCTCGTTTCTCCGTCCGAAGCTGCGCAGAAAAGACCCCATAATCGCGGTCTGCGATTTGTAGGAGTTGATGGCGGCGTCTTTGGCGGCGATGTCCGCGGGTGAAAGCGTCAATATCTCCCACTTCGTCAGATCGTGATCAGCGAAGGACGCGGGAGGCGCCATGCAGCGCTCAGCGGCGCCTTTGCGCGGGCTAGGCCACTGTCCTCTGTGCACCAGATACGTGCGCAGATCCAGGCGGGCGACATAGGCCGGATCGCGCTCGCGAATTTCTTCGAGGGCTGCGGTCGCGAACGCAAAGGCGGCGTAGTGGTCCGGATGGTCATCCAGCGGATGGGTCACAACGATGTTGGTCGGCCGGTAGTCGCTGATAATCGCTACCAGCGACTGAAGGACGCTTTTGCCTGTATAGGGGGCGTTTGGAAGGTAGGCCTTCTCGTAAGGCACAGAACTGGCGCGGGTGTAGCGGGACGTGAACGGAGTGTTCCAGTAGTCCGTCCACATCGGGACCAGCCCCCGGTCTGGATACCCAAGGAAGGTCAGGTCCTGCTCTTTGAGACCCAGATGAGAGTCGGCTTTCACAGTTTCGCGGCGGCGGTAGTTGCCGAACTGCACGAACTCTGAGGGCGTTACCCGCAGCTCACGTGTCTCGCGCTCAGCGGCTACCCGGAATCCGTCCCCATTGGTAAGAAAAACCACCCGCACCTTGCCACCCGCGCGAACCGTGCTTCGGATGAGGCCTGCGCACCCCAGCGATTCGTCGTCCGGATGCGGGGAGATCACAAGGAGCCGCGCGCTGTGTGTCAGATGGCGCGCCGAAGCCAGCCCCGCCACTCCCTGAGAAGAGTTTGCGGATTGAATCTTCAGGCTGATATCCAGACAGGTGCAGACGAGAACGAAGACCGCCGCCACGAAGAAGCGAACGACGACGCTGCGCCACGAATGCGAATGATGCCCGATGAACAGGCGTCGAGGAAGAGCTAGCAATAACGCTGTTGTCTTTGTCACTGTATCTGCTGTTGTGTTGCTGCGCCTGAACGCGCTGCTGATTTGTCTTGTCCGCGCCCTCCCGAACGGACTCTCCCCCGGACCCGCTGGAAACTGAAGATACGCTCCGGACAAAGTGGCGGAGCGAGTGGGATTCGAACCCACGAGCGAGTTTTAACCCCGCTACACGATTTCCAGTCGTGCTCCTTCGACCAACTCGGACATCGCTCCGTGAATGCGAAATTGTAACATCTGCCCATCAAAGCGTCAATCGCGCCGGATGCAGCCGAAGCAGTGTATCAGGCCAAAAGCTCACAGGGGAATGGCGCGCTCGCCGTGTAAAAAGTTGCCTTGGAGGTTGCTGTGGGGCAAAAAAACAGAAACCTCCCCGAATCAGAGTGGCTGATCGAGGAGGCTCGTCAGAGTGAGAGGCTGTTGCTTCTCAGATATTGGCTTTCAGCGGTAGTGCCGGCGCAAGTTTTTTGGAAATCTCGGCAGGCCTTTCGCTGTTTGTGGTAGCTTGCTGGCGCTCTCAGTGTTGAGCGCAGCTACTTCTGATAGTACTCCGCATTGATCTGGATGTACTTCTGCTGGTCGTCTGGCACGTTGTAGTCCGGATAAATAGCGTTTACCGGGCAAACGGGTTCGCAGGCGCCGCAGTCGATACAGACTTCTGGATCGATGTAGAGTTGCGGATCGTCGTCGGTTCCATGGATGCAGTCTACAGGACAAGCCTCAACGCAGGACCTGTCCTTCACCCCGATACAGGGTTCTGTGATGACATAAGCCACAGTCTTGTGTCCTCCTCTGTGCTCTTGTAGTCTACTATCGCCGGTGTCTCAGCGCCCGGCGCCTACGCCACCGACTGACACACCTGTACCACACAAGACGGGTTGCCTGCGCCTTTGCGTTCACCCGAAAAGAACAAGTCACACTGACGTGTCTGTGCAAAATCGGGCTGCGAAGTCGTGAAAAGTTGGGGTGGCGCGCCTGGCGACAGCCAGAATCCACTCTGGAAATTGTGCACCGGGCTTCCTAGTCTTTACCCTCTTCGCCACGTCATGTCAACCGAGTGAGACTCCATCCCTGCGCCCGCGTCCGAAGTCTGTTTCAGATTGCCTTTCCGTTTGCCTTCGCACAACTCTTGCAGGGTCTGGTATCCGGCGCTCAGGCGTGCTATCATTCACCCGCACCGAAGCGACGCGGAACGTGGTCTAACAGATAACTGTAAATCGAGGTTGAAAACGGGGATATGGCGGGTGTAAGAATTCGGCGGCCCTGGGCAGGGGTCGTTCTTCTGGGTTTCGCCCTGGCGATCACTGCCGGGTTACTCACAATGACAGTGGCCGGAGAGCCTCGGGTCGGCATTCTGCGCGGGCGCGTGATAGACGACCAGGGCAGGCCGATCGCCCGGGCGTTTGTAACCGTCCCCACAACCGTCCCTGATGAGTACCGCCACGTGCGCACTGACGAAGACGGCGAGTGGCGGGCGCCACAGACACCCGTGGGCTACCACGAGATTACCGCAGGCAGACGGGGATTTTCGGAGTCGACGCAGGAGTCAGGCTCTCTTACTGAGGGGCGGACGCTGCGAGTCCCGGACATAGTGCTCTATCCGGCGCACAACTCCCTCAATCTGAGCGTCAATTACCCCAGAACCGCCGTGCCGGGCTCTCGAAAGCACCTCACAGTCAACGGCGTCTGGGACGCCGAGCTCGCGCAGATTCACTTCGCTGTCTATCCCTACGATCTTGTCCGCGCCCGGCTGGAGCGCAGCCAGGACGGGCAGAGCTTTCAGGAGAGATTTCTGAAAAGTCTCACGGACTCCATTCAACCTTTAGAACAGTGGGATCGCGCCTACCGCACCTCAGAAATGGATGGTAGCTTCACGGGCTGGCCCGCCATCCCCACAATCAGCGAGCCTGGGACTTACATAGTCGTTGGTTTTCTCGGAAGGATGGTCAGCGCAGACCCTGTCAATATTACCAACCTTTCCGTTGTCGTAAAGCGAGACAGAGGGAGTCTGCTGGTGTGGGCTGCGGACATCAAGAGCGGCAGTCCGTTGAAAGATACCTCAGTCGAGGTCTATACGGGGTCCCATAAGCTGCTCTCAGGTGTCACCGGCGAGGACGGTCTCTGGCGCAGTGAGTTCACAGGCCCGGAAAGCGCCGCCATCATAGCGCGCTCGGGCAAGTCCGTGGCTATGACCGGGTCGTACATGGGTGACTATCACTTCGATCAGGATCAGCTTCTCTATACGGACCGCCCCATCTACCGCCCCGGACACACTGTCCATTTCAAGGGAATCTTCCGCCGTTGGACAGGCAGCGGATACCAGAAGCGGACAAGCGGGAATGTGGAGTTTCTCATCCGCGCGCCACAGGGTCAGATAGTGGCCCGCGTCAGCGCTGTAGCAAGCGATCAGGGCACCGCTTACGGTAGCTGGGTTTCTCCCGAGGAAGCAGAGCTCGGCAGTTACACAGTCGGGGTCGTGTTCTCAGGGGAGGCAGACCAGGCTTCCAACTCGCGCTTCCAGGCGAGCTTTGCCATCGAAGAGTATCGCAAGCCTGAATATGCCGTCGCCGTCGCAATTCCGAAGCCGTACTACATTCGCGGGCAGAAGATACCGGTCTCTGTACGCGCGAACTACTACTTCGGCGCTCCGGTCGCCAACGCGGAAGTCACCTACACCGTCTATCGTTCCGACTGGACTTTCTGGGACTACGACAACGAGTACGAGAGCTGGTTCAATGAGGGTGACTACGGATATGACTACGGCGGTTACGGGGAGGTCGTCAGGGAAGGGCGCGGCGTGACTGACGACAACGGAGACTTCAAGACCGAGATCGATACCCAGGGCGAGGAGCATCAGTCCCGCTATGTAGTTGAAGCGCGCGTTGTGGACCCAACTATGAAGGAAGTCAGCGCTTCGGCCGGAGCTAACGTGGTCCCGGCGGATTTTGCCGTCCAGCCCGAACCTTTGCGCTACGTTTACCGGCCGGGTGAGACTGTGCGCTTCAAAATCAAGACGGTGGACTGGGACCGTCGAATAGTGCCGGATAAGCCAATAGACGTCGTCATCGAGCGTGCTGACTGGAGAGGTGGAAAGGAAATCCGGCGTCAGGTCGGAACCGGTTCAGCGCGCACAGACGCTGGCGGATTGGCCACGCTGAGCTGGAAGGCAACGGCGCAGGGTCAACTGGTCTTTACTTTCCGGGCAAAAGACTCCGCAGGGCGCACAGCGCAGGCAGAGGCCTACGTGTATGTGGGGACAGAGGCTTTTTGGGAGGAGTCCTCGAGCTCAGAAGAAGCTCTGACAATCGTCCCGGACAAGAAGATGTACCAGAAGGGTGACACGGCGCACATTCTCATCAAGTCCAACCACCCGTCCGCCACACTTCTCCTGACAGTGGAAGGAGAAAAGTTGTACGAAGCCCGTGTGGTTCGCACCAAAGGCGCTGCGTACATGCTGGATCTGCCCATTGAGAACGACTACCTCCCAAGTGTGACTCTGGTGTGCACTCTGCTGGCTGACAGGCAGATTCAGTCACAGGAGACAGGCATTGCCATATCTCCTCAGGACAGCCTCCTTACTGTCAAGATTACGAGTAACAAACAGCGCTACCAGCCCGGCGAGAAGGCGACCTACACCATTGAGACGCTGAACGCCTCCGGCCATGGAGTGCCCGCTGAAGTTTCGCTGGGGGTCGTGGATGAGTCCATCTACGCTTTGCGAAACGACAGTACGCCGGATATTCAGAAGTACTTCTGGGGGCCGCGCTCCAACAACGTGAACACTTCCAACAGCCTTGAAGACTACTACTACGGCGGATTGGACAAGTTCGAAAACAAGGTGCGCAAGTACTTCCCAGACACCGCGTACTGGAATCCTGTCATTAAGACAGACTCCCTCGGAGTGGCGACTGTCTCTTTCACAATGCCAGATTCACTCACCACCTGGCGAGCGACCGCTCGTGCTGTAACGGATACGACTGCCGTTGGGGCTGGCACTCAGAAGGTGACGGTAACGAAAGACCTGATTGTGCGTCTGCAAGTTCCGCGCTTCTTCCGTCAGCGGGACACTCAGACGCTCGGGGCGGTGGTTCACAACTACACGGGCGCTCGCAAGAAAGTGAGTGTGCGCCTGACTGCCAGAGGGCTGAAGCTGCGTTCCGGCACTGTGCGCAGCGCAACTGTAGAGGCCAATGGTACGGCGCGCGTGGAGTTCCCGGTGGAAGTAACGACACCAGGAGAGGCGACTCTGCTGGCGGAGGCAATCACTGACGACCGCAGCGCGGTGGATCGCCTTCAGATGAGCTTCCCAGTCTATCCGCACGGTGCGCGTATGTTCAGGGACGCTTCCGGAGGCGCTTCGGGTGAAGAGGGCGCAAGCGTTGCCCTCAGTATGGACAGGGATGGTCAACTGTCCGGCGCAGCGCTGCGTATAGATCTGACACCCTCGGCGGCGGGCGCGGTGATTCAGGCTCTTGGGTATCTTGCGACGTACCCGTGGGGGTGCGTGGAGCAGACGGTGTCCAGCTTTGTACCGGACGTTCTGGTGCAGCAGGCACTGACAAACCTTGGGGCGCCCGTGGACGAAAAAACGCGCGCTGAGCTTCCGAAAATGATCGCGCACGGACTTCGAAAACTGAGGGAAATGCAGCATTCGGACGGGTCGTTCGGATGGTATAGCGAGACGGATGCGGACGTAGGGATGACGGCGTATGCGCTGCTGGGGCTTGTGCAGGCTCGAGAAGCAGGTGTTTCGATTCCTTCCGGGATGATAGAGTCTGCGGCGTCGTGGCTCGGACGGCACATGCGGCAACCCCTTCCGCCCAGACCTACCGCGCAGGACCGCCCAAAGGCGCAGCCCAGGTATCTGGCCACTCTGGAAGACCGGGCGTACGCGGTAATGGCGCTGGCAGCGAGCGGAGGATTCGATATACAGAGCTTTGACGCGCTGTATGCGAAACGCTCTGAGATGTCTGTCTTCGGTGTGGCATGCCTGGGTATGGCGGCCTCAAGCGCAGGGAGAGGAGCGGCGCTGGCGGAGATTGCGTCGTTGCTCGAAAAGCGCGCCAAACGCTCTGAAGGTCTGTTGCTCTGGCACAACGAGCAGACCTCGAACTACTGGAGTGACTACGCTGCCACTGCCATGGCTATGCGCGTGCTGTCGCGGGCCGGCCGCCCGGTGGACGCTCTGGAGCCGGCCGCGCGCTATCTGGCAGAGCGCCGCAGCGGAGGATACTGGGTTTCCACCCGTGACACAGCGCTGTGCACGCTGGCGCTGCTTGAGCATCTGGAACGCGTGCAGCCTGTGACCTATTCCGCGAACGTGCAGGTTAACGGCCGCAGCGTAGGAACGTTTGACGTCACGCGTGAAGACTACTTCCGCAGGCCAAAGAGCTTCATCATTGAAAACAGCAAGCTGAACCGGGGCGTCAACCGGATTGTGATAACGAAGTCTGGAAGCGGGCCGCTGTTCTGGACCGCGAACCTGAGCTATCTGAGCTCGCGCGAGGACGTTCCTGCACAGAAGGGCTTTTTCACTGTTGAGAGAAACTTGCTGCGCGTGAAGTTGACGCGCGCGGGCGTGGGAGACGACGGAGCGCCGAAGTACACTGAGGACACGCAGCCTGTGCGTGGCCGCATAAAGGTTGGCGAGGTCGTTCGGGTGCAAATCAAGATTCGCGGCAAAGGCGATGCCTCCTATGTTCTGGTTGACAACCCGCTGCCGAGCGGGTTTGAAGTGATGCACCCGGAGAGGGAATGGGACAACTCCTACTCAGGGTTGGAGATTCACGATGAGAAGGTAGGCGCGTTCGTGCGCTTTATGTCCGGCGCAGAGCGGGAGATCAGCTTTGATGTACGCGCTGAAGTGCCGGGCGATCTGCATGTAATGCCCTGCCAGGCTTACTCGATGTACCAGCCCTTGATGTCCGGAAGCTCCTCGGAAGACAGGCTGAGTGTGCGGTGAAAACTCGCTCGATGAGAGTCTGGGCAGGCGTTGTCGGTGTTCTGTCGCTGGTGGCTCTTCTCTGGGTAGGCTCAAGGCTCGTGGAGTCCTCCGGGCGGACTGTATTGGGGAGCTATTCAACAACGCTTCAGGGGCGAAGTTCTGATCAGTTGGCCAATATACGCCGCGCCGCGCGCCTGATTGACGCGCGCGCTATCCTCCCTGGCAAAGAGTTTTCTATGGCTCAGGCGCTCGGTCCGACCACCTCGGACCGTGGCTGGAAGGAGGCGCGGGCGTACGTTGGAAACGCGGTGGAGGATGCAGTGGCAGGCGGTATCTGTCAGGTCTCATCCACACTCTACAACGCGGCCGTATTGGCTGACCTGGAGATCACCGAGCGCCACGCGCATTCCCGGCCAATCGCCAGTGTCCCGTGCGGGCGCGATGCTACGGTGGCTTTGGGGGTAGCGGACTTGCGTTTTCGCAACAACCGCGCCACACCGGTGAATGTGCGAGCTGAGGCGGCTGGCGCTCGGCTGGTCGTGTCTGTTGTTGGCGCGGGCGCGCGGTCAAATGTGCGAGTTGAAGCTCACCAGAGACGCGCCGGACCGCGCCTTATCGCCAGCCTCTGGCGTGTTCGAGGAAGCCAGAGAGAACGCCTGTCTGTTGACAGCTACCTTGTGGGCCAACCCACGCGATCCGCTATTACGGCTCCTCCACAATAATCGCGGTTGTCCTTTGGCGCAGAGCCAGCGTCCGCCATATCTCAAGTAGCAGATAGAACACAATCACGGCGCCAAAGATGACTGCCAGCGCTTTGACTTTTTCCGGCCGGCTCGCTTCTGCTGAAATATCCATAAGCGCTCTGGCGCACGTCACAGTCAGCAGCGAAGACAGAAGCGCCGTGGACACAACCGGAGCGCTTGTCCACTCTTCACGCACGGCGCCTGCTACGGCCAGACCGGCCAGTCCCGAAGCTCCCAATCCGAATAAAAACAGGCGTACTGCAGGCTCTCGCAGCACGACAGCGACCCCCGCTATTGCCCCGACCACCACAAGCCATCCAACTACAGAGCCAAACAGCGCCAGCGCCGTTCCGCCTGGTGAGACCGCGTCTTCGTTGCGTCCTGCGCTGAGCGACCAGACGACAAAAGGCAGGGAAAGGCCGATGATCATCCCCAGCAGCGGATAAGAAGAGAAGATGTTGATACTTGTCGCATCGTTCAAGGAAAGCCAGATGCGAAGCGCCGCCACGCACGCGAGGAAGCCAGCGCCCCACACCAGAGACGCCGGAAACGCATGCTCTGCCCCCAGCTCAGATTTTGTGCGCCACGGCGTCAGAAGCGCCCAGACGGGCACTGCGGCGACCATTCCACCGGCGCACGCTGCCACTCCGAAGCCTGCCAGCAGCCGCAAGCACAGAGCCAGCGCCGAGGCGATAACAACCAGAGCGATTGCGTTGGCCTGTGCGCTGTAGCCGGACTCCCTGTGAAACAGCCCGGCCGTGCTCATGAGCGCAAGCACTATCCCGGCCGCCAGTCCCACTTGCAGGCACTGCGACACAGGGCTTCCCAGCAAGTTCGCCTTTGCGACGAGTCCAAACAGCCATGCCCCAACACTGGTGTAAATGACGGAGGCTCCTATCGGAAATATCAGGCAGCGCGGAGCAAGAGTGCGCTGAATTACGCTGAGTGGCAGCCAGAGCAGCAGGCCAACGGCCAAGCTCATCGCAACCACATCACCCGCGTGCTTGATGAGCTGCTCGTCGAAGCGAAGAAGCCTTCCCACAAGCATGCTGAGCGCGACGACGGCGCATACCGCCGCCAGCATTTCCAGCGGGCCGCTCAGCCGCAGCGGCAGCGCAGATCCTGGAGAAGCGCGGCGCTGTGCGCGGGCTGCGAGAACAAAAAGAGAGACAAATGCGGCGCTTCCGAGTGGCGCAGCGCTCAGCCACGCGTCCGGACGCGCCCCGGATTTCGAAATCAGATAACCGGCCAACGAAACGGGAATAGCAACCGCGAGAATCGCTGCGTCAGACTGAGCGCGGGGCGCTCCGGCGGAGGCGGAGGACTCCAGCTGGCGGCGGTGGATGTGGCCGACTAAAGCGGCCCCGGCCAGAGCGCAAGCGCCGCCCGCCAGAATATTTGGCCACAGCACTGTATCCTCGGCGCCTTTGTGGACGGCTGCGCTCACTGCCCAGGCCGCCGCTAATGTCAGCGCGACAGCGGCGCAGCCAAAGAGCAACAACGGGGTGAGTGGTTCCCGGCGTCCGTCCTGGGTCCTGTCCATCAGATCGGCCAGGAGTACCCAGGCAATCGCCAGAACCGGCGCTATCCAGACCACCAACCGCAAAAACTTCAGTGCTGATGAGGCTTCCATGTCCTTGCTCCACAGGTAAATAGCGCGCGCAACTGCGCCGAAGCGTGTCCTTTCGCGCGCGAGCGTATGGTAGCACCTGAGCAGCTTTGAGTCAACGAGAAGCTTATTCGTCTGTCGCAGGGCTTCGTTCTGCCTTGCTTCCTTCTAGGCTGGCATATTCCGCAGGTCGCATTCTGTGCGCAAAAATGCTACAATAGTTGGAGGAAAGACTCCGCGCTGCACAGAACAGTCCTCAACAGGGTGCTGTGCAGCGCACACATCTCTCGCGTGGCATCTTCAAGGTCACCAACCGCACGCCAGTGCGTCTGAAGTTCCGACTGTATTGAGTAACCCAGGGCACGCCGGGTTCGTCTAAGGCTGAAGCATCTGAGACCGCCGGTGCGGCGCCCGGTTCCTGTCCATAGCGACAGGGTATGTCGATATCAGGACACTGATGTCAGGAGATTGTATATCCTGACGGGCTCGCAGACATTTGTTGGTTTCAATGGCGCAAGGGGCCAATCTGGCTTCAAGGCGCATTGTCTCTTTACAAAGGCAGTTTTCGTCGAAGAGGCCGGGTTGCTGTGCGGGCGCCCGGATCGCAAGGTTTACACCGGAAAGCGAGATGGCAAAAGCATGATCAAGGCAAGGGCGCTGGTCATTTTAATGGCGACTGTGGCATCAGTGGCAATGCTGGCGATTGGAACCATTCTGGCATTGACTGAAGCGCATGTGTTGCCTTTAGGTCAGCAGCGGCAGGTTCAGGCGGTAGCGCCAATGACCTCACCAACAAGCTCCGCTCCGGCTGCTGACGAGCTGATCAAGAGCTCAAAACCGGCCACTGCAGATGCCGCCGACGTAGATTACCAGCACTAACGTCCGTCTGCGGAGTGACCGCCCCATCAGATATCTCCTCCAGAGCGCTGTAGTTCGCGCGCGCGTGACGCCGCAGGCCTCTATTCTATATGCACGTGCCCCACGGGCTTGCCGGATTTTCGGAACAGCAGAATCAGTGGCAGAGTGAAGGCAAACGCGATGGCGATGGTCAGGAAGGCGTGTTCGTAGCTCAATACTGCAGCCTGCTGTTGGACCGTCCCATCAATGATAGCCAGCGCCTGCTTCTTGGCGACGGACGCCGGCGCCCCCTTACTCATCAGCATCTGCTGCAGTCCCTGTAGCCGCGCTACGGTTGCCTGACTGTACTCCGTCACGTTTTGCACCAGATCCGCCCGGTGAAAAGCGATGCCGTGGTCCACGATTGTGGAGAGGTAGGCGATCCCGATGCTGCCTCCAAGCTGCCGCGACAGGTTGAATAGCCCGGTCCCGTAGGAGACATCCTTGCCCTTCAGTCCGGTCAGCGTGGTCAGAGTCAGAGGTACAAAGATGCAACCCAGAGCGAATCCACGGATGATAAGCGGCCAGTAAAGGTGCTCGTACCCGGTATCCATGGTGATGGAGTGCATCATCAGCATAGAGATCGCAACTCCGGCTCCGCCGAAGAGCAGCATGATTCTGGCGTCTATTTTGCCCATACTGCGCCCGACAATCATCGCCGTTATACCGGTTGCAATGCCGCCCGGTAACAGCAGCAGACCCGTTTGTTCTGCCGTAAACTGGCGCAGGTTCTGAAGAAAAACTGGGAGGATAAAGACGCCGCCGTACAACCCGTATCCGAGCACTGCCCCGAGCGCGGTACCAGCCGCAAAACTGCGATTCTTGAACAATCTCAAGTTTACAGCCGGGTAGGGTGTGTGAAGCTCCCACCACAGAAAGGCCACCAGCGCCACTAGAGAGATAATGCCGAGCCAGACGATGAGCGGGGATTCCAGCCAGCCTTCACGGTTACCTTTTTCAAGGACTGTCTGCAGACTTCCCAGGCCGATGGCGAGGACACCGATGCCGATGAAGTCCACCCGGCCGTGACCGTTGCGGCTGCCGTTTCCATTCTCGCCTGGCGCGTGGTACTTGGAGTCTTTCAGAAACAATAGTGTTAGAGTGATAGCGACGATGCCGATGGGCATGTTGATGAAGAACACCCAGGGCCAGGTGTAGTTGTCCGTAATCCAGCCGCCTAGAGTGGGGCCAAGCGTCGGAGCCATAACGACTCCCAGGCTGAAGATGCCCTGCACCATTCCGACCTGTTGTGGAGGGAAGATCTCCAGGAGTGTAGCCTGCGCTGTGGAGAGAAGCGCAGCGCCGCCAGCCCCCTGCATAATCCGGAAAAACACAAGCTGGTTAAGGGATTGAGACGTGCCGCACATGAAGGATGCGGCGGTGAACAGCAGCATGGACGCAGCGAGGTACTCCCGGCGGCCAAATGTGCTGGAGAGCCAGCCAGTAAGCGGCAGGATAATGACGTTTGCGATGATATAGCCGGTGGAGACCCAGCCAATCTGATCCAGCGTCGCGCCCAGGTTGGCCATCATATGCGGGATAGCCACGTTGACGACGGTGACGTCCAGCACTTCCATGATGGTGCCCAACATCACCGCCACCAGCGCCATCCAGCGCGCAAACGAGGTGTAGTCTGTGTATTCCTCGCCGCCTACTTCAACCGCAGTTGACAACTATGGCGTCTCCTAACGTGTTCGCACGATGGCTGTCACAGACATCCCTGCGCGCAGGCGCTCTATGTCCGGCTGCTCGCGATCAAGGACAATTTTTACGGGAATGCGCTGAACAACTTTTGTGAAGTTACCCGTGGCGTTGTCTGGCGGGAGCAGAGCAAATGTCGCTCCTGTCGCAGCTGCTACGCTGTCCACCTTTCCGGTGAAAGTCTTGCCGGGCAGCGCATCCACCTCCACTCGGGCCTCTGCTCCCGGGCGCATGCCCGCAACCTGTGTTTCCTTGTAGTTCGCCGTTACCCAGATGTCGTCCTGAGGAATGATGGCCATCAGGGGAGTGCCTACCTGAACCAGTGAGCCAAGCTCCACACTCTTCTTACTGACTCGTCCGGAGGCGGGCGCATAGATGCGTGTGTCCTGAAGCTGAATCAGCGCCATCTCCAGTGCCGCGCGAGCTTGTTCAATCTTTGCTGAAGCCTGTTTGTGGGCGCTCTGGCTGACGGCGACCTGGTCCGGCGCCGTCCTGGCCTGCGTAAGCTGTCCGACAGCTTGAGAGTGCCTCCCCTTGGCGGCAGAGACCGCCTGCTGCGCCGCCTGCCTTACGGCCTTTGCCTGGCGGACTCCGGCCTGGGCTGCTGCGGCCTGGTCTTTGGCGGCGGAAACCTGCGCTCGGGCCTGCTCGATCGCAGCGTCCGCCAGAGCCATCTGCTCCTGGGCTGCGGCCACGTCAGCCTTTCGCCCTTCCACCTGCGCCTCCAACGAGGCAGCCGTTGATGTGTATTGATCGGCGGTCTCTTCGCTGACAGCCCCTTGCGAGACCAGGCTGGCATAGCGCCTGGAGTCGCGCTGCGCTCGGGCGGCGTCCGCCTGTGCGGCGTCCAGTGCGGCCTGAGCAGATTTCAACACCTGTCCGTAGCGCTTCTTAGCGGCAAGCGCGGCGGTATAGTTGGCCTGTGCGGTCGTGACAGAGGCTTCAGCGCTGCGAGCGTTAGCCTGCGCCGTGCCGATGCCGGCTGAGCTCTTGATGACATCTGCGTCCGCTCCGGCAACGGCGCTTTGAGCCTGCGAGACGGCAGCCTGCGCCTCCTGAAGTTGTCCGCTTCCTGTCTGCGCAGTCATCCCGACGCTGATGCCTGCCCCCTTTGCCTGAGCGACAGCTGCGTCGAGATTGGCCTTTGCCTGCTGAAACGCGGCTCTGTAGGTAGAGTCGTCCATGACCACCAGAAGCTGTCCCTTCTTCACCTCCTGATTGTCGTTCACGCGGATTTCGCTGACAGTCCCAGTGACCTGCGGCGCAATCTGGATGACGTCTGAAGTCAGAAACGCGTTATCTGTCGTCTCGTGGGTGGAGGAGAAAACCCACGCTTTATACAGAAAGGCTATGGCAACGATAGCGATGACACTGGCGACAACGATGACAGGCGCGCGGGAGCGCTTCTGTCCTTCGCCGGGAGTATTGCCGTTACTGGAAGCGCTATTCCCGTCCAACTGCTCCGGGATATCGACAGAGGGCTTCAGCTCTTGTTCACTCTTTGACATAAAAAGGGTCCTGATGCGGGGCAGACCGCCGCACTCCCGGCTGAGTCACCGGCTCAAGAGTCCGCGCAACATCAACTCCGCCAGGCGTCTCACTTTCCTGATAATCTCGTCACGGTCGCCCAACTGCTGCGCGCTGAGACTGTAGGGCAACAGAGAAGCTGTGGCAATCAGAAGACTGTAGGCTGCGTTCTGCGCGCTGTCAAACTGCATCTGCTCATTCGCCCTGGCCTCTTCCAGAAGTGTCGCAAAAAGCTGCGCTTCAACCCGATGATAGCCCTCTCGCCGCTCCATAATCTGCGGACGCAAGTCCGCAAAGATGTCGTCCAGACTCTCTGTGAAATGCTGCACCGCATCAAAGCGAACCAAAACCCGCGCCTCCAGCATTTTGCGCAGTCGTAACTCCGGGCTCGATCCTTCCCGCAGAATTGCGCGCAACTGCTCCTGCAACTCCACATTCACCCTGTCTATCAGCGACAGAGCAACCTCCTGTTTGCTGGGGAAATGCAGATAGACGCTGCCTTTGCCGATGCCCGCCTCGCGGGCAAGATCGTCCACAGTTGTCTTCCGATAACCGTAGCGAGCAAATAGGCGGTTGGCAGCATCCAGAATGACATCGCGGGTGTCGTCTGTTGAAGGCGCGGACTTGCTGACCATGACTCCATGACTAAATTCGTATTCCGGTCAATTATACCCTTGTTCAGTCACATATAGCTAACAGAACGACGGAATCTTTTCCAACTTTTTCTGCGCTAACAGGCAAGGACGCCTTGACGGCCGTAGTCGTGGGAAAAATCCTGCGCGAGAGTCGCCTGAGTTGGTCACAGTTCACGCGCAGGACACGGGCATGATGCGCTTACTTTTTGCTGTTGAGTCCGATCTGGACGTCGCCTTCGGTGTTGTTGGTGATCTTTTCTCCGCCGCGCAGGCGATTGGAGGTGATGATGGCCGACTCCACGCCCTTCTCCAGCACAATCTGCGTCTTCTCACTATCCATAAAGTCACAGCCATTCACAAGAAGGCCGCCGCCCTTTGCCAGAATCGTCGGCGCGGAATTGTCGTAGTGCGCCCACGTGAAGTGGCAGTTGACAAAGCTCGTCTGTCCCTGTCCTTCCAGCACGGCGTGATTTTTCGCTCCAGGGATTCCCCAGAACCCGCAGCTTGTGAACTTCACCGGTCCTTTGTTGCCCGGACTGATGCGCACGCCTGTCATAAACTGGCAGTTCGTGAACGCCACACCGGCATGATCCTGCACCGCGTCCACAAGCACCGCGGTCGGGCCCACGTCCGACCCGGAATTCAGTATCACGCAGTTGCCAGGGCCATCGGCATTCGCCACAAAATGGAAGCCGACCTTGTAGAAGATGCAGAAGCAGTTCAGCATATACTCCCAGTCCGTGCGTCCGATCACAAACGCGGTCGCGTTTGCGGCAAGGTACTTCTGCATCTTTTCGCTCACATCCCAGAATGGCCAGAGGTGTACGTCTTCCACGCGTCCCACATCGAAGCACTTATCAATAAAGATACCTGTGTGGAGCGGCTGGGCGTAAAGCCCCTTGATGTAGTGCCGCCCTGCCGGGAGTGTTCCAAAGTCCACGGCGTTCCACGGGTTGGTCATCAGCACATCCACGATGGAACAGTTGTCACCATCGCCCCGCACGGTCCAGGGATAGGGTTTCGGGCTGTCGGAAGACTGTTCCGGATAGTGAATGGTCAGCCCTTTCAGCGTTCCATTGGTCTTCAGTGTAATGAAAGGCTCGCCGTTTTCGCTCCCTGCTCCCTCCACGGCCAGCAGCGTGCTGCCTTTCATCTGAGTCCGTGCTGTGGGGGCTTCGAAGACACCTTTCAAGACGACATTGTCTTTGACCGTGAGATGTCCCTTGATGAGAAAGTCACCTCGCGGTACTGTCACAACGCATCCGCCAAGGGCGTTGGCCTCGTCTATCGCCTTCTGAAAAGCAGACGTGTCATCGGACTTTCCGTCGCCTTTTGCGCCGTAGTCCATCACGTCCAGCGATGCAGGGTGTTGTGGTGGGTTTCCGGCAAATGCGCGGGCCGGCATCGCCATCAAGGCCACAACAGCAAAGCAATACATGATTCCCATAGTGACTCCGTTCGGCGCCCGCGTGAGTCTGACACTCTTTGTGAGTTCGTTCGCGGGGCGCTTGCGTGCCACTTATGCGCTGGGCGTCAAAAGCCTGCCGGACAGATCAGCTCTTTCCGGCGCGGCCCCTTCCAAAGAACAGCCAGTCCAGAGAGCACCTTCCCGCACCGAGCAGGATCAGGGCGGAGGAGACTGTCCAGTAGGCCAGCGGCAGCTCCCGCTCCGAGAACGGAGTTCCGGCGTGGGCGTGAAAGGCTGCAACGCTCATAGTGAAGAACACGAAGACAGCGCCAACGCGTGTGAACAGCCCTAGCGCGATCAGAAGCCCGCCGAAGAACTCTGAAGCGCCAGCAGCGTGCGCAAAAAAACCTGCCGCCGGCAGGCCGAGCTTCGCCACACCTTCCATGAACTGCGGCATGATGCCGCCAAAGAGCTTCTGGTAGCCATGACTGGCAATCCCCAGTCCGGTCAGTACACGCAACCACAACAGGCCGATATTCGTCAATCTTTCGCGGAGTTCCATTCTTTGCTTTTCCTCGTGAGAGCTTTTGTGCAACAAACGCGCGTCGAGTATGTGCCGTTCCCACGCTCAGATGCGTGGAAATTGTGCGCTCACATGATAGAATGCGGGTGTAGTAGAGGAATTTTACCGGGAGCGCGTTTGCCACAATGAACACAGAATTGCTGAATGCCCGCCGCATGACCGCAGGACTGCTTTTCCCCGGCCGTCCGTTTGAGGCGTCCGAAATGAACCGGCTGTATGCCGCAGTCACAGAGCAGTTTCCCTACCAGAATCTACAGCATCTCCCCAATGGCGTGCGGATGTATAATCCTGAGAATGACTGCATCATCACGATGGGCTCCGCTCCTGGCCAGAACAACCCGGGAGAAGCCGGACGTCTCCAAATCAATGATGCCAACATTTTTCACTTTGAGCTGACTAAGGAAAAGACCCTGCAGGTCTTTGAGATGGTGTCAGAAAACCTGAATATCCAGCAGTTTCTGACCTTTGGCGTGAAGCTGACCTCATTCATGCCGGTGGAAGACGCGGGAGCAGCGGCCCTGCTTGAGAACTCGGTCTTCTCCGCATTCAAGACGCAACTCAATCAGCTTTCAGGGGAGCGCAAAGGGTGCGGGATGCGCCTGGTTACGCACAGCAACAACGGCGCCTACGATCTGCGCATAGAGCCGTTCTTCTCCGACCTGTCGCAACTCTACGTCGAGCTGGATGTGCAGTTCGGAGCGAACCCTATCTCCGGAGTTGATCCGGTCGAGACGATGATGGACAGCGCGTATCAATTTCTGAACGAAGACGTCCGTCACCTGATCTCGCAGATGGATTGATTCACTTCTTGTTTCACGCTGTGGCCGTAATGGTCGCTATCCGCTGCCATTAGGACAGCGGCGCGTCAGCGTATCCCGGCGCGGCTAGTCCCGGCTGTAGAAAACGTCTTCCGCCCTCAGATCGTCCAAAACCCGTATCTTTTCGAGTTCTGGCAAGCGGCTGCGGCGTGCTATAGTTGAGGTGGGAAAATTGCGCGCGGGCGGCGCGGCTGTCCTGAGACTGTTCAGCTGCGATATTTACGCCGGGCTGCGCTGTTTCCACTGACTCTCTCTCCACTGCGGAAAGGACCTCGCGCATTCATGAAGACTGTCCGGGACATCATGAGCCAGGACATTGTCACGATTCACCCTGCCAGTACGGTAAAGACTGCGGTCGTGCTGATGAAGGGACACCAGATTGGCGCGCTGCCGGTCGTCAATGGCGAGGCGCTGATCGGGCTGGTTCAGCGTGCGGATTTGCTGGGATGCGATCCGTCCATTGCGGTGGAAGAGGTTATGCAGCGGGACTTCGTGACCGTTGCGCCAGATACGCCAGTGCACAAGGCGGCGGACAAGATGGCGGAGTCCGGCGTCACCAGGCTTCTCGTGGAGGAGGAGGGAAGTCTGGCTGGCATCGTCACGCACACGGACATTATCCCGGAACTCGGGAAGTCGTTTGACCCTCTCACTGCGCTACCCTGGTCGGACACCCTGCGCGAGTGGGCGCGCGCCAGACTTCACGCCGGTGAGGAGATCTCGGTTATCTTCTTCGATATCGATCTCTTCGGCAAGTTCAACAAGAAGTACGGCCACATAATGGGAGATTCGGTGCTCAAGGCTCTGACATCTGTCCTGAAGGGGCTGGAAGATTCGTCCCGGGATATGCTGTGCCGGATGGGGGGAGATGAGTTCGTAATTGCGACGATGCGCACCCACGCTGAGTCCCGGGAACTGGCTGAAATTGCACAGCAGGCGGTTTCGAGGCTGCACGTCGAAGGACTGGAGGAGGAGCTGTCCATCTCTTTCGGCGTCTCAGGCGGACGCAGAACCCGGGAGCGTGAGGACACGCACTACGCCGCCACCATTGACGATCTCCTCAACCGCGCAAGCAGAGAGTGCACGCGCATGAAGCAGGACAAGCGCCGCGCAGAAGAAGAGTCCGCAGCTACCGCAAAAGCCGCTGGGTCACAGGCTGGTTTACCTGTCGAAGCTACTGGAGCCTCTGCGCCTGCCCAGACCGCGCCGCCCGCACGCTTTGAACTCAAAGAGATTGGTTACTCTTCTGCTGGTTCGCAGGCCAGCTTCCACGTCACCTTGACGCGAGGTGAGGACGTCTACCGGCATCAGCTCAGTGGCCTGGGTACACTGCGCTCTTCTCTTCGATTGGCGGCTGACGTTTGCGCAGGCGCTGTTCAACAGGCGCTTCCAGAGGGTCACCATGTTGCAGTGGAAGATGTCTCAGAGTTTACGCTGCCGGATAAGAGCGTCGTCATTATCGCCACCGCTCTGCTGGCCAGCGCCCGTGAGATACTGCCCTGCTACGGAGTTGCCGTAGTCCGGCGCAACGATACCCATCGCGCCGCCGCTGCCAGTGTGCTCGCTGCGCTCAATCGCCCCATCAGCCGCATTTTCTGAAAAGGCCGCTCAGGGTTTTACTGTTTCTGGAAATCCAGGGCTACAGAGTTGATGCAGTAGCGCAGCCCCGTCGGCTCCGGGCCGTCTGGAAAGACGTGTCCGAGGTGTGAGCCGCACCCTCGGCATAGGACTTCTGTGCGCGACATTCCGTGACTGCCATCGTCCTGTGCGCTCACCGCTTGCTCATCCACTGGTTTGTAGAAGCTGGGCCATCCGCTGCCCGAGTCGAACTTCGTGTCTGACGCAAACAACTTCTGCCCACACGCAACGCAGAGATAATCACCCGTCTCGTGATTGTCCCAGTATTTGCCTGTAAACGGAGCTTCCGTGCCTTTCTCGCGGCAGACGCGGTACTGCTCCGGTGTCAGTCTCTGACGCCACTCTTCCTCGGTCTTTGTCATTTCGAAAATCCTTCCAACGTCCGCCATCTCGAATGCGTGATCCCCAACGCTACGGGCTGGATTGCTTTCCAGTCTGCCGTCCTGCAGTTTCAGTGCTTCCGATCGCGCCGCCTGTTTCAACGCTGCGGTGAGCCAGCGGGGTTCCTGTGCGCTGCAGGAAGGTTCAGACGGCTACAGGGTGACGTTGCGTTAGTTCCGCACGCAGCCAGTGAGGTATAATGCATAGCAGGGCAGCCTGCGGTCTCTTCTTGCGGAACCTGGGCTACCTCAGGGACGTAGTATCAAGACTGGAGGGTGCACCAAATCCGCGCTTCCTCACAACCGTATCCACTTTCCAATAGGAGTTTAGACAATGCCAACATCGAACAAGTCCGTGTTTGCAGCGCTGGGCGTGGCAGCAGTGCTGGTGGGAGCAGGTCTCACGAGCACTTCCCGTCAGGCGACTGCCGGCGGTGAAGGGTGCTGCGCGACAAAGGCCAGCGCTACGGCCGCCGCTCAGCCGGTAGCGATGACAGCCGACAGTGCTTCGAAAGCAGCCGGCCAGTGCGCGTATTCGAAGTCTGCGGCCGCAACACAGGATGCCTGCTGCGCGCAGAAGAGTGGCGTAAACGCCTCCGCAGCGGCCATGACCGACGTTCCGGCTGGTGTCCGCAAGGCGATGGTCAGCTTTTCTCAGGCTAATGCCGCCGTGGCCAAAGCTGTGGAGGCTGGCGCCAGGGATGCTGAAGTACGGAATCTGGCCGTAAAAGCCGGTGGGGCTTATGCTGAGCTGCTGCGCGCTTCTGCGGCAACGTACCGTGGCAATGGCGCCTCTCATGCCAGCTACGCCTTATGGACAACCGGCCTTATGGGCCACTGTGGCATGGCCGCAAACTGCACGACCGGCGAAGACTGTCCGCTGAACTCGGATAAGGCCGTCACCCCATCCAGGGACCTGCGAGCAGAAGCCCGCTAGGTTTTGGGTTCCAGACCAGGTTTTTCTGGTGCGTGCAAAAACTCGAAGGCCGTCTCGAACATATTCGGGACGGCCTTTCTCGTTGCCGGCGCTAACTGCCGGCCATACAAACTGTTGTTGCGCTCTGTGCGCGTGTCCTAGCTGCGGGAAACCGGCCCGGAGGCCACCTGGCCCCGCAGTGGATTGTTGATATGCACCGCTACTACATTCGTCAGACGCCTGGCAGGCTCGGAGAGAATGCGGCCGTTGAACCACAAGCCCGTGGAGGAGCCGCCGTCCAGCGAAACTGCGTCCTTGCACCCCAGCTTCTGCATAATCTTGCCCAGCGTGCGCAGATGTATTGGCCTGTTGACCGAGACCAGCACCATCTTGTTGTTGTACGTATGTCCGACGGCGGTGCGCGGCCTTTTCGCAAAGAGCGCGGGGTCCCGGAAGCCTTGATCTCTGGGATATAGCGCCCACTGACCATCCATGAGCAGCGTCGGGCCTCCGCAGACGACTGCGTCGTAATTCTGCCAGTTGTTTGCCACGCCGTCAGCTCGGGAGACTATCTCAAGCTGACCACCTTTTGTGAAGCAAATTCCGTCGCCGATCATGCCCCTGCAAATGAGTTGCCCATCTACAGCGATGTCACCAATCGGAAGTTTCGTTTTCGGGTCGAAAAACGTGCCCGTTACCGCCGCCACCGGCCGCGTGCGCCGGAGCATGGAGTGAAAAGACTCGGTAGTTCCTATTCCACCAGCGGCGACCTGCGCTCTCACGCTCACATAGGGGCTGGAGAGGTCAACGGTAACGACATGTGTCGGGACACCGAAGTTTCTGAGGGTGTAATTCACCGGTCCGCCGAACGCCGGGCAAAGCGCGGTCAGAACCAGAGCGAATACTGCGCCCATTTTGAACGGCATTGTTCCTGGAGTTCCTCTCTAAGGTGCTGAAATTCCCAGCCCTGCGGAACCTCCTCCAAATCCATTATAGCATTTGCCATTCGTGCGCGAGAACAGCAAATTTGCCGGAATGGCATGGACTCTGCGCGGAAAGTTCAGTGGGCTGACAAGAGATAAGTCAGCCGTTGCCAGGCGGGCTCGGCGGGATGAAATCCCTCGGAGCGCTATTATGACGCGTGTCAAAAGCGCTGGCCACTCTACGAAAGCTCACCCTGTGCGCCGATAACTACAATAGTTAGTCCACCGTAAACACTTGAAAGTTTCGGAGCACACGAGTCAGAGATGAAAACAGCCAAGGTAGAGACCGATACACCGAGTGCCGCTGAACTTTCGGCGATCGTCGTCGCCGACCACAACCGCCTGACCATAGAGCGCGCGCTCAAGAGCGCCTCAAGTCTCGCCGAAGACATTGTTGTGGTTGACACACGGCCTCGAGACGGGCTGGCGCGGGCCGCAGCCTCCACGTACGGCGCAAAAGTGCTTGGCGCCCGCGCTTCCAGCAACCGTGCCCTTCTTTTTCGCGCAGCTCTGGAGCAATGTCAGGGCGAATGGGTCTTCTGGATTGAATCCGATGAGTGGCTTGCGCCCTTGTCTGTCTCTCAGATCCGCAAAGCGCTCCCGGCGCCAGGAGTTGACGCCTTCTCAGTATGGGTCCGCAACTGCTCCACCCCGCCACAACCGCAGGAAGGGTTCATGCGGCGCGCTTGCCGGCTTGTACGCAAAAGCTGGGCTCTGGAGCTGGATGACAAGGCTTTCCTGGCATCTATTCCTCCTGGAACGCAAGGATGCGTTCGCGCTCTTGATCGCGTCGGTCTGTTGCACGACGGCTACGCGCAGTCGCCTGAGCCTTCAGGTGAGTTTCACCGCAACGTGAAGCGTTTGAAGAGCGCGCTCGCCTCTTACCCCAAAGACGCGGAGCTGCTCTATGAGCTGGGTCTGGAGTATTATGGATCGGGAGATCTAAGTGGGGCCGAGGAGTATCTTTCGCTGGCGGCTGACTATGTAGAGCTCCCGTCGTCTCTGGCCTGCGCCATCTATGCGCTCCTGATCGTTTGCCAGCGCGAACTGGGCGCGCCCGAGGTGGGAGCGGCGATGGCGGACAACGCCCGCCGCCTTGGAATGGCCAGCCCGGAGTTGTCTTTCGCGGAAGGCTGGTGTCAGATGGGACTGGGCGATTTCCCGCCCGCGGCGGCGGCTTTTGCCGAAGCGCGCGATCTCGCCCGTTCTCCCTCCAGAGACCCCTTCGGTTGTGATCCTGGGATTGCTGGCTACAGGGCTTCCATGGGACTGGCGCTTGCGCTGCTGGAGAACGGAGATCTGGACGAAGCGACGCCGCACGCCCGCGAGGCGCTCGCGAACGCCTCTGATCAGCCGGAGCCTTACGTCCTGCTAGCCTGTCTGGAACACCTGAAGGGTGGGGTTCAGGAGGCGGTGGAGCTGCTTCAGGAAGCGCTGAGGCTTCACCCGTATCACATTGACGCCCTGACACTCTCAATCTCCGTGTTCACCGACGCGGATCGGACGAGAGACGCTTTGCAGATGGCCAACCGCCTGCTCGAGGTTCAACCGGACTGCGCTCAGAGTCACATCCGGCGGGGTTTTCTTTTGCTTGAGCTGAACAGGCCCGAGGAAGCGCTTGAGGAAGCGGAAAAAGCCGTCTCTTCAGAGCCGGAAAGCGGGGACATTCAGATGGAGGCGGGGCGTCTGCGTGCTGCTTGCGCGGACGTACGCGGCGCTCTGAAGTGCTTTGAGAGGGCAATCTCATCAAATCCGGCGTGGGCGGAGCCATACTTCGGCGCTGGCGATGCGCTGTACCGGGCAGGCGCTTACGAGGATGCCGCGCATCTTTACTCGCTGGCCCTCGAGTTGGACCCGAACAACGCGGCGGGTTTCTTCGCCGCTGGCAACGCATGTGTGCGATCTGGACGCCTGGAGCTGGCGATTCAGAATTGGGAGAGAGCGTTGGCGCTGGAGCCGGACTTTCCTGAAGCGGCGAACAACCTGGAGATTGCGCGCCAGACCATCAGCCGCGTGGCCTGAGCCTCGGTTCGCGCCGCACCGTAAAACGGGTAAGGGCGAGAAGGGCACAACCTGTCGAAGCCGTCGCCTGGAACGGCGGTACCTGGCCGTTAGTTCTTCTGATCACCTCGTGCGTTTGCTAACGTCCAAGACTTGCAGCCACTCCATTACGATTCCTCTGAAACCGTTTTCTGCTGCCGGTACACGGCCGCAGCGTTCTCGGCTGTCCCGTGGTCGCCTGTTTGGAACGGCTGATTTCCTTCGTTTGTTGTCCGTCAACTGCCGGGTTGTTTTTGGTCACAGAAAAAACATGTCAGAATAGGCCATTATTTGTCGCATTATCTTTACATATTCGTGGCACTGTGAGATACTGGGTACCGAAGAGAATATGTCGCCCGGTTTTGGAGCTCCGCGTCCAGGGGAGACTCTCAGCATGCGTCCCGTTCTCTCAAAATGTGAAAGGTTTCTAAAAGGAGGAGTCTGTATTCATGGCAACGCCCGAGTCGATTAAGAAGCTCTCGGCCGTGCTGCTGGCCGCCGCGACCTGTTGGGTTGCAGCTCCGGCGCCTCCCGTTTCCGCTGTTCCGCTGTATTTCACCAGCTTCGAGGAATACGGTGCGCCGGTCTTTGTCGCCCGCATCAACGTCACAAATCCCGGCTCGGGCTACACCAGCCCGCCGACGGTCACTGTGGTCGGTGGTCGAGGCTCTGGCGCAAACGCATCCGTTACCATAACTAATGGAAAGATCACTGCTGTGCATATGATTAACGGTGGCAGTGGCTACGGATCTCCTGGGAAAGTGCAGTTTGTCGGTGGTGGCGGTCATGGCGCCTCTGGCATCATCGAGCTGAACAAAGACAGTATCAGTGGTGTGCGGATTGAAGGCAGCAATGGCACCGGCTGTGGCTATACCTCACAGCCGCAGGTCGTTTTTTCACCTGGTGGAAGCCCGGCTTTGGCTCAGGCCAACATCTCGGGTGGCAAGGTGACTTCCATTGATCTCATCGCGCCTGGAGATGGTTACACGTCTGTACCAACTGTAGAGATTACGGGTGGCGGCGGTAGCGGCGCGACGGCTGTCGCGGAGTTGCAGCCTGTCGCACTGGCCGGCATATCCATCGACAGTGTTGGATCTGGCTACACTTCGGCCCCTGATGTGATCTTCTCAGGTGGCGGAGGCTCCGGCGCCAAGGCGACTGTATCCGTAATCAACGGTCACCTTGCTAATGTACAGTTGATTTCGGCAGGACAGTACACGTCTGTTCCGACAATTACTCTTCAGGGTGGTGGCGGAACAGGTGGCAGTCTGCGTACGTCGCTGGCGAGGTTGAGCTTTATGGGGACTGAGTGGCAGAAGCCGCCGGCGTATCCCTGGGCGCAGAACTCTAACGACCCGATGAACATGGCCAACTTTGGCCGGACGGGCAACAAATCGGCCAATCAGGCTGAGACATTCTCTCAGTGGTCGGCTATGCATGAAATCGGCTATCCGTTGGGCGCAGATCCGGCTGACAACTTCTACGTCAAAGCCTGGGTGAACTTCGGGCGCGAGAGTGAGCGCATGATTAACCCGGGAGTCACTCCATGCACCTGTGCTCTTCCCAGTGGCCCGCCTTACTTCTATCAGGATTGGACCGATACCGTTGTTTACAGCGGCACTCTCACTGACGCAGACGACGGCGGCAAGACTATCAACTATCCCGGATGGCCGGCTTGCCGGTTGACCAAACCCAGTATCTCCGATGCCAACACGTATTTCTCTGATCTGCGTGGCAACTCCAGCCTCCCGACGTTCGTGCTTACGATGCTGTCTGGTGACGCCGCAGGCAAGCAGTGGCTGATTCAGGTGCCGGAGTACTATACGTGTGGTGGACCGCCTTACGGCAACATCCCGGACGGCTTCTGTGACTGGGATTACAACCATCGTTTCCAGGTTACGCCTTATGCGCCTAACACGCAGAACCCTGTGGCTGCTGGTGTGAAGCCTGGTGACGCTTACGAGATTCGTGGCGCAGTGGCGCCGCAGTATCGCGCCGTGCAGATGTTCGTGGACAATGCAAATCACGATGATTTTGCCAAGTTCGGCATCTGGCACCGCTATTCTGGCTCTGCCGTGTGTGACAACGGCAATCCCAACGCTCAGTGCAAGGATTCTAACAACTGGAAATATCTGGTCAAGGAGACTGGTGGCGTCCCGAACGACTTTCTGACGAATCCGTGGACTGACACTGGCATCTGGCGAGGACCCAACTTCACTGGATGGCACAGCTATGAAGTCCGTGTTTACGGTGATAATCCGGATCCTGGCAAGGACAAGAAGTTCCAGTTCCTCTTGGACGGCAATGTGATTGCAACGGCGTCGCGCTATACAGCGGGCGGACTGGTTCCTCTGAACCGCATCGAAATAGGTGGACTGGCTGTGAGTCAGGAAACCGCGCAGTGGGATGACGTCGAAATCGGCCTGCTGCCTGAAAGCGGCTCCGTAACGCAGCTTTCTTCCGTTGGAGAGGTCAACAGCGCCCCCGAGGGCACATGGATCGCTCTGCCGGAAGCGATTGTGGATGCAGTCGGAGATACGTGGTTCCACATTCAGGGGCCGGGACGCGCGGGTGGTGTGCGCTGTCTGTATGACAAGGGCGCCAGCCAGAGCTTGAAACCCGGCGACGTCGTTCTTGTCAGGGGCAAGATTGCGGTCGAAGCCGGCACCTGCGAGAAGATCATTTACGCTCTGAATCCGCAGGTACTGCGCCGCGGCATGCCGTATCTGCCGCCGGTGTGGGCGAACTACCGCGATCTCAAGTCGGACTATCCGTCCCTGCTGGGCGCTTATATTGCGACGTGGGGTGAAGTAATTAACACCGGTGAGATCTCTCCGGACTACTTCTACATTGACGATCATTCTGATCCGAGTGGTAACGGCCTGATCAAGGTCTATACAGGCTCGAGCAACAATGTCGTGTCGCCCTACATCTGGGTCACAGTGCGCGGTATTCTCGGTTGCGAGGATGGCAAGCGCGTGATCCGGGTCGCAAACGACAACGACATCGATCAGGACCCGTAAGACTTATCTGCGAACGTTCTCCTTCCCACAACAGGGCCTCCTATCCCCCGGAGGCCCTGTTGCTGTACGGGGAAAACTGCGCCTGAAGTGATGCAGTCCAATAGGGAAAAGGCCCACACGTCCTGACCTGGCTATGTCGTCCTGCCAGGATGAAATTCTGGAAGCGCAGGGGTTCGTACTGCTATACTGTGCCGGGCCTGCTGAGTCGAGCGTGTGAGGAGGAGGCTATGTCCGGGTTGAACATTTTGCGCAGCTTTCATCGAGGTCAAAGCGGAAGAGTATTGGGGTTACTGGTTGGGCTGGTTGCGGTTTTCGCGGCAAGCTCTGCTATAGGGTTTTACTTCGTCGGTCCGAAGTTCGCCGGAATGAGATCAGATAATCTGGCATCTGCGCCGTCCGAATCTTCTTCTGGCTCTGCTGCCCGCGAGGAGGACGGTGTGCACGTGCGGATAAGTGAACGCGACGGGCGCAAATCCTCGCTGGCGACGCCAACTGCCGTGGACAGAACATCGCAGGAGTCATCTGTCTCTCGCAGTCCAGATAGCACTTCCTCTGCGATGCGTCCGTCGGTGGCTGAAAGCTCGTCCACAACGAGCGCCAGCCGAACTTCCCGATCTTCTGCCACCACAGGTGAAAAAACAGCTCAGGGCGCAGAGAAGAGTGGCGCTGCTTCTAAAGATACGGCATCAGGCCCGCAGTCGCCAGAGTCCTCCACCGTAGCGAAGAGGGCCGAAAAGGAAGGTGAACCGCAGAAGGCAGCGCACAGCGCCAGCCCTGCACAGTCCGCCGGTGCACAGCCTTCGGCTACGCAGTCGAAAAGCGTCCTGTACCGCGTTCAGCTTGGCACCTACTCTGATGCCGAGCGGGCTCAGAAGGCGGCGGAAGACTTGAAATCCGCGGGTCAGATGGCTTACGTGCGCAAAACCACCGTAAACGGGCGCGAACTGTACCGCGTTCAGGCTGGGCTGTTTCGCAATCGGGAGAATGCGGACAGGCTTTCTCAGCAGCTCAAGGACCGTGGCATTGACAGTGCAGTTCTGGATCAGCCGGATGGGAAGCCAGAATAGCCGCGACAAACATTGAGCCGATTCTGAGAGCGTCTGTGCCACCGGCCCCTGAACGCGCAGACCGTGTGCCCAGGAAACCTCCGCGCATCGCCCGCCTTCGCCTTGTGCTGGGTTATCTGGTGATGATAGGGGCGTTCTTCGTCAACCGTGGTGAGCCCCGCTGGTGGGCGCTGTCGCTGATTGTGCTGGGCAGCGCCATTCGCATCTGGGCCGCTGGATCACTTGTCAAGATCGCTGAATTGAGCACCGATGGACCCTATGCTCTCTCACGCAACCCTTTGTACGTTGGGAGCTTTCTGGGCGGTGTGGGACTGGCGTTGTTTGTGCACAGCGCGGCACTGCTTGCTTTCTTCGTGGTGACATTTGTAGTGTGCTACTGGGTGCAGGTTGCATGGGAAGAGAGGCTGCTTGCGCAGGAGCACGGGCAGAGCTTTCGGGACTATTGCCAGAATGTCGCCCGCTTCATTCCCTCCCGCTGGTCACCTGCCGCGCTGCACAGTCATTTTTCGGTTCGGCAACTCATTGAAAACTGCGAGCTGACGCATCAGGCGCTGTGGGTTGTGATGATTCTCGGGCTGATCACGCAGGCTTATCTGAAAAAGATGGGAATCGGTTTCAGTCTGCCCTAGAGTGTCGTTGATGTGTCTCGAGTCCTGTTGCACTCCCTTTCTTCGCCTGTATTCGCATTGCTGTCACGCCTCAAGAGACCCTCTGGCGGCGATTTTCCGGGTCTCGTCCAGCGACAGGACGTGGCCGCCGCCGCCCATTCCCATCAGGTTCAGGGACGCCGCAGCGGAGGCGAAGGCCATGGACTCTGCCAGGGGCCACCCCTGCGCTACACCGCACACCAGGCCGGCGCGGTAGATATCTCCGCATCCGGTCGCATCGACAATGGCGGACACGGAAATGGCGGCCTGCCGGTGCAGGATGTCTCCATTGCTGTCAAAGGCTACTGATCCGTCAGGCCCGAGCGTCAGGACAAAGGTTGCTCCTGATCTTCTGGCGGTTTCTGCAGCTGTTTGGAATAGCTCATCAACGGAATGCCCGGCGCCAATCTCCTGATGGCTGGTCACGATAATATCGGCAATTCCAGCGATCTTCTCCGGATTCAGCGTGTCCATAGCGACGATGGGGATTCCGGCAGCGTGTGCTGTCTGGGCCGCCTGAAAAGCGCTGTCACCACAATAGGGATCAAGCGTGAACACTCTGGCGTGAGGCAGCTCTGCTACGGTCTGTCCACGCATGCCCGCGAAGTGGCGGCCGAACATGGTGCGCTCCCCGTTCGGCGTTGCCAGAATGTTGCAGTAAGGAGTGTTGGCGTCCGGTGCGGCTATCAACCAACTGCAGTCAACGTGGGGCAGGTTCGCAAGTTCATCCAGCAGCCACTGCGCGCGTTCATCCCTGCCCAGAACCGTTCCGATCAGAAGTGTTTCCAGTCCCCAGGCGCTGAAAGCCCGCGCAGAGTTGCCCGCCTCGCCTCCCAGCGTCACGCGGTCCTCTTCAATCCACTGCGAGGAGCCTTCTGGCGGATATCTGGCGATACGCATGATGTAATCCTGACAGAGTGTGCCGTAACAGATAACGTCGTACACGGTTGGCGCTCCAGAAGGTAGAAGGGATTCAGTAATACTCTGGCCGAATCATACCTCAAGGCAGCACGGGTTGTCGGCTGGGCGCTGCCAAAAGGGAGGGGAAGAAAATGCGCTTCGTTTGGATAGTTTGTCTGCTGGCATTGACGCCAGCTTCCGTGAGTTGTCAGGAATACCGCGCGTTCTGGGCGGACGGGTTCAGTGCGGGATTCCGGTCTGCGCAGGAGACGGACACGCTCCTGCGACGATTGCGCGAGGCTAACTGCAACGGTGTCTGGGCACAGATGAGAAAGCGCGGCGACGCGCAGTACAAGAGCACGTACGATCCCTGGGCACGCGAGAATCCTGATCACTGGGATGCGCTGAAGTATCTCCTGGACAACGCGCATGCGGGGCCGCAACCTATCAAAGTCCACGCGTGGCTGAACACCTGCGCCGTTGGGGGCGACAAAGACCCCGGGCACATTCTCAACAGACACCCGGACTACATCAGTCTTTCTGACAAGGGAGAGACCTACGACAACGAAGCGCGCAAGATTGACCCGGGCAGTCCCGGCGCCAACGACTGGACATTTCGCGTCTATCTGGACGTGATGCGCCACTACGATGTGGACGGCATTCACTTCGACTTTGTGCGCTACGGTGGGTCTCACTGGGGCTACAACCCTGTCAGCCTGGCGTGGTTCAACGCGTTGAACAACAGGATTGGCGCTCCCGCCTTTGATGACCCGGCCTACCAGCAGTGGCGCAGAGACAATGTCACAAATCTTGTGCGCAAAGTCTATGCTCACGCTAAGGCCGTGCGGCCGTCTGTAGAGGTTTCCGCCGCCACTATCACCTGGGGTGACGGGCCGGCGGATCTCGAGCAGTGGCAGCGCTCCAGCGCCTACCGGACAGTCTATCAGGATTGGCGCGGCTGGATGGAAGAGGGGCTGCTGGACATCAACTGTCCGATGATGTACTTCTCAAACAAAGCTCACCGGGACTACTGGCTGCACTGGAATGAGTTTGCCAAAGATCACAAATACAACCGTCAGCTCGTTGTTGGAGCCGGCATCTGGCTGAATACAATCCCTGCGACCTTTGAACAGATAGCTGACGTGCGCAAGCCTTCCAACAATGGGAAAAAAGCGGACGGAGTGTTGCTTTACTCCTACGGAGGAACCAATACCACGCAGGCAGGGCGCGCACAGGAATACAATGAGGAGTTCTACAGGGCGCTGGCCAAGCCGTCCGGTGCGGGCGAGCCTCCTTTTGCCAGGTCAGCAGCAGCGCCGCCGCAGGCCAGCGCTCAGGCCATCGTCAAAGGCTTCGTACTGAGTGATCCGTGGCTTGCGCCCATCGTCGGAGCAGAAGTCACCCTCTCTGGACCGGCCTCCCGCACCGCACGCACTGACATCACGGGCTTCTACGCTTTTGTGGGGCTACTTCCCGGACGCTACACTGTTCACATTGCCCGGCCCGGCTTTCCTGTTGCGACGCGACAGATTCGCGTCAGTAGCGGATGGCAGGTGCACAGTTTCAATGCTCTTCTGGCTTACGGTGGAAAGTCCAGGGGAGAGGCTTCAGACGGCTGGGAGGTCCTGCGCGTGGAGGGTCCGAGCGCTCTGGCGCTCAGAAATCCTCACACTGGCAAGGCGCAACGTGTGGCTATCAGGCCGGACTTTCCACTGCCCTTCCAGCCAGGGGATATCGTGGCTGTCGGAAAGCTGCCGGGTTTGTCTCAGCCGTCAGTTCGGCTGACTGGCATGCGAGCTGTCAGCCGCGAGCAGGCACGCGGGTCAGGCAGGCACTGAAGCTACATGATCCGGACGAATCCAGACGTCTCTTCGGCTGCGGGAGAACGGCTCTAGAAAGAAGCCAGCGCCCGGACTCCAACTGAGTCTGTGCTTGTTCCGCTGGCTCGGGCGTGCTGGTATATCAGGCCGAGGCTCACGTCCGGGCGCAGGTCGTAGAACGGGGCGATACTAAAGACTCTCGCGGCGTTGTTGCCGTCCCTGTCCCGCGTATCGACGTACTCACCGGTGATGTCGAGTCTGTCTGCGATTTTGCGCTCGGCATGCAGGGTGAGCGTCTTGGAGTTGCCGCCGTACGGCCAGCCCAGTGGCAGGCTATCCTGCGTCCACGACAGAAGCGGAGCGCTTGGCCTTGTCGCTTCGTAGGTGCGGCGGTCAATCTGAGCATACTCCGCTCGCCACTGCAATCCGGACCGCAGCGCGCCTCCGGAACGCGAGCGCACGCCGAGTAGAAAACCGGTTTTGGTCGGGGTTCCGGGATTTCTGTCGAACGGATTCTCAAGATCATCCACCAGCCACTGCGCATAGGCGCTCAGCCTTCCGCCGACGTGGTACGCGCCCTCAATGCCCATCACCGTGTTCCACTTCGTGTCGATTTCGTTGAGAAACAGCGACTGATAGATCTGAGCCGGAATGACCAGCATTGCGGGATTGGGTGTCTCTGTCGTTTTGGCCATGTCAAAAACTGAGAGACTCCACTGCGGGGAGAGAGTCTTTTCAAAGCGTTTGGTAATCAGGTAGAACGTCTGGCCACTCTCGCCCCAGCCGCTGACCTCCCAGTTGATCCACCAGCGCCCGAAGACAGGAAGCCGCACTTCGCGCCCGGCTCTGCCCTGCAACAGCGCGGGACTGGAGTCACCCAGCCACAGAGACCCGCTCTGGGCCTGACCGACCCAGCTGTGGGTGCGCCCCAGGTCCCAGCGCCAGGTCCGCCCGCTCCCGCGCATACTGAAGCGGTCCAGAACCGGAAAGACGTCTGAGGCGCCCGGGTGGAAAAGCCTCCTCTCAGAAGACACCGTCGCCGAATAGCCAATCTGCTCTCCAACCAGCGCCACGCCGGTCAGGCTGCCGATTCCGCGGCTTACTGTCCTGGAGTTGGAGCGCACGGAGTCGCCGTAGAGCCAGGCGTTGTAGAGCAGACTTTCGTCTGGTGAATCTGCGAGTCCGTCAATAAAACTGTCAAAATCCACACCAAGATAGCGCAACTCAGCTCTGTATTCAGTGGCAAGCTGAAGCAGGACGTGCTTTTCCTGGCTTCCCAGAGATTCCCAGCCGCCGGGGCGCGACTCTTTCAGGATGTCGGCTATCTCGATGCGCGTAAAGAGCCGGCTGAGGAGAAAGTCGCGGGCGGCGTACGGCTGCAGGCGGCCCTTCCTGGCCAGCCACGCGAGGGCGTCGTACGTCCAGGACTGGCGCGGCACAGTGTCATAGGAAATCTGCGGTGTCCGGCTCGCCTGCGCAAGGCTGGGGGCTGGGCACAGAGCTGTGAGAGGCACAACGGCCAGGAGAACGGCAAGCGAACGCTTAAGAGCTCTCATCTTGATCCATCTGCTCACAAATCCACCGGACGGCATCTGTCAGGTCCTCGGCAAAGTAGTCGGCCATGTCGGCTGTACGCTCACGCTGCTCCTTCGGGTGGAGTCCGGTCGGTAAGAAGACAGTGCGCGCGCCCGCGCCTCGCCCGGCCGCCATATCGCGCCAGTTGTCTCCAACCATAAAGGAGCAATCGACGTCGATATTCAGCTCACGCGCGGCAGCAGTGATTAGTCCTGGCTTTGGCTTGCGGCACTCGCAGGCCATCTCATCCGTGTGGCGGCAATAGTAAGCGGCCGTCAGGTGAACTCCTTCTGCGGCCAGCTCTTTGCGAACTGCCGCTTCAATGGCCTGAAGGTCCGCCTCCGCCATCAGCCCTTTGCCAACGCCAGCCTGGTTGGAGATTATCACGAGTGGAACCTTGCGCTGTGCAAGCGGCTTCAGCGCCCTCGCGGCCCCTGGCAGCATCTCCAGCTCTTCCACAGTCCGCACATAGCTGGCGCGCTCCACGTTCAGAGTGCCGTCGCGGTCAAGGAAAACAGCGCATCTGGCCTTTGGCGAAGTCACACCCGGTCTTTATACCAGGCTTGCTGGAAATCCTTGTAAGACTGTCCCTCTTTAATGCGCCGCCACCAGTCCTCATTTTGAACGTACCACTCAACGGTGCGTGGGAGGCCGTCTTCAAAGGAAACCTCCGGGGCCCAGCCGAGAGCCTTGAGCTTTGTGCAGTCCACGGAGTAGCGCCGGTCATGCCCCGGGCGGTCGGCCACGTAGCGAATCAGCCGGTCATCTTTGCCGAGCGCCTTCAAAATACCGTGAGTAACTTCCATGTTCGTTCGCTCATAGCCAGCGCCGACGTTATACACATTGCCGGCTTCACCCTTGTGCAGCACTGTGTCAATTGCCCGGCAGTGATCCTCCACGTAGAGCCAGTCCCGCACCTGCTTGCCGTCTCCATAGACCGGCAGCGATTCCCCGTCGATAGCGTTGGTTACGAAGAACGGAATCAGCTTCTCCGGATGCTGATAGGGTCCGTAGTTGTTGGATGCTCGCGTAATCATCACCGGCACACCGTACGTGACATAGTATGAGCGCGCCAGAAGGTCACCTCCGGCTTTGCTGGCGGAGTACGGGCTGTTTGGCTCGATCGGGTCAGTTTCCTTGCTGGACCCCTGCTCGACGCTACCGTACACCTCATCTGTGGACACATGCACAAAGCGTTCAATGCGGGATCGCCGTGCCGCTTCCAGGAGCCGGAAAGTGCCTACGACATCTGTGGTAATGAAGTCCCCCGGCTCGTGAATCGAACGGTCCACAAATGTTTCCGCTGCAAAGTTCACGATGGCGTCCATATTGGGCGTCAGGTTGTTCACCAGCGCTTCATCGCGGATATCCCCGATGAAAAAGTACATGTTCGGGTTGGATGCGGCGTCAGCAAGATTCTCCAGATTGCCCGCGTACGTCATAGCGTCCAGGACGTGAACATGATAGTCCGGGTGCGCCCGAAGCATATACCGCACAAAGTTCGAGCCTATGAAACCGGCTCCGCCGGTGACGAGGAGTTTCATCAGGATAAGTCTCCCGGTGTGCCACCTGTGAGGGTGACGGATTTGATAAAGTGTTAGTCCGTTACAGCGCTGCCGTCGCGCTCAGGTCATCTTTATATCCCAGTTGTAGGGGATGTCTGGTGAGTCGTATGGCGCGCGGTATTCGTCCGCCGGATCATAGAATTGATCAGGATAGTTGATTAGAAGGGAAGGCTGAAGGCCGGTGGTTTTGTATCCGTGATACACGCCGATGGGGATTTTGAGCATGACCATGTTGTTGACCCCCATGTGCACTTCCTGAACCTCCCCTTTTGTCGGGGAGCCTTCGCGTACGTCGTAGAGCACCGCCTTGACCATACCCTGCGGCACGACCCAGATGTCTTTCTGCTTGAGGTGATAGTGCCAGGCCCGGATGACCCCGGGATAATTCAAAGAGATGTATGACTGTTGATAGCGCTCGAAGAACTCTTCGTCGTCTGCCCTGAGCATCTCCATCAGAAAGCCGCGCTCATCGGCGTTGCGCTTCAATGGCTTAATCAACACGCCGTCAATCATTACTCGCACTCCTCCCAAAGATTTTCCCGGCGCCGCCCACCCGGCAGCCCGTGCAGGCTGTGCATTGCAGAATTGATGAATGTTAGCATACCTTCACCATTGTGGCACACGTCGCGCTGCGCTGGAGTCAAGCGGGTTTGGGTATTCTGAGCGGTGTGTGCCCTATTCACCAAACAGCCGGTACGCGGTGTACACAGAGACCTCGCGCATGGTGTAGCGCGCCCTCAGAGAGAAGCTTTGGATGCGTGTGTTTCTCGCAGGGCTGACGCGGGCATCTATATGAAGGTCTTTCGCCATCCGGGCCAGCCGCAGAGCGTGGAACGGATCGCTGACGAGTAGCGCCGTACGCAGATGATTCTGCCTCAGGATAGAAGCGGCTGAGCGCATGCTCTGACTCGTCGTGCGCCCCTGGCGTTCTTCCATAATGGCGGAGTCTGGCACCCCTTTGCGCAGCGCGTAAAGCCGTCCCGCGCTGGCTTCGGTGTAGGTGTCACCGGGGCGCTTGCCGCCTGTGAACAGAAGTAGCGGAGCATAGCCCTGCCTGTAGAGGTCAATAGCGTGATCCAGCCGCGCCTGATAGACCGGAGACGGCCGGCCGTTGAACTGCGCCGCGCCTAGAACGACAATAACATCAGACTTTCTCCGGCCGTCAGTTGCTCCGGCGTAGCCTATGCGAGCGGCTATAATCAAGACATAAAGCAGAACACCGGCCAGAACCGGTTGGCCAAGTCGGCGCATAACACCACGGGGCCTGGCTCTGGCTCGCCGGGGACTGGAGCGCGCTATAGAATGACGCTGCGATTGTGCGGGAGCGGCCGTTCTGTGCATACTTGAAATAACTCACGGTCTGTCACCGTTTAGAGCCTGACTGCAGTCTAAGCTCCGGGGCTCGGATTAGCAAGTCCGCCGCGCTGCAGGGCAAGAGAATTGGCTGATAATTACCCGTATGGGTAGTTTTTGCTGTCAATTGCTGGTAAGTCTGTGACGTAAAGAGGACTTTTGTAATCTGCCGATAACTGTGTCAAATGGATCGGCTATCCGTGGCCGCAGCGGGATAGTCCAGCCGAAGAAAGGCCCGTGACCCTTTGCCCGAAGATCTAAAAGTTCTGGTAGTTGATGATGACAGGAGTCTGCTGCAGGTGTTGCTCACGCTGCTGGAGATCGAAGGGTGTAGAGTAGATGCCGCTGATTCACCCTTTACTGCAATGGGCATAGTCCGTCAGCAGCCGTTCGATCTGATCCTGGCGGACTTGAGAATGCCACGAATGGACGGCCTTCAGTTTCTGCGTGCCGCAAAACTGTTCTCGCCAGAGGCGACGGTGGTCCTGATGACCGCCTATCCAACGGAAGAGACAGAGACCGCTGCGGAAGGCCAGGGTGTGGACACGTACCTCTACAAACCGTTCCAACTAGAGGAATTGAAACGCATCATCAATAACACGCGTGAGCGTGAAAAAAAGTCGCACTGATGGCTTGACACGCGTTGGCAGTATGTGCATAATTACGTGAGCCGCGCAAAGCGTCCGCAGGGGCGCGCCGAACGGTCGGTTGCTACGCGATAAGTCCCAGGATTGCGCTGCAATTGGTTGTGCGGTTCGCGGGCAGGCTTTCCATTCTCCTTTCCCTGCCCGCCGTATTTTGTCAGGGTGGCGCCGCCCTCGCCATCCTCACTCTGGACTGCCCGAAGCCGGGCGGACTCCAATCGCTGGTCGCAGCGGCGCGGCTGAATTTCTTCAGTTGCGCTCCTTTTCATCGTCAACCCTTTTTCACGAAACTACCAGCAGCGCGTACTACTCTTCAGGGTAGCCGACCTGACCCTATATCAGAGCAGAGAGCGTCAGAGCAGGTGAGGTGAGCATCGGTGGTGAGGAGCGAGGGCGACGCGGCCTCTACTATCCTCGCGGGATGAAATCGTCTGCTGCGGACTGCGGGCGCAGAGTCAGATAAGCTGCGCAGGCCAGAATCAGACCCGCGCCAATCATGCCCGACACCGGCAGGCGCTCACCCAGAAAAAACCACGCAAACAGGCCGCTGTAGGCGACGGTGGACATACTGATGAGGGAGCCTTCGCCGGCGCGAATGTAGCCGAAGCCATAGGTAATCAGAAGCTGTCCCAGTGTGCTCGTGATACCCATGACGAGTATCAGAACAAAGAGATCACCAGACGGTACAACGAAGTTGCGCGCGCACGTCAGCGCACCCAGAGCCGAGCCGAACGCGCACAGATACCAGAAGATGGAGAACGGGTTTTCAGTTCTGCGCAGGTGGCGGATAAACACGATGGCCATACCCGCCGTCAAAGCCCCCAGTATGCCGTAGCCGTCTCCCACCGCCCAACCCGGGCCTGGACGGGCAACCATCCACATTCCCAGCCCTGACAGTGCGAATGAGATGGCTGTCGGCCACTGAATTTTCTCCTCCAGCGCCAGCACTGCCATAAGCGCTGCGAAGACCGGATAGGCATTTGAGAGCAGCGTAGCTTTGGTGAGTGTGGTGTACTGGATGCTGAGGAAGTAAAACAGAATTGCTAGCGCGCCGGTGATGCCCCGTCCCCAGAGAGCCTGCCACCGCCGGTGCGAGATGTTGATGACACCGGCAATCCTCAGCGCTTCCAGCATGGCCAGCCCCATCGAGAAGCGGATCATAACCAGCTCACCGGCTGGAATACCGGCGCGCGTCAGAAAGCGTACTGCAATAGCCATGACGCTGAAGCTGATTGCTCCGACAATGATAGCTGCAGGGCCGCGCACGGCCGCAACGCGCGACCATATGCCCGTTCTGTAAGCCGCTGCGCTTTCACTCACTGGATCGCTCTGGCAGTGTCAGGCTAACCTTGTCTGCCTCCCGGCCCGTTACATCCTCTGTGCGGCTATCCGACGCGCCCGAGTCCGCTTCGTGATGGACCGAAACCGACATCGCCGCTCCGAAAACGGACCGGAATACCCCAAGCTGGCTTTCCACTCCCCACAATTCAAGCTGACAGTCCGACGCGCTGTCTATCGTCATCTTCACGCCATTGTCATCCCGCTCCAGCGTTATATTTCTGACCAGTGACAGGTGGCTTCTGTCCAGCCCTTCGGCAATGCGCAGCAGGCAGGAGAGCTTTTCGACAAGAGATCGAGCCTGGCTGTCCAGAGCCATAAAACCGGCGTGCTTCTTCTTTGGAGTGGACTTGCGGTGGTACAGCGCAAGATTGGCCAGAATCGCCTGTTCACGGTCGTTGAACCCCAGCAGCTCGCTGTGGCGAATCAGGTAGTAGGCGTGCTGGTGGTGGTTGGTATGGGAGATAAAAAAACCCACGTCGTGGAGATAAGCGCCGTACTCCAGCAGTTCCCGGTCGTGACGGTTCATCCGGTGCAGCCCCAGCTCCCAGAGCTGATCGAACAGAGACAGGCAGAGATGGCGGATTTGCTCTGCGTGTTCGGCCTCGTACCCACAGCTTCGCGCAAGCTGCAGCACGCTGCGCTTCCGCGGCGATACAGCCGTGAAGTGTTCTCTCGCCTGTTCATCGCGGATAATGTGGTCAACGACCAGACCTTCCCGCAAAGCATAGTCAGCCACATGCATCTGCTGCGCTCCAACCTGCTCCAGAATTGTCTCGATGACCGCAACGCCGGCCACCATTATATCTGCGCGCTCAGGCTTGATTCCCGGCAGCTTTCGCCGCTCGTCATAGGGCGCTTTGCACAGCATTTCACGCACTCTGGTAATATCGTCCAGGCGGACTGGATACTGGCGGATGGAGGTGGGTTTTTCACCGAGCATGGCCGCGACCATCTCTCCCAGATTTATCGCCGTGCCCGAGCTGCACAGAACCAGCTCAAAGCCCAGATTGTGGATCTTGCGCGCTGCGTGCACGGCTACCCCGCGGATGTATTCCTGCAGTTGTGCGTATTTTTTCCTGGAGACCGCCGCACGCCCGTCGCCCAGAAAGCGATTCGTAAGGCGGATTGTCCCCAGTTTGAGACTTTCGAGCAGATAGTACTGCTGCCGGTCTCCGATGACCAGCTCTGTAGAGCCACCTCCCACGTCAATGAAGAGCGCCTGCTTGCCCTGCAGCGTCGCTCCGGCCAGAACTCCCAGGTAGATCAGACGCGCCTCCTCTTTGCCCGAGATGACCTCGACCTCGAGGCCGCAGGATTCACGGACGCAGTCCAGGAACTCCTGCTGGTTGTCTGCTTCGCGCACGGCGGATGTGGCTACGACGCGGATTTCCCCCACCTCATAGCCTCTGGCGACTTCGACAAAGTGGCTGATCACGGTGACGGCGCGATCCATAGCTTCGGGTGTGATTCTATTGTGTAGAAACTCCCCTTCGCCCAGACGCGCAGTCTCTTTGATGTCGTGGATAACGGTGAAGGAGTGATCGCGTGCGTCAATCGCGACAACCAGGAGCCGGATGGAGTTGGTGCCGACGTCAATTGCGCCGAATTTTGTCACTGTCACATATCTACTCTAGCCGTCGAACTGCCACAAAGACAAGTCTGCGCTGAAAGACCCTCTCAAAGAGTCCCGCCTTGCGCTGCGCGCCCCAGATCTCAAGCTCTGCGTTCCCTGCGCATTCCAGATGCACTGTCACTTCCCTGTCAGTCACCTCGCACCGTAACGCTGTGACGATGTTTTGATGTCCCCGATCCAGCCCGTCTGCCACACGCAGGATGGCGCTGAGTCGCGTGACCGTATCTCTGTCCTGTGGGCCGAGACGCGCAAAAGGCGCATGCTCCAGCGATGGGGCAGATTTTCTATGGTAGCGCCCGACCTGAGCGGCCATGTCCAGTTCATGCGATGGAACGCTTTCCAACTCAGCGCTCACGGCGATGCTGTAGGAGCTCTTGTGGTGCCCTTTGCGCCCTTTACACCAGCCTATGTCGTGCAGCAGTGCGCCTTCCATCAGAATACGTCTTGCTTCCGGTGGCATCCTGTGCAGTTTCTGCAGCTCATCAAACAAGGCCAGGGCAAGGCGCAGGACCTGCAAGGTGTGGCCTTCTTCATAGCGGCAGCGCTCCGCAAGCCGCAGTAGCTCAGGCGGCGCCTCAACGTGGAGCTTGCTCAGTTCCATCGCCCTGCAGCCAACTCCATCGCTATGCCGTAGCGGGCTCCACGGACACTGATTGTAACTTCGCTGAGCTTCATCCCCGTCAGAAGCGCCTCGAAAATAACAGCCCCTCCGACGATGACGTCTGCTCGTTCAGGCTCCAGCCCGGGCGTCAGCCGGCGCTCGTGGAGAGTCTTGCTGGCGAGGGAAACAATGAGCTCAGAGATAGTCTTAAGGCTCAGCCGGTGGCCGTGAACCTGTTCGTAGTTGAGCGCACCGAAGGCGACGCACCCGAGGTTGACAACTGTGCCGCCGATTCCCACCAGAGTTGCAGCTTTGCGCTTCGAAAGGGCGTGGCTCAGCTCGGTTCGGGCGTGCGTTCGTGCCGCCTCCAGCTCGCCGGGTTCCGGAGGATCCCCTTGCAGATGGCGCTCTGTGAGGCGCACAGCGCCTACATCTACGCTCTGAATATAATCAGGCGATGGTCCCACTCCAGACGCGAACTCCGTGCTCCCGCCGCCCACGTCTGCGATTGCCAGAGGATACCGGGCCCCAAGTGAGCAGTCTGAAGTTACAGAGACCCAGGACATTCTGGCTTCGAGGTCTCCTGAGATCACGTGACAACGAGTCTGGCACAAAGCCTGCGCCGGTTCCAGAAAAGCTGCGGCGTTGCTGGCATCCCTCAGAGCGCTGGTTCCCACAAGCGCGATCTGCTGCACCCCGAGGCTGCGAGCTGTCTCACAAAATCTCTCCACCGCCTCCAGTGAGCGCTGAATCGCGCTGGCGTCGAGCTGTCCTGATGCGTCCACACCTTTTCCGAGGCGCGCAATGACAGACTCATCGGCAACCGGCTCAATCTTCCCGGTCGCCACATCTACATCCGCTACCAGCAACAGAACCGAGTTTGTACCGGCGTCAATAGCCGCAACCCGGCGCAGTGCCATCGTCAACTGCCGGTCTCTCTCCGTTCCGGAAAGCCTGTTTTCAGAGGCATGGCGTCGAGAAATCGCCGGCGAAACTCCAGCTCAGCGCCCGGAGACCACCACTCGATGAAGCTCTGATACAGCTCACTCCGGCGCGTATGCAGATGGTCTATGAGCCTTTGGTAGGCGTCATGCCCCGTGCGGTAGCGCTCGCGAAACTCCGTCGCCATCTCAGACCACACATCGCAGTCGTGAACTTCCCCCAGCACTTCCTGCACCTTCTGCACATCTCGCAGGACTGCTCCGAAGTTGCGCTCCAGACATCCTTCAAAGGGCTCCATCGCGTAGCGAAGGCGCTTGGCGTCAATGCGCATGCTGTGCAACGCTTCCGATTCACCCGATGCTCTGACCTGTGGAAGCCAGGAGAGCAGCGTCTCAAGACGTGGATACAGAAGTGGACGGGCGAAGTCCCGCAAAGGAGAGTCCAGAGGAGGCAGATCGATCTCTTCGGGCTTGCGGGCTTTGAAGGCGTGCCCGTTGCTGGCAAACACGGTAAACTCTTTCACGCGACGCAGGAGCTTGCGCTTCTTCAAATCCTTGACAGTCCTCCGCACACGGCAGTCCAGTCTGCGTCGCTCGTCTATCTTGTGGTGGGTCAACAACTCGAGCGCGTCCAAATCTTCGGCGCGGCTCTGACGTGTGTACTCCGTCAGAAACCCGATCAACACATCCAGATCGCGGGCTGGACCCAGAGCCGCCGTCACCTGCTTGACTTCACGCCGCAGAGCCTTAGTTTCACTGCGCGCATAGCAAAACCCGAAAATCTCCAGCGCAGCCCGCAGCCGTCTGGAAGCTACGCGCATCTGGTGCACTGGCTCCGTGTCGTCGCTCTTTGCTTTGTAGCAGGCGGACTGCCGCAGCAGAGAGCGAGCATGCCGGACAATTGTTTTTCGGGCTGCTTTTCGCAGAGGCTGTTGTTTTTCTTTGCCAGGCGAACTCACTTCTAATCGTCGAGGCTGTCACATTCGAAAGGAATGTGCCCGTGGCCCTTCTCCTTTAAGTTACCGTTTACATTGTACACCCCGCCGAGCCGCGCTGGGAGCGTTGTTACAATGATTGGCAAAAGATTCAACTTCTATCGCTACTTTTCGCGACAGAGCCGCTCATCTGGCAGGAAGAGTGACTCATAAGCAGAAATCCATACTGTCGCCGGAAGACACAACGCGGCGTCTGGAGGCACCATTGATCTGGGCAAATCTCTTGCACCTCAGCTACAACATGTGGCTCGATCGCGAAGCGCCGGAGCTTCCGAAGAGCCGGTATGTCTCGTATAAGCCATATCTGCGTTTCGATCGTTCCCTGTGGGATGATTTGCTCACGGCGAGCCGTGATGCCGGAATCAACATGATCATTATAGATCTGGGAGACGGCGTCAGATACGACAGCCATCCTGAAATCGCGGTGGAAAACGCGTGGAGTGTTGAAGAGCTTCGCTCGGAGCTCCAGAAGATGCGGGAGATGGGCCTGGAGCCGATTCCAAAGCTGAATTTCTCCGCAACTCACGATATCTGGCTTGGGCCTTACGCCCGGATGATCTCGACCCCTGCCTACTATGACGTCTGCCGTGATCTGATCCGCGAAGTGATTGAGATTTTTGACACGCCAAGGCTGTTCCATCTGGGGATGGATGAGGAGAGCTACAAGCATCAGGCGCATCAGGGGTACGTTGTAATCCGCCAGTTTGATCTGTGGTGGAACGACTTTTTCTTTCTACTGAACGAGGTGGAGAAGAAGGGCGTGCGTGGCTGGATCTGGTCGGACTACGTTTGGGAATATCCCGAAATGTTCTGGGAGAGGATGCCGCGCTCCGTCCTGCAGAGCAACTGGTACTACAACCCGGAGTTCCGCAGCGACATCAAAGAAGTGGGCGCGTATCTGGAGCTGGATTCGCGCGGCTATGAGCAGGTTCCGACCTTCAGCAACTACTCAGACGACACCAACTCTGAAGGGACCGTACGCTTCTGCCGTGAGAACCTGGACGTGAACCGGATATCCGGATTTATGACGGCTCCGTGGCGGCCGACGCTGGAAGAAGTGCGCCAGGATCACCTTCGGGCTATCTCACAGCTTGCGCAGGCCAGGAAGCTGTGGGAGGCCGGCTGAGCTGGCGCACAGCGCGATGCCGTTACACTCGAGGGTATCCCCTTTCTGCATCTGGTTTTGCGCAAGTAGACATTTCGACGTGAGACGGCCTGCGGCGTCAGGAGAAGTTACCGGAGGTTACACGCGTCAGCGCACGCCCAGCGCCTTCACCCAGGTCAACTCCAGCGCCTCACCCGCAGCCTTGAGGGCGCGCTCCGCGGACATCTCTTTGAGCCTGGCGCTGAAAGGCTCCGGCGTTACCGGGCCGCTATAGCCGATCTTGTTCAGCGTGCGCAGAAAACCTGTGAGGTCAATGACGCCGGTCTCACCTGGAAGCGCCCGCACGTTGTCAATCTGCTCGTCCACGTCCACTCCTGCGGGGGCGTCGTTAATATGCACCTGAACAATGTCATCATCTGTCAGGCCTTCGATATCTTCCAGTGTTCCGTGCGATGTGTACCAGTGCCATGAGTCAAACAGCAGGCCCACATTCGGCCCGACCGCGCGCGCGAGCGCAAGCATCTCATCCTGCGTGTGAATGAAGGCGTGCGGTTTGGTCTCGCGAAACGTCCTGGGCCCGATGAACTCCAGACCCAGGCGGCACCCGAACCGATCCAGCACATCGGCGCAGGGCTTCAGGCGCCTGACATGAAAATCGAAATTCTCTTCGTAGGGCAGAGTGTCCGAGCATGGCAATATCCACGTTGCCGAGCGCACGGCGCCCACAGATGCGGCCGCTTCGGCTACGGCGCTCAGCCGCGAGAGAGCCGCATCATACTCCTCGTCAGAGCCGTACACCGCAACCGGTAGTCCCCAACCGCCGATTTTCAGCCCGTGCTCCTCAAAGCGCGCTTTGAACTCCGCAGCGCTACCTCCAGCCAGAAGGGGAGCGAAGTCCGGGTCCAGCCCTTCAAATCCGGCAGAACTGGCTGCCTGAAACACGTCTATATCTGCCGGGTTGACACCAATGGCGCCGGGGCTGAGGTTGCGGAACATCTGAATAATACCTTTCTACGTCGCAGCGCCCTGTGGCGAGCGCGAGTCCGTTGGATGCTACCCCGACCGCCGCCGTCCGTCAAGGCTCCAGCGCAGGTCGAAGCCGGCAGGTTGCAGTTGACGATGCAATGGGAGTTCGATTAGAATCAGAGGCTATGCGTCTAGTACGCCGCGCGGCGCGCGGAAATCTCCCGCTTTTTGACGCCGTTTCGCATTCGAGGCACATTCTATGCAGATTAACCTGACCCGGGCCGCTATCGAGAAGCTCAAAGATGAACTGGAAACGCTTGAGAAAACGGAGCGCCCCCGGATCGCCGAGCGCATTAAGCACGCGCGCGGATACGGCGATCTGAGCGAGAACTACGAATACCATTCTGCCAAAGAGGAGCAAGGTTTGCTTGAGGCACGCATTCGCGAATTGCGAGCGGTGCTGAGCCGGGCGATAGTTGTGGAGCACGACAGCAACAACTCCGGGCAGGTCCAGCTTGGCAGCAGGGTGACTGTTTATAACAAGACGTGGGACGAGGAGATTGTCTACAACATCGTGACTATGGTGGACGCCGATCCCACGCAGGACAAGATCAGTGATCAATCGCCTATTGGCGAAGCGCTGATGGGCGGGAAAGTGGGCGATACAGTCACCTTTCAAGCGCCCGCCGGTCCTCAGGAGATGGAGATTCGCAAGGTCGAAAGCGCACAGCTCTGATCGAAGGACGCGGCGGGCGATTCTGGCGTCTTTTGTCCGGCGGTCCAGTTTGATGCGCTCAGCTCGCTCACCCTCATCGGCCCGCTTAGTGAGTCTGCGCTATGCCTCTTGACGTGGTCACCGGCGCTTTCAGCTACACAGGGCGTTACCTGACAAAGCGGCTGCTCACGGCGGGGCATTGCGTGCGTACGCTCACGGGCAGAAGAGTCGAGCACCGAGAGCTCGATGTGCCGGTTGAAATCTATCCTTACAACTTTGACGATTACGAGGCCTTGCTGGAGTCTCTGCGAGGCGCTTCGACATTTTACATCACCTACTGGGTGCGCTATCCCCACGGCGAAACCACCTACGAGAAGGCCGTAGAGAACACGAAAATGCTCTTTCGGGCTGCGAAGGATGCGGGAGTTCGCCGGGTGGTCTATGTGAGCATCGCCAATCCCTCCCTGGACTCGCCGCTGCCCTATTACCGCGGTAAGGCGCAGTTGGAAGAGGCGTTGATGTCATCTGGAGTTTCCTGTGCCATCCTGCGCCCCACAGTGATTTTCGGCGCCGAAGACGTGCTTATCAACAACATCGCCTGGATTGTGAGGCGCTTTCCGGTGTTTGCGGTTCCCGGAGACGGCCACTACGCCCTCCAGCCCATCTTCGTAGAGGATATGGCCCAGCTCATGCTGGAAGCAGGTCAACGCGAAGACAGCTTTGTTCAGGACGCGGCGGGTCCGGAAGTCTTCACGTTTGATGATCTCATTCGGACTATTGCCAGAGTCACGGGCAGAAAGACGGTCCTGCTCCACCTCTCTGCGGATCTCGCGCTCGGCCTCTCCCGCATTATCGGGTTGCTGGTACGGGACGTCGTTCTGACGCGCGAAGAAGTGCTCGGGCTGATGGACAATCTCCTTATTTCCGGCCAGCCGAGTCTCGGACGCACGCTGCTGAGTGACTGGCTGGCGGCAAACGCCGGTGTGGTTGGCGCACGCTACCACAACGAAATCGCCCGTCATTTCCGCTGAATCGAACTGCTCCCGCCGTCTGGAATGCCCGCCGTTGTCCGAGGCTCTTCTGCCGCTATCCGCTCTTGACGGCCGAAGCCAAAGCGGTCACCATCTCTGAAGTATGTCCACTCTAACTGACACCTCTCAGACGGTTTTTGACGCTATCGCCAACCGGCGCAGTATGAAAGTTGAGCAACTTCACTCGGATCGGGAGGTCCCGAGGGAGGTTCTGGAAACAGTGTTGCGGGCGGCTGACTGGGCGCCGAGTCACGGCAAGACCGAACCCTGGCGCTTTACGGTCTTTACAGGGGATGGCCGGCGCAGGCTGTCAGAGGCCTTTGGAGAAGCCTATCGCCAGACCTGCGCCCAGACCTTTCATCAGGCGGCTTTCGAGAAGCAGCGCGACCGCGTCTGGGGCGCGCCGGTGTGGATATCTGTGGCGATGTCGCCGTTACTCAAACCCGATGGCGCACTGAAGATGCCGGAGCACGAAGAGCTGATGGCGGTTGCCGGCGCTGTGGAGAATCTGCACATCATGGCCTGTGCGCTCGGACTTGCAGGCAAATGGACCACCAACGAGTTCGCAACTCATCCTGTCGTGGCGCAGATGCTGGGACTGCAGGCTCACGAGCGGCTTCTGGGCTTCTTTTTCCTCGGCTGGCCTGCTGAGCCAGTGCCCCAATCAGTCAGACGTCCGCTTGAGGAGAAGGTGCGGTGGGAGAGCGCCTGAGGAGTTAGGACCAGGGAGTGATAGTCAGCGTTGTCAGAACCACTTTCCCCCAGCCGGTTCAGGTTGCGGTGAGTACGACTCGATGTGCGCCAGCGCCTCCTCCGGACTCTTTGCGAGGAAGTAGTAGTTACGGTACTCACTCTTCGCAAAGCGCAGCTTGTAAATCTGCTCAAAAACAAGGGACAGCGCATCGTAGAATCCGTGCGTGTTCAAGAGCACAACAGGCATGTTGTGAACGCGAAGCTGCTTGAGCGCAATGATTTCCAGCAGCTCTTCCAGTGTCCCGAAGCCGCCCGGTAGCGCGATGAATGCGCTGGCCAGCTTCTGCATAACCGCCTGTCTCTCCCGCAACGTTTCCGTGACGATCACTTCGTCCGCCTCTTCGTAGTACACGCCGGGAATCTTAAGGTATTTCGGGGTTACGCTTACCACCTGTCCACCCCGGCTTTGAACGCTTCGCGCAATCTCTCCCATTAGCCCGAGTCCTCCACCCCCATAGACAAGGCGGTAGGAACGCTCGGCAATCAGGCGTCCGAGCTCAGCGGCTGCTTCGAAGAAGTGCGGCGCAACGTAGTTGCTGGATGAGGCGAAGACGCAGATCGAGGTTCTTGCAGGCTGCTTCAAGGCTCAGAGAAAACACAGCGGCCCGGCCAAGGCCGCGCCGCTGAAGGTGTGGCTGCCGGGTTGCCAATCAAGCGTGCCAGTCCAGGTTCTTGACTTCCTTGGCATAGCGTTCGATAAACTCGCGGCGCGGCTCCACTTTGTCGCCCATCAGAACTGTGAAAATCTCGTTAGCCTGCATGGAGTCCTCCAGCGTCACCTGCGCGAGGTCTCGTTTCTCCGGGTCCATAGTTGTGTCGGCCAGATCTTCCCAGTCCATTTCACCAAGACCCTTGAACCGGCTCACGGTAAAGTCTTTGCGCTTGATCTGTTTGAGGACTTCCTGCAACTCCTGATCGCTCTTCACATACCACTGCTGATCTTTGCCTGCCTTCACGCGGTAAAGCGGTGGCTGAGCGACGTAAATGTGTCCGTGCTCTATCAGCGGGCGCATGTAGCGGAAGAAGAAAGTTAGAAGCAGTGTGCGGATATGGTCGCCGTCTACGTCGGCGTCAGTCATGATGATGACGCGGTCGTAGCGCAGCCGGCTGAGGTCGAACATCTTCTGGCCGTTATTGCCATTTCCGTTGCCATTGCCATTTGCGTGTCCGTTCCCGTTACCGTTCTCGTCTTCCAGCGCTTCCTCACTGGTGCCCAGGGAGTTATGCGAGATGCCCGTTCCAAGCGCCGTAATCAGCGCCTTGATCTCATCGTTCTCAAGCGCCCGGTCAATGCGCGCCTTCTCGACGTTCAAAATCTTGCCTTTAAGTGGCAGAACGGCCTGGGTCGTGCGGCTGCGGGCCTGCTTGGCGGACCCTCCGGCGGAGTCGCCTTCCACCAGATAGATCTCGCACTTGCTGGGGTCGCGCTCCGTGCAGTCGGCTAGTTTGCCCGGGAGGCCACCGCTGCCAAGCGCATTGGATCGGCGCACTGCTTCCGCAGCTTTTCTCGCCTGTTCGCGCGCCCGCTGGGAGGTAATGGCTTTGTCAACGATTCTACGCGCCACCTGCGGGTTTTCATCCAGAAAATGCGTCAGTTCCTCGCCGACCACCGAGTTGACAATCCCGTCAATGTCCTGATTTGCCAGGCGCACTTTGGTCTGTGACTCAAACTGCGGATGCACGAGCTTCACCGCAATCACCGCCACGATGCCTTCGCGCACATCGTCTCCGGAGAAGTTAGCGTCCTTCTCCTTCAGCGCCCCGCTCTTGCGCGCATACGCGTTCAGAACGCGCGTCAGCGCCGTCTTAAATCCTGAAAGATGTGTCCCGCCGTCCTGGGTGTAGATGTTGTTGGCGAAGGTGTAGATGATCTCCTGGTAGCCGACATTGTACTGCATCGCCACTTCGACTACTGTGTCTTCACGCGAACGGGACATATAGATCGGCTTGTGGAGAGCATCCTTGTTCTTGCCCAGGTCCTCCACGAAAGCCACCAGGCCCTGCTCGTGGTGAAACTCGTGATGGTCGCCGGTCTCTTCGTCGGTGTAGGTGAGCTTTACCTGCGGGTTGAGGTAGGACAGATGGCGCAGGCGCTGGAGGAAGATGTCCAGATGATAGACAATGGGCCCGAAAATCTCCTCGTCCGCCAGCCAGGTGACCGTCGTGCCTGTCTCCGTAGATTTGCCGACTACTTCCAGCTTGCTGGCGATCTCGCCGCGCTCGAAGCGTTGACGATACACCTCGCCGTTTCGTTTGATCTCGACAATCAGCCACTCAGACAGCGCGTTAACTGCCGAAACGCCAATGCCGTGAAGCCCGCCGGAGAACTTGTAGCCGCCGCCGCCAAACTTGCCGCCCGCGTGCAGCATGGTCATCGCAACCGTAACCCCGGGCAATCCCATCTCGGGGTGGATGTCTACAGGAAAGCCGCGCCCGTTGTCAGAAACGCTAATAGACTGGTCTTTGTGCAGCGTCACGTGGACTTCTGTGCAGTAGCCCGCCAGCGCCTCGTCTATGCAGTTGTCCACGACCTCGACAAAAAGGTGATGCAGCCCCCGGGTGCCCCGGTCGCCGATGTACATATCAGGACGCCGCCGCACGCCTTCAAGGCCTTTGAGAACCGTGATATTGTCAGCGTTGTACTGTCCTTGAACTCGGGCAGGGGTGGTGGATTCTTCAGCGGGGGTGTCTGTTTCCGGGGATTCTTCAGCAGCCAGATCCCTGAGCTTTTCATCCGGCTTTTTTGCCATGTAGTCTCACTTTCCTCCTAGTAATTATAGCATGCTGTCCCCTTTCAGGCAACGTAATTTGCGCTCGAATCGCTACTGCGCGGCTACTCAGAAAGACCCTGTCTTTCTCCTTCTCAGGAGCGTTGATGACTATCCAGCGTGAATGCTCATGACCGTTAGCGGCCGAGCGGCAATCGTACGCAAAAAAAACACCCATCTGGCCAATCCAGATGGGTGTCCAATCTTCTCCCGCTGCTCCTCCCGCGCTCAGGTCTGCATCCTTGCAGGCCGCGAGCACAGCTATCCCGGCGGGGTTGCCGCGCGCGGGATATCTCATACGCCAATCCGGTCGAAAAGTGCGGATTCGGGCGACCGGTCACACGGTAGTCTGCTGGTAAGTCAGCCAGCGCGCCTCGAAGCAGCTTCGTTGCGGCGACAGAGTATAGGATCTCTTGCTGTCCGATGTGCGCTGTTTGCTTCCGTCAGACTCCAGACCAGAGAGCCCTCGGAGGCATCCATTCCCCCGCTCACTGTGTTTATTCCGCAAGGAAGGGCGCAGTAGGCGCACACGGAGCGAAAACGAGTAGAGGTACGGGGAAATTTGTTGAAAAACACCTTTAGTGGCTACGTTTGGTTCAGCCGCGCGCGGGTAAATCAAGTGTGAGGAGCATCAGAGAAGGTTACAACACAAGAGCGGTCACGCCAGTGGCCGCTGACACAGCAACAAGACGCAAGGCGACCAAACCGAACCTGGTAAGCTGCAGCGGGGTTCAGTTTATCAGGTTATGTGACTGCGGGACAGAGTTTCCTGTCCCGCAGTTCGTTTTTCAGGTCCCGGCGGTGTCGGCGTCGTCCGGGTCATGCCAATCACGGCTGTCGCGCCGCCAATCTGGCGCTCAGGGTCCGGAGTTGTGCCCAGCGTTCCTGTCGCGTCCACCTGGCTGGCGCGCGCAAAAGAGGCTACGGCGCTGGCTGGAATAGCCATGCGCAGACTGCTTGATCTGTCAGCTTTCCGTGTGTGTTAGAAGCGCTTTTTCAGCCAGCAAACGT
>JADLDK010000015.1 GCA_020846715.1 Armatimonadota bacterium | reverse complement strand
ACAGCGACCGGAATATCGCTTGCACCGCACGCGGCCGCGGCGAGCACAAGTGCGAGCAAAGGGAGCGCTGCTGTGACAAACCAGATCAACTGTCGAAACATTTCATCCTCTTTCGCCGATAGGCGCTACGGGTACGGAACTTCTCTTCCTTCCAGCCGCACGTCGCTGGGCGACTGCTTCTTGTAGAGGTAGTAGCCGGACTGACCCGTCGGCGTAAAGAACCCACTCAAGGCATCGTCTTGCATCACATCTCTCCAGGTATCCCCACCTGGAGCCAGTGGGTGAAAGATTCGCCAAGTCCATGCGCAGATGCGCTCCTCTGCGCGGATGAAGCGCTGTTCCACCGCTACCACTCCGTTGCGGGTTCGGCTGGTTCGAAGGCCGCAGCTTTAGCTTTGATCTTGGCGCCAGGCGGGAACTGGCTCTGGTTCTCGGCCCACCACTGCTCCCAATCGGCCCTGAAAGCTTCCGGCACAGGCAACTTCCGTTCGCTGCCCAACTGAATAGACCCGCCGGGCCGTAGATTCCTTCATCTCCACGTGACGCCGCGAACTAGAAGCTGCTATGGTAGCCTGCGCTGTTCATGAAATGGTCATTCCGCCGGACGCTGGGGGTTCTTCAGCCTCCCGCCCCTGGCAGGCCGTGTTCCTTATACTCCTGCCTGTGTTGCGCCCACCAGGCGCGCCAATCCTCGGCCTGCGCCAGCCCGACCCCCTCCGGCGCACCGATACGCCTTGTCAGCTTCAGCAGAGCTCTTCGCGCTGCCACACTAACGACCGGACTTTCGTCCGCCAGAGCGTCTATGATGGATAGTACCACGGCAGGAGTGCCGAGCCGCTCCAACGACGAGATTGCCATCCCTCTTTCCATCTGGACCTGACTTGTTTGGAGGATCTCACGCAGCATCCGGGTGGAGCGTTCGCCCGTGCGTCCACCCAGCAGATAAATGGCCGATTGGCGTACCAGATCGTTTTCATCCTGCAACCCGGCCACCAGCGCGGCATAGGCGATCGAGTCATCCTTCAGAGCTGCAAGGGCGTGCACGGCGGTGTCTCGCTCAAAAGATAACTTGCTCGTGAGATAGTTCTGCAGAACAGCCACGGCCTGCTTGTCTGCGACTAGAGACAGGTACCGGGCCGCAGTCAGTCTGCTCCTGCTCGCCTCGTTGGACAGGGCCGCCCGGAGCACGGGGACACCGGAGCGCTCAGTAAGCCGCAGCAGAGCTCCCGCAGCCTCCACCCGGACCAACTCGTCCGGGTCTGAGAGTAGATGCTTCAACCGGGGCTTTGCCGCGGTCAAGCCGCGACCGCCGGCTTCCGTCGCAAAAAAGGCGCGGTACATCGCGCGTTCATCCGAGAGCATCGTCACCACGTCCGCGTCCGACGCCGTTCGCAGCTCAAGGGCGTCCGGCGCTGGGCTAGACGTAGTCTCAACGGTCTTATCTGCCGCGAACACAGGCGCAGCGCCTGCGAAGGAAACGGCAAGGGCCATAGCCAACATAAGCGTGACTAAGTGTTTTTTCATCGAGGACTTCCCCCGCCTCATGGGACAGGCTGATAGTTTCATGTCTGCGGGCCCTCCTTTGGGCATCTGCAGGCGAAGGAGAACTGGCAAAACTCCGCGCCCGCAAGACTCGGCTCACCAGCAGGACAGCTTTCCTCCCGGACGAACAGTAACTGCAAGACTACGCCTGATGCGTGCCCGTGTCAACTCAGACTGCGAAAGCCGGGAGAGTTACACTTCTGCAGGACGAACAGGCGGACAGGATCGCTACGTGTCAGGGATGCAGTCGCACTGCACAGCAACATGCGGGCGTGCGCGTTGACAGTGGTTTAGTGGAATGGTAAACTGTTGCCGACTCACATACGTGGAGATTATTGAAAGAGCCGGTCTGCGGACCGGCGTTGTTATGCGCAGTCCTCAGACTTTGCGCAGGAGGAACAGGCGATACATGTCGCTTTTGCAAGAGCGAAAAGCAGAGATTATCGGCGAGCACAAGACCCACGAGGCTGACACAGGCTCGCCTGAAGTTCAGGTTGCCCTGCTCTCAGCCCGCATTTCCGAGCTTACAGAGCACCTCAAGGGGCACAAGAAGGATCACCACTCCCGCAGAGGCCTGTTGATGATGGTCGGAAAACGCCGCCGCTTGCTTAATTACCTCAGCAAGAAAGATATTGAGCGTTACCGTTCCCTCATCAGCAAACTCGGCCTGCGCAGATAGGAGTGTAAACCTTACACATGGATAATACTGTTTCTCTGGAGCTGGGAGGCAAGCAGCTCCGGATCGAGGCAGGGCGCGTTGCCAAACAGGCGAACGGCTCTGTCCTCCTCTACTGTGGCGACACGGTTATTCTCGCCACAGCCACCATGTCCAGACAAGCCCGGGAGGGCATGGACTTCTTCCCCCTCACTTGCGATTACGAAGAGCGCAAGTACGCTGTTGGTAAGATTCCTGGCGGATTTGTCAAAAGAGGCGGCCGGCCGTCGGAAAAGGCGATTCTCACTTCAAGGCTGATTGACCGCCCGCTGCGCCCGCTGTTTCCGGACGGTATGCGCAACGACGTGCAGGTCGTGGCTATGCCGCTGTCGGTTGACCTGAGTACAGCGCCGGACGTGCTGGCTGTGAACGCGGCGGCCTTTGCGCTGGCGGTCTCGGACATTCCCTTTGATGGCCCAGTCGCCTGCGTGCGCGTGATCCGCAAGGACGGAGAGCTCATCGTCAATCCGAGCTTTGAAGAGATGACCCAGGCGGACATGGAGATCATCGCCGCCGGCACGCGTGATACTGTCAACATGCTGGAGGCTGAGGCTTCGGAGGCGTCCAACGAAGACGTGGTGGCAGCGATTCAGCTTGCGCACGACAACATTATCATGCTGTGCGACGCTCAGGATGAGCTGGCCAGGAAGCTTGGCGTCGCCAAGGCGGAGCCAATTCTCTCACTGCCGGATCCTGAGATTATGGATCGCATCAAGAAGGACTTTCTCAGCGAGATTTCGAGCGCGCTGGTAGATCCGGATAAGGCGGCGCGTGAAAGCGCGCTGGATGATCTGAAGAAGAGCATAGTTGAACGGCTGGCGGACGCCTATCCGGAGCGATCGGCGGATGTCGGCGCGGCAGCGGACAAAGTTATCAAGAAGGAAGTGCGCCGTCTGATTCTGGACGAAAACAAGCGTCCGGATGGAAGAGACGCGGACACTATCCGCGCACTGAGTTCCGAAGTCGGTCTGTTGCCCAGAGTGCACGGATCAGGCCTGTTCACGCGCGGACAGACGCAGGTGTTGACAGCGCTGGTGCTTGGCTCGGTAGATGACGCACAGATCGTGGACGGCATCGAAGAGGACACAACCAAGCGCTACATGCACTACTACAACTTCCCGCCCTACTCCGTGGGAGAGGTGCGTCCAATGCGCGGACCCGGCCGCCGCGAGATCGGCCACGGCGCGCTGGCGGAGAAGGCTCTGCGCCCGATGATCCCGGATGAGGAGACTTTTCCTTACAGCATTCTGCTGACAAGCGAGGTGCTGGAGTCCAATGGCTCCACCTCTATGGCCAGCACGTGCGCCTCCACGCTGGCGCTTATGGACGCCGGCGTACCCATCAAGAAACCGGTCGGCGGAATCGCCATGGGCCTGATGACGGATGGGGACCGGTATAAGATTCTCACGGACATTCAGGGGATGGAAGACTTCTCCGGCGATATGGACTTCAAGGTAGCCGGGACTCGCGACGGCGTGACCGCCATTCAGCTCGATACCAAGATTCGCGGGCTGAGCATGCAGCAGGTCGCCGAGACCATCCAGAAGGCCGACACGGCGCGCCAGACTGTGCTGGATTCGATTCAGAGCGCCTTGCCTGCACCGCGCGAAGAGATGAGCCAGTATGCCCCGCGCGCCCTGGTAGTGCAGATCAATCCTGAGAAGATTGGCGAGGTCATCGGCCCGGGAGGACGCAATATCAAGAAGATAGAGGCGGACACGGGCGCGAAACTGGCTATCGAGCAGGACGGGCGGGTGTTTATCACCTCCACGGACGCCGCAGGAGGCGAACGGGCCGCGAAGATTGTCGAAGATATGACGCGGGAGCTTTCCGTCGGGGAAACCTTCACCGGAACAGTCGTACGCACGACAAACTTCGGCGCTTTCATCGAACTGGCTGGCGGTAAGGACGGTCTGCTTCGGATTCAGGAGATGTCCGATCACCGCATCGGACGCACGGAAGACGCTCTCAATGTCGGGGACGAGGTGATGGTGCGCATCGCTGAGATTGACGATATGGGGCGCATCAATCTGGAGCGCCGGAGCCTGATTGCCGAAGGCCTGGCTGAGCCTCTGGTTATTAACCCGAACGCAGCGCCTCCCTCTGACAGACGCGAGGAGCGCGGCGACCGGGGAGACAGAGGTGGACGTGACCGGGGCGGCGACCGCGGTGGACGCGGTGGGCGCAGTGGCGGACGTGGTGAAGATCACCGCGGCAATGACCGCGAGCGGGGCGACAGAGGCGGCCGGGAGCGCAGCGACCGGGGACACAAGCCGGACAGGCCGTCGCGGCCTTCACGCCCGGATCACACCCAGACCTCCACGAGGGTGGATCGCCCGAGCGGACTGGCGGACAACGAGCCGCGAGCGCCGCAGGCGAGATTCCGGCCAAAAGCTTCCTGAGAGAAACCACGAGTGGACGTTGTTGGAGGGGTAGCGCGCCTGCGTTGCCCCTTTTCTTTTTGGCCTGCCGAAGCGCTATAATGAAGCCGTGAGCACATTGACACTGACGGACAATCAGAACTGCTTCGGATGCGGAAGACACAACCCGATCAGTCTGAAGCTGCACTTTGAGCGCGATGGAGACACTAACCGCGCCGAGTTCACTCCGGGCCCTCAGCACGAAAGCTATGCGGGAATCACGCATGGCGGCATCCTGTCAACGGTGATGGACGAAGCGATGGCGTGGGTGCTGTGGGATCAGGGGCTGGCTGTGATTGCCGGCCGGATGGAAACGCGCTTCCGGGCGCCGGCTGTAACCGGAGAGAAGCTGTGTGTGGAAGGCTGGGTGGAGAAACGCCGCGGTCGCACTTTTCTCTGCGGTAGCCGCTTGAGCGACTCCACAGGCAAGACTGTTGCTGAGGCTAGCGCAACATTTGTGCTTATCAACGAAAGGACCGGCTAGAAGCTATCAGCCGAGCGGCAGGGAGATGCCGTGAGATCCTAACTCGTGCGCCCGACTGCCTCTGCAATGCGCCCCACCTGAGACATCAGTGATTTGAAGTTGTCGTACTTCAGCGACTGCATCCCGTCGCTCATCGCCCGCTGCGGGTCGTTGTGGACTTCCACAATTATGCCATCCGCGCCACAGGCCACTCCGGCGCAGGCGACAGGCGCGACATAGCGCCACACACCTGTGGAGTGACTCGGGTCCAGTACAACCGGCAGATGCGTCCAGTGCTTGAGAACGGGGATGGCGTTTATGTCCGTGGTGTTGCGGGTGGAATCTTCGAAAGTCGTGATGCCCCTCTCACACAGGATCACGTCCGGATTGCCTTCGCTGAGGATGTACTCCGCCGACATCAGCAGGTCTTTTACGCGCGAGCCCATCCCACGCTTAAGCAAGACGGCACGCCCGGAATGCCCGACCGCTTTAAGAAGCGAGTAGTTCTGCATGTTGCGCGCGCCAATCTGCAGCACATCGGCATATTCAGCTACCAGCACGATCTCGTGGGTGTCCATCACTTCAGTCACGACCGGAAGACCGGTGCGCTCGCGCGCTTCGGCCAGAAACTTCAGCCCCTGCTCCCCCAGCCCCTGAAAACTGTAGGGCGAGGAGCGCGGCTTGAACGCTCCTCCGCGCAGAAGTGAAGCTCCCATCTCCTTTACCTGCTCGGCGATCTCCAGGGTCTGCTCCCGGCTTTCCACGCTGCACGGGCCGGCGATAACAACGATCTTTTCCGCGCCAAAAGCCACGTCACCAACCTGGACAATGCTGTTCTCAGGGTGATATCCGCGGGAACACAGCTTCCAGAGGTCTGAAATCAGCTCCACGCGCGCGACACCCGCATACATGGAGAAGTGTCCGACAAGCGCCGCCTTGGTGACGTCCACTTCTCCCAGCACGGCTATGACCTTGCGCTCAACTCCTGGATTCAGGAACGGCCGCAGACCAATGCGCCGGATCTCTTCTTCAACATCGTGAACCTGTTCGGCGGAGGCGCCGGGTTCCATTATGATAATCATCGCGCAACGTCCTCAATGAAACCGCAGGAGTGACCCTGCAGCCTACGGCAGCATCATTGCTTTGCGCACCTCGCGCATAGTCTCTTCCGCGACTTCTCTGGCCTTGGCCGCGCCCTCTTCCAGGATTTTCTCAATCTGAGCGGGGTCATCAGCGTACATCTGACGGCGCTCCCGAAGCGGGCGCAGCTTCTCGTTCAGGTTTTCAGTCAGCATCTTCTTGCACTGAACGCACCCGAGATCTCCAGCCCGGCAATGCTCGTCAATCCATGCGACCTGATCCTTCGGACTGTAAATCTCGTGCAGCGCAAAGACCGGGCACACCTCAGGTCGTCCGGGATCACCCATCCTCAGCTTCAGCGGATCGGTGAACATCGTCTTGATCTTCTTCGCTGTCTCCTCCGCGCTGTCCTGGATATAGATGGCATTATCGTACGACTTGCTCATCTTGCGCCCGTCCGTACCCGGGACGACAGCCGCCTCTGTCAACAGCGCTTCACACTCTGGAAAGACCTCGCCATACAAGTGGTTGAAGCGTCGCGTAATCTCGCGCGTCAGCTCCAGGTGCGGAAGCTGATCCTTGCCCACCGGCACAACGTCAGCCTTGTAAATCATGATGTCCGCCGCCTGCAGTACAGGGTAGCCCAGCAGGCCGTAGGAGGCGGACTCAATGTTGAGATTCTCTTTCTTCTCTTTGTAGGTGGGCACCCGCTCCAGCCACGGCACGGGAGTAATCATGGACAAGAGCAGATGAAGCTCCGCGTGCTGGGGAACGTGCGACTGGATAAAAACCGTGCATTTCTCCGGGTTAAGCCCGGCCGCCAGCCAGTCAATAGCCACATCGAGAGTCTGCTTTTTGATCAGCTCCGGTGTCTCGGCCAGCGTCGTCAAAGAATGCCAGTCAACAATGCAGAAATAGGAATCATACTCTTCCTGAAGGCGCACCCAGTTGCGCAGAGCGCCCTCCAGGTTGCCCAGATGGAGAATTCCCGTTGGCTGCATGCCGGAAAGCATTCTTTTTTGCACTGATATGTCTCCCTTTTCCTGAATAAAGCCGCCCGTTCAGCGCAGCAATAGATGAACCAGGCGGCTGCTGGCAGGCGAGATCACCCACGAGATCAGAGAGTGCCCGCCCACCGGCACCATGATGCACAGCAACAGAGCCGCCATGCCATATTGTGCCGCAAACCGCACGTACTTCCTCGCTGCCTCCCTCGGGAGAAGTCCGGCCAGAATATGAGACCCGTCAAGCGGCGGCAGAGGGATAAGGTTGAACAGCGCGAGTCCGATATTCACCAGTACCATCCTCAGCACAAAAGTCTGTACGCCATACGACAGTTTGAGCGCCCAGAAACGCCAGACTACCGAAAACACAATGGCTTGCAGAATGTTGGACAGAGGCCCCCAGGCGGCGACTTTGATATCGTCCCAGCGCGGGTTGCGGAAGTTGGCCGGGTCGATCATCACCGGCTTGCCCCAGCCTATCCCGAAGCCAAAGATACTGGTCAGCACAATCATCGTGAAGCCAACCGGGTCAAAATGGTCCAGTGGGTTGAGGGAGATGCGCCCCTGCTTCTTCGGCGTATCGTCTCCGCACGAAACAGCCGCCGCCGCATGCGCAAACTCGTGAATTGTGATTGCGATGATAACCGCAATCAGCGTGATGCCTATCTGAAAGAAGTCCATAGACGCCCTGAAAGTCCCTTCAGCTCTGACGGAGGAATCCGTCGGGAATTAGCGCTGCCTCAGGCGGACGCAGGCGCCCTGCTTCGCAAGCGCTCGGGAATGAGGTCGTGCGAGATAAGGTCTTCCAGGCTCTCCCGCCTGACGATCTCATCCGCCTGACCTGCCTCTACCAGAACAACCGCCGGCCGTCTGAGGCGGTTGTAGTTGCTGGCCATGGCGTAGTTGTAAGCTCCGGTCGCCTGCACGGCCAGAATATCACCCGGCTGCGGCCGCTGAATACTGGTTTGCTGGATAAGTATGTCTGTCTCACAGTGCTTTCCCGCAATGCGCACGACCGTGTCGCGCGCATGATCGGCCCTGTTCGCGATAAAAGCCTCGTACACCGCGTCGTAGAGCTGTGGGCGCGGATTGTCAGACATACCCCCATCAATGTTAACGTAAGTTCGCGTCCCGGGAGCTTCCGGAATCGGCACTTCTTTTATCGCGCCGACTTCATAAAGCGTCACGCCAGCCTGTCCGACGATGGACCGGCCGGGCTCCTGGCCGAGCACCGGAGGCTCCAGGTTGTATCTATCCAGTGACTCCCGGACGGCGTTTACAACTTGCTCTGAGTAGTCATCTACGCTCAGCGGGGATTGCGCCTGCACGTAGCTGATGCCCAGACCCCCGCCCATGTCCAGCTCTTCCACCCGCGCGCCCGTCGCATCCTGAAGCTCGCGCATAAAGGCGCACATGATGTCTGAGGCCTGTTGGTGGGACTCTGCGTCCATAAGCTGCGATCCCACGTGGCAGTGGATGCCCATAAAGCGCAGGCGCTGCGAGTCCACACACCTCTGCACAGCCTTCATCGCGCTGCCATCGCGGATGTTCAGGCCAAACTTGGTGTCCTCCTGACCAGTGCGAATGCGCCGGTGCGTTTTCGGATCAATGCCAGGCGCGGTGCGCACCAGAACCGAAGGCGTGACCCCTTTTTGTTCAGAAAGCTGAATGAGACGCTCAATCTCCAGCGAATTGTCAACGACGATGCGTCCGACTCCGGCCTCCAGCGCCATTCCAAGCTCGCCCGGACTCTTGTTGTTGCCGTGCATAACAATGCGCTCAGCGGGAAACCCCGCCTGCAGAGCTGTGAACAGCTCGCCATCTGAGGCGACGTCCAGATACAGACCCTCCTGATCGACAATGCGCGCCATTGCCAGCGTGAGAAAGGCCTTGCCCGCGAAGGCGATTTTGACAGCGGGGTAGCGGCTCTGAAAGGAGCTGAGGTATTCCCGCATCCTCTGGCGGATGAACTGCTCATCGAGTACGTACAAAGGCGTCCCAAATCGCCGTGCCAACTCCACCGCGTCGCAGCCGCCAATCTCGAAATGGCCGTTTTCGCGGACCTTCTGCGTTCCAAAGAGCGTCAAAGTGGTGCGTTCATTCTATCGACTGAGGGTGAATGTCCGGCCTGCCAGACACACACAAACAGCAGAAAGCCAGGGCAGAAGCAGGCCGCCCTGGCGTCACAGACTCCAGTAACAGTGGTCAGATTTTAGCCGCCCCCATCCGGGCATGTCAATTTCCAGGCGCCGGTAAGCGGCCAGACGGAGAAGCGCTCGGAAACACACACGCTTGGCGGAGTGCGGGGGCTGCGGCACGGAGAGGCTACACCGTCAGGCGCTTGCGCAGCGTCTCTTCCTGCTGCGGTGTCAGCTCTATTGCCGGCGGGCGGACGTGTGTGCGCGGCATGCCGCACAGATGGAGCGCGTATTTGGTGGCGGCGCGCGGCGGCAGTCCGTCGAAAGCGTCCATCAACGCTGAGACAAGCTCCTGCGACTGATCCGCGGACTTCCCGCTGCGAAAGTCCCTCCAGATCTGAACCACCTGCGCGGGAAAAACGTTGGAAAGACCGGTGATGACGCCAGATGCCCCGCTGTGCAGCGCGGCGGCGGAGCATTTGTCGTGTCCGACGAAAATGAGCTTGTTGGGCGCGCTTTCGATGAACGCGCGCGTTGAAGCGATATCGCCTGTCGAATCCTTGACGCCGATAATCTGCTTGAAGCGGCTCAGGCGGCGCCACAGAGAAGGCGTTATCACTATTCCCGTCATCTGCGGAATGTTGTAAAGAAAAATCGGCGTACGCACGCGCTGCGCCAGATACTCAAACCAGGCTGCCAGACCGTCTTCCGAGGGCTGAGGGTCAAAGTACGGAGGTGTTATCAGAAGGGCGTCAACGCGGCGGCTGTCACAAAACTGGGCAAACTCGAGCGTTTCCGTCAGACTGGGAAATCCAGCGCTCACAATCAGCTTGAGCTTCTTGCGATGGGCGCACAGAAAATCCACAATGGCGCAGCGCTCAGACAGAGAGAGGCTGTGACCTTCGCCATTGGTCCCGCAGGAGACGATGCCGTCAACACCGCCAAGCCGCAGAAACTCCAGATGCTGTCGCATCCATCGAAGATCAACGCTCTGAGCGCTGTCAAAAGGAGTGACCATGGCGGTAAAGACGCCTGATAACGCTGATTTCACCGGTGCTTTCGCCCTCCACATTGACCCTGGTGGCGGAAAAATCGCGTCATACAACCAGAGTTCACAATACTTTACAATGTTTGTTAGACCTGACGCCATCTGAAGCGTCTATCATAGAAGTCGTCATTGCGGGAAGACGCCGGACTTCCCGCAACGAAAACCCGTAGGAGCACAGCCCGACATTGGATCATCACTCAGAGAGATTCACCAGTCCCGAAGATGCCGCAGGCGAGATATACGCTGCCTCTCAGGCAATTCTGAACGAAATAGAGAAGGTCATCCTCGGCAAGAGGGATGCGATCCGGCTTGCGCTGGCAGCGGTCTTTGCCGGAGGGCATATCCTTATTGAAGACATTCCGGGCGTCGGCAAGACGAGTCTGGCCAAGACGCTTGCCAAAGCGCTGGGATGCACTTTCAAGCGCATTCAGTTCACACCAGATCTGCTGCCCTCGGACGTTACAGGAATCTCTATTTACAATCAGAAGACGCTGGAGTTTGAGTTCCGCCCGGGGCCGGTGTTTGCCAACGTCGTACTCGCTGATGAGATCAACAGGGCCAGCCCCAAGACACAGTCCAGCCTTCTGGAGTGCATGGAAGAAGCGCAGGTAACGTCAGACGGAGTGACCCATCTTATCCCCCGGCCGTTTTTCGTCATCGCCACCCAAAACCACATTGAGCTCCAGGGGACATACCCTCTTCCGGAAGCGCAGCTTGACCGTTTCATGCTTTCACTGTCGATGGGATATCCGAGCGTGCGCGACGAAAGCCGCATTCTGGAGTCGCGTCTCGGGGAAAATCCGATCCAGATAGTGCATCCTGTCATCAACGCCGGAGAACTCTCCGCTCTGCAACATGCCACGCAGATGATTTTTGTGGATGAGGCGATTCGGGACTGGGTAGTGGAAATCGCCACCGCAACCCGTGTCCGGCACGAAGTCTTTCTCGGAGTCAGCCCTCGCGGAACTCTGAGCCTGATCTTTGCGGCCAGGGCTCTGGCGGCCATGCAGGGCCGAGCCTACACTACGCCAGATGACGTCAAATCCGTCGCAGTGCCTGTACTGTCCCACCGCCTTGTGCTCAAGCCGGAGATGCGCGTGCGAGGGTTGGACCCTGCGCAGATCATCCGGGACACGCTGGATTCTATTGCCTGCCCGTTGACTTATGCTAAGCGGTAGAGGAAAAGGGTTACTACTGGGGATAGTGTTCCTGATCGTTGTGGGAACGCTGCTGAATATCGCCGAACTGTTTGTGATGGCAAGCGGCCTGGCGGCGCTTGCTCTGTTCTCATACGTTCTGACCAAGGGCTATACGCGACATCTTTCCCTGAGCTGTGCCTGCCCCGGTCTGGTCCCGGTCGGTCAGCCTTTTGAGCTTATCGTAACGCTGGACCGGGCGCGCGCGCCAGAGTACTTGCGGTTGCACGTGTCGCTGGACCTGCCGGAAGAGCTGGACCTTATCGAGGTTGAGAAGTCAGAGACGTCTCCTCCTTCGCCCGTGTCGTGGCGATGCCAGATGCAGGCCAATGCGCGCGGGGAACACTCTATCGGGCACATTACCGTGAACATCCAGGACCCAGTCGGGCTTTATATGGTGCGAAACCGGACGCTACAGGAGACAGAAGTGCTGGCCTGGCCGCAACCACTGGACCCTCACGCACCAAAATCCATACAGCCTGCCCGCCAGAACACGGCTGGGATGAATGAGTCTGGGCAGCGCGCTATGGACGGTTCCAGTCCCTACTCGGTGCGGGAGTGGGCCCCGGGTGACACCCTGCGCCGGGTCCACTGGCCTTATACAGCGCGCATGGGACATCTGGCGGTGATGGAGTTTGAAAATGAAGTTTCCAGAGATCTGAGGATTCTGCTGGACGAACGGGCGCCGCGTAAAGGCTCTGACGGCCGCGAGCGCTTTGAGGTCGCATGCAGCGTAGCTTCGTTCCTGCTGCACCAGGCGTGGAGCAAGAACCATCAAAGCAGTGTTCTGGCAGGCAATCAGTGGCTCGGAAGCTCTGGCCTGTCTCCGGAAGCGGCCAGGCAGGAAGCCCTCTCAGCCTTAGCGCTGGCGCAGCCGGAATCCAAAGAAACGCTGGAGATGACCGTCCGGCAAGCCTTTTCGCAGGAGGCTTTCTCGGGTACCACCGTGCTTGTGTGTTGCCACTGGGACGAAGACGCGAAGGCGGCGCTCGGAGTGCTGCAGAGTATGCGCGGTTCTGCTTCGGCGCTGTTGATCTCCGGTGATCAGGATAGCGCCGAGCCAGTCGTCAGTCCGTTGCCTGAAACCCGCCAGGGTCTCTCAGGCGTCTATATTGTTGGTAAGAATGACCACACACGACAGTAAAACCGAAGCCTCGCACACACACCGGACGTTCTACGGCGCGGGGCTGGTGACATCTTTGACAGGCGTCGCGGCGATAGCCGCTGCCGTACAGTCTGCGTGGTTCTTTCTTGTGGCTGCTGTTCTGGTGGCGACAGGCTACTTTGTCAGTATCCGCCTGCGCGCGCAGGGGAAGAATCTGCGCATCGTCGAGACTGTTGTGATAGGCATCTGTCTGGCGACCTATGCCCGGCTCTTTGCGACCGGGGAGACGTCTCCGCTTTTCAGCCCGGGGCTGGCTATGACGCACAAGGAGCTTTCACTGGCGGTGATGCTGGTGTGGGCTGAAGTCGTGCGTTCGTTCTCGCTTGTTTCAGATGATTCGCTGCTGTTTTCCACCGTGCCGTCTCTGGCGTTAATCGGCGTTGTCGCGACGACCAGCCCTGGTGGCGATACGCTTGCGTACTTCAGCATCTGGCTGTGCTCCTCTATCACAATGTTCATTGAAAGCGGCAAAACGCCTTCGGAACGCTCGCAGGTCGCTTCTTCGGCGCGGGCGGTATCCACGGCGCTGGCGCTCGGAGTGGGCTCTGTTGTGGCGGGGCTGGCGGTCAGTCCGCTTTTGCAGCAGACGGCGACTCGCGCGTTTGTGATGATGGCGCCTGACGTCTATACAACCAGGCACGGCCCCGAGATAGGGATGGACAACGAAAGCAACACGCTGGAGATCAGTGAAGGGCCTGTCCGGCTGTCCAGCCGTGTCGTGATGACAGTGAAGATGTCGTCGGCCGGCGGCGATGACTCACCGGCCACAGCGTTCAGGCTGCCTGCATCCGGGTATTGGCGCAGCCGGGTGTGGGACAACTACACAGGCCGGGAATGGCGCTCCAGCGCCCAACCGATGGACGGGGGCGAGACGCGCGCCCTGTGGATCGGAGGAAGACCGCCGACAGTGCGCTTGCAGATGGAAGGCTCGATCGATCCCTCCGCGGTACGGGAGATCCGGCAGGACTTCAATCTGACGACTGAGCCAGGCCAATATCTGCCGGCCCTGGCTGAAGCCTACCGGATTGACGTGAAGCAAAGATCCGGTGGATTGCGGCGGGACAACTTCAACTCGTGGCGATTATCTGGCAGTCCGGCAAGCTCACTCGTGCGCGACTACACAGTTTTCTCCAACGTTTCCGACCCTGACCCACAACGTCTGCGCGAAGCGTCCGAGGAATATCCGAGATGGCTGCGCAACGGTTACTACCTTGAGCCGCCCTTTGTCTCCGCGCGTGTGCAGGAGCTGGCCCGGAAGCTCACGCGCCCCTATCACAACAACTACGACAAAATGCTTGCGCTGCAGAAGATGCTTTCGCGCACCTGCGCCTACGACCTGCAGACTCCGCCGATCCCCGCGCGAGAGCCTGACGCGGTGGACTATTTCCTGTTCCAGAGCAAGCGGGGCTATTGTGATTTGTTCGCGACAGCCCTGGCGACAATGGCGCGCGCAGCCGGCATCCCGGCCCGCATTGCCACCGGGTACATTCAGGGAGACTATGACATCGAGCAGCGCGCATGGGTTGTGCGCGACAAAGACAAGCATTCCTGGGCGGAGGTTTATTTTCCCGGGTATGGGTGGATTCCCTTTGAAGCCACGCCCTCTGACAGCGCACCCGCTCCCGGCTACTGGGAAACGGTGTGGAACGAGCTGGTCCACACTCTGACAGACAGAAATCCGAGGGTGATGTTCCTGCTGGCGGCTCTGGCAATTGGTATTATCGGGCTGCGGATTATGGTCATCGCCGAAGGCGGCTCCGAAACCAGAACTGAGGCGCATCGCCACGTTCGCAGCGAGATACGCGAGGCGCAAAAGACCTGGCGGCGTCTGGCGCGGGAGCTTCGCCGCCTGGGACTCAGGAGCCAGCCGTCCGAGAGTCCACTTGAGCTGACTCAACGGGCGCAGCCGCTGCTGGCTGGACAACCTGAGGCGTATGAGGCCATTCACCATGCGGCCATCATCCTGACAGAAGTGCTCTACGGCCGCGGCTATATCAGGGAAAATCGAATGGACGATCTGCATGCCGCTTTCCGGATAGCGCAAGCGCGCCTGCGCCAGGCACGCCGCGCATCCACAAACCTATCAGGTGAGATACCCCGGTGAAAATAACTCCCGCCGCTCTGCAAAAGCAGGTTCCAGATACCGCTGTCTTCGCTGTCGTAGGACCGGAGGACATGGCGCGCAAACAGGCGCTGGCGCTGATTTCCAAACGCTTTCTGGAGCCGTCGTTCGCCGAGTTTGACACAGACGCGCTGGAAGGTGAGTCTTTGAAAGCAGCGCAGGCTCTGGCCGCCTGGCAGACAATCCCTCTGGCTTCGGGTCGGCGGGTGGTCCTTGTTCGCAACCTACAGAACGCTCCGGCGAGCGAGATCCAGCAGCTCGCTCAGTTCGTCACGCTACCCGCTCCACGCGGGTGCCTTGTGCTGGAATCGTGTGTGGACACCGGCAAAGACATGCTCGCGCTGTTGAAGGCGGTGGAGAAGGCCGGTGGCGCTGTCGTCACGTGCGCGCAGGCAAAGCCCGAGGACGCCCGCGCGTTTCTTGCGCAGGAGGCTACCCGGCAAGGTGTCAAGATCGAGCCGGCTGCGGCTCAGGAGCTTATCCGGCGTCTGGGTCCGAACTTCTGGCAGCTTGCCAACGAACTGCACAAGCTCGCCAGCCACGCCTATCCAAAAACTACCGTGAGCGCCAAAGACGTTGAAGCGCTGATTCCGCCTCCGCACGAGGACCGAATCTTCGCGATGATTGATGCGGTTTGCGACGGGCGAGCGCGGGTTGCAGGGGATATGCTGCGCGACATGTTCGCGGCGGGTGACGATGAGCGCGCAACCGCGCACAGAACACTGGCGGTCCTGGCGAGGCACTTCCGGCTGCTGTGGCAGGCCAGAGTGCTGCGGGACAAAGGATTCGCGTTTCGGGACGTTTCCGCACTGCCCTCCGGCTGCGCCGATCTCCTGCCATCGTCTCCCAATCTGCTGGATTCCATCAAGCGCACGCCCTTTCTAATGGGGAAATACCGGGCGCAGGCGGAGCGCTTTGACCTGAAGGCAGTGGGAGAGGTTTTTGATCTTCTGGCACAAACAGACCTGGCGCTGAAAGGGCGCGCGCCTTCGGTGGGAGAGCCCTTCGCCGACCTGGAGATGTGCGTCTGGCGTCTGGCCCGCGTCGCCACGCGTGCGCAGACATCCGCCAGATCCGCAGCCCGCCGCTGAAGATTGTCGCGCTGCTACGGCTGTACGTAACAAAGCCCTCACGCATCTGCGCGGGGCTTGTCGATGGAAGCGCTGAGCGCTCCGGAATTGTCAGGCGACCTGCGCCTGAGAGACCAGTCGCAGGAAAGCGGGACTTCTAAGCCGTCTTGGCGGCCTGCGCCGCTCTTTTCATCAGGCGTGACTTGCGCCGGGCTGCGGCATTCTTGTGGATGATGCCCTTCTGCGCAGCGCTGTCAACGACACTTGCCGTCATCTTCAGCATCTGGCCTTCCTGCTCCGTGCCAATAGCCTGACGTGTCTTCTTGGAGAAGGTCTTGATCTTCGAGCGCCATGTCAGATTGCGGAGTCGGCGCTCCCTGGATTTCTTTACGTCTTTTACGACGGACTTAATATTCGGCAATTGTGTGTTGGCTCCTAAAGTGTGCGCTAGCGCCTGCTGTAAGGTGCGTTCAGCAACCCTGCATTTTAGCACATGCCACATTTGCAGGCAACACCGCTGAAAGACAAATCCGTCCGGGCTCAGTTGTCAGATTTCGGAGCGCGCGCAAGAAAAAGAAACGGCTCTAGAGCCTCGCAATAAGTGCGGAGGTCATCTCCCGGGTCCCGGCTTTTCCTCCGAGGTCCGGTGTCAGGGAGTCCGCGTCTGACAGGAGCTTCAGTATTGCGCTGTAGAGGCGCTCAGAGGCCGCATGCTCTCCAATGTGATCCAGCATCAGACGCGCTGAAAGGATTATCCCCAGCGGATTGGCGCGGTTCTTGCCGGCAATGTCCGGAGCGCTGCCGTGTACCGCCTCAAAGATTACAGCTTTCCTGCCGTAGTTGGCGCCCGGCACTACGCCAACACCTCCAACAAGCCCTGAGCACAGCTCGGACACAATGTCTCCGTAGAGATTCTCCATCAAGAGCACGTCAAAGCGCGTGGGATCAATCACAAGCTGCATGCACACGTTGTCAACAATCAGCTCGTTGTACTCAATGTCACCGTACTTGTGTGAGACTTTGCGCGCGCACTCCAGAAACATCCCGTCTGTCAGCTTCATGATATTGGCTTTGTGGACGGCGGTGACTTTGCGGCGGTTGTTCTTGACGGCGTAGTCAAATGCAAACTCCGCTATGCGGATAGACGCCTGCTCCGTACAGATCTTCAGAGACTCTGCCACGCCCGGCACCACCAGGTGCTCCTTGGAGGAATACAGTCCCTCCGTGTTCTCGCGCACGACGACGATATCAACGTCTGAAAAACGGGACTTGACCCCTGGAAGCGTTCGCACCGGCCGCAGGGACGCGTACAGATCCAGTCCCTGGCGCAGGGCGACATTTGGACTGCTGAAGCCACCGCCAATCGGAGTCGTAGCGGGGCCTTTGAGCGCCACACCCAGATCTTTGACTTCATCAAATACGTGATCCGGCACCGGCTTGCCGTACTTGGCAAAAGCAGCCGCGCCAACCTCCAGCTCCACCCAGTCGATTTTGACGCCCAGCGCATCCACCACCGATGTCGCTGCGTTGGATACCTCCGGACCAATGCCGTCACCCGGAATCAGCGCAATTTTCTTTGCCATTGGGCGGTGATCAGATCCTTTCCAGTCACACAGTCAGACGGGCGGCTGCGAGAGAAGCGGAAGGCGCTCCTACAGCCGCCACGTCAAAGCCTCTCAGAGCTTTTTCCATTTTTTCAGACCGGCAGTACACGCTACGCTGGCCTCAGTACAGCCGCTCGTCCGCAATCGCAGCGCAGACGAAGGCGCTACGGCTCTTCAATAAACGGAATGACCGGCGCAACAGTCGCGGAAGGCTCTTGCAGAGCTCCAGGGATGGGAGTCGCGGGGGCGACAGCCGCCTTCTTTGGAGCCGCCGGCACAGCAGATTTGGCAGGAGTCGCAGGCTTCACCGGAGCGGCCGGCTTTGTGGTGCTTTTCGCTGGAGGAAGAGCGGGCTTGACTGCGGGCACGGCAGGCGCCTGGACAACCGCCTCACCATCCGTGATCTGAACCAGGGCGGGCGCGACAGGCAGCGGAGTTGAATCCGCGTCAATCGCCTGCGCCGCCGCAGGCTCGGAAGCAGGGAGCGGAGCAGAAATAGAGTCAGGCACGACAGCCCCAGCGGCGCCGGCGTTATGCGGAAGCGCCGCTATGGAAGAAGCTGGCATCGCAAGGGGCGTATCCCATCGCACCGCCGCTACGATCTCCTGCCCAACAGGAATGTCCACCTGCTTGCCCTTGACAAACATTCCTCCGAGCGCGCCAACCGGACCAAGCACCACGATGCCGCCAATAGTCGCACCGGCGGCAGTCTTCATTCCGGCCTTTTTCTCTTGAGCCCACGGGCCCAGACGCACGTCCGAGCCGTCAAAGGCTTTTACAGTAGAGAACTCGATCTCCAGCTTCCCGCTGCGCCCCCACGAGCGAGGCTTCTCAACATCCGTTATCGTCGCCACAGTGGGTTCGTCTGCGTGGATAACAAGGTCTGTCCCCAGATACACGTCATTGGCAACGCGCAAGTGTACCTGTTGACCCAGAACAGCGGAACGGGTGGAGATCGGATCGGTAAACCGAAGGGTGACGAGAGTGTCTTTTGGAAGGGTAATCGCGGTAGCCTCAGCAGCGCAGGCAAGGGGCGCCATCGCCATCCCCACCGCACAACCAACAGCTATCCATGTCGCCGTCTTCATAGAGAACTCCTTTTCTCTGAACAGAATCAGGACTGGCAGGATTTCAATGCCCGCCGGACGCGCATTTATTCAATCCGCACCCAAAAGGCCATGCCGGGCTATTGTAGCACGTTTGCAGGCGTGATTGACAAGTTTTCGCTATTTCTTCGCCAGAGTCTGCTCAATCAGAGATTGGACGTTGGGATCGGACAGAAGTTTGCGTGCATCGATATACCCGTCCACACGCGCCACTCGAAGCAGTGTTACAGACGTGGGGTCTGAGGCGTTCCTGGGAATCAGCATGACGCCGTAGAGTCCTGCGCCACCGGAGCCCGACCACAACTCAAGAGTCCCCATCTCGGCTTTGGCGCTTCTGTAGATGCGCGTCATCTTCCTGGACTCTGGAAAACGCGTATAAAACGAGTGCGCGGCGTCTTCCGGGGCTCCCGGCTGCAAAGCGATCTCCAGATAGTAGAGGCCATCCACCTGCGCAAGAATCTGCATGAGAGGAAGAGCGGTCCAGCTCCGATCTTTCGGGGGTGAAGCGCTCGAGGCCCCCGCGTCTCCAGCCCCGCTTGAGTTCAGCAAATCCTGTACTACAGCAAGCAGCGTATCTTTCGGAAGCGTCAGCTCTGTAAGCACCTGTGCGCCGGGGAAGTAGGGTATCGCGGGTGAGGAGACCGGCGCTGAGGCGGCTTTCGTGGTCTTCGCGCTGACAGGTTTCTTCGCCGCTGCGCCACTTGAAGTAATAAGCGACGCGCTTAGAATTGCTGCGCAAAGGGCAGTTATGCTGTGTTTCTTCAACTCAGCTCTCCTTCTTCCAATGCGCCGTCCTGGCGTTCCTTTCGGGTCGATCCGACGCTGGAGTCTGCGGCATCGCGCGCGTTTTGTCAAGAAACGCCTGGTTTTTGCGGCCCTTCAGTTGTCTGTGGACTTCCTTAGAAACAGCTTGCGCACTGAGGGAATCTGAAGCAGCTTTGTCAGATCTATCGAGCCCTGAATCCGGGCGGCATAAAGCATCCTGCCGCCTTTCCCGAGTTCTTTGTCCGGAATTACGGAGGCGCCCAGCAGGTCTTTTCCGCCCCAGGCTGCCCAAACGGAGGTCACGCGGCCATCGTCGCCCGCAAGATACAAAACGCGCCTCATTCCCTTCGCGGCGTCGGCCTTTGCGAAATACGCCATCACCTCCGCAGCGTCTGCGCCGTTTGGAAAGGCGACCTGATTGAGATAAACCGCGTCAACCTGCGCAATTGCCGCTCCAAGAGCCTTCAGATCGGCAGCTCGCTGGCGTTCTTCGGCGCTGGTCTCTGAGCGCCTGGCCGCATCCGCCAGATTGATCCCGAGCGCTTCGTTGGCAAACCTCGCTACGGCGGGGAGAATGTAGCCTTTCTCCAACACAAGCTCACTTTGCAGCACACCGCCTGGATACCTCGGCAGCAAATCCACAACTTTCGGCGGCGTCCAGACCTTTCTCGCTCGCGTCCGTCTTACGGCGGCGTCGGAATCCAAAGGCGTCCCGCACCCAAAGGGAACCAGGACCGCCACAATGACAAGGTTGATTCTGCGCATACTCAGATATCGCCTCCAGGGAGCCCGTTAACTTCAGCTCCACCCATTTCCGGCGGCTATTGTAAGGCAAACTCACCCATCAGGTCAAAAAACGGTGGCCCGGGCGCGGTGGATGAAGGTAGCTGGCTCAACCGAACGCTTCGTCTATTTAGTCTAATCTGCCGGCCTGCAAATGCCGCTTCGCTCCAAGAGGAAAAGGTCGAAATTGAAAATCACTCGACAATTTGAACATTTTGCAGCCGACCTTCAACCTCCAGGAGGCCCATAGGCAGTTGAGTTCGACCTAGTCTGAATACCTCGCAGACGAATATCGAAGCACCGCGGAGGAATAACGACAGGCGTTCGTGTAAGAACATCACGCAAGTGTGTGCGGGCATCTTCGTGAAGACCAGTTGCGACCGCAGCTAACCTTTGAAGTTGTCCGGCCCCCCAATTTGTCTCAGGAACAGCACGTGGCTATAATCGCCGACCAATACGAAGCTCTACGTACTAAGCTGGTTGACATTAGCAACCGGAACAATATGCTGAACTTCCGTCTTGCCAAGACTCACGGCGTGCAAGTGGTTGGGGAGAATCCTGATCAGGTCTTTCAGCGCCTGCAGGATATCTCAAAAGCAATGAGCTTTCGGGGCCGTCCCGACCGAGAAGGCGAGGAGGGTGCGGCCAAGGAGCTGCCTCTCGGAGATGCGACTTCTAATGCAGCACCGGTAGATCAGTCGGACTCCGTCCTGAACACTCCGCACCTTTCCTCTACTCTCGAAACACGGCTTCTTAAGAGCTTCCGCGAGTCACACCTCATCCAGCAGGAGACCGGGCTGAATGTACTGTTTCTTGCTTTTGGAGCTCTATATTGGCGGGAGTCAGAATCATCTCAAGACGAGCGGGCTGCTCCACTGATCTTTCTGCCTGTCGCGCTGGAGCGACTTCCAACTGGTAAGTTCAATCTGCGATATACGGGCGAGGATGTGGGAACGAACCTGTCTCTTCACGTTAAGCTTGAGCAGGATTTTGGAATCAAGGTTCCTGATCTAGACGAAGGGGGAAGTATACGCGAGTATGCTGAAGCGGTGCAGGGCTGTGTGGCGGATCAAAAAACGTGGAGAGTAGACTCGGAGTCTATCTGGCTGTCATTCTTCCAGTTTTCAAAGCTAGTGATGTACAAGGACCTGGAGGAGTCACAGTGGCCTGAAGGCAGCCTGCCTACACAGCATCCTGATGTTGTCGCACTTCTAGGTGGCTCTTTCACATCCTCTCCTTCAACTCCGTCTGAAGATGAGCCAGTTGACCCCTACAGGCCCATCAGCGCATGCCGTGAGATATACAACTGCGATAGCTCTCAGGCGCTGGCAATTATACGCGCCCAGACAGGGCAGTCCATGGTCATTGAGGGCCCTCCAGGCACAGGCAAATCGCAGACGATCGTCAATCTCATTTCTGAGATGATTGCAGCCGGAAAGAAGGTACTGTTTGTCTCAGAAAAGATGGCGGCGCTTGACGTCGTTGCGAGAAAGCTGGATGAAGCCGGGCTGAAGGATATTGGTCTTGAGCTGCACAGCAAGCAAAGTACACGAAAGAGCTTTTACGGCGAGCTGAGACGCGTTATGGGTCTGAAAGGGTCGCTTGAAGATGCGGATGCCGAAGCAAACCGGCTTACTTCCCTGCGTGACCGACTCAACGACTACAGCAGCGCGGTTAATGAGCCGGTCCTTCCCTGGGGAATAACACCTCATGAAGCAATCGGACTGGCATCTGCACTGCCGCCCGAAAGACCTGAAGACATCCCTTTTCGAATATCCTTTGATTCACTCAGAGCATTTACTTGGCAACAAATGCAAACGCTGCTGCCACAAGTACAAGCCTACCAGGACAGACTGAAAGAGATAGGAGTACCGTCTCAACACCCCTTTTACGGCGTTAACCTGCGTGTCCTGACACCCATGCAACGGACGCAGATTCAGAGTACGCTGCAGCAGGCGCTGGACCAGTGGCCGGATGCCATTAGGCGGGCAAACACTCTAGCGGAAAGGCTATGCCTGCCAAAGCCAGAAAGGCCATCCGACTCGGCGGTCCTGTCCGCCTGTGCAAAACGGGCTGTTGAGGCTCCGGTTCACGACGGCGTAGCCGTTCGACTTTCCACGTGGGAATCTGCAGCTCCTGCAGTCAAAGACACGATCCAGAATCTCACCAGGCTTCAAGAGATATTGACCGAACGGAGCTCGTTGGTCTCCGAACATATCTGGAACTCCGACATAACTGCTGCGCTGCCAGCGTATGAAAAGTGGGCGGGACGCTGGTGGCGTTCAATTTCGCCGGAGTTCCGCCGCCGCTCGAAAGGTCTCAAGGCACTCCTCTTATCTCCTTCCAGTTTGACTCCACCAGAGCAGCTAGAGCTGTTGCGAGATGTTGCCGAGATTCAGAGGCTGCGAGGCGCGATAGAGCAAGGCTCAGAATTGATGGCGCAGCTCTTTGGCGCACAGTGGCAGGGCGAGAGAACAGATCCAATTGTACTCACTCGCCTTCTCGAATGGTGCCTATGTGTTCGCTCGGACGTAGCGAATCAGCAAGTGCCCGCGAGCCTGCTAGACTTCTTCGAAGCTTCGTTCGACGCAAGCGGACTTGCCACTGAGGCACAAGAGTGCGCGCAAGCGGTTCAGCAGGCCGTGGAGACAACGCGCTCCCTGTTCTCACAGCTTCAGTACCCGGTGACTCAGGTTGATGAAAAAGATATGGAGACAACTTTCGCCCGTCTCCACACCTGGCAGGATAACTTTGACCGGGTCCAGGAAATGTGCTCGCTTGTCATTGCAGCAGCTAATCTCCAAGACGTGCAGCTTGGAGAGGTGGTAAAGCATTCCGCTACGTGGCCCAATGGCGCTGAACTTCTATGTGACAGTCTTATCAGGTCCTACACCGACGGTATTCTGTCAGAGGCCATGCATACCCGCCCCGCTCTGCAGAACTACACCCGCTCCGAACATGAGCAAGCTCTGAAAGACTTCCGAAAGATCGACGACTTGATCCTCGTAATTAACCGCGCAAAAGTTAGGGCCGCTCACTTGGCGGGGCTACCTGGCTGGGAGGGAATCGGTGGCAACCTCAGTCAGGTGAGGCGGCAGACCGAGCTTCAACGGCCCAGCAAATCAATTCGCTGGGCACTGGAGACCGCTGGACCTGCGATTCAGCAGATCAAACCGCTGTTCCTGATGAGCCCGTTAAGCGTCTCCCAGTTCTTACCGCGTGACCTCCGGTGTCAGTTTGACGTCGTTATCTTTGATGAAGCCAGTCAGATTAAGCCAGAAGACGCATTGCCTGCAATCTTGAGAGGCAAACAAACTATTGTGGTGGGAGACAGCAAGCAGATGCCTCCCACCTCGTTCTTTGACAAATTGGCCGCGGATGACGGCTCCGATGACGATGCAGATGCCGCCGTCACATCGATCGGCCAACTTGAGAGTATTCTGGCTCTTATGGCATCGGTTGTTCGGGGAACCTCCAGGTCATCTGATCTTCGCTGGCACTACCGAAGCAAGCATCCCGATCTGATCCGCCCATCGAACGAGTTTTATGACCACGGCCTTGTCATTTTCCCTCACCCGTCGTTCGAGGGCAAGAACGAAAAGACACCTCTTGGCTTGCGATGGCATTATGACCGTTCCCACATCTATGATAGAGGCGGTTCCGGAGTCAACCGGGCACAAGCTATGGCTGTGGCCCAGACTGTCATTTCGCACGTTTCTGACCCTCGAGCGCCCTCCTTGGGCGTTGCGGCGTTTAGCAAGCAACAACAAGCGGCAATTGAAGACGCTTTAGAACTGCTGCGCGCAGAGCATCCACAGGTGCTGGAAGCTTTTGATGAGGCACATCCGTTCGAGCGCCTATTTGTTAAGAATCTTGAGACCATCCAGGGTGATGAGCGAGATGTCATCTTCATTAGCGTCGGATATGGACCGGACGAGCATGGCTATGTCGCCATGAACTTTGGCCCCGTCAACAAGGAGGGGGGGGAGCGACGACTCAATGTCCTGATGTCCAGAGCGCGCTTCAGATGCGAGGTTTTTTCGAGCATTACAGCGTCGGACATACGGTTGTCCGATGCGCCTGGCAGAGGTGTCAGCGTCCTGAAGAGGTTTCTCCAATTTGCCCAGACTGGAGAGCTGGACGACCCAAAGCCTTCAGGCCGTGGAGTCGGCTCCGAATTCGAAGCGCAGGTTGCCCGGGAACTTCAAGCCCATGGATATGAGGTGGACATGCAGGTCGGCTCAATCGGATTTTACATTGACCTCGCGGTGCGCCACAGACAAAAGCCTGGTCGTTATGTGCTGGGGATCGAGTGCGACGGAGCCAGCTACCACAGCGCCAAGAGTGCTCGCGACCGTGACAAGCTCAGACAGATGGCACTCGAGGTTCGAGGCTGGAAACTACATAGAATCTGGAGCACGGACTGGTGGCAGTCGCGCGAAGGCGAAGTGCAAAGGTGCATTGAAGCCATAGAACGTGCACATGCAGCAGACGCTCCGGAGCCACCAACGGTAAGCGACGCCGCTTCTGCACCGAAACCCGAAGACTTTATCAAAATGGAGGCTCCGGGCCACATACGGAACGGTCCGAAAACCGTTCCGTATGTGGCCTGGAGCGAACCTATCGAGCAAAACGGTGTGCCCATACAAATTATGCCGGACTCGCGCCTCGCATACTGGATTGCTCAAATCGCAAGAGTTGAGGCGCCGATTCACGAAGCTCTACTCTGTCAACGAATGCGCACATCGGCTGGACTTGGTAGAGCAGGACGACGCGTGCAGAGGGCTGTAGAGCAAGCCCTACACGCTGCCGTTGCCGCTACTTACGTGCGCAGAAAAGGTAGCTTTGTGTACCTGTTCGACGGTGGCGTGATCATACCCCGCGACAGGTCGTCGCTACCTGCGCAAGAAAAGAGATCTGAGTGGGTTGCACCTGAAGAGTTGCGAGCTGCCGTTGTCAGAGGCGTTGACGTATCGTGCGGTATGTCCAAGGAAGATGCCGCGCGGTCGGCGTGGCAGATGCTGGGCTTCTCAAGATGTCTTGACGCAATGGTAGACGCGGCCACCACCGAAATACTGGCACTGCTTCAGGATGGCGCGCTGGTGGAACTCGATGGACTTCTTCGTTTGCCGGCCGACGCATAGACACTAAGGCCCTACACTTCGCAGTAAAGTCGCAGGTTGCGCTTCCAAATACCACGAGACACTGGGTCTGACCAAGCATCGCTGGTCTTTTACACCGTGAGAATCAGTTGGCGAGGCTTCTGCAAATCCGCTCAGGGATCGAGCGCCAAGCCTAGGACGACCGAAAGAGCTGTCGTGAGCTTTCAAGCCTCAGGCAAGGTCGAAGAGCAGGAAATTCGAGGTCTCAATGGCATCCAGCGTCAGCTTCGATTCTTGTGTGATGGCGGCGCCATCACCGGTCTCCAGGTCTTCTGCGTTGACCTTCAGCCTTCCGCTGATCATTTGAAGCCAGATCCCGCAGTGAGGGTCAACCTCGTGCGTAAGCTCTTCGCCCGCCTCCACGCGCCCGACGTACACTGAGGCATCCTGATGCAGCTCGATTGCGCCATCCGAAGGGTTGTTCGCAGCCAGAAGCTGCAAACCGCTGCCCTGTGGGAGGTCAATGTCGCGCTCGCGGTACTGCGGCTCGATTCCCAGGCGCTGCGGCTCAATCCAGATTTGCAGGAGGTGGACCGGCTCGGAGTCGCTGGCGTTGTATTCGCTGTGCTGCACGCCTGAACCCGCGCTCATCTTTTGAATCCGGCCAGGCCTGATGACCGAGCGCGAGCCCATACTGTCCCGGTGCTCCAACGCGCCTTCCAGCACATACGTCAGGATCTCCATATCCTGGTGCGGATGAGTTCCAAAGCCCTTCCCGGGCGCGATGACGTCCTCGTTTATGACACGAAGCGACCGAAAGCCCATATGCTCCGGATCGAAATACCTGGCGAAGGAAAAAGTGTGATAGGTGTCCAGCCATCCGTGGTCGGCATGACCCCTCTCTTCAGAGCGTCTGATCTGTATCATGGCGTTGCGCTGAGTCTCCTCTATCCAGAAACGAATGAGCCCCGCCAAAGTGACAGGGCTCGCAAAATTGACTGCTGATGCGCTGAGTCTATCCGGCGGCGCCAACATTTTCCCGTGATGTCTCCACGTCCAGATTGTGCTCTCGCCAGCTTCGCATGCCGCCGTCCAGCTCCATCACAGGGTAGCCGGCCGCGGCAAAGTGCACGGCGGCTTTTGCGGCCAGATGACAGACTTGCGAGTAGCAATACAGAAGGTTGGTCTTGTCTTTAGACAGCCCCTCAAAGCTGTCCCACCGGTCCTGCGGCAGGCTCTTCGCCCCTGGGATATGCCCCTCCTGATAGTCCTCAGACGCCCGCACATCAACGATGTTTATGTCTTCTCCAAGCCGGATCATCCGCTCCGTTTCGATTGGCCCTGTCGAAAACGCCATTTTGGCCTCGAAGTACTCCCTGGCTTTGCCCGGATCTACTGGTCTCATAATTGTCTCCTCTACTCAGGTGTGCGTACTGCTCATGTAGAGCTATTACCCGGACGTTGAAACGCACGTGTTTCACCAGGAGTTCCGCTCGGCGGCCTGCTGAGGGGCTCCATGCGGGCCCCTCACCCGCAGGCGCGCCGAACACTTTCCCGGCACTTCACTGCCATCTGCGGAACTTTATGACTCTGTAGCATCGCTTTGTGTTAGGGACGCGGTGGCAACCGCGATCCAAGACGGAAGATTCTGAAATCAACACCAGATCATCGGAGGACATCTAATGCACAGAGTTCATGGATTGCTGCTAGGGCTGCTGCCGGCCCTGGCCATCGCCGTCGTTGCCGCGCCAGCGGCGCGCGCGGAGAAAGCGCCCTCCCAGCCGGGAGTCTCTGCCAAAGCGGAGAGGAAAAACGAAGCCATCGAGTCCTGCCTGGATAAGATTGGTTTGAATGCAAAGCAGAAGGCAGACATCGACAGCCTCAACAGTGACACCGCAACCAAGCGCCAGGCTATTCTCCAGTCCAACAAGTCCAAACGCGAAAAGAAAAGCGAGCTGAGAAAGCTGGACAAAGAGCACAAAGCCGCAATGGACAAGATCCTCACCAAAGACCAGCAGAAAGCGCTGCGGGAGTGCGTGAAGCACTCCCGATCCGAGAAGGATCGCTCCGAGCGAGAAGAGCATCACTCCAAGCGAGCCAAGAGCGCCCCAGGCGCAAAGTGAGTGAAGGGTGTCTCTGACACTGAATCACAACAGCTTCGGGCGCAGAGACGACGGTCCTGCGCGTAGAAGGCGAAACAACAGAAACTCAAGCCTGCCGCGCACGCGGCAGGCTTTCTCAGCCAGTGGACTCAAGGCCTTGGGCGCGTCATCTGGAAAGCAGAGTGCGAGAAAATATCCAGAAAAACTCTGAACATTCGAGAAGACCAAGCCTTGCTCACATTAATTCACACTAAAGCCTTAGTACAGTCATATTTTCAAGCGTGGCAGGTGAAAACTGCCACCTGATATTTGTACTGGTAGATTCATTGCGATAAAGGGTATAACTAACTCCGGTGGCCGAGTGGCCGCCCTGGAAGTGGCGGATTCGAAAGGCTTATGGTAGCATCCGCTATGCAACCACAACTGAACCCACGCCGACCGGCAAGGTGAGCTTCTTCTATTCGCCTCATTGTTTCTTGTTTCCCGTACTTTCTTGAACATACGCCCTTAGGGAGACTTGTGCGTGCGCCGGGCCCGGCAATCCCAGACTAAGAGGAGGTGGGCTGTTCATGGTGCGAACAAGCATACATCGTGGCCTTCTCGCCGCAGGCTGGATTCTGGTGAGTCTAGCTGTTGTGCGAGGTGTAGAGGTGCAGTCGCAGGCGGCTGCGCAGCATTCAGAAAAGCCTGACAGGCAGTTCACAGTATTTGTGGACGGAAGCAGGCAGATCATCGTGACACAGATGACGACGGTGGGCGAGGCTATCGCTCAGGCCGGCATCGCGGTGGGTAGCGATGACAAAATTGTTCCTAATCCCTCAAGCCCGGTTGTCAATGGGCTTCAAGCGCGCATTATCCGGATCTCCACAAAGCGTGTGCCTGTCGAATGTCAGGTGCCGCCAACCACCATTCGCAGAGCAAGTGACAACCTTCGTCGCGGCGCGTCCGTAGTGGCCGTGAAAGGTGAAGCGGGTCTGCGCAGAGATATCTACGACGTCACCTACGCTGACGGCAAGAAGATTGTAAAGAAACTGGTGGGATCGGAGACTATCCGGAAAATGACTCCCCGGGTGATCGCTTACGGACAGGGCTCGTCGCTGCCGTCACGTGGCTTTGTCAGCCGCAAAGTGATGACTATGACGGCGACGGCCTACGACCCCAGGAACTGCGGAGGGTCGGGCGGTGGCCGTACGGCAATCGGCATGCAGGCGGGGCGAGGAGTTGTAGCTGTTGACCCACGCGTCATCAAGCTCGGATCGCGCCTCTATATTGAAGGCTACGGGTTCGCTGTGGCCGGAGATACCGGAGGGGCCATCAAAGGTCATCGAATTGACCTGGGTCACAACACGTACGCGGCGGCGCGCCGCTTTGGACGAAAAAAAGTGGTCGTCCACGTTTTGAACTGATGTAACGCGTGGGGCTCTCAACGAAGAGGGTCTCTCTGCCCCTCAGCAATCTCCGCGCACCGGGCGCTAAGCGTCTATCACGCCTTTCCACCCCCGGAACTCACTCCGGCGCACCCTTTCACCCCTCGCAAGCAGCTATAATGGCCTGCGTGAGTGAGTTCAACCCCACCAGCCCAACTTCCGTCAAACGCTTCCTGCGCGACGAGAGCTTCCACCCGAGCAAGAGACTGGGACAGAGCTTTCTGATGGACCAGGGCACGGCCAGCCGAATCGTCAGCGTGAGCGGACTCAAGCAGGATCAGAGCTGCCTGGAAATCGGCCCGGGGCTTGGCGCGCTTACAGCCGCTTTGAGCTCAGTTGCAGTAAGCCTGACGGCTGTTGAAGTGGATGGCAGGCTGGTTGAAGTCCTGCGCCGCCAGTACACAGGCAACGAGAGGGTGCACATTGTTCACGCGGATTTTCTGAAAGTGGACCTGCCCGCGCTGCTGGAGAGCATCGATGCACCGGTGCAGATCGTGGCCAACATCCCCTACAGCATCACAACACCGATTATCGAAAAACTCCTTGCGCACAAGCGCCGGCTGGCAGGGATCACGCTTCTGGTGCAAAAGGAAGTTGCGCTTCGCATTACGGCGCAACCTGGCGCCTCCAGCTACTCCAGCCTGAGCGTCTTCTGCAGCTACCACTGCGACGCTTCAATAGCCTTCAACGTCTCCAGACACCTCTTTGTGCCTGTTCCGGACGTTGACTCCGCTGTTCTCGCACTCACGCCAAAAGAGCAGGCGCTATCTGAAGAAGAGGAACGCTGGTTCTTCCGGGTCCTTCGCGCGGCGTTCGGTCAACGGCGCAAAACGCTTCTCAACACGCTGTCACACGGTCTGGACATGCCCAGAGGCGAGACGACGCTGCTTATCAGTGAAGCGGGTATCTCGCCCGGAAGCCGGGCAGAGGAGCTGTCTGTTGGCGACTACGAAGCGCTTGCGCGAACTGCTCTCCAGCGAAGTCTGCGCTGAGCGCATCAGTTTGTGGAAACGGGTTCCGGCACTCTTGGCGCGTGGTGGATAATTGTGTCGTGCAGCCAGTTCTGGTCGTCGCGCTCCAGATAGTCCAGCGTGTAGTGCAGCCCCCGGCTTTCGTGGCGTGACAGAGCGGACTCCACAATCAGCTTCGCCACCGTGGTCAGCGTCCGCAGCTCCAGAAGCCCACGGGACAGCTTTCCCTCACTCCACAGTGCCTCCATCTCATCAGATATCTCGTTGATCTCACCCAGCGCAGTTGTCAACCGCTCCGTCGAGCGGACAATCCCGGCATACAGCCAGAGTATTGTGCGCAGCCGAAGCGTCAACTCCTTGACCAGCTCAACGGGCACAGGTTTTGTGTGGACGTGCGCAGGGAACTCCGGCACGTCTGGGGGCATCTCGACGGACTTGATGGCCTCAATCGCATCGTCAGCGGCGCGATAGCTGAAAACGAGCGCCTCCAACAAGGAATTGCTTGCGAGACGGTTGGCTCCGTGGACAAAAGTGCACGCCACCTCACCCGCAGCATACAGATTCTCAATATCCGTGCGCCCCCAGCTGTCTGTCACCACGCCGCCGCACGCGTAATGGGCCGCCGGCACAGTGGGTATCCAGTCCTTCGTAATGTCAATGCCGTAGGAGAGGCAGCGCTCGTAAATGTTGGGAAACAGGCGTTTGATCTGTTCTTCACCCACACCCGTGACATCCAGATAGACACACTCGTCGCCGGAGTTCTTCAGCTCCGAGTCTATAGCGCGGGCCACGACGTCCCGTGGAGCCAGGCAGCCCATCTCGTGGTAGTTCTCCATAAAGGTTTCGCCGTTTTTCAGCCGTAAAACGGCGCCCTCTCCCCGAACAGCTTCCGAGATGAGAAACGCATCAGCCTTGTCGTGGTAAAGAGAGGTGGGGTGGAACTGAATGAACTCCATGTTCCCGATACGCGCCCCAAGCCAGTATGCCAGCGCGACTCCGTCCCCTGTGGCGATATCAGGGTTAGTGGTGCGAAGATACGCCCGGCCAAGCCCACCACTGGACAAAAGTGTGATCCTGGAGCGCACCGTGTAGGTGTCTCCGGTTTCGGTGTCGAAGACGTGCGCGCCGATGTTGACGGGTTTGTGCCCGTTCTCACCGCGACTGGTCAACAACTCCATGGCCATGTCGTTTTCAAAGACGCGGATGTTTTCACGGCGCTTCGCCTGATAGACCAGCGCGCGCTCCACTTCACGCCCGGTCAGATCGGCTGCCCGCACAATGCGCCTGCGCGAGTGTCCGCCCTCCCGCCCCAGCGACAGCCCGCTGCCTTCGTTCTCCATCTGTTCCGTGAAGCGCACGCCCATGTCCATAAGCTCATGGACGCGGGACGGACCCTCTTCAACCAGAATCTCTACGACGTCCTTGTGGCACAGCCCCGCTCCAGCCTTGAGGGTATCGTTGACGTGGTAAGCGAAGGTGTCATCTGTGCCCAGTACAGCCGCAATCCCGCCCTGAGCGTAGTTGGTGTTAGACTCCGTGTCGTTTTTCTTTGTCACCAGCACCACGCGTCCGTGGTCGGCCACTTTCAGAGCAAAAGTCAGCCCGGCGATTCCTGAACCGATGACAAGAAACTCGCAGTCAATTGTTTTCATAGTGGTCATACGCGGCTCACTTCTTGGGTTTCGCATCAGGCGCCACCGCTGTGACCAGATTGCGCCTGCCCGGCTTAGCCCCTTTCAGGCAGAGGCTCGCCAGCTTTCGCAGACGGCGTTGACACGCGCTGCGAGACAGGTGTGCGCTGCGGCAGCGGTTCGGCAGCTTGTCGAGCCTCGCGGATGCGGCGCGCGGCGCTGAGTCCGCCGCCAAAAGCGATGATCATAACCCCAAGCCACAGACTCCAGACGATGGGCTTGTAGGTTACTTCTATCGTCGCATTCAGAGCCATATTCTTGCGGTAGGCCGGCCCATCAAGCATAGCCCGCACTTCCTGCGTCTCCACGCTGAGGTCCGTCACCAGCATGCTTAGCTTGCTTCCCGGGATCGGAGCGGCATCGTACTTCATTCCGCCCTCAGTCTGATGCACAACCGGGACAACCACACTTGTCTTGCCACGCGGATCTGTGATCTGCAGGCGGGCGCCAGCGGTGACTCCGTCCTCCCGCATCTCCATGCCAGTGAAACCGAGGAACTTGACCGAGTAGTCACCAACCTTCTCAGGTTTTTTCATCCCCACAATAGCGTGGGGCGCAGGATTGGTGACGGAAACCTGCACCGGCGCAATGTACAGATCTCCGGCCACAGACCTGCGGATGTAGGGATGACGCATCTCCCCATCGCGTATCGCCTGCATTACGGGAGTCGCCAGAAACATATCGCCATTTGGCTTCTCCACAAGAATGCGAAACGGCTCTTTACCGGCGGCGTCTGTTTCCCCAAGCCCGGCAAAAGTCCACGACATACCAAGCATCTGCACAGGCTTGCCCTCAGTAAGAGTCAACCTCTGCGGCTCAGCGCGGTTGTTGTGGGTGGCTGCTATCATGCCAAGAAAGAAAACTGACAGCCCGACATGCGCAATGTAGCCACCCGATCTCAGCAACCCCTTGCGGCGGACGGTGTCAATCAGAGCCCACACACCCGGGAGAAGAATGCAGATCGCGAAGCCGCCGATTGCCGTGCGCGCTCCAACCTCTATCCCGCGCCAGCGCCACGCGAGCAGAGCGATTGCGATAGTCACCCCCAGACCTGCGCTCAAAGAGACAGCCAGCTTTCGAGCCTCTGATGGAACGCCCCTGTCACGCGCCCAACTGTAGAGTGGAGAGAAACCGACAAGCCCCAGCATCAACAACGCAACCGGAGCGGTTACCCGGTAGTAGTAGTCTGTTGGAACATTGCCAGCCTGCCCCGTCACCCATTTCGAGAGAATGGGGCTGGACATACCCACCGCCACGAGAATACCCAGCAGTCCAAAGCACACCACACCCAGAAAAACCAGAAACTCTTTTGTGGAGATTGACTCACTGGCGGAGGCTTCGCGAATACTTCCCGTAAAGGCGCGGTAGCCAATCAACCCGATGCCCAGAAGCGCATAACCCAGCATAAAGCCCACAAGCCAGTTGTTGTTGCCAAGGGAGGCAAAGCTGTGGACGCTGAAGTCACCGAGCACGCCGCTTCGCGTCAGGAAGGTGGCATAGATGACCAGAATGAAGATGGCTACAGCAAGCGAAAGATTCAGCGTTTTCCATGTGTTGCGGACACGCTCCAGCACCAGACTGTGAACCAGCGCGCCGCCCACCAGCCACGGAACCAGCGAGGCGTTCTCGACGGGGTCCCAACCCCACCAGCCGCCCCACCCAAGCGTCTCATAAGCCCAGAAACCGCCAATGAGTATTCCCGTGCCCAGCACTGTCCAGCCAAGCAGAGTCCACCCCATCACCATGCGGGTCCAACTGGCGAAATCTTTCTTGATCAGCGCAGCAATGGCGAAGGCGGCAGGCACGCTCATCAGCGTAAACCCGCAGAAGAGAATCGGGGGGTGAATAGCCATCCAGTAGTTCTGGAGTAGAGGGGTCAGGCCGCTGCCATCTGTCGGAAAAGGTGTGCCGGGAGCCACAGAGGACTGAAACGGGTTTCGCTGAATCAGTATGATGAGAAAGAAAACCTGCAGGCTGCTCCAGAACGCCATTGCTGGAGCTTCAAAATGTCTGGCCCGGCCGAAAAGAAAAAGACCGACGATGGCAATCCACGTGAGCCACAGCAGCCAGCTTCCCTCCTGGCCACCCCAGAATCCGGAGTACTTGAACAGCGTCGGCTGCGCCTTAGCGCTGTACTCATAGACATAGCGGATGTCAAAGCGGTCAGTGACCATAAAGCGCATCAAAACAGCGCTGATGGCGATAACGGAGATGGATGAGGCGACGTAGAACTGCCGCGCCAACATGCGCAGCCGCTCCTGCCCCAGGCTCACTATCACGTAACAGAGAAAGGACGCCAGAGAGCCGACAAGCGCAACGACAATAAGCGAATAGCCGAGATTCATGAGCCTGCGTGCCCGCCTTCAGTCTGTCCCTGGTACTTGGACGGACACTTGATCAGCAGATCAGAAGCCTGAAAGATTTTGTCGTGATACTGACCGATTACAACGACGTGCGAGGCCTGGTCAAAATTGCCGGGGACGGTTCCTCGATAGACCACCGCCAGGCGATCGCCCTTTGGATCGGTGATGTCGAAGTTCAGATTGCTGTGCGCCTTGTCCAGATGCACGGAAGCCTTGTCGATGGCGCCCTTCACCTGGACGGCCCGTCCAAGCGACCGCGCCTCCTGGAAGCTCACGTAGGTTCGAACGGTGCTGCGAAACTGCGTGGCGCCCAGCGCTGCAAACGCAACCATCAGAATGACTCCGACAAAATAAGCTCGCTTCATTTCTTCTTCTCTATCCGTGACAGTCTGCGCTCAATACTCCAGAGATAGGCGAAGATCCCACCCCAGATCAGTAACGTAGCTATACACAGTCCTGTGACGTTGCTCATACGTATTGTACTCTCTCTTGCTCGCCTTCAGCTTCTGTTATGATACTTCAGAACCGAACCTGCAAGCGGCCGTGAGTCGCTCAGCCTCCCCCGGCAGGGATTTACGCATCTGCGCCAGACGCCGGATGAGCCGTGGTCGCGCCCTCCAGTGACGCCGCTTCCTGCGCCGGCGCCAGATCAGCCGCCAGACGATCCACCCTCACCTGTACGCGCCACATCCAGTACGCCAGGCCGGTAAAGCCAGCCAGAGACGACATCAGGACGATGCGCATGTCCGGCTCCATTCCACCCTTCAGGCTTGGCGAATCCTCGTCCTGGTCAGCCTGTGTCGGAAGCACTGGCGAAGGGTGCAAAGTGCTGGTGTGCGGCAGACGAATGGCAATGAACATAAGAAAGACGGCAGCAACCAGCGCAAAAGTCACATAGGCGGAAGAAACAACAGCCCTCTGATCAATCTGATCAATTGACAGCCTCAGCGCGAAGTAAGCCCCGTACAACAGCATCACCATTGCAATGAACGTCTGGCGCGGGTCCCAGTTCCACCACTTTCCCCACGCGATCTGCGCCCAGACCGCGCCGCTGGCAGTCGCAAGCACAGTGAACAAGAGCCCAATCTGAGCTGCTGCAGCGGACTGACGGTCGAAATCCAGGTTGCGAGTCGCCAGATAGCGCACCCCCCCGTACGCCGCCACCAGATACGCCACCGTGCTGACCCACGCGCAGGGGACGTGAAAGTAGAGAATGCGGCCCGCTTCACCGAGCCCCTGCATCGCGGGCGTCAACAGAAACGCCCCGATGATAACCATCACCATCCAGACTCCGAGAACTATCCTCATATTTTCTATTCTTTCTGAGGCCTGCGCACCTATTCTTCCCACACCAGCGGAAAGAGCAGCCAGGATAAGACTATCAGGATGCCGCTGTAGCTGACCACCAGACGAAGCGCCGAAGCTGACTCACCGCCCGCATCCCCAGCGCCAAAGGCAGAGCCAGACGCCTGAACCAGAAAAACCAGCGCCGGCAGCATAACGGGCAGCGCGGCCACAGCAAACACAGTAGCCCGGGCGCGCGCCTTGCACACCAGAGCCGCAATCAGGGTGGTCGCCGCAGACAGGCACACCGCCCCAAGCGCCGCCACTAGGGCCAGGTACCACACGCGCACGACTGGAGCGTTCATCAGCGCGCTGTACACAGGAAAGATGATAGCCTCCAGCCCCAGCATCAAGACCAGACTGAACAGAAACTTTCCCAGCCACACAGCTTCTGACGTCGCCGCCTGACGCAACAGCAGCTCTGTGCCACTTTCCGCTTCCTGCACAAACGGACGCGCCAGCCCCGTAACCGCAGCGAAAAAGACGATTATCCACGAGAGCCCGGCAGACTCCTCGGGCTGCATCGCCTGTCCGCGCAGTACAAAGCTCAGAGCCGCTATCGAGGTTAGAGCGAACAGCGCAATGGCGCTCAAAGCGTAGCGCGTGCGAAACTCGCTGCGGAAATCTTTGAGAAGCACAGCCCACGCCCCGCGGACGACACTCCTCAAGTGGGCCTGCCCGTTGTCAGTGTAAGCGTCCGGTCCGCCAGTGAAGCGTCAAACTCATCGTTCGTCGCGATGACAGTCAGCCCGCGAAGCCGCTGTCTGCGCACAATCTCTGCGACAATATCACGCCCGGAGGCGTCCAGAAACTGCGTCGGTTCATCCAGAAACAAGGCCACAGGCTCCGCGCTGAGTGCCAGCGCCAGGCGCACTCGCTGAACCATGCCACTCGAATACGACTCGACCAGGTCGCTTTGCCTGCCCGAGAGACCTACCAGCTCGGCCAGCTCTTCAGCATTGCAGCTCTGTCCCCGGCCCTGCGTGAAAAACTGGAGGTTCTCTGTAAAGCTCAGATGCAGATACGGTTGAATACCCGGCGCAGCAAGCGCCGAAGCGCTCCGGCGTTCCTGCGCGCCCAGCCACCTTCCCGCAATCTCCAGCCATGTCTGGCCAGCTGAAGGCATCAGCAGCCCGGCCAGCATCCGGATCAAAGTAGATTTGCCGGAGCCGTTCGCCCCGCAGATCGCCACCACTTCACCGGCGCCAAGCTCAAAGGACACATCGCGCAAAACGCGCCGGGCGCCAAAGCTGCGTCCGAGACCCTCAGCGACCAGGCGCACCTGCGCTTCGCCCGAATGAGATAGTGCGCTATTTTTCACGCGCGCTGCCAGCCGCTACCAGCGCGGCCTTTGCCAGGTCCAACGGTGGGCTCCTCCAAAATCACGGACGCGCAGAAGTCGCCTCTGCCAGCGCCTTCAGAAGCAGCGCAGGGCGGTTGGTTGTGATGCCTTTGACGCCAATCTCCGACAGGCGCAGCGCTTCCTGTGGATCGTCCACTGTCCACGCAACCACATTCAGACCCGAAGCCTGCGCGATCCGCACTGTGTCAGCGCTGATACCTGGACTCTGCAAATCCACCCCGTCAAGTCCGTTTTCCCGGGTCTGGCGCACAACCTCCTCTCCAAACGGGACAACTTTGCCCGAAGAAGCGTCTTTGACCGCTCCTCTGAGCCAGAAGACCGGCGTTTGGGGCAGGAGTTTCTTTGCGCGTGTCATTGTCTGCAGGTCAAAGCCAATGATGACAATCTGCTTGCGCTTCCGGGAGGAATCAATAGTCTTTTTCAACTCGGGCAACACCTCAGGCCCGCTCTTGACCTCAACATAGAGTTTCTTGCGGGGCGGTAGCGCATCAATTACTTCTTCGAGAAACGGCAGCTTTTCACCGCGAAACGCCTCTCCTTTGAAAGCCCCGGCGTCAAGTTTGCGCAGTTCATCAGAGGAAGTCTCAGGGATATCCATATCCACCCCTGTTATGCGCTTTGTGCTCCGGTCATGGCTGATAAGTATGCGGCCGTCCGCGCTTTGCCAGATGTCAATCTCCACAGCGTTCGCGTTTTGTTTCCAGGCCAGCTTTATGGCGGCAATCGTGTTCTCAGGCGCATCGTGGCTCGCGCCTCGATGAGCGATGATCTCCGGACGCTCAACAGAGCCACCAGCACTCAGTGACACAGCAGCGATACCTACCAAAAGAAGACTCAACCAGCTCATTCCCGCACACCTTCCTGTCGCTTCACGCCTCCGAAAGCTGCCACGCCCGCGCGTACGCTCCACCCTCAGCCAGCAGCTCTTCATGGGTCCCCACGCGCTCGATTCTGCCCTCAACCAGCGAGACAATCAGATCAGCCTGCCGCAGAAGACTCAGGCGGTGGCTGACGATGAAGGTTGTGCGGCCCTGCGCCAGAGACTGCAAAGCTTCTATTATCGCCCGCTCCGAGTCCGGTTCAACAGCGGAGGTTGGCTCGTCCATCAGCATGATGGCCGGATCCGCAAGAAAACAGCGCGCGATGGACAGCCGCTGCTTCTGGCCACCACTTAGCCTGGCGCCCCGCTCACCGATCTCCGTAAAATAGCCATCTGGAAGCGCCGAGATAAACGCATCCGCATGGGCTAACTGAGCCGCGTGGCGCACCTGCTCGTCCGTCGCGTCCAGGCGTCCGTAGCGGATATTTTCTATAATTGTCCCGTTGAACAGGAACGTCTCCTGCTGAACAATCCCGATCTGCTTGCGCAGGGAGACCTGCGTGACAGCGCGCACGTCAATGCCGTCAATGAACACCGCACCCCTGGCAGGATCGTAGAAGCGCGGGATCAGATTGAGCATAGTCGTTTTTCCGATGCCGCTCGGGCCGAAAAAGCCAACTGTCTGCCCCGCCTGCACCTTCAGATTGATAGAGCTTAGCACGGTGGTTCGCGAGCCATAGGAGAATGTCACGTCCCGGAACTCAACATCGCCCCGGATAGGTGGCATCTCTATGGCATCCGTGCGATCCTGAACCGCCGGCGCCTGATCCAGCACTTCAAAAATGCGCTCGCTGGCAGCGGAGGCGCGCTGCACCATGTCGTTGACGCTCATCAAATCGTCTATCGGGCCGTAGAAGTAGCGCCCGTAACCCCGGTAAGCGACCAGCCCGCCTATGCTGAAGCGACCCATGTGGATCATCCACGCTCCAAGTCCGAGCATAACGATTTGCCCGGTGTTGGCGACAAAGCGCACAACCGGATAGTAGCGCGAACGCACGCCAATACCCGCGATGTTGGCGTCATAGTAGGCGCGCGCAGCATCCGCGAACTGCTCTTCCTCATAGTCTTCCCGGGCAAAGGACTTGATGACCGAGATACCCATGAGATTGTCCTGGAGCTTGGCGGTCACTTCGCCAAGCTCATCGCGTGTGCGCCTGTAGATGGGCTTGACGATCCTGTTATAGTAGCCCATGGTAGCGGCGACTGCTACCATCGGCATAACAGTAAACAGCCCCAGCACGGGCTGCAGCCAGATGAACACCACGGCAACGCCGACCACGCGCAGGCCGCTTGCCAGCACCAGGTCCGCGCCGGTGATCAGCACCTCCTGAACTGCGTCAACGTCACTGACGACGCGAGAGAGCAGATCCCCCGTGCGCCTGTTCTGAAAATAACTGAGCGGCTGTGCCTGAAGCTGGGTGTAGATGGCCCGCCGCAGGTCGTAGATGAAGCCCTGCGCGGCTTTTGTGAGGAAGTAGAGACGAACGCCGTTGAGCCCCGCCCCCAGCGCATAAGCCACTGCGAGCACGACCAGCGCGCCGATGAGCTGGGAAACCCTGCCGGTGCGCAGAAACACGTCAACGACGTACTTCCACACGATCGGGGGAAAAAGCTCCACCACGATCTGCACCAACAGAACACAAAAACCCACTGCGATCGCCCCGCGGTAGGACAAAATATACGGGAGCAAACGCCGGATACTCTGAAGTGCAGCTTTTTTTGAAGTCGTCCTGCTGTCGATGCGCTGTTTCACTGGGCTGTCAGGATACCTTTCACCGCCTGATGGCGCACTCCCTGCGCTCGTGTTGCGATCCTGTAAGCTGAAGCGCTGTATCTCAGAGCGTACACCCTGAGAGGCAAAAAGCGCGTGTCGAGCGATTGCAGAGCAGTGCGCGCACTGGTTAAACGTGTACCCTGTTCAAAACGCGCGGAATCTGGTACTCTTATAGAGGGAATCAACGGCGCAGGAGCCTGAGGACCGGCCGCCGGGCTCTGAGCTCTGGCTGTGCGGACGAAGCGTTTTCGCCGTATCGGACACTACCCCGCCCTTTTGGAGACGATAGCAGGATGAGACCTGGACTCGGGCTGTACCGTCACATGCTGACGGCAGACAACTTCCGCTTTGCAAAGCAGGCGGGCGCCACGGACATAGTAGCGCACATGACCGACTATTTTAAGACGCCGCGTATTCCCACAGCGCAGTCTTTCGACGCTGGCTGGGGTGAGGCCGGCGATCCAGAGCGTCTGTGGAGCTTCGAAGAGCTGCGGGATCTTCGCAAAGCTGTGAACGAAGAGGGGCTGGAGCTTGCAGCCCTCGAAAACTTTGACCCCGCCCATTGGTATGACGTTCTGCTGGATGGACCGCGCAAAGCGCAGCAGTTGGAGAACGTCAAGACGCTGATACGAAACATCGGGCGCGCCGGAATCGGGATTATGGGCTACAACTTCAGTCTGGCTGGCGTGTGGGGGCACGTCGAAGGACCCTATGCGCGCGGTGAGGCCCTCTCAGTGGGATTTCTCGGAGATGAAGGACCACAACAGACGCCTGTTCCGAGTGGGATGATCTGGAACATGGTCTATGACAGCGAAGTTTTCGATCCGCAGGGTCGAAAAGGACACGTCCGCGCTATCTCGCATGACGAGCTCTGGGGGCGACTGAAAGACTTTCTGGACGCGGTAGTGCCGGTTGCGGAAGAATCGGGAGTCCGGCTGGCGCTGCATCCTGATGACCCGCCCATGCCCACACTGCGCGGGCTCCCTCGGCTGGTCTATCAACCGCAGATGTATCAGCGCCTGTTAGACCTCAAACCGAGCGCCAACAGTGGAATGGAGTTTTGTATTGGCACTCTGGCGGAGATGGCGGACGGGGACATTTACGACGTCATCGATCGCTACAGCGCAAGCGGGCGCATCTTTTACGTGCATCTGCGCAATATCCGGGGCAAAGTCCCGAATTATCATGAGGTTTTTATTGACGAAGGAGACGTTGACATGATCCGCGCCCTGCGGATTCTGCACAACAACTCCTACGAGGGAGTCATTATTCCAGACCACACGCCGCAGATGACCTGCGATGCGCCGTGGCATGCGGGGATGGCTTATGCTCTTGGCTACATCAAAGCCGCTCTCGCAGTGATTGAAGGGGGAACAGTTGTCGAGTGATCTTTTCAGGCTGGACGGTCAGCTTGCGCTCATTACTGGAGGAGGCTCGGGGCTTGGCCTGGCCATGTCGCGCGCCATGGCAGAAGCCGGCGCGCGCGTTGTGATAACAGGCCGCCGGGAGGACGTGCTGAAACAGGCCTGCGCTGAGATAGGAGATTCCGCGTTTTTCGTGCGGCACGATATCACGCAACTGGACACAACCGGGCCGCTTATCGAAGACATCGAACGCCAGCACGGGCCGCTCAGCATTCTGGTCAACAACGCTGGTATTCATATCAAAAAGAAGGCTGTGGACACTTCAGACGCGGAGTTCGCGCAGGTGCTCCAGACACATCTCAACGGCGCGTTTGCGATCAGCCGTGAGTGCGGACGCAGAATGATGGAGCGTGGTGAGGGCTCAATTCTCATGATTTTGTCGATGGCGGCGCTGTTCGGGATTCCGCAAGTTTCGGCCTACACTGCCGCAAAAGGCGCTCTGCTCGGCCTGACACGCGCGCTTGCAACGGAGATGTCGCCAGAAGGTGTGCGCGTGAATGCGATCTGTCCGGGATGGATTGAGACGGACATGAGCCGCGGAGCTCTGAACGGCGATCCAAAGCGGCGGGAGAAGATTCTGAGCCGCACCCCACTGGGGAAAATGGGTGACGCAAAAGATGTCGCGTATGCTGCGGTGTATCTGAGCTCTCCGGCAGCCCGCTTTCTAACGGGTGTCGCACTGCCGGTGGACGGCGGCGTGAGTATCGGGTTCTAGAGCTCCTGCAGCCAGGGCGCCAGCGGAGCGACACGGTCCTGCTCCATCACTACTGTTGTGCCCTGTGGTCCTGTACACATCCAGATGCGATCAGCGGTCTTGAACATAATCCAGAACCCGTGTCCCATTGTGCCAGTCGTCGTGAAACCGCGCTGAAGAGTAGCCCGGTGAAGGCACTCGCGCGCAATTCCCTTGCCGCAGTCACAGATTCGCACCTGAATTGTGCCGCCTCCGTCTGAAGACACTACCGCCTGCCCCTTACAGGCGTGAGTGACAGCGTT
>JADLDK010000014.1 GCA_020846715.1 Armatimonadota bacterium | reverse complement strand
TTCTCCTGTCCCGTGGAACCTCAACCCCTAGAAGGGCCGAACCTCCTCGCCAGCGTTCGCACATCCGCATCAAGGCCGAGAAACGCTCAGTGGCGAGCGGCGATTTCGGCTAGTCTACGACTGCGAAAGCCGCCTGTCAAGGGGATTTAGGTATTTCGGGATTTGAGGGTTGGACGTTGAGACTGGCAGAACCCGGATAAAGCGGGGCTCCAACCCGGAAATCCCGAAATCGTAGCTGACGCGGGTAGCTCACGGCTCGATTGGTATGACTGGCAAGCACGCGTATTCTCCTGTCCCGTGGAACCTCAACCCCTAGAAGGGCCGAACCTCCTCGCCAGCGTTCGCACATCCGCATCAAGGCCGAGAAACGCTCAGTGGCGAGCGGCGATTTCGGCTAGTCTACGACTGCCAGAGCCGCCTGTCAAGGGGATTGTCCGGATGCTTTGTGGAGCTTTGGGCAGAGCGCACCTGTATCGACAAACGCCATCCCTGAGCCCTGGCGTCCAGCCTCTCACCCTTCCTCCGCCTCTTTCTGAAGTTGCCAGAGGGCGGTAAGGGCTTCTACGGGGGACATTGTCTGGATATCCAGCTTGCGCAGCTTCTCAACAACTGGCGGGACGGCGGCTTCAAAGAGCGTAAGCTGCTGGCGCTTGAGGGCCGTTTCACTGGGGGCGGCGTGAACGTCAGAGTTAGGCGCGCTCTCGAGGTCTTTGAGAATCTCCTCAGCGCGGAGGATAACCTCCTCAGGCAGTCCGGCCAGCCGGGCCACCTGCACCCCGTAGCTGCGGTCTGTGCCTCCCGGCATTATCTTGTGCAGCCAGATGATGCGGTCTGGCTCTTCTTTGACAGCGACGCGGTAGTTGCGCACGCCGTCTTTCTGCGAAGCCAGATCATTGAGGTGATGATAGTGTGTGGCAAAAAGTGTGCGGGCGCGAAGCTGCAGAATGTGCTCCGCCACAGCCCACGCAATGGAGAGCCCATCGTAAGTGCTGGTGCCCCGCCCGATTTCGTCCAGCAGGATCAGGCTGCGCTCGGTGGCGTTGTTGAGGATGTTGGCGGTCTCATTCATCTCCACCATAAAGGTGCTTTGAGCGCTGGCGAGATCATCGCGCGCGCCTATGCGGGTGAAAATGCGGTCCACGACGCTGACACGCGCCCGGTCCGCAGGCACAAAGCTGCCGATCTGCGCGAGCAACACAATCAACGCCACCTGCCGGAGATAGGTGCTCTTACCGGCCATATTCGGGCCCGTGATAATCAGCAGGCAGTTGTCCCGCGTATCCAGTGTCGTATCGTTCGGGATAAAAACAGACGGGCCAAGGGCGCACTCAACAACCGGATGGCGGCCGGCCTGAATCAGTATCTCGTCTGAATCGCTTAGCTCCGGAGGTGTCCAGCGGCTGGTATGAGCCACCTCCGCCAGAGACTGCAGCGCGTCAATTTCGGCCACCGCCCGGGCCACTACAAGCAGCTCCTGCGCGCGCTTGGCCACCTCTGAGCGCACCTGCGAGAAGATATCCTGCTCCAGCGAGACGGCCTTTTCCTGTGCCCCCAGCACGCGTGATTCGTGCTCCTTGAGCTCCGGAGTGATGTAGCGCTCGGCGTTTGTGGTAGTCTGCTTGCGGATGTAGTCTTCAGGGATATGCTCTGAGTGCGCCTTTGAGACCTCGATGTAGTAGCCAAAGACCGAGTTATAGCCCACCTTGAGGCTCCTAAAGCCTGTGCGCTCACGTTCGCGCTGCTCAATCAGCGTAATCCACTCCTTGCCGCCGCGCGAAGTATCCCGCAGCTCATCCAGCTCCGAGCTGTAGCCGCTGTTGATGACTCCTCCGTCCCGCAGATGCAGCGGCGTTTCCGGACTTATCGCCGCGCGGATAACCTCGCACACACCCTCCGGCGCACCGCACGAAAGACCGAGAGCGGACAGCCTTTCATTCTCAGAAGGTCCCAGCAGAGCAACCAGCGGAGCGCTTCTGTCCAGGGAGCGCGCCAGCGCCAGAAGATCCCGCGGTCCCGCCGCGCCCGAGGCCACACGGCTGGCGATGCGCTCAATATCCTGCACACCCTCCAGATGCTCCCGCGCATCGCCTCTGAGCAGAATGTCCCCCACCAGCGCCGCCACAGCGTCCTGACGCTCGCGAATGGCCGCCATGTCAATCAGAGGTTGATCCAGCCACCGCCTCAGCAGCCGCGCGCCCATCGGAGTGCGCGTTCTGTCCAGCACCCGGAGGAGGCTTGTGGACGGATCGCCGCTTTGAGAGACTGTCAGTTCAAGATTGCGCCGGGTGGGTGCGTCCAACTGCATGAAGGCGCTGGTGGAGTACGCCGACAACGAGCGCAAGTGTGACAGGGCGGCGCGGTTAGTCCGTTCCAGATAGCCCAGCAGCAGAGCGGCGGCCTCTTGGGCGGACTCCATCTCCTCACAGCCATATCCCCGCAGACTGGATACCTGAAAGTGCTCCAGCAGGCTCTGACGCGCGCTGGATGTGAAGACGCCCTCGCGCCGGAACGCCGTGACAAGCGCGCAACCGGCGCTTTGAATCGGATCGCGAAGGTCCTCCTCCGTGTCTTTGACGACGCACTCCGCCGGGCGCAGCCTCTCAATCTCCTGCACAGCCAGGCGCAGATGCCCCTCGCCCGTGAACTCCGTCACCAGAAACTCACCCGTGGAGATGTCTGCCACCGCCAGGCCGGTCCGCGAAGCTCCGGAAGCCAGCGCCGTCAGAAAATTGTTGGAGGTCTGTGGGAGAAAGCTGTCTTCCAGCACCGTGCCCGCCGAAACCACGCGCGTGACCTCGCGGCGTACCAAACCCTTGGCTTTTTTAGGGTCCTCCACCTGATCGCACACCGCAACGCGCATTCCCGCGGCCAGCAGCTTGGCGATATAGCGGTCCACAGAGTGATAAGGCACACCGCACATCGGCGTCTTGTCGCTGTCGCGGCTGGTAAGCACCACTTCCAGCACGGGCGCGGCGCGGGTGGCGTCTTCGCCGAACATCTCGTAGAAGTCGCCCATCCGGAACATCACCAGCACGTCCGGATACTGCTCTTTGACGGCTTTGTACTGGCGCTGCATGGGCGTCAGACGCTCAGTGGGAGCAACGTCCAGAAGAACCTGATTAGCTTTGGGGGAGTCTGTCATGGCGCCGCAGCTATTATAACAGCACGAACGCGCGCGCTGCGCCCGCCAAGCCATACAGACACCTCTGAAAGTCCCAGTGTTCCTGCGGCGTGCCACGCGACAAGGGAGATACTTCGCAGGGTCACGAGTGGAGTTGACGGCCAGCCCCCTGGCGCGCCGCTTCTAGCGCGTGCCGCGCAATCGGTGGTAAAATGCGGCGCAGCGGGCCCATAGCTCAGTGGTTAGAGCGGGCGGCTCATAACCGCTTGGTCGCTGGTTCGAATCCGGCTGGGCCCATGCTGATTCCCTCGAAAGCGCGGGAAGCCCGGCTAATCCTCATCCGGCTGGAGCGCTTGTCCGCCCGCAAACCCTGCGTTTTCCCGCTTTGCCACGCTGTGACGCTCGCTGGCAACGCAAGTTGTAAAAAATCCTTCGCGAGATGCCCGCTGTTGTCCCATTTGAGCAGACGGCTTATGTATAATAGAGCCTTTGCACCTGGGATGAACAAAAGAGTCTCACAATCCACCCGCCGCTCCAGAAGCCGGCCGAGAATAATCGCTCTGGTTGCCATCGGCGGCCTTTTCGCGGCTGGAATGGCCCGCACCGCGCGTCTCACCTCCGCTCCCCCAGAGAGCAAAGTCACTTCTCAGGCGGCTGGCGTTGCGTCTTCTGTCACCCGGAAATCTGGCGCCAAAAAGACGCCAGGCATAGATGACTGGACAATCCCGCACCGCTACCGGAACAGGGTGATGCCGCTGCAGCCCAGAGCCTTCCGCCCAAAGCTGATCGCGCTCACCTTCGACGACGGTCCCGACCCAAAAGTGACGCCGCAGATCCTGAAGCAACTGCGAGACTATGGCGCTAAGGCCACCTTCTTCGTGCTGGGACGCCAGGCCGAGCGCTATCCAGATCTCTTGAAAGACATTGTCCGCGATGGACATGCCATAGGCAACCACAGCTTTTCGCACCCGAAGACCGTTTCACCGGAGCAGGCTGCGCTGGAGATTGACAGTACGGACGCATGCATCAGGCGCGCCGTCGGGCGCTCTACCCTGCTGTTTCGTCCACCCTACGGACTGCGCAGCGATGAGCTTGCCAGTGAGGCGCTGAAGAAAAGCTACACAGTGGTGCTCTGGTCTTTGCCGTCTCTGGATGTGACCAGAATCAACTCTCAGCGCATCAGCCAGATCGTCGTCAACGGACGCAAGCGCGGAGATGTGGTGGTGATGCACGACGGCCCGGGTCACAAACGCACAGCCCAGGCGTTGCCGGCTATCCTGGAGGCGCTTAGCCGCAAAGGCTACCGCTTTGTGACAGTCCCCGAGATGCTGCGCCACTACGACTATGTGAACAGAGTGCGCGAGCAGCGAGCTAATCCGGCGGCGGCAGCTCCTCAGCTAAAGAAGAACGGCGCGCCGGCCAAAACCGCAGCCACCAGCGCGCTCAGTGCTATGGACGGTACAAAGTAGCCGAAAGACATCAACGCCGCCCCCGCTAACAGAAACGGCGTGCGCGCCTGTTTCTTGCCGTACATAAAGTAGCCGTAGCCCACCAGAGAAATCAGAAGAGACACATAAAGATGGCCGATGTCGAGGTCCATGACATGATTATCGGCGGCCGGTCCGGCGCGCTGAAGAATTTCCATAGCACCCCTCCACAAGCCGCCTGACGCGGGCGGTCTCGCGGCAGGAAGTTGATTTTGCGCCGGAGAAGGCATAACTAGCGACACCGCGTGAACAGGAGAGCGATTATGGCCCACAGTTGGACGAAACATCAGGCGCCAGTGAACAGACTGCGCGCATCTTTGCCGAAAATCGGCATCCGGCCGGCCATAGACGGCCGCTACGGAGGCGTGCGCGAGTCTCTGGAAGATCAGGTGATGGGAATGGCGCGCGCAACTGCTGAGTTCCTGACGAAGAATGTCCGGCATGCGTGCGGACAGGCGGTGGAGTGCGTCATCGCTGATACGTGCATCGGAGGCGTTTCCGAGGCGGCCAGATGCGCCGAGAAGTTTGCGCGAGCGGGGGTTGGTGTCTCTCTCACCGTGACGCCCTGCTGGTGCTACGGCGCGGAGACGATGGACATGGACCCGCTCATCCCCAAGGCGGTCTGGGGCTTTAACGGCACGGAGCGCCCCGGTGCGGTGTATCTGGCGGCGGTTCTCTCCGGGCACGCTCAAAAAGGGCTGCCAGCCTTCGGTATCTACGGACACGACGTGCAGGACATGGGCGACACATCCATTCCCGCAGACGTGCAGGAAAAGCTGATTCGTTTTGCTCAGGCGGGCATTGCGGTGGCGACAATGCGGGGCGCATCGTACCTGGCCATCGGCGGTACGTCTATGGGCATCGCAGGCTCCATCGTCAACAATCCCTTCTTCGAGCAGTCTCTGGGAATGCGCGTGGAATCCATTGATATGACCGAAGTGTATCGGCGCATACGGGATCAGATCTACGACAGGCAGGAGTTCGAGATTGCGCTTGAGTGGGTGAAGGCCAACGCAAAGGAAGGACAGGACCCGAACAGTCCGGACAGGCAACTGTCACCTCAGCAGAAAGACGAGGCGTGGGAGTTCAGCGTCAAGATGGCTTTGATTGCCCGCGACCTGATGAACGGCAACCCGCGTCTGGCCGAGATGGGCTATCCGGAAGAGTCGGAGGGCCACAATGCCCTGGCGGCAGGCTTTCAGGGACAGCGCCAATGGACGGACACCTTCCCGAATGGCGATTTTCTGGAGGCGATCCTCTGTTCGTCCTTCGATTGGAATGGAATCCGCCAGCCCTACATTATGGCCACGGAAAACGACAGCCTGAACGGCGCGACCATGCTCCTGGGACACCTGCTCACGGGCACAGCGCAGATGTTCTCAGACGTTCGCACTTTCTGGAGCGCTGATGCGGTGAAGCGGGTGACGGGATACTCTCTGGTCGTGCCGGCCGCCGAGGGGGTGCTGCACCTGATCAACTCTGGAGCTTCCGCGCTGGACTGGACAGGACAGCAGTGTGAAGACGGAAAGCCCGTGCTGAAGAGGTTTCAGGACATAACGCCCGAGGAAGCCGCCGCCTGCGTTGAGAACACGCGCTGGTGCCCGGCAAATCTGGGCTATTTCCGGGGCGGCGGTTATTCGTCAGAGTTTCTCACACGGGGCGGCATGCCGGTGACGATGGCCCGTCTGAATCTGGTCAGCGGACTGGGAGCGACTTTGCAGATTGCCGAAGGCTACACGGTGGACCTGCCGGAGGAAGTTGGACGCAAGCTGATGGATCGCACAGACCCGACCTGGCCCACCACCTGGTTCGCGCCCAGGCTCACGGGCGCCGGTGCTTTTACGGACGTATATACGGTGATGAACAACTGGGGCGCCAACCACGGCGCTATCAGCTTCGGGCACATCGGCGCGGACCTCATTACGCTTGCGTCCATGCTGCGCATCCCCGTTGATATGCACAACGTGGAGGAGGAGAAGGTCTTCCGTCCGGCTGTCTGGAGCCGCTTTGGCACATCGGATATTGCAGGCGCGGATTTTCGCGCCTGCGCCAACTTTGGACCACTCTACCGCTAACTAAGGCAAGCGAAGAGGATTTCTGACATTGAGATGTAATTACGGGTTATTCCCGGCGTAGCGGACGGCTGTTTGTGTGAGCTGTTGCGCGCGGGGAATATCCTGGCCCATTCCGGCGCGCGATGCCGCGCCGGACCCTAGCAGCGATAAGACGCAAAAAGAAAACAAGCCCATGAAAAAAATAAGCCTTCTACTTGTTGTTGCGGCGGTGTGGATACTCGCCGTGGGTACGGCGCGTGCCGCTGACGACCTGATGAGGTTCGTCCCACCTGACTGGCCGGTGGTCGTCCGCGTTGACGCCAGCGCAAATACCGCCAGCGGCGCCTATCTGAAAAGCGTCGCGGAGAAAGCTGACTATCAGGACATCAAGCAGCTCAACCAGTCGTTTGCGACAGGGGTTTCCAGGCTGCTGCGCGCACTTGGCATAAACCTGGGCGCTCAGGAGGGCCTGTTGCCCTGGTGGGCCGAGCGCGTGGTGATAGGCGTTGACCCGGTCTCCGGAAAGGACCCGGCGTTTGTTGTGGCGCTTGCCTCCAGAGACAGAGCCGCCGCTGAAACCGCCATGTCCGAGTTGATAGGCTCTGTCTTGAGAGACTCCGACCCGGTCGTGCGCGAGGTAGCCGGCGCAAGAGTCACCACCTGGAAGATCCCGGATCAGAAGATTGAGCCAGCCTACGCTATCGGTGACGGTTTTGTTCTGTTTGCCGACAGCGCCTCTCGCATCCAGGCTGCCCTGACATCTGACTCCGGTAAAGTTCATTCACTCAACGCTGCGCTCGATAAGCACCAGGACGATCTGCTGGCTTTTGCTGTGAATCTGGAGCCTATCGCAGGCAAAATGATGCCAGACAAAGCTGAAGGAAGTGAAGACGAGGGCACGGCGGGTCTTCTGGCGATGGCCGCATCACAACTCAAGGCGGACGGCGGGGTTGCGCTGAACGAACATGGCGTTGTGCTGAGCGTCAACGGCGATCTGCCGCCCATGCTCATGATGATGCTCTCGTCCTTTGTCCCGGCTGGCGCCGCCAAAGCTGACATCGCCAAAGCCATGCCGCGCGAGGCGCTGGCCTGCGTAGCACTGGCCTCTGCGGACACCCTGCCCGCCGATGGCATAACAAGCGCGCTGTCGAGCGGCGCAAACGACCCCTTTGTTCCCGCAGCGCTCCTGGCGGCCTCTGCAGGCAATGTTCCCGTAGGGGCCGCGCTGATGGCCATTGTCCCTCAGCCCAGTCTGGTGGTCGTTGCGCAGGCTTCCAGCGAGCAGCAGGCGGCTCGAATCCTGGGCGCGCTTCAGGACGCCTTACGCGCGCGTAAGTTCACTGTGACGCGGCAGGGGAGCCGGGCAAAGCTGACCCACAAGGAAGCAAAAGGCGCAGGCTACATCGCACAGACAGGCTCGAAGGTTATCTATGCCAGCGACCTGCGCAGTATGCAGAAAGCCGAGGCCGTCACTCCGGAAAACTCTCTGGCCAGCCGGGCGGCCTTCTCGGAAGTGAACACGCTGGTCGGTGGGCCTCAGATTGCAGACGCGTGGATCGGACTCGATGCCATCAGCGCCATCGGCTACATGTACGAAGGCCTCGTCGGACGGGACTTTGCAGTTCTGCGACCGCTTCTGGACACGCTGAAAGGAACGGAAGGCATCGGGCTGTCGGTGGGAACCACAGAGAGCGGAGCGACGCTGAAGCTTGGAGTAAAGACCACCATCGCCCCTCAGTCACCGCTGTTTTCAGCGTATGTTACGGCTGCGCCGGCGATTACGGCGGCTATCCTGTTCCCTGTCTTTGCGCGAGCCAGGGAGGCTGCGCAGGACTCTGTCAGCCTTTCCAATCTGAAACAGTTGGCAGTCGCCGTGCGGATGTACACAGATGACCACGACGGTCTGACTCCCCCTTCGAAAACCTGGATGAAGGCGCTGGAGCCCTATGTTCAGAACAAGGACGTTTTCAAGAGCCCGACGACCGGCCAGCCATACGTTTACAACTACAAGGTGGCCGGGCTGAAGCTCAAGCAGATAGAAGCAAATCCTTCAGAGCTGATCGTCTTCTTCGAAGGTAATCCGGGCGTGCCGGTGGGGCCGGAGGCGCTTTCATGGGGAGCTGACGGCACAGTTGCGGTCGCCTATCTGGATGGGCTCTGTAAGAGACTTACCGAAGCGCCGCCGATGGATGCGTTTCGGGCCATCACCAAACCGGTCAAACCCGCGAAGAAGTAAGACTCCTCAATTGGAAACGCAGCCGGCTCGTCTGAGCCGGCTGCCACAGTCTCTTTCAGAAATACTTCTGCCTTCATGCTGGGGAGCGCGCGGGCTCTCCCGCGTGGACGCGAATCGCCTCCTTGTAGAAGCGGATGTAGGCTTTGCTGGAGCGGGACCACGACCAGTCCTGCTCCATTGCGCCCCTCACCAGTTTTTCCCATTGCGCCTTGTCTTTGAACACAGCCAGAGCGCGTTCCACAGCAGCCCAGAAGGCGAAGGCAGTGTAGTCACCAAAGACGAACCCGCAGCCCGCCTCGCCGATCCACTCACTGACCGTATCAGCCAGCCCGCCGGTCGAGCGCGCGATCGGAACAGAGCCGTAGCGCAGCGCGATCATCTGCTCCTGTCCGCACGGTTCAAGGCGGCTGGGCATCAGAAAGAAGTCCACACCGGCGTAAATCTGCCGGGCAAACTCGGCGTCAAAACCCACCTTTACAAAGACCTGCTCCGGATTTTCAACTGCAAAGCGCGTGAGCGACTTCTCATAAGCGGGCTCACCCGTCCCGAGAAAGACAAACTGTGCGCCCACTTCCAGCATCTTTGGGAGAATCTTCTCCATGAGGTCAATGCCTTTCTGAGGAATGGCGCCTCCGGTAAAGCCGAAAATGGGCGTCGCTTTGGACACTTTCAGACCGCACAAGCGCTGCAGCTTCGCCTTGTTCTTTGAACGCGCCTGAAGATCGCCAGAGGAGAAGGTTCTCGCTATGAGCGCATCGGTCTGCGGGTTGTAGTCCTTGTAGTCGATGCCACTGACAATTCCCCACAGGCGGTGGTTGGCGTCCTTATAGCGCAACAGCCTGTCCAGCCGGCAGCCGTACTCCGGAGTCTGAATCTCCTGAGCGTACGTGCGGCTGACCGTATTCACCAGATCCGAATAGACAATGCCGCCCTTCAGAAAGTTGGCGCGGCCAAAGCACTCCAGCCTGTCGTAGTGATAAACGTCCCAGGGCAGGTTGGCATAGGGAATAACGCCGTCGTCAAACTCACCCTGATAAGCCAGGTTGTGAATAGTGCACACAACCGCCGTTTTTGCCAGCTTGCGGTAGCTCTCCGGATAGGTCGCCAGATAGACTGCGCACAGAGACGTGTGCCAGTCATTGATGTGGATGACGTCCGGAACCCAACCCTCCGCGTTTTTCTGAAGCCACTCCAACACCGCGCGGCAGAAAAAGATCCAGGCTTCTGGGCCGCTCTGGTAGATTCTTCTGGAGTCTGTGGCACACCCGAAGCAGTCCTCATTAGCCACCAGATAGACCGGCACGCCACTGGCAGTCGCAATCCATATCTCCGCCGGGTGGTCTATGCCGCCTGCGCCCGCAACAGGAAGAACCTCGCCCTGCGAATAAGCCTCAGCGCTCTTGAGAATCACTCTGTAGCCCGGCATCATAATGCGGGCGTCCACTCCGAAAGCTCGCAGCGCTTTGGGCAGGCTTCCCGCCACCTCAGCAGCGCTGCTAACCTTCGCCAGCGGAGCGGCTTCGGTGGACACTACCAGGACTTTCAGTTTTCCAGCCAATGCATTGACACCTTCGACGCACGTCCAGCCGGTCTGCGCTAACCGGCCCGTTTACCTGTCGCCTGATTTTCGCGGAGCTTGCGCAGGCGCACAGAGCGAGAGATTGACAAGAGGGGCACAACGCGGCAAAACACGCGGGCTTACCATAGACTTTTGCCACAAATGAGACAGGCGTCTCCAATCCCGTCCCACGTGAGGTCAGGAGGCTGGACTGCGCAAAGCAGTGAGGCTGCTGGTGGAAAAGTGGAGTTCGGACGCTACTCCATCGTCAGACCCGCTTCAGGCGGGGGCGGCCACTTGCCTTCGTAGCGTTTCTGCCAGGGCTCTTCAGGCGCTTCGGGATAGGGAAAGGCGAGACTGCTGAAAAACCGGGCTTTGTGCTCCAGCAGGCGCTCGTGAAACTCTTCAAATGGCGGCGATCCCGCAGCGCCCGCCCAGACACGCTCCGCGACTGTCAACAGTCGAGGATAGAACCCGAGATCTTCAACTATCTGCTCTTCGAAGTCCACGGGCGGGTCGTGCCAGGCCTCCGCTTCCCCACCCAGGATGTTCGAAGCGCCCGCAGACTGGCCGTTGTCCGGTGACCAGTTGTAGATGATCGGGATGTACTGCGCCGGGCTGCCGTAGTCAAAGTACAACTCGGGGCAGTGGCAGTTGACTGTCTTCCAGCCCCGCTGAGCAATCGAATTAGCGTTTGAGTCGTGCCGCCACGCAAAAACAGTAACGTCCTCCGGAAGCCCTTCGTCAAGCTGATCGTTCCAGACCATGGTTGTGCGGCCGAGACCTTTGACCACCTCATTTATCCGGCCAATGAAATAGGCCATCAGAGAGGGCGGATGATGGGCGTAGCCCTGCAGTGCCTCCCATGTGGCAGCACACCTGGCACAGCCCACCCCACCGCGGCATTCATCCGTTCCGATGTGGATGTAGGGACCGGGAAAGATGCCGGCCACCTCAGTGAGAATTGTCTCCAGGGTCGCGTAGGTCTCCTCGCTCCCCATGCACATGGTGTTGTTTGTGCATTTCAGGTGCGGCATCATCTTCAGAAACGCTGTCGAATGTCCGGGCATCTCAATTTCAGGAACGACAGTCATACACCGCTCGGCGGCATACTCCACAATCTCCCGCATCTCTTCCTGTGAGTAATACTGCTCGGATTTGAGGTCTGGAAAGGCCTTTGTCTCAAAGCGCCAGCCCGGAAACTCTGTCAGGTGAAAGTGAAAGACATTGAGCTTGTAAGAGGCGGCAATGTCAATCTGGCGTTTGAGAAACTCCACAGACATGAAGTTGCGCCCCACGTCCAGCATGAACCCTCTGTATCCCCCTGCCGGACTGTCCTCTATGCGGCCCCGGGGCGCCACCCAGCCATTGGCCTGAACCTCAGCCAACTGCCGCATAGTCTGAACGCCGTAAAACAGCCCTGCCTCATCAGAAGCGCGAATAACTACTCTGTCACCAACCTCCAGAGTGTAGGCCTCCGCCGCCATCTCACCGGGCGCAAGCTCCAGCGCAATCTGCGCGCTGTCCGGGTCTGCCTCCCGCGTCCCTCCCAGCCAGCGCTCCACCGCCGCCAGCGCAGGGCGCACCGCCTCAGACTCGGACGCAAAGACGCGCACCGGCCGGGTCAGGTTCAGGCGTCCAGAGCCAGAAGTGACGCTGGTGGGATGTGGAATGAGGTCAACGGAGTTTTTCATAGGTGTATCCAACAATACATGACATGGTGTGTGTTGCTGGCGTGTTCTCAGATGCTCCTGCTGTTTCCTGCCGTGCAGCAGGGGAAAGACGCGCAAGCGACGCCGCAGAAGCGGGCAAACGGCGCAGTTTCAGGGAGATTTGCCTTTTGCGCGTTACTATTGAAGCGGGTTATCTCGTCAAAAATGGCTGGTAAAGACTTGCAAATAGTGCCAGAGTCGGTGTATTGTTTAGGACAACTTTAGCCTGGCGTCAGGCCGAAAGGTCCTGGAGATTTCCACAGACAGGTCCCGGTGCGTCCTCCGCCCAAAGAGATGCGCCCGGCCAGATGCTCTAAGGGACATCATGACGAGCCAGGCCCGGACGCGCGTTACCTGGAGCGGTGTCGAGCTCCAGAGTAGCTTCCGGATCTCTCTCAAGGTGATATGAGTGAGCCAGTAGCTCATCGTTTGCCACTCATCCAGCACGCGAAGAGGAGATAACTTGAAGATTTGCAAACCTGCTGTTGCGGCTGCGCTGTTACTGCTTTCGGGCGCCGGCGCCCATGCTGCAGCCCCTGGACAAGCCGCCAAAACCGGGCACTCAGGCAGACAGGCCTGCGCCATCACGGTTGCCGGCGCTCCGATGGCCTGCAACCCACCCGCTTTTTTCGAAGGCTCGGATGCGTGGGCGCCGGCGGATGACGCCGCCAGAGCTCTGTCAATCACCTTGAAAGCTGACGCAAACAGCTTTGCGGTCACACCGGGCTCAAAGAAGGTAGCGCGCAAGGCCGTGGACGGGCAGGACTATGTCTCGATGTACGGTCTGGCGGAAGCCCTCAACGCTTCTGCAGTGCGCGGCTCCAACAGCCTCTCGCTTCTGGCGCGCATTACGGATGTGCGCTATGCAGGCGGACAGATCAGAGTCGCCACAAGCCTTCCGGTCCGGTATGAAGTCAAGCGCCTCAGCTCACCGGAGCGCATCTACATTGACTTCCCTAACACTGTTCTGGTGGGGGGGTCAAACGAAACTCGCTCCAAGTCGTCAAATGTGAAGGCGCTGCGCGTGGGGCAGGCGGGCGCCACCACCGCCCGCGTTACTGCGGAAACCGTCGGCCGCCTCGATTTCAGCGCGATTTCACCCCAGCGCTCCGAATCTATCGCTGTCACCATCCGATCCCCGGGCGGCTTAAGTGAGCCAAAGACGGCTTCCACGGGCGGCTCATCAGACCCGGCGCCTACCGGACCTCTCACCATCAAAGACGTGCGTCTGGATACCGCCGATGGCATCGTGCGCGTCGTGATCTCGACAGATCGCCCGGCTTCTCCGGAGCTCGGACAACGCCTGAGCGAAGGCCAGCTCTGGCTGGATTTCAGTCCCGCTGTTGTGGTCTCTGCAGACCGCCAGTGGAACGTGGCAGGACAACTGCTGCAGAGCATGCGCCTGGACTCCTTCCCTTCCTCACCTCCAAGATCACGCCTTGTCGCCGAGACCAGGCGTCTTCTGGTTTCACGCATCAAGGCTGGCTCCTCTCCCAATGAGCTGGTGTGGGAGATGAGCGTACCTGACGGAAGCGAGCAGGGTCTTCGCGGGACGACGGTTATCATTGACCCGGGACACGGGGGTAAAGACACAGGGGCAACCGGAAACGCGCTCCGGGAGAAGGACATCAATCTTGCGATCGGGCTGGCGACGGCTGAGGAAGCCCGGAATAGAGGACTCAATCCGGTTCTGACGCGCGACTCCGACGTCTTTGTGTCACTGGGATATCGCACAGACCAGATCAAGCCGAACAACGCTTCGCTTTTTGTGAGCATTCACTCCAACTCCAACACCCGCGCCAACAGCACATCGGGAACGGAGGTTTACTATCACAACCAGGAGCCCAACTCGCGCGCGCTGGCGCAGATTGTGCACGACAAGATTACCGCCGCTACGGACATGCCTGCGCGCGGCGCCCGTTCCGACACAAAATTGTACCGCACCGGACTCTTTGTACTGCGCAACTCCAGCGTTCCGGCTATCCTCGTTGAAGTGGGCTATGTCAACCACGCCAGAGACGCTTCGCGCCTGGGTGACGCAGACTTCCAGAAACAGGTGGCCAGGGCGATCGTTGACGGTATCTCTGTGTATCTGGGGGCGCCAGTGCAGGCAAAAGGCCCCCTTCGACCGGGTCTGGGTTTGGGTAACTACTACGCCTCAGCCGGTCAAGCGTACAAAGACAGGTAACATCTCTGAGTGCGTGAGCGACTATTGAAAGTGAAGATTCCGTTTATCGCGGCAGTCTGTCTGGGGCTCTCAACTCTCTTCGGGGCAGGATGCACGCATCAGCCGCCGCAACCTCCGCCAAGCGCCCCTGCCGCTCCCAGACCCAAACCACCAGCGCCGCCTGCTGCCCCTGTAGAGCGCACGAGCGTAATTTATCTCCCCTCAGTCGTTAACGGAGAGCAGAAGGTCAGCGCCGAAAAGGTGACACTGCCGGAAGACGCGCCCAAATACGAGCCTGTCAACAAGGTGCTGGAAGCGCAGGCTGGCGGCAAGCGCTTCTACCCGGAGGGCACGCACGTTTCCAGCGTCAAGGACGATGGCAAAGGACATCTGACGCTGGTGCTCACAGACCAGATTCGCAACTTTACAGGCGGCACCTCAGAAGAAGCGGCGGCGGTGAACGCGCTGGTCCTGACTCTGGCCGAAAGCTATCCGGGGACAAAATCTGTCAGGATAGTCTCAGACAGCGGAGAGATGGAGACTCTGGGAGGCGCGGCAGACCTCACAATCCCCCAGATTCCAGACAGGACGATGGTGGTCATTCCCAAATGAGCGGTGTGAAGATTGGCGTCTTTGATTCGGGACTCGGTGGCCTGTCCGTTGTCCGCGCGCTGTTCAGCGTCAATCCAGACGCCAGCATCATCTATTTCGCGGACACAGCGCATGTGCCGTACGGGGACCGCCCGGGCGAGCAAGTGCGCGGCTTTGCGCTTGGCATCATAGACTACCTTTTGGCAGAGGGCGCCGGGGCTATTTTGATGGCCTGCAACATGTCCAGCGCCGTTGCGCTCGATGACGCTCGCCGGATTCATCCGGACATTCCCGTAATCGGCGTCATTCAGGCCGGAGCAAGGGCGGCAGCGCGCCTGTCTCAGCACAAAATTGCGGTTCTGGCTACGGCTGGCACGGTCGCCAGTGGTGGCTATCTGCGGGCAATCGCGGCGGAGGCTCCTTCAGTGCAGGTGATTCAGACTGGCTGTCCACAGTTCGTGCCGCTTATCGAGAGTGGGCAACTCACCGGCCCCCGGGTGGAAGACGCAGTAAAAGAGTGCCTTCAGCCCGGCCTGGACGCAGGAGCGAAAGTGTTCGTGCTCGGCTGTACGCACTACCCGTTTCTTGTGCCCTGTATGCGCGAGCTCTGCCCGCCTGACACGGCCTTTGTTGACCCGGCCGAAGAGGCTGTGCGGGAGATTCTGGCGCAAACTGGCGACCAGATTGACGAGCGCTCCCCGAGCCGCTTTGTCCTCTCTGCCCCTTCGGAGACTTTCCGGCCGGTGGGATCGCGCTTCCTTGGCCAGGCGCTGCCGGAGCTGGAGATTGTGCCCTGGGCGCCGGGTGACCTCAAGCTGAGCCCCGCGCGGGGTAGCCAACTCGCCGCGCTTTGAGTTATACGGTATTGCTGCCCGGCAGTGGATTGCCGGACGGCGACAGACGGTCGGACGGCGATAAACTGGACCGGACAAACACACACACCGCGCGCAGCTTCTGAAGACAAGCGCTGGACTTTCCAGCCTGGGTGCATCTTCAGGCTGAACCGGCTACCCTTTTACACCCATGCCAAGAATTGACGGGCGCAGCGTTGACGAACTTCGCCCCTGCAAAATAACCCGCAACTACATCAAGTACGCCGAAGGCTCCTGCCTCATCGAGATGGGAGACACGCGCGTCATCTGCACCGCTTCCGTTGAAGAGAAAGTCCCGCTGTTTCGCAAAGGCTCAGGCGGCGGCTGGGTGACGGCGGAATATGGAATGATCCCGCGCTCGTGCAAGGAGCGCAACCAGCGGGAGGCAGGACGCGGGCAGCAGGGCGGGCGCACGCTGGAGATTCAGCGTCTTGTGGGACGGTCAATGCGCTCTGTAGTTGATCTGGACGCGATGGGCGAGCGCACCATCTGGCTGGACTGTGACGTCATTCAGGCGGACGGCGGAACGCGCACTGCTTCCATTACCGGGGCGTACGTCGCGCTGGTGGATGCCTTCGACTATCTGACGAAACAGAAGCTGATCAGCCGCAAACCTGTTTCCACGTCACTGGCCGCTGTAAGCGTAGGCATTGTCTCCGGGGCGGAGCTTCTGGATCTGTGCTACGAAGAAGACAGCGTGGCGCAGGTGGATATGAACCTGGTCATGACTGGCGAGGGCAAGTTCGTGGAAATTCAGGGCACAGCCGAAGCCACGCCGTTCGGACGGGACCGCCTGAACAAGCTGCTGGATCTGGGAGAGCGCGGAATACGTCAGTTGATGCAGATTCAGAAAGCGGCGCTGAACGGACAGTGAAGCGCCTGGTCGTCGCCACGTCAAACCCGCACAAGGTTGACGAAATCCGCAACATTCTCCACGGCTTTCCCGTTGACGTTGTGGGTCTGGATAAGTATCCGGACACAGAGCTGCCGGAGGAGACTGGACAGACCTTCACCGAGAATGCCCGCCTCAAAGCCTGCGCCGCTGCCCGGAAAACCGGGGAAATCTGTCTGGCAGACGACTCGGGCATCTGCGTGGATGCGCTTGGTGGAGCGCCGGGAATCCACTCCAACCGTTTCATTGGCGACCACAGCACACCGGAAGAACGCAATCAGGCGCTCTTGCGGCTGCTCGGGCGCACTCCTGAAGATCAGCGCTCCGCGCGCTTTGCCTGCGCCGCCTGCATCGCCTTTCCGGACGGCAAGACACTGGAAGCATTCGAAACCTGCGAAGGTGTTATCACCCAGCGGCCGTCGGGCACAGGAGGATTCGGCTACGATCCGATCTTTTTCATTCCCTCACTTGGCAAGACGCTCGCCGAAGTCCCGCAGGAGGTCAAGAACAGCCTCAGCCACCGCGGCAAGGCGATGCGCGCGGTGATAGGCAAACTTCTCCAGCAAGCCGCCGGCTAATCCGCTTTCCTCGCCCCTTTTCTGCAAACGCAACTCTCCAGAATCTCCCGCGCCTGCCGATACTCTTATTGCGGAGTCGCTGCGCCAGCAGGCAGGACAGCCTGCCATACACGGTTCGAGGCGCACTCGACATCTGCGACTGGTACAGACAGTGACGGCTGTGAGCCTTCTGACGGTGGCGCTTCGGAAGCTCATTTGTACAGGGACACAATCAACCCCCGTGCGGTAGGGGAATTGTCCGTCCAGCCGTCAGAAGGAGATTACGAGTGGCACTTTCCCACCTGTTTGGTAAAGACCGGACGATTAGCATAGACATCGGGAGCGTCCTGATCAAAATCATGCAGATCGAAGCCTCCGGCGGAAGCTGGCGTGTATCGCGAGCTGTCGTGCATCCGACGCCTCCCGGCACGTGTCACGACGGTATGGTGACGGATATCGACGCGGTGGCCACGGCTGTCAAGGACGCGCTGCGCGGGGCGGATATCCACGCGAGCGGCGCTCTGGCGGCAGTCTCCGGGTCGCAGGTACTGGTGCGACAGGTTCAGCTTCCAAAGATGTCGGAAGCCGTCCTGCGCAAGTCTATCCGCTTTGAAGCGGCCAAGTACATCTCCGCCAACGTCGAAGACAGCATTGTAGAGTTTGAAATTATCGACCACGAGACCGCCGACGGGCAGATGCAGGTCATGCTCGTGGCGGCTCCGCGGGATTTGATTGAGTCCCGTGTCGCGGTTATTGAAAGGGTGGGGCTGGAGCCGCTTGTTGTGGACGTCGAGGCCTTCTCCCTGATCCGTTCACTTGTTGAGCATTCGCAGGACCCGAGCATCGCGCAGGATACAGTGGCCCTGCTGGATATGGGCGCAGGGCACACGGATCTCAACATAGTTTCTGAAGGGCGCTTCGCTCTTACCCGCAACATTCCGATTGCCGGAAACAGCCTCACCCAAGCCATCAAGTCGCTTATCAACTGTGAGGACGCGCAGGCGGAAGCGCTCAAGCAGGCCGTGCATATCGGCCCGAAACTTGCCGCATCCACCGAAACCCCGGATGAGAATCTCGTAAAGGCCGCTCGCGCTATCCAGCCCCTGCTGGATGAGCTTCTCCGGGAGATCAGGCGCTCACTCCACTACTTCCAGTCTCAGTTCCCGGATAACCAGCAGCAAAAGACGGTCAGCCGGCTTCTGCTGACTGGCGGGACTTCGCGGATGAGTGGACTTGCGGACTATATCTCGGCCAAGCTCGGCGTGCGAGCGCGGCTTCTGAACCTACTGAGCGATGGCGTCATTCAGCGCGGCAGTCTGACAGAAGAAGACGCCAAAAGCGATGGGCCGCTTTTTGGAATCGCTGCGGGTCTGGCGCTGAAAGACGCCGCGCCGCCTTCAAGAGCGCACTCCGCGCAACCGCAGGCTGCCCAAGCCCCGGATCAGACTGAGCAAACGGCAGCTCAGCCCGAAGGCTACCACGGTCCGCGTCAGCCCGCGCCGAACATTCAACCGCCTCCGGCGGCTCAAACGTCAATTTCATCACCCGCAGCGCCGGGTCCGGCGCAACATCAGGCGCCGCAGACACCGCGACCCCCTGCGCCACAGCCAACTGCACAACCTTCTCAGCCTCAGCCAGCCGCGCATGCGCAGGCTCAGCCGTCCGCCCCACCGCACAGCGGTGCTCCAGGCGCTCCGGTGACGCCAGCGCCGCAGGCGGCTCAGGGGCCAGTCCCAGGTGAAGCCGCTGTCAGGCCGGCTCCTGAGGCTCAAACAGCGCAGCGCAAACCCGAAGCCGAAGACGCGCTGGCACAGGCGCTGAAAAAGCTGCACGACTCTCACCCGGTTGCCCCCGGGGAGGAGAGCAAACTGCTCAAAGCGAGCGGCGCGCCCGAAGCCGCCGCACAGCCAGATTCGGAAGAAACGCCTGCGAAGAAACGCAAGCGTGTCACGCGCGCAACAGCCGAGCATGCCGCCGACGACCAGACGGCCGCTTCTGCTGAAGGATCACCAGAGGAGACAGTACCCGGTCAGTCAACCGACAAGGCGGCCTGACAGACCACAGTCCGGCTCAAAGCCATCGGGTCGCGCTCTGCTATGCGACTCAGACTAAGCGGAACTTAAGACTATGCCCAACATTAACCTGATAGCACAGAAAAGACAGGAGAAAGCCAGGCTCGAACGGCTAATCCGCAGGCTCTTTCTTCTGACAAGTACCCTTGTCGTCGCCACCGGGCTGCTGTTTTTCATGCTCTCCGCCCAGTGGTTCCGGATTAGAGGGGAGATAACGTCGCTGGATTCTCAAATCCAGAAGCTCCAACCCAGAATAGACAAGGTGGAGGAGTTCGACAAACAGACGGCGGCCCTGCAGCCGAAGATCAACCTCTACGGGGAGTCACGCGAGCATACGCTGAGGTGGTACTCCTACCTCCAGGTGGTTGCGCGCAGTCTGCCTGAAAACACCTGGCTGACGAGAATCTCTCCGGCAACAGGCCAGCAGGTCCAGCAGCCGGGCACGCCCCCGCCTAACGCCGTAGTGAATGTGCAGGGGATCACGCTCAGCCAAAAGCTGGTCGGCGAAACCATGCTCAGCCTGAACCGCTACTCCGCGCTTTTGGACAAAGTGGAGCTGCACTACACGCAGGAAGGCAAGATTGGCGAAACTCCGACAGTCGAGTTTGAGGTCGCCACCAATATCAAGGATCTGCCGGCCATCTTTGTGGATACCGCCACGCAGAAGGCCAACGCCCCGGCGGAAGGAGAGGCAAATGCGAACCAGACTAAATCTTGAACCCACGCGCAACTCTGTGATGCTGCTGACGGCCACGTCAGGCATTGCGTTTCTGGCGCTGTGCGGCGTTGCGCTCTTTGGCATGAGCCGGATCAACGCGGCTAACGCCGAATTGACACAGCGCAAAGCGCAGGCTCAGGAGTGTGAAACCAACGCGGGAAAGGTGGACCTCGCCCAGGAACGCTACTTCAACTCTCAGAAGGAGCTGCACTACCTGGAGAAGTCTGTCTCCACCAGAGCCTACGTTCCCACACTACTCAAACAGCTCGAAGCGCTCGGACGCTCTGTTGATCTAAAGGTGGTGGCTGTGCGCCCGGTGGTGCAGCCTGTGGAAGCTCCGCAGCAGTCCAAACCCGCTGCCGAGAACAACAGCGACAGCAAGGCAGAAGAGCAGACGCCCAAACCCAAGGCCGCCAAACCTCCCTACGAAGAGCAGCGCATCGACATCAGTTTTCAGGGCAGCTACTCAAACGCCCTGAGCTTTCTCTACCGCCTGACGACATTTCCGAAGATTATGACCGTCAACTCGGTGGAAATGAGCCCTATCGGGGGAGGCTCCAGGATTGACGCCACGGGACGGCTGGACATCAAGATCAACGTGACAGCCTTCGTTCTGGACGCTCCGAAGAATCCGCAGCAGGGGGAACCGGATGTCAAAAAGACGGCCCAGACACCAGCTGGCAGCGGCATAGCCCTTCAGCCAGACGTGTGAACAACCGAACATGGTTTAGCCACCGAGCTCTGACTACGGGCTTGGACTGACATTGATGGCCGCCCCCTCAGGGGTGCGGTCTGACATTGAGAGCTACTGAACAATGCCATCTGAGAAGAAAAACCAGGTTCCAGTATTGATCGCGCTGTCCGCGGTGCTGCTGCTGGCCGTGCTGTATTCCGTGAAGAAATCGTTGTCTTCCGGCCAGGCGGCGGCCCCGGCGCAGCAGACGCAGGAAGCAGGCGCCGGAAAAACCGCCGATGGGACTTCTGAGCCCCAGCAGGCAATGGCGGCTCCGGCAGACGACGGCGAAGGCGCCCAGTACCACTTTGTGGGCAACCCTCCGCGCGATCCTTTCGCTCCTCAAATGCAGGGAGCAATGCCCGGCGAAGCGCATGGCGGGTTCATAAAGGCCCCACCCTCCGCGCCGCCCGAACCAGCGAAGCGCTCGCGGACGTCCAAGGCCGCAAATGGGTCAAAACTGCGCTTCCCACAGCCAGGTTCCCTGGCGCCCTATCAGTTTAAGGGACTCCCGGATCTGCAGGTGCAGGGGCCGTCTGGCTCCAGCGTCTCCGGTGGGATGTCCCCGTCTGAGCAGCAATCGCCTTATACGGCGACAGGCGTGGTCAGAGGCAAGGAAGATATCGCCATCATCCGTGGCGAGGGCGGAAGCCGTTACTTCGTCCGCCAGGGCCAGAGCGTTGGCAATGGCTATGTTGTAAGCATGATCTCCCCCGGCGGGGTGGTCCTGAAAAACAAAGACCAGAGGGTCTTTCTGAAATTAGGAGGAGCGCAAGATGCGAAGGCGTCTGATCGGCCTCGCTAAACGGGCGAGCGTCCCCGTCTGCCATGCCGGGTGGGGAAATCATATGTCTCAATCCAGAGGAGCATTTGCAGGGAGCATCACTATGCGAGCAAAACTGCTGGCAATTATGTTGAGTCTGATGGGAGCGGCTCTATCCGCCTCCGTGACATTGGCCGCCGCGGCGACTGTAACCAGCGTCAAGGTCAGCGATCTGTCTGACCGCGTGGAAGTTACCACAAGCGTCAGCGGCAGCGCCAGGACATCCGTTCAGCAGTCACCTGCTGGCAAGTGGATTGTGCTCAACATTGGCGCGAAGTACGCCGCGCGCCCCGTTGACACCGGACTGCGAAACGACGCCGTGCGCCACATCCGCGTCAGCGGCAACGGCCCGGGGCTTTCAAGAGTTTCCGTGGCCACAGGCAGAAAGATCGCCTACAGCCTCTCAAAGTCCGAACCGGGACAGCTGAGATGGGTGCTGTGGAAAGGCAAGCCGGGCAGCCTGAATGCCAGCCTGCCACAGATGCCGTCTATCTCTCGCGTTGAGACGCCTGCGCAGCCTGTCTCAGCTCAGACTGCTGAGACCAAAAAGGGAACGCAGATCACAGGCATGCAGGTCTTCGACAAGCCGGATCGCGTTGAGATTCGAGCCATTACCGACGGCAAAGTCGGCGCATGGTGCAACCGCGGACTCAACGGCCGCGTCATCAGCCTTGGCATTATGGCTGACTACAAGACCAAACCTGTGTGGCAGGGCATTCTGAATGAGAACGTCGTTCACGTGGACGCCGGACTCTTCCAGAGCCGCCCGGCAATGAGCCGTGTCGTCGTCAGCGTCACCAAAAAGGTGCCCTACGATCTGGACACGACCGGAAACAACTCCGTCATTCTTACAGTGTGGAAGAGCGAAGCGGCCCGGCAGGCGGCAGTAGCTGCCGGTACGAACAAACCTGCCAGCCGGCCGGACGAAATGGTCGCCGCGCATGTGCCTGAAGAGTTCATTGCCCAGACGCAGTCCGAGACCGCCATGGGTGTAGTGGACCCCCAGGGCGTCGCGCCTGCGACAAACTTCCAGACTGGCAAAATTATCCCTCAGCCTGTTCCGGTGACCGAAATGGCGCTGGCGCGGCCGTCCGACCGACAGATAACGGCCCTTGTCGAACCGGCTATGGGGACGTTGGATGCGCCGCGTCTTTTCTCCGTAGCGCCCGCCGTCCACTTTGCGCCCGGAACTGTCCAGACCGCTCAGATTTCTCAGGACAATGAGTTCGCCCTGTCTGAGCCGGCCAGACCGGTTGTGGTCGCCGCAGTCGCCCACAAGACGCCCGTGGCCATTGAGACGAAGGTTGCCGGTGTCAAAGAGGAAATTGACGCCTCTCAGCTCAAGCCTGGCGATGTACTGCCGCCGTCCGCCGAACTGAAAGCGACAGACCCCGCTACGGGTGAGGCAAAGAGTGTGGTTGTCAAGGACGCTCCTGAACAACCGTCCACCACTGGCCAGCCTGTCGCCAAAGCCGCAGAGCCAGCCGCAGAGCCAGCCGCAGAGCATGCGGCGTCACCTGCGCCTGCTGCCCAGCGACCTGTTCGCGCCGGACAGTACGCCTCTGCTAAGACACGAATGGCGTCGGCCGACTCCGCAGCAATGGCGGAAGCGAGACCCAGAGAACTGGTCAGTCTCAACTTCGTGGGCACCGACATCAACGACGTACTCAAAGCCTTGACGATGCAGTCTGGATCCAACATTGTGACCGCGACTGACGTCAAGGGAGACGTGACTGTCTCACTGCAGAACGTGGACTTCGAAAGCGCTCTGAACTCCATCACAAAGCTGTCCGGCTATAGCTGGCTGCGTGAGGGAAACACCTATTACGTCGCCTCTGACAAATCCATGGCGGCCTTTGATTCAACCGGCGGCTCAAACCTGCCGACAACCCAGGTTATCGCGTTCAACAACGCGACTTCCTCTGAAATGCTCAAGCTGGTCAGCTCTCAGTTCCCGAGTCTCTCCTCGACAATTCCCGCCGGGGATGGAAACGGCAGAACGCTGATCGTGACCGGTCCGGCCAATCAGATTGCTGAAGCCGCCGGAATGATAAACCGCATGGATGCCGTGATAGACCCGTCTGTCAACGACCCGACTGTCGAGGTTTACAGCATCCGCTACAGCAAGGCCAAGGACCTGTTGAAGGTGCTTGACAAGCTCGTCCCTGGCGTCCAGAGCGCCCCGGGAGCGGCCCCGGCCGGCCTGACGACGCCCGGCTCCGGAAGCACCGGCAGCACGACAGGCGGAATGGGCGGAGGCGCAGGAGCGCCCGCAGGCGCCAGCGACATGGGATCAGCCCCACCTGCGGCTGGTGGCTCCGCGCAGGACAGCAACGCAAGCAGCGGTGACGGAGCGCGCACCATCGTGCTTGCAGGACCGACAGCGCTGGTCAAGCGAGCGCTTTCGATTCTGGACAAGATTGACACGCCTCTTCCGCAGGTGCTGATAGAAGCCAAGGTCGTGGACGTGGACGCCAGCGACAGCAAGAAGCTCGGCATCACCTACGACTGGAACGGCAACGGCTACACGGTCGGCGTTGTGAACAACGTCGGGAATCTGGACTCACTCAGCCAGCCGGAGCAGGTCAATCCGAACCTTAGCATGCTGCCCACCCGTCTGACCGCGACCATTGACGGAAAAGTCGTCAACGTGAACGGCAACATTCTGGCCAGCCCGAAGATATCCGTGCTGGACGGACAGCAGGCCCGAATCTTCATCGGCGACGTGATTCGCTACATTGAAAGCATCCAGGCCAACTCCAACGGAACGACGGTGACCACGGGCAACGTCAGCGCTGGTGTCGATCTGCAGTGCATGCCGCTGATTGACGTGGCCGGTGACCGCGTGACCATGCGCATCCATCCGGAGGCCAGCACGCCCACCTTCATCACCGACCCGCGAACCGGCATCACTCTGCCACAGGTGGCGACCCGCTATGCGGACTCGACAATCCGCGTCAAGAGCGGGCAGACCATTGTCATCGGCGGGCTTATCAGCCAGACCGAAAGCAACACGCTGACAAAGATCCCGTATCTGAGCGATCTGCCGTTCCTGGGACAGCTCTTCCGCCATCGCGACAAGAGCTCCAGCAAGCGGGAGCTGATGATCTTCATCACCTCCACCATTCTAAAGGACGTGTAATACGCCTGTCTGAAACACCTGCGCCCCTCTGCTTCTCCGGGGGGCGCAGGGACCGGCTCCCCTGCCCACTTTACCAGGTCACGGCAGGGGGGCGGCAGACAGAAGTCGCTTTCTTAAGGCTGCCGCCACGGCGGCGACAGTCTCAAGACGGCGATAGCAGCCTCGACCGAACGTTATACTCTGGGACGCAGCAAGCATGGAACTTCGCGGTATCGGCGCGATCTTCGTAAGATCAGGTCTTATAACTGAAGAGCAGCTCGCCGATGTCCTCGCGAAACAGGGACACATCAACCGCGATCAGTCGCTCGGAGACATGCTCGTCAGCATGGGGCTTATCACCGAGCGGGATCGCGTGCGCTGCCTGGGCGATCAGTGGGGTGTGAAGTTTGTCGATCTGGCGGACTATCCCCTGGACACCGACGCCGTCAAATCCCTCGCGCAGTCCATCGCCAGACGCTACAAAGTCGTCCCTCTCGCCAGAGAGAACGGCAAGCTCACCCTGGCGATGAAGAATCCGCTGGATATCTTCGCCATCGACGAGATCCGCCTCATCACCGGAGCGGAGATCGAACCGGTCATCGCCACGGAAGAGGACGTTGTCCAGGCGCTCAACCGCGCCTATCGCTCCGAAACCGAAGTCAGCGCTGTTGTCTCTGACGTTATCCGCGACATCAGCTCCGACCTGGTTGATATTACGGAGCACGAAAAGGAAGAAGAAGAGTCGATCGAGCAGTTGCGGACTTTGTCCGAAGAAGCTCCGATCATCAAGCTGGCCAACATGATTATTTCGCGGGCAATCTCGGACGGCGCCAGCGACCTGCACATGGAGCCACAAAAGAGCATCCTGAAAGTCCGCTTCCGGATTGACGGGATCATGCACGAGGCGCTGGACGTACCCAAGAAGGCCCAGGGGTCGTTGACATCGCGCTTCAAGATTATGGCGGATATGGATATCGCCGAGAAGCGGGCACCGCAGGACGGACGCATCTCCGCGAGGGTGAATGAGCGCGATTACGATTTCCGCGTCTCCACGCTGCCGAGCGTTTACGGCGAAAAGATCGTTATGCGCGTTCTGGACAAGGGCAGCATCCATGTCGGCCTGAACAAGCTCGGAATTCTGCCGCACACTCTGGAGCGCTTTGAGAATCTGATTTCGCGCGCCTACGGAATCATCCTGGTCACAGGACCTACAGGATCCGGTAAGTCAACCACGCTTTACTCAATTCTGGCCAAGTTGAACTCGGGTGAGAAGAACATTTTGACGCTGGAAGACCCGGTGGAGTACGACCTCGAAGGCATCACGCAGACGATGGTAAATCCGAAGGCGGGGCTCACGTTCGCCTCGGGACTGCGCACGATGCTGCGCCAGGACCCGGACATCATCATGGTGGGTGAGATCCGCGACCAGGAGACCGCGCTCATCGCCATGGAGGCGGCCCTGACCGGACACCTTGTGCTCTCCACGCTGCACACCAATGACGCCTCCGGAGCTATCACGCGTCTGGTGGACATGGGTATCGAGCCGTTTCTGATCGCCTCCGCGCTGATCGGGGTTAACGCCCAGAGGCTCCTGCGCACCATCTGCCCGAAGTGCAAGGAATCCTATCAGCCGCCGCCCGACGCTATCAAGCGCCTGGGAATGCAGGTGGATGACCCTGACAAGCTCACGTTTTTCCGCGGCAAGGGCTGCGGGCATTGTAAGGGAATCGGCTACAAAGGCCGCATCGGCATCTACGAACTGATGCCCATCACTGACCAGTTGCGAGATCTGATTCTGGCGCGGGCATCGTCGTACGCGGTCAAGGAAGCCGCTGTGGAGCAGGGAATGAAAACCCTGCGCGATGACGCGATGGAGAAAATTCTGCTCGGGATGACCACCCTTGAGGAGTCTCTGCGAGTGATCTATTCCGGATAGTCAAAGAGCCGAAAGAGAGCGTCCCGTACCGACTACAGAGATGACTTGAAGCGTCCAGCAGTCTCCGAAGGGAGACTTCGTTTCGCAACCGCGATTTCAATCGCCGGGGGGCGTTAGTTGAGGAGCCAGACAGTCTCCGAAGGGAGACTTCGTTTCGCAGCCGCGATTTCAATCGCCGGGCATTCTCGCCGCCCGAGTTGAGCGTGAAAATTTGGGTTTTGGGGGATTCAACCAAAGCCATCGGACTGCCGATAATAAGGGTGTCCGTCAATAACAGCCGCAGGATGCGGCGTCTTTGCGTGCCGTTTAAGAAACAGGACGTCCCGATGAGGGCGGCCTTCACTGGAGAGCCTTCGCACGGCCTCCGCGGGAGAACTGAATGGAATCAGCATCCATCTTTAATCTGGATCCTCTGGACGACCAGGAGCAGACCCCGTCGCAAGCAGCGCCGGGAGAAGCCCAGGACACCGCCGTGGTAGACGCATCCTGGGGCTACAGCCTTGAACCCGGCCAACAAGTTCCCTCAGAAGGAACCGATTCTTCGGCTCTGGATGAGGAATCACCCTTACCGCAGGCTGTTGCGGGCGAGTCGCGCGTCAATACCGAGATGGACCTGTCACAGTGGAGCGCATCGCCCCCATCTGAGGTGACACAATTTCAGGAAATGCCAATCGAGCCACTCTCTGAAGACGACGACATTGACATGGCGCCGCTGTTGGACGAGGAGCCGGCTTTTGTTTCCCGGCGCAGCGCTGACAATGTGCATGTGGAGGAGATTCTGCGGGAAGGCGTCAGCCGCGGGTCTTCGGACATCCACCTTACCGCCGGATTGTCACCCACCATTCGCGTCGACGGCAAGCTGGTCCAGATGGACTACGCGCCGCTGGAGCCCGAGATCATCCAGCGCATGGTCTATGATATTTTGTCCGGCGAGCAGATTCAGTGGTTCGAGAAAATGCGGGAGCTGGACATGTCCCATGGCGTGGCTGGGCTTGGGCGCTTCCGTGTGAACATCTACCGTCAGCGCGGGTCTGTCGGCGCAGCTTTCCGGACAGTCCCGAGCGAAATCCCAACTCTTGAACAGCTCCGGATGCCACCAGTCGCCAAAGAGATGACCACGCGCCACAGCGGAATGATACTGGTGACCGGGCCCACCGGTTCAGGTAAGTCCACCACGATCGCGTCCATGATCGACTACATCAACCAGACGCGCGCCGTGCACATCATGACCATTGAAGACCCCATCGAGTACCTTCACAAGCACAAGAAGGCCATGGTGAATCAGCGCGAATTGAACTCTGACACCGACTCCTTCGACAACGCGCTGCGAGCCGTGCTGCGGGAAGACCCGGACGTCATTCTGGTGGGTGAGATGCGCGACCTTGAGACTATCAGCGCAGCGTTGACGCTGGCGGAAACCGGACATCTGGTGTTTGGCACTCTGCACACACGCAGCGCTTCCCAGACCATTGACCGAATCATTGACGTCTTTCCGCCCCATCAGCAAGAGCAGATCCGCGTGCAGCTTGCCAACACGATGGAGGGAGTCATCTCTCAGTTGCTTCTGCCGATGAACGGCGGCGGCCGCACGGCAGCTATTGAAGTCATGGTCGCCACGTCAGGCATCCGCAATCTCATTCGGGACGGCAAGTCATTCCAGATTCCCACCGCTCTGGAAACCGGGCAGGCAATGGGAATGGTGGCGATGGACAAATCGCTCGCACAGCTTTATCTTCAGGGGCTTGTCTCGCTGGAAGAGGCGCGTGTCCGCGCGCTGGACGCTGAAAACTTCGACCGCTACCTGAAAAATCAGTAACGGGCGGCGCATGCGGCGCCCTGGAGATTCATTTATGAACGATTTCGCCTTCAACTTTGAGCGCCTGCCTGAGGAGGATCAGGGCCCGGTGGAGCTGCTGAGCATTGAGTCATCAGACTCTGCCGATGAAGCGCAGAGTCAGGACAGCCCGACCGCCCACATCGACGACGTCCTGCGGGAGGGGCTCGCTCACAACGCTTCGGACATTCATCTGCGGGCGGCGCTTCCGCCGATGATCCGCATTGACGGCAGCCTGCAGCGCACCGGATTTCCCGTGTTGACGCCCGAGGGGGTGGAGCGGCTGATCTACGGTATTCTGAACAACGATCAGATCGCCATTCTCCAGCACAAGCACGAGCTGGACTTCTCCTATTCGACAACAGATCTGGGACGCTTCCGCGCCAACGTCTACCGTCAGCGCGGATCGCTCAGTGTCGCTCTGAGGGCTGTACCGTACGAAGTGCCGAGCTTCGAGAGCCTCGGGCTGCCACCGGTTATCCGGGAACTCGCCGGGCGCAACAGCGGATTTGTCATCGTCACAGGCCCAACAGGCGCCGGCAAGTCCACCACTATCGCTTCAATGATTGATTTTATCAACCAGCAGCGCTCCGTGCACATTGTGACAATAGAGGATCCAATCGAGTACCTCCACCGTGACAAGGTCGCGATGGTGACTCAGCGTGAGATGCACACGGATACCGCCAGCTTCAGCGATGCACTGCGAGCCGTACTGCGGGAAGACCCGGACGTCATCCTGGTCGGTGAGATGCGGGACCTGGAGACGATCTCCGCCGCTCTTACGCTTGCGGAGACCGGACATCTGGTGTTTGGCACACTGCACACCCGCAGCGCCGCCCAGACGATTGACCGCATTGTGGACGTCTTTCCGCCTCACCAACAGGGACAGGTGAAGGCGCAGCTTGCCAACAATCTGCTTGGTGTCGTTTCTCAGCTACTCGTCCCCATGCAAAACGGCGGCCGTATCGCGGCGGTCGAGGTGATGACCGCCACCGGGGCTATCAAGAACCTGGTGCGCGAAGGCAAGACACACCTCATTCCCAACACTATGGAAACCAGCGAGTCTCAAGGGATGATTCTGATGGACCGCTCGCTGGCTACCCTGCACATCAGAGGATACATCTCCTACGACGAAGCGAGAGCGCGCACGATTGATCCTGAATCGTTTGACCGCTATCTGAAGGAGTCCTAATGCCAGTTTATCAGTACAGCGTCGTCGATCCCTCCGGAAAGACGATCAGCGGAAGAATCGAAGCAGAGTCCGAGAGCCTGGTGCTCAGTAAGCTCCAGCAGCAGCACTTTCACGTCGTCAACATCAAGAAGCGGCGCAGCGCCACTACGGGCGCCAAAACCAAAAGTGTCTCGACTAAAGGCAAGAAGATCAAGCTGCAGCAGCTTGTCGTCTTTACCCGGCAGTTGGCCACAATGATCGAGGCTGGAATCGGGATTATCAAGTGTCTGGAGATTCTGGGGCAGCAGACGAAAGACCCGGTACTGGCTGAGGTTATTGACATCTGCAAGAAAGATGTCAAGGGCGGAGTCAGCCTCACCGAGGCGTTCAGCAAACATCCCGGTGTCTTCAACAAGCTCTACGTGAATATGATCAAAGCTGCGGAGACGGGCGGTATTCTGGACACAATTCTCGAACGCGTCTCCGGATTCCTGGAGAAGGAACAGGAGATCCGCAACAAGATCAAGAGCGCTATGATGTACCCCATCATCGTTCTCATATTTGCTGCGGGCATGGTCAACGGTATCTTCATCTTCGTCCTGCCCACGTTCAAGGAGATATTCTCTTCCATGAACGCGGAGCTCCCGCCCGCAACCGCCATGCTTTTCGCAATGAGCGATATTTTGAGACACTACATCTATGTTCCGATTGGCCTGGGTCTGGCTGGATGGTTTGGCATCAAATGGGTGCTCAAACAGCCTGCCGGGCGCTTCCACTACGACCAGTTGAAGCTGCGCATGCCCGTTGTCGGAGAACTGGTGCAGAAGATGGCGGTGTCACGGTTTTCGCGCACATTCGGCACGCTCATCGCGAGCGGCGTCCCAATGATGCGGTCACTTGAGATTGTCGGGGAGACCTCCGGCAACATGGTGATTGCCCGGGCCGTGGACCAGGCGCGAAACTCCATCCGGGAGGGTCAGAAAGTGAGTGCGCCACTGGCCGCCAGCGGCGTGTTCCCGGCAATGGTAACTCACATGATCGACGTCGGTGAGGAAACTGGCCGGCTTTCAGAAATGCTCGTCAAAGTGGCTGACTTCTTTGACGACGAGGTCGACAACGCGGTGAAAGGACTCACCTCGATGATCGAACCTGCTCTTATTGTCATCATGGGTGGGATAGTTGGATTTATCGCTGTCTCAATCATGGCGCCTATGTTCAAGATTGTGAACAACATCCAATAATGAGAAACACGCAAGCATCACGGCTCACGGAAGAGCAGATACTCAAGTTACTTAACAGATATCGGGAAAAGCGGGATACTCGCGCCCGGGACCGGCTGGTGACGCAGTACACTAATCTGGTGGAGTCTGTCGGCCGCCGCTTTGCAGGCGCGGGAGAGCCTGTGGAGGACCTTGTTCAGGAGGGCTACATCGGGCTGATTTCCGCAGTGGAAGGCTTCGACGTCAGCAAAGGCGTCAAGTTCTCCACGTACGCGACGCACTTTGTCATCGGGCAGATTAAGCACTATCTGAGAGACAAGGGCAAGATCATCAAGGAGCCAGCCTGGCTACAGGAGCTCAACCAGCGGATGACGCGCGTCATAGAGTCACTCGCCCAGCAGTTTGGCCGCGCGCCTGCGGAAGCTGAGATTGCCTCTGTCATGAAAATCAGCGAAGATGACGTGCGAGAGATGCTGACGACGCGGGAGGTGTTCAAGGTATCATCGCTGGACGGCGACCGGGACGACCCCACTGGCTCGCTGGCGGCGGACGCCGAGTCCGCCAAACGCCTGAAGTACGAGACTTTTCAGTTGCCCCTGGAAGATCGGATGGTGCTGGAAACCTCTGTGGAGCGTCTGAAGAACATCGAGCAGGACGTCATTCACGAGTACTACTTCAAAGACCTGAACCAGACGGAGATTGCGCGAAAGCTGGGAATCTCGTGCAACTACGTGTCGCACATTCTGCGCAACTCCACCAAGAAACTGCGCAAGATCATCACAACGGAAGATATCCGCGAAGTTCAGATCCAGATGCGCTCCATGCACAAGCATGCGGGCGCGCGCGGTGTGACTCCTGCGGCTGAGGTGACAGACTCAGCGACAGAGCTGTATTCGCGAGCCTATTTTCTGGCAAGGCTGGAAGAAGAGCTCTCACGCGCCAGCCGCCATGGCTATCCCGTAGCCGCGATGGTGTTGACAATGGAGTACATGTGCGACTCTGGCCGTGGATGGACGCCCATGTCCACGGACGAGCGGCTGTTCCGTATTGGTCAGATCATTCGCTCCCGGGTGCGCAAGGCTGACATCGTCGCCCGCTACAACGATCATCAGATAGGGCTGGTGCTGCCGCATACGGGTAGCGCCGGCGCCAGAGTGTGCGAGCGCATCCGCGACATTGTCGAGCAGCTCAACGGGGAACACGCACAGGAGCTTCTGACTCTGCGCGGAACGCTGACTTTCGTGACCTACCCGGAGGAGGCCTCCAACTTCACAGACGTGCTTGTCGCCATCGAACAGGGGGAACCGCTGGTGGTCACCTCGACACATGCCTGCGAGAATGAGGAGACGCTGGTACTGACGGAAGCCTGTGAACAGATCCGCCAGACGCTGGCAAGCGCCGCCTGAAGCACACTGCAGACGCAGGATTTCACTCGGCTCCGGAGACCCCGGAGCCGATTTTGTGTACCGCGCTCTGGACAGACCGATCCCGCCCGGGCGGCCGCAGCCTGGCGCTTCGGTATTTGGGAGACCTCCGCTCGTCCCGCCACCGCGCACACGAGACACCGCGCATAATAGGAGAATGAAGCGATTTGTTGCAGCGCTGATCGCCGTAGCGACAGTTGCGGGATGCTCAGCGCGCGCGCCGGAGTTGATTGGCGTATGGAAGTATCAGCCCATCTCAGCGCGCCAACCCTATTTTCTGATTCCTGGACCAATGCCCGGGGAAAACGAGACCAGGCCCCTGCGCTCCACTAAGCCAGACCCGCAGGTAGCGGAGCTGAACGCGCGGCTCGGCAACAGCTCGCTGACCCTCTACCCCAACCACACGTTCATGATGACTGTCGAAAAGGAGTTTTCAGGCACATGGAAGCTCTCCGGACAAAACCTGTTGCTGAAGCCCTCCCCCGAAGCTGATCGAGAGCCTATCGCCTTCAACGTCAGCGACGACAACAGAAAGCTCACCTCTGTGCCTCAGCGCATGGGAGAGATTCTGGTCACCTACGAAAAGATAAAGTGAAACCCGTCCGCCTCAGAGGTCACCAAGTTGCAGCGCAGCATCGGGGCGGGTATGGGCAAGCGCCATCTGATGTGTCTTCAGACTCTCAAACCAGCATCCCAGCTCGAAATCAAACAGCTTGCACTGTCTCACCGTGCGCAGATACTCCCTGAGTCTGAATGGGTGCTCAATGACGTATCCTGAGTACTGATCGCGCAGCGCCGCCATGGCCTTGGGCAGGTAGTAGAAAGGAATACGCATGTCCACATGGTGGGGAGTGTGGACGAAGATGTTGTGCGAGAAAAAGTTGAGGACAGAGGGAAAACGAAAGCTCACAGTTCCCTCTACCTGACCCTTAAAGGGAGTCCACGACCTGCGCACGCGCCAGATCACCATCTCGTGAATGTGCTGCACGTACACCACAAAGCCGATGTAGTGATTCCAGATAAGAAATGGGACAAGCACCGCGCGCGCCCAGGCCCAGAAGCCAAGATAGCGGAAAAACAGCACAGCCACCACGCTAAGGTAAGCGGCAACGATGAGCTTATCGCGCGTCATGCGCCATTTGAGCGCACCGTCCCGCAGACCCCTGAACGCCCACATCTTCCCGATCCAGATATGCACCAGATAGTACAGTCCATGCCCGAAAGGACTCCAGCAGAGCCTGTGCCACCATCTCCCCAGGCGTCCAAGCTGCTGGTACTGCTGAGGCGTCACGGGATGCCAGACGAAGTCGAAAGACTGCTTGGTGGTGTGGCCATGGTGTACGCGGTTGTGGCCGTACTCCCACACCTGATACATGTGAGCTCCTGTGAGCATGGCGCTCTGCCCTACGATATAGCTAAGCATACGCCGCACGGCGGATTTGTTGCCGAAAAGTGAGCCGTGACAACAGTCGTGAGCGACGATGAATAACCCGCCGATAGAGAACACATTGAGGACAAGCGACGGGAGATAGAGCCAGACTCCGCCTAAGATCATTCCCCACAGCGACACCAGATACAGCGCCAAGTCCAGCGCGAAATACCCCAGTCCTTTGGGGATGGATGGTCTGGCGGGGCGCAGAAGCTCCGGAATGCTTGCGATCGCCTCCCGCAGTCTCGGCTCGGACGCCTGCGCAGTTGACCCTTCCTGTTGCTGTGCGTTAGATGACGCTTTCATAGGCTCTGGTTCATTTACTCCGATGCCGGACAACAAAGGCGCGCCCGCAATCCCTCTACACGCGCACATATAAAGACGCGTGACACCGCCCGGTTTGTTCTACTGAGAGCCCAGAATTCGCCATTTTCTGAAGCCGCAGGCGCCTGAGCAGGGCCTTTTGTGAGAGAGTCTCTGCGGGCGCGCTGGTCCGAAGCCCTCCACCGCCTGACCGCCCGCGCCAGCCTCCTCTACGTTGAATAGCAGGACTGGAGACCTGTCAGAACTGTGCCGATGATTAGACATGTCGCAAGTGAAAGTCTTGTCCGCAAAGGCCGCACAGGATGAGACCGGCGGCGGATCACTCACATCGCAGGATGTCGGAGCCGGAGTCTTTGCAGCACGTTCACACACAGATATCCCATCGAGCGCCTCTTCAGCCTCTGACTGACGACCAGGCCAGAGATGCGGCGCATTTCTGGCGTCAACGCCTGCGCATACCCCAGCGCATCATTCTGGAGCGCATCAGCCGGTTTCAGGTGACGGGCGAAGACGGCCGCCCGGGCTGGTCACTGGTCGGAGTGGTCTATGACACACATATCGCGACCATCTATCACACGCGAATTCTGACGCTGGAGGACATTGTGCATGAGCTGCTCCACGTCCAGAATCCCTCCTGGACCGAGTCCCGAGTCGTGTACCAGACACAGGAGATAGTCGATTCTCTCCGGTCAAGAGAGCTGAGCGACTGAAGTCGCCTCTAACCAGACAAAGCCTGCCTTCGCAGGCTCACAACCAAAAGTCTCCGAAGGGAGACTTCGTTCCACAGGCGCGGTTTCAACCGCCGGCGCCTCCCCGTCCCACAGGCGCGGTTTCAACCGCCGGCGCCTCCCCGTCCCGCAGAGTCGGTTTCAACCGCCGGCGCCTCCAATACCCGGCCTTCTGAGCGGCACAAACGCCCCGATCAACCGCTGCGCCCACCACAGCGTCATCGGATATACCTGATTCGCCTCATGGCGGCGGCGGGCCGGGTCGTACACCGCCACGTGCCCGGCAACGCGACCGTCGGACAGATACCCGCAGTCCTTGAAAAACACCAGGCATAGCGGCAGGCTCTGTCCGGGATGCTGCGCGTGGGTCCATCTCTGCCAGCTCCACCGCTCCGGCGCTTTCTCCAGGGCATCAAAGCACCCCAATGCCGTGTTGTTCGGGCGCACAAAGGGGCCAGGGAGACTCAAGGCTTCCTGCGCCAGGGCCCAGCGCACCGCTTCCAGACAACGTCCTTCCGGGTTGGCCGCGCCCTTGCGCCAGTGCGCCAGATGGGCACAAACTTCGGCGAGCTGGGCGCCGGCGCTCTGCGCGCTTATCATGGCAATCCTCCAAAGATGTGAGCGACAAAAGCGCTCAAGAACCCACCAAACGCAGCCGCCAGTCCCCAGACCAGACTTCTCTGCGCGCGCTCAACAGAGGCTATCCGTTCGGTATGCGAAATCAGCGTGCCTGGCACATGCCGGCGGATCTCCACTAGATGCCCAAGCGCATCCTGCAGCCGCGCCTCAATAACCGCCAGGCGCGACATAATATCTCTACTATCCACTCTCCCTCCTTTCAATAAAGCGCCAGCACCTGACAGACGACCTGACCAGCCAGATGTTGAGGCGCCACCTTCCACACGGTGTAGGTCCGCGCGCCCAGACTTACCGACTGCCCAGCGCTCGCCGAAACGTCCGCCCCGACAACGGCCAGCAGTCCCGGACGGATCACGGAAGACTGATCCGGCGGGTCAAAGTAGGTAGTAATGTAGCTGCTGGTCATGTCCTGCACCAGCGCGCGCACATCCACACCACCCAGCGAGATAAGCTCACCGTACACTGCCAGCTTCGCATCCATCCGCTTTGTAAAAGCCCCCATCACCAGCCCTTCCGTTCAGTCGAAGACATCAAACGAGGGTGGGATACGCTGCTTGACAGGACTTTCGTCTGCGCATCCGACACGCCCATCGCCTTTCGAAATGGCGCCAGACGCGCAGCGCCCTGCTCAAAAATCGCCTTTCCGCGCTCCCAGAGCTGGCCGATACGAATTGCGCCAACCTGAAACTCCTCCGCATAGCCAGCCTCCCGGAACCGCTGCGCCAGAAATTCCGCCACAATCAGCTCCAGGACGCCAAGCTGTAGAAGCGCCTGGAGCCCCGCTTCCGGATCGTTCAGAGCGCTCTCATCCAGCGTGTACTCGATGGCTGGCTGCATCTCGTCAATCAGCGACTCAATCGGGGCATCCCAGGTTGTGTCCGCCGCATCAATCATGCATTTGCGCTTGACATCCGCCTTTGTGATAGTCAGACTCACTGCTCACTCCTTTCGCTCACGCGCTCACCCGCTCCGCTGCAGCCCCGCGCGTCTGCGAGCTCTGCCGCCCGGAAGCCGCGAGACGCCGTGGCCCTGCTGCTGTCCACGGGGACAGCGCGTCTATCAGGGCAGTGGCCATCTTTGCATGCCCTCTGTCGTTGGGATGAAAACTGTCAGACAGAGTGTGCTGCTCATCCCCCAGCCAGGTGACATCCCGGCCTTCTTCGCGGTTCAACGGATCGGATGCCGCCGCCTGAATGTCCACAAAAGCGCCTCCTGAAGTCTCTACCAGAGCGCGAATATCGGCATTGACGGCTGCGCTGTAGGCGTCTGGCGTTGGCGCCCAGATGGAGAAAGCCACAATCAGCGGCCGCCGCCCTTCCCGCTGAAACTGGGCAATCAGCCGGGCGTACTGCTCTGGAAAGGCTACAGCGTAGGGCCGGTCATTTTCTCCAAACTGCAGCACCGCGATGTCTGCGGCAAAGGAGGCCTCCGCAATGGCCTGCCGTACGCCGTCTTTGACTTTTCCACCGTACTGGTTGGCTGAATGGATCACCAGGGCCCCTGCGTCCTGCAGCAGGGCTGCTGCCTGCAGCGATGCTGTAGCGACAGTGCGAAAGCACGCGCTCTCAGCGGATGCGTCATAGCCAGCAGTCAGGCTGTCGCCCAGAAACCAGATGCGTCTGTAGTGGAATCTGGCTCTCATGGCAGACAAACCAGATAGGCCCAGGCCTGAGCGCTCGCGCCGGCTGCCCCGACGTCCACACGGCTCTTTCGGGCAACGCAGCCAGTCCACGCCGAGGACGACGCGTAGTTGCCCACGCCTGTGTTGCCGAGCACGAAGCTGCCAAGCGCCGTGAGACCGCTGCGGTTTCCAAGAGACACCGCCCACTGATTGTCCGTCCCCCAGGTGTCTCCAGGGCCGACGGGACTGCCGAGCAGGTCCAGACCGTAAGGGGACCCGCCGTACGTCCCCGCGACGCGGATGAACGCGACGGCAGTGCGAAAGCCCGCAGTGTCCACCCAGTTGCCCGCAAGCGCCGACCCGAGCGTCTGGCCGTTGATGCCGGTGTCTTCCGGCGTATAGACGCGAGCGGCGCTCGGGCCGCCACGCACCGTTTTTGTCCAGTCGTTAACCTGATCCTCACCCGCCAGCTTTGTCGCCAGATCAACGGCTACGGGTAGCACGTTTCTAGAATCGCTCATATCCGCTCCTTTCAATAGATGAAAAAAGAGGCCGCGGAAATCCATCCGGGGCCTCCGAAACAAGCTGATACCCGTAGCCGGCTAGCTAACCGCGCTGCCATAGGCAAGCTGCCAAAGCCCGTATCCCGCGTTGTAGCGGGCGCGCACACCGTAGTAGAAGCGATCCCGCATGAAGGCGCTCTCAGAGCCGGACTGCCCATCCAGAGCCTCAAACTCCACAGCCGTGCGTTCCTGCAGAATGAACGGCTTCAGGGCGCTTTTCGTCGCTGCGACAAACCAGTTGTTCGCGTCTGTCAGGTACGGACTCACGATAACTTCCAGACGACCGCGCAGAGGGTTGATCGCGTTCAGGCTCGTCTCCGGACCCAGAATACTGCCTACCAGCTCCAGAGCTTTCCATTCCAGATCGGGGGGCACAATCAGCGTGTCCGCAACAACTCCCAGCGGCCGCCCCTCTTCGTCCGTCAGCTTCGCCATCTGAGAGATAGCTGACTGCACAGCAGACGCAGACAGAGCGGAGGCGCCCGTGTTGGATTGTGTAGCGCTCCCGGCAGGGTGAGTGCTGGAAAAGAACGGCTCTCCATCATAGCACTCATCAGTAAAGCCTCTGGCCAGCAGGTCTATGACCATCTGCTCTTTGTGGCGCGCCGCTGCCTCAGCCAGAGATTGCACTCTCAGTTTGATCTGCCCATACTGCTCGTCTTCCAGCGCCGCGCGCTCCACCTCAATAGTCGCTTCCCACGTCTTGTTTTCAATGGTGAAGGAGCGCTCCTGCAAACTCGCCGCCCGGCGCTCGTCCACGAACTCCCGCACGCCCGGCACGCTCGAAAGCCAGGCGTATTTCTCCTCACTTTTTGTGGATGGCATCACCATCGCCAGCTTCCGGTAGTGCGAGGGCGCTGTCTCCATTGATCTCAGAAACAGCGCCCGCACGCCCGCCGTCAGCCCGGCGGGAATGTCCGATTTTACAATTCCCATAGCTTCTTCTAACCTCCCTATTTTCCCGCACCCGCACCCGCATCACCGGCCCACCCCCGACACGTGACAAAACCAACAGTCTCCGAAGGGAGACTTCGCTTCGAAAGCGCGGTTTTAACCGCCGGCCACCTGCACCAGGCCATCAAGACCGGCACCCCCGACACGTGACAAAGCGAATAGTCTCCGAAGGGAGACTTCGCTTCGAAAGCGCGGTTTTATCCGCCGGCCACCTGCACCCGGCCATCAAGACCGACACCCTCCCTCAATAAGCGTAGCCATCCACCTTCAGCTCCACTTCACTCGAGGACAGCACCCGGACGATCCGCCCACACTTCACGTCATTGGTCGTGACGCTGAGCAGATCAACTGTCTGATCGTCCACGACCGCCACCTCCGCGCCAATGTCGGAAGCTGTTGCGGAGGGCTTGCTGACGGGAAAGACACCGCTCTGCCAGATTCGCACACTCAGCGCGCCGTCCGGGCCACCCGTGTTGTCCGCGCTCTCAAGCGCCACACCGCAGAAACGCAGCCCGTTCGTATCAGAGCCGGGTGTGGCGAAACCCGCGCTGGAGCACACCAGCGCCCCTTTGAAAATCACCTTGTTGCCCTTCACCGGTACGCTCAGAATCTGACCCTCCCTGCGCCAGATGTCCCTGTCCTGTGTCAATGCCGCCATTCAGTCTCCCTCCTTCTCAAATCGCGCAATGTCGTCTTCGCTGATCCCCATCAGAGCAAAGACCCTTCTATCTTCCTGGCCGAACCGGCCGGCCTTCGCAGCAGATCCGGGTGCCAGCTCGCCAAACAGTACCACAGGCGGCTGCGCTTCCATAAACTGCCGGAACACCTCAGCTACGCAGGTAGGCTCAGAACCAAAGTTGACACGCTCCGATCGGGCCGCCAACAGAGCCAGCGCCGCGTCCTGAGCCGCGGGAGCAAGCTTGCCGCGCTCAAGAAAGCGCCGCACATCCTCCTTTGCGTCCCGCAGCGCCAGCTCCGAGCGCAGCTTTGCCACCTCCACGCCAACTGAGTCCGCTGAAAAAGCCTCTGTCAGATCGGCCGTGAAAATGGCCAGCGCTTCGTTTGAAAAGATGCGCGCGGTAGCCACACGTGGACTGCGTACCAACGAGACTTCCTCGATGGCCAGTGTGTCGCGGTTGAGTCCGATGGACAGACAACGCGCCCCGCTCTCACGCACCAACTCCCATGCCGCCTGCGTAAACGAGAGCTTGCCCATCAGCGCCCGTCCGCTCTTCCAGACCTTTGTCAGCCAGCCAAAGCGCACTGGAGACTCCGTATGCTCCACTCGAATGGGCGCTGGAGCCGCAAACGCGCTCTCCATTGCCGTCAGAGTCTCTTCTGTAACGCTCAGGTTTTTGTCCGGGTAGTCCCCGGTTTCAAACAGCAGCGCTTCGCGTTCTACTACGGCGCGCTGCCCATCAAGCGGGCCGCGCGTCGTCCCCTTGTTGCCTTGCGTCATACGAACATCTCCTCTCACAGCAGGTCTATACAGGTGTGCAGCCGCTCGCGAAAGCGCTCCACATCTTCTTCATCCACAGAATCTACAAGCTCATGCAGCCTGCGCCGCACCGCCGAGCGCACCACCGCCCACAAAGGTGTCAGCCAACGAAGCCCCATGCCTACCCTTCCTTTCTCCTGGTTCACACCGAAGCCAGGCAATGAAAAAGGCCCTCCGGAACAAGTCCGAAGAGCCTTCAAAAAACCGCCGTTATCAGAAAAACGCGCCTATCTATTGAGCCTGCGCCACCTCACTCCTCAGGGCCTTGCGACGCGGAGCCCGCTGTGCGCGCAGGACTTCCATAAAATTGACCGCTGGCAAGAGAAACGGCCCACCCGGGTTCAGACCGGTAACCTGTGCAACAAGACCGCGCGCAAAACCGTAGAGAATCACATAACAGTTGAGTGGAATCAGGTTTCTACGAATCGCCTCATCCGTATCACTAGGAAGTGTAAAAACCCCAACGATCGCGACATCCAGCTTTGAGTAGCAGCACTGGTCCACTTCTCGAGGCCGCAGCGCAAAAGCCAGGCGCACTTTGTATGAGACACCACTGGCGTCCTTCCATGCCTTTGGCTCAATCTTCAGATCGTAGGCCGAGCAGTCGTGCGCCCTAAGCTCCTGCGCAAAACGAATATCCAGACGCTCCACCCAGATCCGGTTCGCCTCAAGCGGCGACAGTGTGTCCATCGGCTGTGCTCCCTGCTTCCGCTGCAACCAGCTCTTCCTCAAACTCATAAGAGATATCTCGCGCAGCCCTGGGAAAGAGTTTAATCACCGGAGGATGGCTCTCTTCAATGAGTTGCCACTGCGCAGCGACCCTGTCACGTGGCAGCGCCTCAAGCCTCAGTTCGTAGCCAAGAGCCAGCATGACCCCGACCATCGTTGCAATGGTCATATTCTGATCACCTCTCAGGAGCTTGGTCACCCACGGACGAGAGCGCCCGAGCCGTTCAGCCAGCTCAGCACGGCTTGTTCCCGAGTCTTCCATAATCTCACAGATGCGCTCCGTGAAATCCAGAATAACCTTCTCCGTCTGATAGACAGGGCTTTCGGCGCCCCCGGCCATCTTCTTCAACAAATCATCTACAGCCATTTCGCCTGTCCTTTTACTTCTCACTGGAATATCTCCGTCGTCGCGCATCAGCTCGGGCAAGCGCCTGGGGGTTGGACCGGTCCCTCTTCTTGATCTCTGCCTCCGTGAAGACAATCTTCTTGCCCTCCATAAAGAAATAGAGCCTCACCTGGTGCAACTTGAACTCATGGAGATTTTCGTAGTTCCCCGCCAGACGCTTGTATCTCTCGCCATTCCTCGGAATCCCGCAGCGCGCCACCCGGACCAGCAACGCCTTGACCTTGTCCAGGTCTGCGGGCTGGAGGCTACTCAGAAACTCGGCAACGGGCGAGCGCTCACCATCCGTCCACAGGTAGAACTCATACTGAACAGCAGGGACCCTCTCTGCGAGCGGCAGCTTACAGAGCGAGACTGGCATTGTTAACTTCCAGGTTAATTATCTTATACCCTCTTCGGTAGTTTATGTCAATCAATTTAGGCAGAACAGGCAAACCTACCTGCTGTCAGCGGGCTCTCAGGGTCCGCCGCCCAAACCCAACACATGCGCTTCACACGCTGGCGTCGAATGCGCCCAGCTCAAACCGCGGTACAGCCGCTCCGGCAAAGTTCAGCCGTGTCAGCGGACGCAGAATCTGCTCACGCGCCACAGTCTCCTCCAGATCGCGCTTGATCTTCTGCAGACGCAGCTTCAGCGTATCCTGATGCACCTTCGCCAGAGCCAGAGCGCCCGTGCGCAGCCCCTCTTCCTGTGTCAGCGTTTCTCCGAGGATGGCTTTGGCCATCTGCCGGTCGTGATAGGCGATGGCCTCCAGAAATCCCTTCTCGCCCTGCAGCCCCGCCTGAAGGAGATCCACCGTCACGTCCTCCGGAATGACGATGGCGGTCTCCTGCTGGATGCGGTCCAGAATCCGCAGGAGATCCTCCTGCTGGGCGCGCGTCGCCCCGCGGCGGTACGTCCCCTTGACCACGGGTGAGCCAAAGCGCTCCAGATACGACGCGAAAAAGCGCAGAATGACATCTTTGGTCCACCAGTGGCGGTAGCATGAGCGCAGATCCGAGCGTCCCCGCGGGTCCGCATAGGTGGGCATGTAGGTGTAGATGATGAACTTCTCCACAGGCAGCTTCCGGGGCTCATCTCCGTCTGTTCCTATCCTGACAAGCGCTGTGATGTTCAGATACTCGTCTGTCTCAAACTCAAACAGCGCCGGATCCTTCTGTTTGATAGACGCCAGACCGACGCGGTCTCCAACGCGCGCAAAGTTCATCTCAGCCACCGAGTAGCCCTTTGCCAGAGCGTCCAGCACTCCGTAGAGCGCGTCTTCCACCGTCCCTTTCATCTCCTCCAGTGCCCGGTGACAAAACTGCGCCGCCTGCACGTCCTCGCGCCGCTCTGAAGCGGGCGTAACCCGCCAGCCCCCGGACAGTGCCGCAAACTTCTTCGTCACCAGCGCCGCCGCAATCTGGGCATCCGTCTGCATCCGGTCGTACACTTCCAGCCCCTCGCGCCGGGCAAGGTCGTCCGGATTGTACGGCAGCAAGGCGCCCGGTCCGGATAAGTACCGTCGCCTGGCTGCCGCCAGCTCCACCGGCGCTTCAGACCCCTTCCCCTCACGCCTCAGACGCTTCAAGAGACCAGCTATTGCCACAAAACCCTCCTTCTCAGTGTCCCTGCCCTAACCAGAGAGACTGCTCACTTATCACCACAACGCGCGCCCGCGCCGCCGATCGCCGAGCAGCGCACCCGATGTCATAATCCGCCACTGCGGCGCGTTCTTCGCCTGCCACACGGCCAGAGCCAGCGCTGTGACGCAGTCATCATGCTCCCCCGGCGCTGCGCCAAAGCTGACAGCGCCGCCAGGGCGCTGGACATACTGATAGCTCTTCAACTCGTGAATCAGCGCCCCAGAATGCGAAAGCTCTTCCGGCGGCAGCGCAAGGCCGCCACGCGCCATAACCACGCTCAGATTCTCCACCAGATGCTGCTTGGACGTTGACGTGAAGACATAACCATCTACCTCGCAACCCGCTCCCGCTACAGCCACGCAAAGCTGCTCCAGGAGCGCATCTCCTCCTGTTGCGGTTGCGTCTGAGAGCGCAGCGCACGCTTCAGTGTCTTTCAGAAAACCTGCCACGCGCTCCACCGCCGCCTGCCAGCTCAGCCCCTGAAACCTGTCCAGAGCCACAACGCGCCATGGATCGCAGGCGCACTCCACCGCCGCACACACCGTCCAATCCGAGTAGCGGGCCCAGTCAATCCCCGCCACAATGCGCCGCTCCCGCACAGAGCTAGAGGGTTGGTGAGGCGTGCGCCCAAGCTCAAAGCACTGCTGAATATCCGTCCACGCGAACACCTGCGCCTGATCGTCCACAAACTCAGCCAGATACTCCGCCCGGAAGGCCCGCTCGGGCAGGCGCTCCCGCTGCTCTTCCACATAGCGGGCGCTGATGTGCGGATTTGCGCTGGACGGAAAGCGGAAGGCGGCTTTCGGGTTCCCGGAGGCGCCCTGGCTCCACAGCTTCCAGAACAGGTTGCGCCCGTAAGGAGTGCTGATCAGGATAAGCTGCCCGTCGGAGTCCGCCAGCATAGGTTGGATGACCTCCGAGATAACGCTGTCACGCACAAAAGCCGCCTCGTCCACAATCACGCGATCCGCGCGGTGTCCCCGCAGAGCGCGCCCGTCTTCATCCGCCGTTCGGGCGGAAATCCGGCTCCGACCAACAGTAATCAACGGATAGGGAGTCCGGCGCACCTGCGTTAGCGTGCGCGTTGCCGGTGAGCCGAGCAACAGGCGCTCGACCCCGCGCGCAATGAGTGACGCCTGGTCGTAGGTCGGCGCAACCACTATCTGTTCAGAGCCATCGTGCACCAACGCGAAGCTCGCTGCGTCCACGGCCTGCGCTTCCGTCTTTCCCCACCGCCGCCCGCAAGCCGCAGTTTTTACAGAAGCGTCACACAACAGCCACTCTCTCTGCGTCGGATGCGCCTGCCAGTTCCATAGCGCTTTAGCCAGGGCCAGCCGGAGCCGAGGTTGACTTCCCGCCCGGCTAACCGTGCTCATCCATCTCCGCCTTCACCCGCGCAATCACATCCGCCAGAGAGTCCGCGCTGTCCCGCGTCGCTTCCAGGCAGCCCGGCAATACGCCGCTGATCTTCAACGTCTCCAGAGCCGCTCGCGTCACGGGCCGGTCCTCACCTGTTCGAAGAGCCGCCTCAAGATCGCTCGATGCCATCATCACCGCCTGCAGCGCCAGGCGC
>JADLDK010000013.1 GCA_020846715.1 Armatimonadota bacterium | reverse complement strand
TCAACGCTATGCTGCTGGCGGAGAGCCGGGGAATTCACATCGAGGAGACGCGCTCCAGCACCCATCCGGAATACACGGATCTGATGACCATCACCTACAAAACAGACAAGCAGAGGCGTGAAGTGAGCGGGACTGTCTTCGGTCGCGGAGATATCCGGATCACCTCAATTGATGGTTATGCTATCGACATCATCCCGCACGGGCGTATCCTGGTCTCGGAGCACCTTGACAAGCCGGGGGTTATCGGAAAAGTCGGCGTAATTCTGGGGTCTCACAACGTGAACATCGCTGGTATGCATGTCGGTAGAGAAGAGCAGGGCAAGCAGGCGGTGATGGTACTGGCGGTTGATGACCCAGTGTCTGATGAGCTGATGAAGGAGTTGAAGACGGTGGAAGGACTGCAGACGGTGCAGCTTGTCGAGTTCCAGGAGTAGCGCGGATTCAGGGCTGCGGCAGGACGTTGCGATATTCGAAAGTCTTGTTCCCTGGCGCGCGCGGTCCAACTTTCGCAAAGACCTCTTCATTTCGGCTTTTGGTGGGCTTTGGATTGGCGGCACCCTTCCGTTTGCCGCCTTCGTTGCCCGAGACCACTTTCACGCCAGCGGAACCGAACTCAGCATTATCGCAGCGGGTCCGTTTGTCGGAAGCCTCCTGGCTCTCCCGCTGACCCACACGATCTCCAGCGGCCGGCCAGTGCGCAATGTCGCCCTTTGGTACACGGTCGCGCGCGTCTTTCTGGTTCTGGCGGCGCTGGCGACTGGCGGCCTCTGGTTTGCGCTGGCGGTCTTTGCTGTCAACTGCCTGTCCGCAATTCCCTTCCCCACTCACGCCACAATTCTGCGCCTCATCTATCCTCCCAGATTCATTGGCCGCCTGCTTAGCTATACGCGGGTGGTGCTGGTCGGAGGGATGATCCTCGCCACCTTTCTCTCCGGAGTCTTGATGGATGTGATCGGCTGGCGGTGGGTGTTTGCGCTGTATGCGCCCTTTGGGTTCGCCGCATTGTACATCTACTCTTTGATCCGGATTCCGCTACAGCAGCCGGCCGCGCCGGAAGGCTCACCGGGGGAGTTTGTTCTGGGCGCGCTTCGTCTCGTGAAAGAGGACGTGGGTTTCCGTTTCTTTGCGATGGCGGTGTTTGTGTATGGCTTCGGAAATCTGATGATTATCCCGGTGTTGACGATCTATCAGGTGGATTATCTGCATATCTCATCCCGGTGGATCAGCATTCTGACGAACGTTTCTCAGATCGTGTGGATGCTCTCCTATGTGTTCTGGGGGCGTCTGACGGATTCTATCAGTCCGTTGAAAATCGTCCTCGTCAACAGCCTCCTCGGCCTGATTATCCCCTGGAACCACATTCTGGCGACGCAGGTGTGGATGCTGCTTCCAATGGCGGTGACACAGGGGGTGATAAATGCGGGAATAGAGCTATCATACTTCAACAGCGTTATGCACTTCTCTTCTCCTCACAACGCCGTGCAGTACCAGGGGATGCACAGCCTGTTGCTTGGCGTGCGGGGAATTATCGCGCCGTTTGTAGGCTCAGGACTTGCGCATGCGCTGCGGCTGAGAGGAGGGGACATCCGTTGGGTATTTGTTCTTGGGTCGATATTCGTCCTGCTGGGATCGGCGCTACAGTGGTACGGATTGCGCCATCCGGCAAGAGGGACGCTGATTAGACACGGAGGCAGCCGCTGACAGACCTGGTACAATGGAACGATTGGTCACGGGATGTTCTTTCACTCGCGGACGAACACGACCGTCCTGTGCTGCTGTTTCTGGAGCAGTTCTGGTGCGGACTGTGCCGCCTGATGGAGCAGACTTCCTGGCAGGATCCGAGCATTGCAGAGCGCATTGAAAGCAGCTTTGTTCCGGTGCGTGTGGATGCCACGCGTCGTCCCGACATTGATCGCAGATTTCGCATGGGAGGGTGGCCGACAGTCGCCTTTCTGACGCCGCAGGCGCAGCTTATCACCGGATCGACATTCTTACCGCCCGAAGCGCTGCTGAACGCGCTGGATGGGGTGCAGCATCTGTACCAAACCAAACGCTCCGAGTTGGAGTTGAGAGCTTCAGAGACAGAGCATGCCCGTGAAGCCGCTCTGGCCAGCCGTCAGGATTCCACCCGCCAGCCGAGTCCATGGATGACGTCGAAAGTGCTGGAATGCCTCCAGGCGAGCGCTGATCGGGATTTCGGAGGCTTCGGGGAGGCGCCGAAGTTTCCCCACTTTTCCGCTATCGAGTTGCTGCTGAAGGTCGCTGGACAGGCCCCGGAATCTGACCTGCTGAGCCTGGCGACGGATGCCCTGGACGGCATGCTGCAAAGCGGACTGTACGACTGGGAGGACGGCGGTTTCTTTCGGAGTTCTGATGAAGCGGACTGGTCCAGCCCTCGCTACGAAAAGCTGTTGTCTGATCAGGCTCGGCACATAATATGCTATTCTCAGGCGCACGCTCTCACGGGTGAGTTGGATTACCGGGAAGCTGTTGAAGGCGTCCTGGATTACTGCGAGAGAATGCTTTTTGATCCTGGCCGTGGCCTCTTTGCCAATGCTCAAGTCGCGGATGCGGCCTACTACAGCCTCGGACGCTCCGAGCGCGACAGACAACAGCCACCCCCTTCAGACCAGACGATTTTTCTTGAGTCTAGCTGCCAGATGGTGCGCGCGTTGCTCAGAGTCGCTGAAGATTTGCAGGATGAGTCACAAACTGAACGGGCGCTGCGTCTCTACAATAGAGTTACAGAGATTCTATGGCCTGAAAACGGCCTGGCGTACCGCTACTGTGACACACAGCCACAGGTGCAAGGTCTGCTTGTTGACCAGTGCGAGCTCGGACTCACTCTTCTTGATCTCGCTTCGGCGACTGCTGAGGGGGCCTTGCTGAGCCAGGCGCAAGAGTTGGCTTCGCTGATCCACCAGACGTTTCACGATCCGCGCGGGCCGGGGTACTATGATGCAGTGGACCCTCTGGGGCTGGGATTGCTCCGCGCTCGCGACAAATCCTATGAAGACAACATGCTGCTCGCGTCATTCTTTGGCCGCTTGGCCAGGACGACCGGGGAACCCAGGTGGGAAGAGCTTGCCCTCAATGCGCTTCGCGGTTTCACCGGCGCGTGGGAGCACCTGGGAGCTAACTCAGCGTTGTATGGTCTGGCGCTCTATGATGTGTTCCGTGAGTAGCTCCTTGCGCACGCAGATGACACTCTTATGAATCTACCTATCTACATGGACAATCACGCCACGACGCCACTTGACCCGAGTGTCTTGGAGGCGATGATCCCGTACTTCACACAGCATTTTGGCAACGCCGCCAGCAATCACTCCTTCGGGTGGGTGGCAGAAGAGGCCGTTGAGGCGGCCCGCAGTGAGATTGCTGCTCTCATCAACGCCAGTCCCAGCGAGATCGTGTTTACAAGCGGCGCTACTGAGTCCGACAACCTGGCCGTCAAAGGTGTCACGGACGCCCTGCGAAGCAAAGGCAATCACATCGTTACGGTAGCCACGGAGCACGCTGCCGTTCTCGATCCTGTGCGGCGGATGGGCGACCAGGGCTTCGAGATAACCGTCCTTCCCGTGGATGAAGATGGGCTGGTCGCTCCGGAGCAGGTGGAGGAGGCTTTGCGCGACAGCACAGTTCTCGTCAGCGTGATGATGGCCAACAACGAAATTGGCGTTCTGCAGCCTGTCGCGGAGATCGGCGCGATCTGCCGGGAGCACGGGGTCCTCTTTCACACGGATGCGGCGCAGGCATTCGGAAAGATACCTCTCGATGTTGAAGCCTTGAACGTGGACCTGGCGTCCATCACGTCGCACAAGATCTATGGACCGCGGGGCGCGGCCGCGCTGTTTGTCCGCCGAAGGCGCCCGGGCGGATTGAAAGCTGTTCGTCTGACGCCGCAGATGGATGGCGGCGGACAGGAGCGCTCGCTGCGTTCCGGTACGCTGAACGTGCCGGCCATAGTGGGTTTTGCTGCCGCCGCGCGCCTTGCTCATGAGAGTATGGGTGAGGAGGCGCAGAGGTTGCTGACAATGCGTGAGCGCCTCCGAAGCCTGATCCAGGCCGGGCTGGACGATGTGCGCCTGAACGGACACGCGGTGAACCGTCTGCCCGGCAACCTGAACATCGCCTTTGCGGGCGTTGAGGGGGAGTCTCTGTTGATGGGTCTGAGGGATATCGCCATATCCACCGGCGCTGCCTGCAGCTCCACTGTCCGCGAACCGTCACACGTTTTGACAGCTATCGGTCTGGACGATGAGCTGGCTTTCTCCTCCGTCAGATTCGGGCTCGGTCGCTTCAACACGGATGAAGAAGTGGAGTACGTTGGGGCCCGTGTGATAGATGTCATCAAGCATCTGCGCGCTTTGGGGGTTCCGCAGCCGGTTGCGCAGGCGTAAGCAGCCGGGTCTCTGGCTTAGCGCATCCAAAATCTGGTATTCTGCATCCCAAGATGCTGGAAGACCTTCGGGAATTGTGGAGATATCGCGATCTGGTGCGCTCGCTGGTGATGCGGGACCTCACCGTACGGTACAAAAACAGCGTTCTCGGGTTCTTCTGGTCACTTGCTAACCCCCTCGTACAGGTCGCCACAATCACAATCATTTACAAATATGTCCTGCAGATCGGCATTCCTAACTATTCCGCCTATGTCCTGTGCGCGTTTCTGCCCTGGATGTTCTTTCAGATGTCGCTCTCAGACGCTGGTGAAAGCGTAGCGCGCCAGTACGATCTGCTCCGAAAAGTCTATTTTCCGCGGGAAGCTCTTGCCATTGCCTCTGTCTTTGCGAACTTGATTCATCTGTTGCTGGCTTTTGGCGTCTTCTTTGTCTATTTGCTGTGGCTTGGCGTTTCCATCCAGGCGGGCTGGCTACTCCTGCCCGTAGTGATTCTCGCAAACCTGGCGTTTGTTATGGGACTGGCCTTCTTCGTTTCGGCGTTGTCAGTCTTCTACGAAGATATGACCTATCTGGTTGGAGTCTCAACAAGTCTGTTTTTCTACATGTGTCCTGTGCTCTATGTGACAGAGCAGATTCGCAATAAGATGATTCCCCAGCACTGGCAGCCGATCATCTGGGAGGTTTATCACTGGAACCCTATGGCGATTTTTATTGAGGGCTACCGTCAGCTATTGCTTCCGCCGTTTCACGCCAAGAATCTGAACGACCTTCCCATAGAACCGCGCTACATTGTTATCTCGGTTGTCCTGTCAGTTGCCGTTTTGATTGCTGGCTACGCTTTCTTCAACGCCAAGAAGTGGCAGTTTGCGGAGAGGCCCTGAGATGTCTGACGCGGCGATTCAGCTTCAGGATGTCAGCAAACGCTTCAGGCTGGCGCACCATCCTGTGGCAACGCTTAAAGGCGCGGTGGCTTCTTTTTGGAAGAGAAGATTTGAAGACCTCTGGGCGCTGAAGAGCCTGTCTCTGGAAGTGCCGAGAGGTCAGACGCTGGCGGTAGTGGGGCGCAACGGCTCCGGCAAGAGCACGCTGCTTGGGTTGATTGGCCGAATATATCTGCCGACAGCGGGACATATTGAAATCCACGGTAGAGTCGCCGCGCTGCTCGAGCTGGGCGCGGGGTTCCACCCGGACCTGACCGGTGAGCAAAACGTCCTGCTGAATGGCGTCATTCTTGGCATGCGGGAGCGGGATGTGCGAAAATCGCTGGACGATATCATTCACTTTGCGGAGCTGGAAAAGTTCCGTGACGCGCCGCTGCGTTCATATTCCGCTGGAATGACTATGCGTCTGGGTTTTGCTGTGGCTGTGTTTACTGATCCGCAGATTCTTCTGATTGATGAGGTGTTGGCGGTCGGTGATCAGGCGTTCCAGGCCAAGTGCCTGCGCGAGATTCAGCGGTTTCAAGAATCGGGACGCACGATTGTCTTTGTCTCGCACGATCTCGATACTGTGCGGCGTGTCTCCGGAAGAGCCATCTGGCTTCACGAAGGGGCATTGCGCGCGGACGGCGATCCTGAGGCCGTGGTAAAGGAATACCTGAGTGCCACAGCGTAACAGGTGGAAACATCGGCCTTGTGAGAATGGGTGAGGAGCGAATCATCTGATGAATCTTAAGGAGCTTGCCGGGTTGTTGTGCTGTCCGGCCTGCGAAAGCCGCCCGCGATTGCAGGTCTGCAAAGACGCGTTGGTGTGTATGGAGTGCGGCCGCGAATATCCGGTGTCCGGAGACATTCCAAACCTCCTCCCGCATGAGTTTGGGCGTGAGTCTGTCAGTCTTAAGCAGGGGCCGGAAGAGCAGGAGCAGCCCGAAGTCAGCGCACAGGATTCCCTGCGCGTTCTCGTCGTCCATGGCCCAAATCTCAATCTCCTGGGCATGCGTGAGCCGGAAGTGTACGGCAGAGAGACTCTCGAAGATATCAACAGCGCTATGCGGCAGGAAGCGGCTACGCTCGGCTGCGGGTTGCGCATTATGCAGTCAAACAGCGAAGGCGACATCATCACAGCGATTCATTCCGTTCAGGACGGCATAGACGGCCTCATTATCAATCCGGGCGGCTATACGCACACCAGTGTGCCAATCCGGGACGCACTGGCTGCTGTGGATGTTCCAGTCGTAGAAGTGCACCTTTCGAACATTCATTCCCGCGAAGAATTCCGATCAAAATCCATAACCGCAGCTGCTGCAAGTGGTATCATCTCGGGATTCGGGGCGGACAGCTACATTCTCGCATTGCACGCTGTGGTGAAGTTGATCAGGAGAAGCGCTTGATCTCGCCGCGAGTCGAGCTCGCCAGAGAAAAGCTGACTGAAAACGAGCTTCAGGGATTCATTGTCTCGGATCGGCAGAATATCCGCTGGCTGACCGGTTTCACCGGATCGAGCGGCGTGGCGCTTCTGACGTGCGATTCTGTACATCTCTTTACCGACAGCCGCTACACTATACAGGCTTCACAGGAAGCTCCGGGGGCTGTAGTCCATATCTCCAGCGAACCTCCCATCAAACAGGTCGCAGAAAAGGTCAGTACGCTGGGTTGCGAGGCGGTGGGTTTTGAATCAACTGTCGTCACTGTTGAGGAGTACAGACAGCTTGAGGATGGGGCTGCTGACGTCCGTCTGGTCGGGCTGGCGCAGGCTCTGAGTCCGCTTCGCGCTGTGAAGGACACAGAAGAGATCGAGCGCCTGAGAAAAGCCTGTGAGATCACTGACGCCGCCTTTTCTGCCATACAGCCGTTTCTGAAACCGGGGACAAAAGAGCTGGATATTCTCCGGGAGCTCGTATACATCCTCACCGGACTCGGAGCAGAAAAAGAGAGCTTCGACTCTATCGTCGCGTCCGGTCCGCGCTCGGCACTGCCTCATGCGCATCCGACAGACCGCATTCTGGCTGCGGGAGAGCCGGTTCTGCTGGACTTCGGAGCGCAGTACCAGGGCTACGCTGGCGACATTACCCGCACGCTGTTTTTGGGTTCGGCAACGGATGAGTTTCGCAAGGTGTACCAGACGGTTCTGGACGCTCAGATGGCCGCCATTGCTGCCATCAGGCCGGGAGTTCCGGGAAAAGACGTTGATGAAGTTGCGCGCAAGATTATTACGGATGCAGGATACGGAAACAGTTTTGGCCACGGACTCGGCCACCAGCTCGGCTTGAGTGTCCACGACGGACCTGCGCTCAGCCCGAAAAGCGACATCGTGCTTCTTGAAGGCATGGTCGTCACTGTTGAGCCTGGCATCTACATCGAAGGCTGGGGTGGGGTGCGCATTGAAGATGACGTTCTGGTGGGCAGGTGTGGGGCCGAAGTTCTCACTGTTTCACAGAAGAGTCTTACGGAGCTCGCTGTGTGAATATTTTGTGTTGTGGCTTGATACATTTGTGAGCGCTCCTGTATAATCGCCTTGATCCGGGTGGGGTCTGTCCGTTTTGGCTGGGCAGAAAGCAGTTGTCGCCGAGAGGGTGTGCGGCTGACCGAGCATTCGTCAAACAAGATTCTAATTGCTCTTGACCACCTCTACAACCACTGTTCGTAACCCGTCCGAATTGCAGAGACGCATCGGCGGTCCTCGCATTCGCGCATTAGTCCCTTATGTTGTCTTGTTGATTTCGTGCCTGGTGACAGGTGCAGTGGCGGTGCACGAGTCTGTTACAACCCGCACCCGGGCTCGCATCCGGTTCAATAACGCCGTCGAGGATGCGCGTTCGCTCATCACCAACACGGTGGACACGCACATTGCGCTGCTGCGCGGTACGGACGGCTTTCTGGCTACCAAGACGCATGTGAACCGCGCAGCCTTCGACAAGTTTGTCGGAGCACTCGAATTGCCAGAGCATTACAAAGCGATTCAAGGTATTGGATTCAGCAAGCTTGTACACAGTGCGGACATTCCGGCGCTGGAGATGCAGATGAAGCGGGAGGGAGTGAGTTGGTTTCATGTCTGGCCCAAAGAGGCTTCTCCTGAGCGTCAAGCTATCATCTACTTCTCTCCACTGACAGCGAACAGCCACGCCGCGCTCGGGTACGATATGGCTTCCGAGGCGACTCGCCAATCCGCGATGAATCGTGCGCGCGACACCGGGATGCCAGTGGCTTCGGGACGTGTTGTGCTGGTGTTGACAATCCAGGGGAAAAGGCAGGTGGGTTTCCTGGTCTTTGTCCCTTTCTACAACAAGCCCGCTGAGACGCTAAAGACAGTTCAGGAAAGACGCAAAGCTCTGGTTGGGTTTGTGTACAGCGTCTTTCGAAGTCACGATTTCTTCAGTCAGACACTTGCTGCGGGCACTGTTGGCGATTTGGACATCAGTGTTTACGATCTGTCCAAATCAGGCAAAAGACTGGAGCTCTACGACTCTGCCACGAGGCGTCACTTCAAACAGCCTCAGTATCGCCCTCTGTTCCAGACAACACAGAGTCTGGAAGTTGCCGGAAGTGTGTGGCAGATTCAGTTCAGAACGACGCCTGATTTCGATGCGGGCGTGGTCTCAGGCCGTGAGTCTGGGATTGTGCTCGTGGGGTTGGCGCTCAGCATTTTGCTTTTCTATCTGACGGGATCTCTGGTCAAGGCCGAAGCACTTGCCGAGCAGATCGCCGCAAGTCTCAAGCGCTCCGAACAGGCGGTGCGTGAAGCAAATGAGCGCATTGCCGGCATCCTTCAAAGCATCACTGACGCTTTTGTCTCTGTGGACAGCACCTGGCGTATCGTTTACGTTAATGAGCGCGCGGCGCAGATCGCCTCTGGCTCTGCAAACGGCGTGCTCGGAAGGCTGGTGTGGGACGTTTACCCGGAAATTCTGGGCACAAATCTGGAGCGTATGCTGCGCACAGCTATGGAACGCAAGAGCCAGTTTACGCTGGAGTTTTGTAACGATCAAACCATGCAGTGGTTAGAGGTGCGCTGCTATCCGGGCAGCGGTGGGCTGTCTGTTTACCTCACGGACATCACCGATCGCAAGCGCGAAGAGCAGCAGCTGGAAGAGCGATACCAGGAAGAGCACCGAGTCTCCGTAACACTCCAGCATGCACTACTGGCGACCGACCCACAATATCCAGGTGGCATCGTAATTGAGCCATACTACAAGCCCGCTTTCCGGGAGGCGTTTGTTGGCGGAGACTTTTATGATATTTTTGAGCCTTCTGAAGGTCGGATGGCTATTGTCATTGGTGACGTTGCGGGAAAAGGTGTCAATGCGGCTGTGCGCACTGCCACGGCCAAGAACGCTCTGCGCGCGCTGGCGTATGAAGACTCATCTCCCGCCTCAGTCCTGACACGCCTGAACAGAGTGATTAACCGGGAGATGCAGGAAGGCTTCGTTACCGCGTTCTACGGAGTGCTGGATTTACAGATCCAGGAGTTTGTGTTTGCGAACGCCGGCCATGAGCCGCCACTTTGGTTGATTCCAGATCGCGACGAAGTTCTCGAAATCGAGCGCCCGGGCACCGTTCTCGGCGTAGACCCGGAGGCGGTATATCAGCAGTCGCGAATAGAACTCGCCCCGGGTCATAAGCTGTTTTTCTACACAGACGGCATCACAGAGGCTCGTTGCGGAGTTGACTTCTTTGGAGTCGAGCGGCTGAAGGCTTTGCTGCTGGAGCACCGCTTTGAGGACGCTCGGCAGATAGTCACCGCCATCACTGACGAGATACTCAGCTACTCAGAAGGCAAGTTGCACGACGACGTAGCCGCGCTTCTGCTCTCTATCCTCACTTAGCCGAAGCTCTGCGACACGCTTCAGACGCCTCTACTTCTTGTTCCAAGCGAACTCCGGCGCCGATGCCGTCAGTCCTTCCGGCGAAGGGCTGGAGACTGGCGCGTGCGGCGCCTGGGCAGTGGCCGCGCAAGGTGTGCCGAAGCGCGGAGTCGCAAACGGCAAGTGGGTCTTTCCGCGCGCAAGGATGTGTCTGTCGTTCGCAGCCTCTCCATCAAACGGCGCTCCGTGATTCCACGGGACCCAGGCGCGCGCATTACAGTAGTGGTTGACAAAAGCGCGTCGCCAGCGCTCCTTGGCTTTGTTGGGGTAGGATCGGTGCAGAACCTGCCCGGGGAAGAACAGCACATCGCCCGGTTCCATGACAGCAGGCGCCTTTTCTGGCCACTTGCGCGCTATCGGCGCGAGCTCATTGATATCGTCGTCGAGGTGGCTCGTATGGTCCACGAACGGCAGATCGGCAAAGACACCCGATGCATGAATGACAGCTTTCCTCGCGTGGTCAGGATATACGGGTTCGTTTTGCGAGCCTGGCGCCACCCACAGACAGCCATTTTCCTCGTCCGCCCGGTCAAGCGCTATCCAAGCGCCCATCAATGTGTCGGGGAACGTCGTGATATAGTACGAGTCCTGATGCCAGCCCTGTCCGCCCATTCCCGGCGCATTGAAAAAGAGCATGCTCTGCAGCGCGAGCACGTCCGGTCCGGTGAGAGCCTCCACCACGTCCAGCACACGCGGGTGCAGGAGCGCTTCTTCACTCACCTTGTCCACAAGATGCAGCATATGCACACGCGAAAACCTGTGGATCAGCTCCTCCTGAGTGGCATTCGGGGAAGGGGGCTCCAATCCGTCGAGCAGAACACGCCCGAACAAAATATCCATGGCGTGATTGCGGATTCGCTCGATGTCCTCTTGCGAAACCAGATTGCGCACGATCAGATATCCCTCCTTCTGATAGTGCACATAGTCGGCCACCGAGATCCGGTAGCGGTCCGCGCGGTCTTCTACGACTGGTTCATAGCTCATAGTTATCGATCCCTTCAATGAGAACTGGCATCATTGCGAGTGGCCACATTTGCTGACGCCATTGGACGGCGGTCTGCTTGTCCATATACAATCCCATGATTGCTCGCTTTACGCAAGCGAGTGACGGTCAAGGACAGCACAATGAATGACAACAGTATTTTTGTTGGGCAGGGAGAAGCCCCTGTCTTCCTGTTACTCAGCAAAGGGAATCGTCACGGTCTGATCGCGGGAGCCACGGGCACAGGCAAAACTATCAGCCTTCAGGTGTTGGCGGAAGGCTTCTCACAGCGTGGCGTCCCGGTGTTTCTCGCAGACGTCAAAGGAGACTTGAGCGGTCTGTGTCAGTCCGGGGAACCCAAGCCAAAGCTCCTCGAGCGCGCCAGGCAGATTGGCCTGACGGACTATACCAATTCTGCGTGCCCTGTCATCTTCTGGGATCTGTTTGGTGAGCAGGGACATCCCGTTCGGGCTACTGTCTCGGACATGGGACCCGTGCTTCTGGCCCGGCTTCTGGAGTTGAACGATACCCAGGAAGGCGTCCTGAATCTCACTTTCAAGGTGGCTGATGACGAGGGGTTGCTGTTGCTCGACATGAAAGACCTGCGGGCCATGTTGCAGCATGTCGCAGACAACGCGAAAACTCTCACGCAACAATATGGAAACGTCAGTTCTGCATCCGTAGGATCGATACAGCGCCAGCTCCTGGTGTTGGAGCAACAGGGAGCGGACCAGTTTTTCGGTGAACCGGCCCTGCGTCTAAGTGACCTGATGCGCCGTGATTTGAACGGTCGTGGATACGTCAGCGTTCTGGCTGCCGACAGGCTCATGCAACGTCCACGGCTGTACAGCACCTTCCTGCTGTGGTTGCTATCTGAGCTCTTTGAGCAGCTTCCGGAAGTGGGCGATCTGGATCAGCCCAAGCTCGTGTTTTTCTTCGACGAAGCCCATCTGCTGTTTGACGATGCGCCAAAGGCCCTCGTGAGCAAGGTTGAACAGGTTGTGAGGCTGGTACGCTCCAAGGGAGTGGGAGTCTATTTTATCAGCCAGAATCCCCTGGATATCCCCGATGCCGTTCTGGGTCAACTGGGCAACCGAATCCAGCACGCGCTGCGAGCGTTCACTCCAAAAGACCAGAGAGCAGTGAAAGCGGCTGCAGAAACTTTTCGGGAAAATCCTAGTCTATCTATTCAGGATGTGATCACTGAGCTTGGCGTTGGAGAAGCTCTCGCGAGCATGCTGGATGACCAGGGGTCTCCGGGAATAGTCCAGCGCACACTGGTGCGACCCCCTTCTTCAAGGATTGGTCCGGCTGATCCGTCCGTGCGCCAGAGTGTGTTTGCCCAGAGTCCAGTGTCGGGAGTCTACGACCAGACAATGGACAGGGAGTCTGCCTATGAACGTCTGATTTCGCGGGTCCAACAACCTGCGCAGCTCCAAAGTGAAGCCCTCAACCGCCCCTCCGATTCACCCCGCCGCGCGTCTGGTCGCCAGCGGCAGGGACCACAAGAGATTCTGCTCAACGCGGCGATCCGCTCCATCGGAACGCAGCTTGGCGGAAGTTTCGGCAGGCAGCTCGTTCGGGGACTGTTCGGAACGCTTTTCAAGGGATGAAACGGATGCCGGATTCTACACTGAAAGTCGCCATGGCGCAGATGCTGGTTGAGCCCGGAAACCCCGGGACAAATCTGTCTCGCGCCGAAGAAATGATCAAACAGGCGGCAGAGCGAGGCTGCCGCGTCGTTGTGCTTCCAGAATGCCTGGACTTTGGCTGGATGGACGATTCCGCAAGAGAGCGCGCTTGTCCGATTCCGGGGAATCATGCTGAGATTCTGTCTGAGGCAGCCCGGGCCGCGGGCATATACGTGGCCGCTGGACTCGTCGAGCGCGATGGCGCACATCTGTACAACGCGGCGGTACTCTTCTCACCATCAGGAGACATCCTCCTGAAACACCGGAAGATTAATGAGTTGAGTATTGCCCTGGGTCTTTACACAGTTGGTGATTCGCTGGGAGTCGCGCGCACGCCAGATGGCGCATTTGGCCTGAACATCTGCGCGGACAATTTCCCAGACTCACTTGAGCTAGGCATATCCCAGGCACGGATCGGCGCACAACTCCTGCTGTCACCCAGCGCCTGGGCTGTTCCACCGGATCACGACAATGAACGGAATCCGTACGGGGATCTCTGGCGTGGCGCTTATACTGAGCTGGCAAGACGCGCAGGAGTAGCTACTGTAGGCGTCAGCAATGTTGGCCCTGTCCTTTCCGGCGCATGGCAGGGCTGGAAGTGCATCGGATGCTCTTTGGCTGTCGGAGCAGACGGTAGAATCCTGGCTCAGGGTCCGTACGGAGTGGACGCCAGCGCATTGATCTGCGTGGATGTCCCGCTTGAAAGGCCCTTGAACGAATCTGTCAGGGCATCAGAAAGCTAATTTGGCCTTCAATCAGCCGTTGGCGCGCCCAGTGTCAGCAGAAAAACAGCATCTTCCACTGCTTCAACTTCGTGCCGCACGGCCTTATCCAGCACCAGCAGTTCTCCACTCTTCATCTCCACAGTCCGCTCCTGAGTGTGGACTCTGATCTGTCCCTGGAGCGGTTGAATAGAGATTCGTCCCGGAGCCCGGTGGTCGCGCAGTGCCTGCCCCTTCCGGACGCTCACCAGCACCACGCGCAGGTCGGGAAAATGTACGAGAGTGTTAGCGTTGTGCCCGGAACGCTCCATTGGCGGCTCTGCCTGTAAGCTCTGCGATTCGTGAGACAGGTCAAAGTGCATCACGGGCTCTGCCAACTGTTGAGCCGGCCGCTCATCTGTACCTGTTGTTGCGCCTCTCAGGCCTCCGGTGCTGGCGTCTGCATCGCTTGTCATGGTTAGTCTCCTCTCCAGCCAGGTAGTCTCCTCTCTCTACCTTGCTTGTGGGTCATTATACTCCGAACGATCCCCTTTGGCCTGATCGGAATCGTTGAGATTTGCCAAAGAGACTTCGTCGCAAACTTCGGGTCGTAGCTCTAGAACTTCCCGGGTTATCTGCGGTGTCAGGTGCAGCAGGAAAACAAAGAGCCGCCGCAGATACGACGGCTACCAGATAAGCGCTGCACACGCTTTTGTTCAGGTTGAGACGTCAATAAGTCCGAACATGGGAGCCGGGAATCCTCTGGAATCTCTTACGTTGACGTTGGGATTTGTTCCGAGGCCGTATCCAAGCACCCATCCCGCCTCAGGAGCCTCTGCAGTCGTTAGTAGAACACTGGATGGCTTGTCCGGATGGCGGCAGGCGGAGGTGACAACCACCGGGCGCTCTTCGTTACGGATAATGAAGCCCTGCATCCCTTTCGCCGGATGAAGTTTGCCGTTAACCTGCGCAAAGTCCACTCTAATACTGCGGGGTCCAACGATCTGCGCACCAAGAGGTCTCGGACCCAATGTGAAGTTGTTTTCCCCAAGGAGCAGCCGGCGCGCTGCCAGCGCCATCCTTGCGCCAAGCCTCCTTTGGGAGAGGGCATCGGCGTGGATCGCATCCGAGAGCGTCGCGTCAATATTCGCGACCATTGCCACATTCCGGAGCTCACCTTCGATCTCAAGTTGCGCCCTGCGCACAGCGTTCCATCCGTCAAATGTCGCAGGCTCTTCAAACGTGAAAAAATTCGCGAGCTGAGCGTAGATGAACGGCAGATCCGGCTGATGCATGTCTTTGCGCAGGGTTACGATCAGTTCTTTGAAGTTTTCCCTGTAACCGTTAGCGATCTCGACACCAGCCAGTGCGTCGGATTCTCCCTGGTACCACAGGCATCCGGCTATTTTCCCGCCCGCGCTCTGAAGCCTTAACATCATCGCTCCGTATAACGATCTGCCCCCTTCGCTTTTGAGTTTCGGGTCCCACTGCGCCATTGATGTTCCACCGTGCGAACAAACCACCAGTCCCACGGGTACGCCTGTTGCCTTGAACAAATCCTTTCCAAAGCGTACGCCAAGCCCCGCCCCGTATGGCAAGAACTCGCGAAACTCCCGAGCCAGACGCTCGCGCTCCACAGAGTCTTCTTCCTGATAGTGGACAGGGTGAATGGATTCACGCAGATGACACAGCGGATCCCGTGCTATTCCCCACGTCTCGTTATAGAAGAGCGCATGAACGTGTTCGCAAGGTGGCTCCAGCTCGCGCATTTTGCCGCACCCGTCCATGTTCGACTGCCCGGCCAAAGCCCACAGGTCACCGACCAGAATTCCGCGGACTCTGACGCGCGCCTTGGCCGATGACACATCGAGCGTGTAAGGACCGCCAACCGGGACATCCTCTATTGTAAACTCACAGGTCCCAGAGTGATTGTGAGCTTCGGCGACTTCCTGGCCCTTTCGGTCGAGCAGCCTCGCTGTGACACTTGACTCACTTTGAACGCGCACGCAAATATTGCCAGAGTTGCCGGTGCGCTGAATAACCTGATCCGGAAGCGGACTGTGAACTACCAACTCTGCCATCGCTCAGCCCTTGTCCTCAAGCATTCTGGTTATTTGCTCGGAGCACTTCCGCACGAGCCAGTCGAGCTGTCTTGCGCCATACTCCACAGTAGAGAGTCGCGGGTCTTCGCCCGCCACGCCATGGCCGTCCAGCGTAGGCGCCTCGCCCTCAGGTACTGCGTCCAGGTCTACCAGTTCTCGGTCAAAAAGCATCATAAGCGACGTCTCACCGCGCGCCGCGTGGTTGGGCGGGGAGCACCCTTCCAGCGCCATATAGTCTGCCAGCGCCCAAACACTCAACTCCGGGTGTTCTGAGGCGAAGCTCTGCGTGACCTCCGATATGACCTGTCCATGGGCGGCTCCGTAGTGTCCGGTCAACAGTACGATAACCCGGAAGCCCTCATCTGCAAGCTGCTCCAGCAGCTCTTTGGTTACCGCACCCAGAGTCTCTTCGCTGAAGTTCAGCGTATGACCAAATCCTTTGAACGGTTTGATTGTGTCTGTAGCCACCCAGAAAACCGGCAGCACCAGACCTCCGGTTGCCTGCGCCAGGTGCTCACACAGCGCGTGCGCCTTCAGTCCATCCAGCCCGACTGGATTGTGGTAGGAGTGCCACTCAATCGCGCCCCAGGGTACATAAACGATGGGAGCCGCATTCTTAATCCTGTCAATCTGCGCAGGACGCAGTCTTTCAAAATGTCCCCAGAGTTTCAAAGGCTACTCCATCAGGAATGTCATTTCGAGAAGCTGCACGGGTTGGCCGCCCTGGCCTTCATCGGTCGGGCTGTCCAGGTAGTTCTGCATGTACTCCTGCCACTTATCGTGCACTTTTGAGTCCGCCAGGTACTCACACACCTTCTGCCAGTCGTCACACTCCAGGTAACCAAACTCCAGTCCGCCCGGCGCCAGCCACAGGCTGTAGTTGCGCATGCCGGCTTTCTTCAGCTCAGTGAGCAGCTCTGGCCACACGTTCTTGTGAATTTCGAGATAGTCCTGAAGTTTGTCTGGTTTGATTTTCAGCAACAGACCAATGCGCTGCATTAATTCGCACTCCCTTTTCTAAACGTGACGGTGTCCAGTCCATGCCAGTCGACACTCCATGCCTGCTCGCCCAGCTGTTTTGGCCTCACTGCGCGCCCGCTCACCGCCGGCGTCCAGTTGCCCTTTGGGAGATAAATTGTGCAGGGATCATCCATAAGTCCAGACTCCCTGTCAATCTGGATCTCATCCGGTCTTGCAGTGACGCACAGTACCAGGTCGCGGAAGGCGATTCGGTCAACGCGCAGCTCTGGCCAGCTCGATGGCAAGAGTGGATTTACTGAAAATCCATCCACCCCTGCCTTGAAGCCCAGAAAACCTCGCAGGAGGACCTGAGGAACGAGTACACTCTCAAAGAACTCTGCGTCCATTCCCAAACCGCCGGCGGTGTTGTTACCCTGCAGAGTTCCGCCGTCTCTACCGTCTTTGTAGTACGCCCGATAACCGCCTGCCGCCTGCACCTCTCGGAACCAGGCTGCTATCTCCTGCAGGCGTCCACATGCGTTGTCTGGGCCACTGATGAATGCGCGGGACATCAAATCGTAGTAACTCCATCCAAGCACTGCGCCTCCGTCCTGCACCTGCCCTCCAAACGGGATTGTTTCCGGTGCGCTCCATGCCCAGAAGTACCAGTCAATGTTGCGCTTTGTTGTAGATCGGGGGCCGAATCGCCAGTGATAGATGTCGGGTCCAGTTGATGTGTCTCCCTTGACAACTCGCTTCCCCTCCACCCACGCCAGTATCTGTTTTGCGTGCGCAGGAGTCGCGAACCCGTAGTATATGGATTCGAGATTCAGGAACGTGAAGCCATAGTCGTGCGCTTTGCCTTCTTCGTCAATGCAGGCCACAAAGCGCCCGGTCTCGCTGTTCCAGAACACGCGGTTGCCGTGGGCCTTTACCTTTTCAGCGTGCTTTTCCAGAAACTCAGCGGTATATCCATACTGGCTCGGGGGGATGTTCCACGCTGGATTGGCGGCAATCGCTCTCTCAAGCTGTGCCAGATCCTTGAGCGCGACATAGTAGCGGATGGTGGCATAGGCGTCCAGAGCACCGAAGGGCATCAGGTCCCAATAGTTGTTGCCGATGCCGACGCCCGCGTGAATCACCTTTGAGCCATCGGCCTTGCGCTCAGCTCCGCTGACGCCGTTGTGTCCGCGCCAGTCCGTGTAGATGGCACTCTTTTCAAGACCGTGCTGATCGGTCATCAAATACTGGATAGCGGTGCGCATCCGGTTGATGTTCGCGCGCAGGAAAGACAGGTCGCCGGTCCAGCGGAAATACTCCGCGCTGCCCATTACAAACACCTGATTGTTAATGTTCTGACGGCTGTCAAACTGCGTAAAGAACGCCTGGATTGTCGCGGAAGCTGGAGCTGTGTTTCCAAATCCGATGCGCAACTGCTGAATGTGACCGCGCCAGAGTGGATGCCTGTCCATTGGAATCATCGTGTACACAATATCTGAACCGGCGGGGTCGAAGTAGACGCGGCGCTGAGGACTGAAGGGCTCGTCTTTAGCCCGCCACTCCACGTACGGCTGTGTCATTGCGAGCCCGTCGGCCTTCCATCGAATCTGCAGGAATGGCGACTGAAAAGTGTCGATGTCGTGTTCTGGCGTTGTGACAATCGCGCGCTCATCAGTCAGTTTCAATGCCCACCCGTCATCCGTCATACCTGCATCGGTCGCTCCTTTCAACGACCAGCCGTCGGTCGTATTCAACTCTCCTTGACGCCAGGGCGGGCCTACGGTATTCTTGAACGAGAAGTGCCATCCCATCGTGTGCGATCCGTTATTCCAGAACGGGAACGGCCAGCCAAGCTGATGAGCAATAGATTGATGCTGATGCGTCGCGACGTAGCCTTCCGCGTCGATGATTCGTCCGAGAAGCGTGCTGCGCCACTGTTGACGCATCTGTTCCTTTGTGCCGTCGCTCTCCACGGCAGGCCACAGGCTGGGCATGGGAAGCCACTCATCCCATATTGTCGCTTTGGGTCCAGCGCCGGGATAGTGCAGCCAGAAGAGGTCGCGAAGCGTCTGCATGTCCTGCTCAAATCCAGGAACTTGAAATGTGGGAAAGTCTCTTGGCATAGGATTTTGTGTTTGTGCGCTGCAAGAGAGCGCCAACCCGGCGATTGTCAGCGCAGTCAGAACTGGACATATAAGTAGTCTCACGAACATTTCTCCTTCACGGCCTCGCCCGTTTCTGTTGAGGTCATATTGCTTTCTGGCGCCCTTTGATCTGCGCAGTCTTTCTGTCAGACGGGGAGTTGTCTGTCTGTAGAGAAGTCGGTGGCACTGGTTCGGGCTGGGGCAGGGGATAGGCGCGCGGGAGTGCGATCTTCTGCTTGCTCCAGTCGCTGCCAGGCCGCCCCGCCTGAGTGTAGTCCCACATTTTGAACCCGATTCGCGACGCCGGCGAACCGGTTTTCAGATGGAAGTCACCCCTTTCCGGGGCCACAAATAGCGGGTCCGCAACCAGGCTGTGGATATCCTGCCCGCGCTTGCGCCACTCGTCCATCGACATCCCTGCAAACTCAACAGGTTTGCCATCCGTGCGCCAGTAAAGGTTGTAGTCCAGCTTGTAGTTGTTGTTCTCCGTCCAGTTGCTCCCGAGCAGCGGCGCATCCTTCCAGTAGATGATATTGCGCTCAATGATGAAGGAGATGTGGTCTTCTGCGCGGGTGCGTATAAGCTGCCCGTCCTGAGGGGCAAGCGCCAGGATATTGTTGATTACGCGGTTGTCCTTCCCATAGTGCTGGTGAAAAGCGCCAGTCTTGCAGCGATAGACGAGATTGTTCTCCGCCAGCCAGTCTGTAGAGCCTTCGTCAAAATAGATGCCCCACCCACCGTAGGCGAAGGAGTTTACGTCGTGAATGACATTCCCGCGCTCGATGCTGCCTGGCGCAACGCCCAATGTGTAAATCCCACCCATATCGCTGAGGACAAACTGTCCGATGTCGTGAATGTGGTTGTACTCCAGCACGTTGTGATTGGCCTGGCTGTTTCCGTAACCCCATGACCATCCGCACGAGATTCCCGTGTAGTAGAAGTCGTAGATGTCGTTGTGTGAGATGAGGTTGTAGGGAGAGTGCCCGATCCACACGCCCACACCCGCGTTGTGAATGCGCCCGCCATGCGCCAGCAGACAGTTGCGGACGATGTTGTGGGTGGCCATTACTTCCTGATCATCTACGACGCCCGTCAGCCCGATTTTCACACCGCCCGCGCCAATATCTGTCAGCTCACAATCGTCCAGCCTGTTGCGCTTACAGCCCGCGCCCCATTCCACGCCCCAAGCGCCCGTATGCTGCACTCTGCAGGCTATCAGCGCACAGTCTCGGGCGCCTGTTCCCGAGATTGCAGACTCCAGGCTTACCTCAGCCTGCGTCCCGCTGTAGCCTTCAGGCGGACACGTCCAGTTGGTATGCTCAAAGCTCAGCCCGCGCAGGATTACCCCCTGTACCCATTTGCGGTTCTCGGGATCGCCCCGAAACTCCACCAGCTTCTCAAGCCGTGGAGCGATAACCTGTGCCGTCGCCGGATTCTCGCCCTTCTTCGGCAGATACGTGAGTACACCGGACACAGAATCCAGATAGAACTCTCCAGGTAAATCCAGCGCTTCTTTCACGTTTTCCGCCAGAAAACGCGTGCCCTGCTTCATCGCCTGCCACCATGTCGCATGCCCCGTCTGTCCGGTGAATGTTACGATGTCTTTGCTCGTGTCAATATCCTGGATTCGAAAGCGCGACATCGTCCAGGAGTGGAACGGCAGCACCTCAACATCTTTCAGATTGTGCCAGTCCGGCTTGATATCGCCTGATCTGAACACAAAGCGATCGAAGCCTTTCCCTTCAGTCTTTTCTGACGGCGTAGCCTCGTTAACGGCAAAGTAGTAGCCGCGTTTTGGCAGGCGGGGCCGGAAGCGTCGTGTTCCGTTGACGAAGAGCTGCGAAAATCTCCATTTCCCATCTTTGACTTCCGGGAGCAAAAGCTCCCAAGTCCCGTCTTTCCGGACATTGAAGCCTGTCAGCTTCTGTCCGCCACTGAAGACCGGCTTTTCGCGCCCGTACGCCTCGTACACGACCGGCGCTTCTGTGCTTCCGCTATCCGCAGGAGTGAAGACAATTGGCTCACTCAGGAAGTACGTGCCGCCACGAATGGCGACGTGGACGGGTTTGCCTGCTGTGCGCTGCATTTTGCGCGCGGCCTCCTGAGCGCGCCGGACTGTCCTGAACGGGCCATCTGTCCCCTTCTTATTAGGAATTGGGAGGACACCGGACCACGCGTCGTTTCCATTCAGAGACACATAGAAGTCCACTTCGTGAGCATTAGCCGGGCAGGAATGCGCCGGTGAAGCCGCGGAGGCGGCTCCGGTCACTGCCAGAAGACAGCCAAGCGTCAGAATGGTGGAGAGAGTTGCCAAAGTCATCAGTCCTGCCCCCGACGCCAGATCTGAAAAGGGGGACGCCGCGCCGGTGGAAGACGCCCGGCAACATCTTTGGCGGATGAGGGCCTGTTTCCTGCCCGGATAGACGAACGACGCTCGACGGGTTTCCACCGTGAGTGAAATGGCGCCGTGGACTATGAGAAGCTATGTGCTACGGCTCAGGGACTGCCCGCAGCAGACGGATATATCCACCGTCAGCCGCTTCCGAGGCGACAACGCCAACTACAGTGACATAGTCACCGGCCGCCGGAAGCGGAGCGCCGATTACCTTGATCCCCGCTTCGGTGTCACCGGAAGGTACGTCCGAGCCGTCATCCATCAGGAAATAATCCGTGCTCACTTTAGTTACTCTGCCCCAGGCGCGCACGAGTAATCCCTGATTTGTCAGGTTTGCAGAATCACCGATGTAACCGCTGCCTCCCACGCTCGCATTCTTGGTTCCGCGCACGACCAATGGCCCTGTGCCAGTTGCAGACCAGAGGGCATCCGTCAGAGCGCGCTCACCGTTCGCAAGCGTGGCAACAATTCCGCGCACGTCAATCTTTGCTCCCACAGGCGCTACAGATGCGCTGTCAATTCTCAACCCTGCGGATCCGTCAGGCTGCTGGGCATAGAAAAAGCCTTCGTCTTCAACCGCGAGGGACACGACAAGACCGTGTACTGACACTGCTGTGCCGTCGCTGGCACGCCTTGCTGCGCCAGCCGAATCCTTGTTCTCGACAACATACACAAAGACCGGAGCCGATGTAGCCCTGGCTGTATTGGAGTCTGTCGCTCGGGCCCTGATCTCGTGCTTGCCTGGAGTCTGGCTGCTGAAGGTGGCGCTGAAGCCGTCCGATGCGTCAGTGTCCTCAGCAAAGACCGTTTCGCCGTCCAGAAACTCCACCTTTGTTATCTCGGCTGCCTGCGCTGATGCAGCGGCTGTAATACTGAGCTCTTCGGAGACATCCAGCACCGCCGTTGGCGCGGGAGACGTGATGCTTACGGAAGGACGCCCCTTCACAATAGTGAAGTGATCTCGCACAAGGCCCGTAGAGTCCAGAAAGCGGGAGTCAAGGCGACCTGCGCTTACGTCCAGAACGACTGACCCCAGTGTGTTCATTCCTGTGTACATAGCCGGATGGTCCAGCGGACCGCCGCTGGTTTTTCCTGAGCTTCCCGCTACGACATAGACTGTGCCCTCGTGCGGCGCGATGCCGTACGTCGGTTTCACATAAGGACCACTTTCTTCAATTCGTCCACTCCCTGGATCCAGTTTCATTGCCGCCGAGAGCGTCGAAGACACCCCGTAATGCCCGTCCAGCAGAACGGAGCGCTCATACGAATGACTGTGGCCGCTCAATACCAGATCTACTCCTCCGTTCTCGAGTATGGGCGCGATATTAGTGCGCACATCAATGCAGGTCTGAGACGTGTCTGAATTGTGAGACCCGTGTGTATAGGGCGGGTGGTGGAAGTACGCAATGATCCAGCGTTTTGACTTGGTGGATGGCATATTCAGATCGTTAACCAGCCACTGAGCCATCGCGCCGTTTGCGGATTTGTCAGAAGACTGCGAGTCCAGACAGATGAAGTGGACCTGTCCAAAGTCAAAACTGTAATACTTCTCGGTCCCGGAAGGATTTCCACCTGCCTCCCCGTTTGTTGGCACACTGAATATCTGAAAATATGGCAGGCTCGGCGGGGGATTGATAGACTCATTGGTATCGTGATTGCCAATGGTGGGCCACAGGAAGCTCGTACGCTGCAGCGTTGTGTAGATGTTGAACAAGCCCTTCTGATATTCGATATCCAGCCCGCTTGTGTAGGCGTTGTCACCCAGCATCAACCAGACGTC
>JADLDK010000012.1 GCA_020846715.1 Armatimonadota bacterium | reverse complement strand
GGCGCGTGGCAAGTCTTTCGACAGCTTTTTCCCGGTAGGGCCGTGTATTGAGACAGAGATGGACCCGGACAACGCTGACATCAGCCTTCGACTGAACGGGGGGACTATGCAGAGCTCTAACACGTCCGACATGATTTTCTCCTGCCGCCAGTTGCTTTCTTATATATCGCGCAACATGACTCTGTACCCGGGCACGCTCATCAGTACGGGTACGCCGGAAGGCGTCGGAATGGCGCGCTCGCCACAGAGATTTCTCAAACCTGGAGATGTCTGCGAAGTGGAGATAGAGGGCATCGGCGTTCTCAGGAACCCGGTGGCGCCCGAGGTGGTGTGAGCAGCGCGGGTCGGTTAGTCCATGTTGCCGATTTGTGCCTGCAAGCCAAGGGTCGCGCGCAGTGATATACTTAGTCCAGATTTCGCGCGGTCTCGCCAGTCTCCTCACGATCTCAGAAGTTGCTGGCTGTCGCGGCTAGCGCGTGAAGAAGCCGGTCCATTCTGGCGTGTCCCGCAGAGTCGCGTGCGACTGTCGTTACAAAGACGCTGCGGACAGTTGCAGAATGTTCGCGTTTTGGAAAGGATCTTCGTCTTGTCTCTGAAACTGAATGTCGCTTTGATCCGGTCTGCCAGAGCCGCAGCCGCCGGACTGGCGCTGGCCTTGTTGTCAGTCCCATCTGTGTCGGTTGGAGCCAACGTTGGCCCGATCATGGACCCGGTCATACAGCCGTATCCGGCCTACTTCGACTCCGGCCGGCCAATAACGGAGCAGCCCATAGCGGTGCCTGCTGGAAAGTCGCTCCTGGTCCCGTTGACAGCCTCAGATGCCGACGGCGACCCGTTGCGCTGGATTGCCGCCGCTGGTAATCCCAGGATCATTCCCGGACTTATTCAGAAAGCTCCAGCTCTCAAGTTGACTGTGGACTACGGTTCTGGCACTGGAGAGATGGTCTTTCTTTTGTTCAAAGATCTGGCGCCAAACACTGTGCGCAACATCATCGGTCTGGTGAATGCCCACTATTACGATGGGCTGAAATTTCACAGGATTATTCAGAAGTTCATGGCGCAGGGAGGGGACAAGGCTGGCACGGGTTCAGGAGTCCCTCCATTTCAGTCTGACGATGAGTTCAACCCGAGCGCGATCTTCACCGGTCGCGGACAGCTTGCCATGGCGAACTCTGGAGACGATACAAACGGCACACAGTTTTTCGTGACGTTTGCGCCGCAGCGGCATCTCGACTTTCAGCACACCATTTTCGGTCAGCTTGTACGCGGATGGGATACGCTGGCTAATATCGAATCCAAGGGCACTCCGGGCGGCACTCCGACGGAGACCGTCACCATTACCAAGGCCGAGATGATAATGGACCAGCAGGATGCTGTCCTGCGCCTGGGCGCAGCGCCAAGCAACCTGGTGCCGTGGAAAGGCTTTGTTACGGTGCGTTGCTATGACGATCGAGGCGGTTACTTCACACGCGCTTTCGAGCCGCTATCCGAAGCAGACACTTCCAATTCTCGTCCTTATCTGACGCCCATCCCGGACTTCTACGCTAATCCCGGTCAGCATGTTCAGATTCCTCTGCGCGGTATAGATCTTGAGGGTGACGTCATCTACTATGCGGCAGCGTACGCGGATTTCTTCCCGCCAGGGGAAGAGATCCCGTTCAACGCTGATATCAATGGGCGAGTGGTTACTGTATCGCCAAAAAGCCCTTTTGAAGGTCCAGTCAATATCAAAGTTGGTGTTTCTGCGGTTGCTGACTACAGCGGCTGGAATGCCGGATGGGATACCCAAATCGTCCGTATCTGCTATGGAGAACAACCCATCACAGGTGTCGGCCGTAATGTAGGCGGTCAGGCGAACGTGCCTATCGCTGGTGCGCTGGTTGCCAATTTTGCGCATCCTGATGCCACCCGTACTCCGGGCACCTTCGGCGCCAAGATCAACTGGGGCGATGGTTCTGACTTGACTGATGGAGTCATCTCGCAGCCGTACGCCAACAAAGTGTTCTATGTCACTGGTAACCACACGTATACTGTTCCGGGACAGTTCCCTATAACTGTCACAGTGACCAGCGACAAGGGGCTGCGCCAGAAGGTTGAAGCCTACGCCAATATTGCCCCCTGACAGGCATCTTTCGTTTGATGTGAGAAGAGGCTGCTCCACACCAGAGCGGCCTCTTTTTGCTACGGTTCTTCGGACCATCGCCGCATGCGCGGAGTTCGCATCAGAACTCCATCGCATTTCGCCCTTCCATGCGCTCTAGCGACACTTCTTCAACCAGCAATCCCCCGCGTCCAGTTTCCTCTCATCGCTTCCGATGTCCAGGGCTTCTGTGCGCGACCCTTCTGGGTTGCCTCATAGCCGTCATTGCCGGCCTGATATTTGTCTATCTGCGCAACAATCAGCCGCCCAAAGTCCCGGTTGTGACATGGATGGCTCCAGAAAAGAACAGCTTTCCCGCCCTTATGCAGGAGGCGGAAAAGCTGAATGCGCTGCAGCAGACAAATCCGCTTCGGTCGAAGAACAGCTCCGAGGCGGCCCTGCGGGCGTATGTAACGGCGGCTTCTCCAATCCTCGACAGAGTGCGAAATGCGTTGGATGAGCCGTGCGAGATGCTGCCAGAGATAAAGCCGGACGCCACTGCAAAACCTTTGGCAAACTTTGAAACTCTGGTGTGGGCCTTTCGTGCGGAAGCCGAGCTTCATGCCCGAAACCGGCGCTACAGCCGGTCTATGCAGTCCACGCTGGACGCTCTTCAGCTTGCTGTTAAGCTTCCAAAGGGTGGGGGACTGGATGCGGTAATCACCGGAGAAAGGCTTCAGCAGATCAGCCTGGCTGGTGCGGAAGAAGTTCTGCCGAGGCTCATTTGGCCTTCTCTCCGAAAGACCGTGCAGCGTCTGCGAGACATTCAGGGCATGCGCCCGCCGCTTGCGCAGAACATCCAGCACGACGCTTTGTGGTCTGAAGTCAGGTACGCTACTCTCTTTCAGGACTCTTCCAATCGCACGGTTTCAGGGCTGAGGAAGCTGTCGAAGCGTGACCCGGGTCTCGGATTTATCGGCTCCATACACTACAACTTCTCAAACAAGCGGGCTCTGATTGCTGAAAACACAGCCTATCTGAACCGTCTCGCCAGAGAGGCGGAGAAGCCTTTTTATCAACGGAGGCCGGTTTTCAGACCTTCGAATCCGATTGCGGACCACCTGGGTGACTACCAGAAAGCCGCCCGCATCGACTGTGCGAGCCGAGCCGTCGTGTCTCTGCTTCAAATCCAGGCAGCTCTGCGACTGTATCATCTTCAGAGAGATGATTATCCGCGCACTCTGGATGCGCTGGTTTCTGAATATATCCCAAGCCTGCCGGAAGATCCGTTTACAGGAAAGCCGTTTCACTACCAGCGTCTGAAGAAAAGTGTTTATCGTCTTTACAGTGTGGGAGCGAACATGAAAGACGATCACGGAAAGGCTGGAGGGTGGGGTTCACTCTCGGGAGATCTCGTCTCAGGTAATCTGAGTTCTCGAAAAACGCTCGAATGAGAAGAACTCCGGGTAGGCGCCCTCACGGGCAATTCCCGGAAGCGCGCTGATAGAGCAGCATTCGTCCGTCCCTTCCCACCTCGTCGAGGCAACCCGCTTTTTTCAGGCAGTAAAGAACCTTACGAGTCTGCCATACAGGCTTTCCCAGCGCTTCCGCAGCGTCCCGGCTGGTGAACGGATCGGACAGGCTATCTGGCAGGAGAGACAGGAGGTCCGAAGGGTTTTCAAAGCATCTGCGCTCCAGGACTTCCAGCAGCTTTCTGTCCAGAATGCTTGCGCCTTTGCGCCGCCAGCTTCCGCGTCCGTCCTCACAGCGGATTTCTTCGTCCCTTACCAGCAGGACTTCCAGAGTGAAATTTGGATGCTGGAGTATCTCTGGAAAGCGCAGCAGTTCGTCACACACATCCAACACGCACCCTCTCTTTGGTGAGCGCCTGCGACTGAGCACCTCTCCCTCTGTAGAAATCCGCGTGAGAGTCCTCTCGGTGGCAACTGGATAGACCAGGCGCACCGGGCGCTCTGTAAGCAGCGCATAGAGTTTTTTCTTGATTGCGTAAAAGCTCCGAGTCTGAATCTCCAGCGCTGTGCGCCCCCGCAGGATGTCCACCTGAAAACCCTGCACCTGCGCCTCAAGCACATCCCCTTCGCGCGCATACCAGCGCTTTACCGCCGCGTGCAGCGACTTCTCCTGGTAAGTGCCTATGGATTGAGGAGTCACTCCGTCCGAGCCTGCCCTCACCGAAGCCGCACCGTCAGAGCATTTTTGCCGCTGGCCGAAATATGGAGGGTGTCGTGGACCTTGGTATTTCCATGTGTAACTGTAACGGAGTACCTGCCATGAAAACCTCGGACAGAAAATCTCCCGCGTCTGTCCGTCTGACCGCTAGCGTTAGTCATCCATTCGTGGTTAATCAGCCTGTCGAGCTCTCTGTAGGCGGGCTTTGGTGTCCAGTCCTTTGCGATGATACCACCCTGCGGCAGCCAGGAAGCGCCGTCCCACATCGCCCAGAGCGTTATCGCTTTGACGTTCGGATAGCTGAACGCAAGTGTGTAGTAGTAGCGGTAGTACTGTCCCTGAAACTCCGGTGTCCACGTTCCTTTGACAAAGGTGGAGTTCACGGGTTTTGCGTCTGAGGGAAGCATCATCTCCGTAATGTGGATGTCTCTGCCAGCGCTGGCCAGATGATCGAACATCTCAAATATCTGCTCAGGACTGGGGACATGTGGCGGGTCGTGTGCCTGCTCACCAAGCCCGTTGATCGGCGCCCCCTGCCGGATAGCGCTCTGGCACAAAGCAGCGAACTTTTGAGCGCCACTGTCCCACTGATTTCCATACTCGTTCACCAGCAGCAGTGCGTTTGGGTCTACCTCGTGTGCCCATTGCAGCGCTTTAGTCATATAGTCTGGCCCTATCTTCTCTTCAAACCAGTGGCAGTGGAGTGGCTCGTTCACCACATCCCAGGCAGCGATGCGACCCTTATATCGCCCAACTACGTCCAGAATATGCTGTCGCGTTTTTCGCGTGATTTCCTCCGGTGGGTATTGAGCCAACCACTCAGGGTAGCCCCACTTCGCATACCCCCAGACGAGAGTGTGCCCCTTCACAGCGATACGGTGCTTTTCTGCCCAGTCGAGAAAGCTGTCTGCCATCCCGTAGCGCGTCTGGCCCTCCTCTGGCTCCAGATTCTGCCATTTGAGCATATTCTCCGTGGTTGCGTAGTTGAACAGTTTCAGATAGTAGCGCTCAAACTGCGCCCAGTCTCTCGGGTTGGGCTGTTGCCGCTTTATGTTCCAGGATGGAAAGGCGCATCCGAACAGGAAGTCGTGAGTTTTCTGCCGCAACGTGACTGTTGCGCCGGGCACGGCTCTGCCGGATTCATCCACAACCGCAATAACGCAATCTGACTTACGATTGCGCTCGATCCCTTGAGAAACACGCTTCGCCCAGTCTGCTGACAATGGCAGCCCGGCGTCGAGACACCAGCCCGAGAGTGGCAAATACAGAAGCAGTGTGACGAAAAGCACTTTCATGGAACAAGCCTCACGAGAACTGTCTTTCTCCACCTTTGCTCTCACACCTGGGCAGTTCCTCTACCGCAAATCAAGAGGGTCTTAGAAAACAGTCACTTTTGCCAGTTACACTGGAGTTCGCCATTCGATACCATAGAGTTAGCCTATTTTGCTGGCACGAGTCTGATCACCAGACTCGCTCCGGACGGCGGCGCTTGCATGGAGCCGCCTTCATCTGAAAACGGAGATGCGGCGTGACCAACCGTCAACACGCGCCGCAAAAAAACCCCAGGCCTCCGGGCGCCGGAGCTGTCTAGCTATCTCAGCGCTTCCTCACGAGAGCAATATCCGAGTGCGGAGCTCTTCTTGAGGACCAGGCGATCATTCCAACGAGAGAAAGAGAGTCATATCTTGAAACGCGCATTCATCACAGTTGCCATACTTGCCGCCACCTGCTTCGCCGGACTCTCCAGCGTGCATGCGGGTACTTATACTTTTCAGCCCAATCCCGTAGATCTGTACGATCTGGATCACTATTACAACTACCTGTGGGGCGTGGGCTGGCAGACTCCTGCCGGCGAAACTATCACCAACGCCACCCTCACCATTAAGAACATCAACAACTGGACGCTTGAGAGGGACAACAACTGGCTGTATATGCACCTGATTGACAACGCGCCGACAGGCGTGAAGAGCAGCTGGGACAATGAGAGCAACGGCGATGAGTTCGCCCACGCCGGCCCGCTCATTGACGTTTACACAGACAACGACACCAAGGCCCACACACTCACATATGACTTCAGCCAACTGGGATTGGTGCCTTACCTGCAGAGCTACGCTGCCGACGGCAAGTGGGGCATCGGTTTCGATCCGGATTGCCACTACTTCAACGACGGCATTAAGCTCGTGGTCTGCACCACGACCTCGACCACGCCGCCCCCGCCGGTCCCCGAGCCGATGACCATGGTCATGAGCTTCATGGGACTCAGCTCCCTGGGCGCCATTCGCCGGCTGCGACGCGGCTAGAATCCCGCGACAACTTTAGTCTCCAAATAGCTCTAACTCAGACGCCGGAGAGCCAGTGTGGCTTCTCCGGCGCTTTTTTTGTCTCCATCCTGCGACCGGACAACCACAACTGTGGCAGGAAAGATGCAGGTGGTGGCGAACACAATCGTGCGGCCATTTCGTGCCCTGGGAGGCCTTGTGATCTGGGTCATCGTGCTGGCATGCTTTATCGCTGTCAGCCTTCTTGTTTTTTACAACCGATTAGTATCTTTGCGTGTGAGGGCTTCAAACGCGTGGGCGGATATCGACGTTCAGCTCAAACGCCGCCACGACCTTGTTCCAAATCTCATTGCCGTGGTGCAGGGCTACGCAGCTCACGAAAAAGCTATCTTCGAGGACGTTGCCAGATACCGCGCCCAGGCGCTGGATGCAACCGATCCACGGGAAACTGATACTGCTGAGTCTCAGCTTACGAGTGGCATCAAGAGCCTCTTCGCCATCGCAGAGAACTACCCCAATCTGCGGGCCGATGAGAACTTCCGCAAACTTCAGGATCAGCTTGCGGAGGTTGAAAACAACATCCAGTACGCGCGCCGTTACTATAACGCGGTCGTGCGCGACTACAACACCGCCACAGAGCTTTTCCCGAGCCGGCTTGTCGCCAGCGCTTTTGGTTTCAAGAGGCTCGCCTACTTTCAGGCCGAAGCAGAAGCTCGCGGCGCGGTCACGTTCAGCTTGACGGACAAACAGAATTGAAAAAGGCGCTTCTCACACTCATCGTCCTCCTGTCCATCGCATCGCCATGTCTGGCCGAACAGATGGCGAAAATGAATGTGGACATCCAGGTAAACAAAGACGCCAGCTTCACTGTCGAGGAAGACATGCTGATGGACTTTGGGGTCGAGGAGCGGCACGGCATTTACCGGGATATTCATCTGCGCGATCGCACCTCTCACGGGACAAACCGCAGTATTCGCGTCAAAGTCCTGAGTGTGACAAACGGCATCGGCGGCGCCAGGCCTTACACCCTCTCCCGTCATGGAGATTCTCTGCGGGTACGAATAGGCGATCCAGACACTCTGGTCTCAGGCACTCAACGCTACGTAGTAACCTACGTGGTCAGGAACGCTTTGCTGTTCTGGCCGGACTACGATGAGCTCTACTGGAACGCCACTGGAGACCAGTGGCAGTTTCCGATCCAGAGCGCTGCGTGCGCAGTGCATCTGCCTCCGGACGTCCCGGAGGCAAAAGTCCGTATCAACGCCTTCCTGGGCATTTACGGGTCTACGGAGCAGGCGCAGTTTCGTAAGATGGATCACGGCGGGCGTTTTTGGAGCCCGCGGCCGCTCCAACTCCAAGAGCAGTTGACCGTTGCTCTGGCGTGGCCCAAGGGGTACGTTACGCCGGTCAGCACACTGCAGAAGATCGTCTGGTTTGCGACTGACAACGTTTTCGCGTTTCTGCCGCCCATCTATCTTGCAGGACTGATATTCATCTGGGCGCGGGTGGGAAGAGATCCGGATGTGGACCTGTCGGAAACCGTCCGCTATGAACCGCCGGATGATTTGCGCCCCGGGGAGGTCGGGACCCTTCTGGACGAAAGAGCTGATCTTGTGGACATCACTTCAACAGTTGTGGATCTCGCGGTGCGCGGCTATCTCAAAATCGTTGAAGTTGAGGCGAAGGGTTGGTTTGGCAGGACGACTTACCGGCTTGAAAAGGTGGAGGCAGGCGACAAGGCAGATCGCCGCGGTGGTCTCTCGGACTTCGAGAAAACCATGTACAACAAGATCTTCTCGCTGGGAGACAGCGTAGATACCGACGATCTGAAGAATCACTTCTACACGGAGTTGCCGACGCTGAAGTCGCAGCTGTACCTCTCAATGACTAAGCACGGCTATTTCCGGTCCAATCCAGACAGCGTCCGCAATGGATACGGGGCCGCAGGAATTGTTCTGCTGATTGGGGGGCTGGTCCTGATGCTGGTGCTTTTTGGGGACGACTCCCTGATATCGCCGTGGTGGGGCGCAAGTATTGCGCTGTGTGGCATCTTTACAATCATCGCTTCACCTGCCATGCCGCAGAAAACCGCTCGCGGACGCCGGGCCTATGTGGACGCCAGAGGTTTCGAGGAATACCTCCGCCGCGCCGAGATTGCCGACATCCAGCTTCAGGAGAAGAAGAACTTATTCGAGACCTTCCTGCCCTATGCAGTTGCTTTGGGCGTGGCGGAGAAGTGGGCCCGCGCATTTGCCGGAATCTATACGGAGCCTCCTGAATGGTATTCAGGAACCAGCTTCAGCAGTGGTTTCCAGCCGGTCTATTTCGCGCGCTCGCTGGGCGGAGCGATGAACAGCGTCGGCTCAGCGATGGTTACGGCTCCGCGTTCAGCGTCCAGCGGCGGTAGCTCGTTTGGTGGAGGTGGAGGCTCCTCCGGTGGTGGTTTCGGCGGTGGCGGCGGCGGCTCCTGGTAGCTACCAACCTGCGACAGAGAATTCGCACACGCATAGAATCCTGAGGGCGCCTGGAATTTAGGCCTTCGAGCCTGCACTTCCTGTTCGCGCGGGAATGGGAGGCGCGACGGCTTGACCGCAAAGCGTGTTCAGGTGTACCCTATAAGTAGCGACGCGGTCGTACCAGACGCTTCTGCAGCGTCTGGCATCGCCGTTTGTGTGAAAGAATCTGGCCCAATGAATCTCAGGCTCTGGCTCTGCGCCGTTCTTGCAACGGTGGCATTTTCTCTCGGTATTCACGCGCCTTCCACGGCGGCTAACGATCGTCCACTGCTATTTGGCATGAACCCTACACCGATGGACTGGTGGGGGTATGACAAGTACACCTGGGACCCCATCCTCTTCCAGAAAATGGCGGAAGGGGGGTGTACTGTAGCGCGTATCGGTGTGAACTGGGACACGATTGAGCCCAGCCCTGGCGTGCGCAACTTCAGTGAAGTGGATCGCTGGGTGAAGCTGTGCCTGGACAACAACATCGAGCCGCTGATTCTCATCAACAGCACAGCTACCTGGGCGCTGCCTTCTCCACTCGATCCGGCCGTCTCTGTGCCGGAAGCGCGCTATCCTCCGGCGGAAACGAAGATTGAGGTCTTCAACGGGTGGATTTACGACCTCACCCGGCGCTATCGTGGGCGAGTCCGCTATTATGAGTTCTGGAACGAAGCAAATGGCTATGGCTGGTACACGGCGCTGCAAAACCCGCCCACTTACAGTCGCGCCGATCTCTACACGCCCTGGATGATCCGGGCGTACAAAGCGCTCAAAAAGGCTGATCCCACCGCGATGATGTCAACGACCGGCATGGATGACAACGGCGGTGGTGGGGACTACATGCTCCAGCGCATCTACGATTTTGGAGGTCAGGGGTATTTTGACGCAGTAGCGGATCACCCGTATTCCTATGGCCCGCTGGATTCCTACAAGCTCAGCGACATCAAGAGTGTGCTGAACAGTCACGGTGACACAAACGTCAAAATCTGGATTACCGAGTACGGCTATCCGATGAATCCCGGTGACTACGCCACCTATCAGTCCTACATCAGCAGCTACTTCAATACACTCACCAGCGACGCGTTCAACTACGTCACGATAGCGACCTGGCACACTGCCAACGAGTTCCCGTGGGAGGCTGGCTACGGGCTTATGAACTCCAATCTGACGCCCAAGCCACCCTACAATACCTTCAAGAACTATGCGAAGCCAGCGCGCCCGGCTATTTCCAACGTCAGTGTTTCCAATCTAACGCCAACCAGTGTCCGCGCGACCTTCAACACTAACATGGCGGCTACGTCGCTGGTCATGTACGGGCTGGATACGAACTATGGCCAGATTACAGGACGCGAGACAACCGCAACAACCTCCCATACTGTGGACATCCTTGGGCTGAAGCCGTCGACCACATACCACTACCGCATTCGGGCAGGCGCTGTGGAAGACGGGGACAGCTTCTCGACTGATCGCACGTTTATCACCACCTCGGGCCAGGTTATCAACATTACTTCGGGCCCGGCGGTCATTGATCTTGGACAGAACACAGCTACTGTCTCCTGGACGACGGATGTACCGTCTTCCTCGAGTGTGCAATATGGGTCGAACTTCAACTATGGCTTACAGGCAAGTGGAAGCCCGGGTACGCAGCACAGCGTTACGCTCACAGGCCTGGATTCAGGAAAAGTCTATCAGAGTCGGGTCATCTCAACGGCAACCGGATACGCAGACGCCGTGGCCGAAGCGCCGGGCTTTCGCACGCTGGAAGGTGAGGGACAGCTACAGAACGGTGGATTTGAGCAGGGAACAGCCGGGTGGAGTTTCTGGGAGGTGTATCCGTGGGGATACGGAGCTCCCGATTGGCCCGGGCATGTTGATATCAAGGGGACATCTGGCGCGTTTCCTCCCAGCCCTCCAGCCAAAGAAGGTTCAAAGCGTATGACGCTGGACAAAGGCTACGCAAGCGCCGTCGGTGGCCTGTACCAGACTATCCCTGTAACGAACGGGTGGTATCTGGTGGGCGGATGGGTAGCTTCAGGTACGGACTCGAACGACGAGATCATTGAACTAATTGCTATAGATGGCGCCTATGCGGGCGGCATCCCGACTGGCACGCTGGTAGCTCATCTAACCACCTCTACAGGTTGGAACTACTATCAGAAGCCAGTGCAGGTGACAACGGGGAAGCTCACGGTTTCCCTGCGCATCAGTCAATATTCGGCGACCGGTGCGGTCGCCGGCCATTTTGACGGCCTGTCTGTGACACCGATTGAGACCTCTTCGTTCGGAGATTTAAAAGACCAGACTGCCGGACAATTTCTGATGATTGATGCGCCAGTCGTGGTCGCGAGCGTTGTGGACGACAATACACTCTATCTGGAGCAGCCGGATCGCGCGTCGGGCATCCGTGTCCGCACAGCCTCTGCGCACGGGCGCAGTGTGGGCGATCGTGTGAGCGTTTACGGGACGCTGGCTGTCGAGAATGGCGAGGCGCTTCTGTCTGCCGCCGGCGTGCTCAGCCAGGCTACCGGCTCCAACGTGGCTCCATTGTCGATCACACCGTCTCATCTGGGCGGTAGTCAGCGCGGATTGCAGCCTGCGGTTGGGGTTTCCAAGGGACTCAACACCACCGGGTTGCTTGTGCGAACGTGGGGTAAGTTCACGTACGTCAGCTCCACTCGATTCACGATGACCGATGGCGACGGCTCTGTTGTCAGTTGTCAGGCGCCGGACGGGTCTTTGGACCCAGGCTGGACGTGGGTGGGCGTGACGGGCGTTAGCTCGGTTGAGGGAGGTCAGCCTCTCGTCATCATCACGAGTCCGTCAGATATCACATCCCATCTTCCGTAAAGGGCGCGTGCATGCGGTAACGGAAGCGAGGCAGGCGGCTGCAGCATTGTCAGTCCGCAGGAACTGCTATCACCGCTCCGCTCATGTAGGCGGTGTTTCTGGCGCCGTCATGAGCGAGCGCATCGCGAAACATCCAGGTGGCCGCCGGATTCTGATAGTCAACGAGTGATCCTTTAAGGGCGTGGTTGATTTCATAGGCTTGTCCAGTCACCGGACAGACAAATGGGTCACCCAAATACGCGTACGGCGCCAGGTCCTGCCGCAGATCAGCTTCCGTGCTGAACCTCGGGAGAAGCTGCATGTGGTCGTCGGCGAAGAACCTCACGCTCATAGCCAGTCTGGACAGGTGCTTCCGGCACCAAAACTCAGCGTCTATCAGCGTGCCAGCCACAACGATCCGCCCATCCCAGTAGGCTACAGTAGCCTCCGGTAGCTGTGGCGGATAATCCCAGATGAACGGATCCGTCAAACTGACCTGCGTCTCGTGGACTTCAGAAAACGCCGGGTTCACGACAAATGGTGTACCCGTCAGCGGGCTTACGAAAACGCTGTGGCTGTGTAGATAGGGATAGAGAACCTCTGGCAGAGCAGACGGGTTGTCCAGCTTCGGAAGGTAAGAGTTCCAGTCGTCCGTGTACATCTTCAGCGCCCGGGCCAGCCGCCGGACACGATCCGTGTTAATGTCACGCGGCGAGCGCGTGTCTTTACCTGCCCGTTCCACATGACCGTCAAGAAAGGCAACTGTCGCCCGGCGGTTGGTGAGCGGCAGATCAGATACTGCGGGCAGCTTGTCCCAGTCTGTCACAACATCAAACACGGACGCGCCCGCAAGCGCCGGATTGGGGCGGAAGAACAGGCCAGTTGACTGGCACCAGAAGGTGGATGCTGAATCCACATAGTGTACAAGTGTTGCTTGAAGTTGGGCGGGCGTGGTCGCCGGAGGAAAGCGCCCGCCCCAGTCGTCAGCGTACAAACTCAATGCGCGCCCGACTTTCTGCGCATTGTCAGCGCACGCTTTACACGCATCCCTCTGTTCATCTATTCCCGCATGCACCGATGCAAGCTGGCACAGGGTCATCACCAAGGCTGCCCCTGTCCGCACAAGACTAGTTCGCATTGTCATTTCAGAATCTCCCGGTTGCAGACGAGGACGGCCACATCTTCCCGCTGTCATTCCACTATACCACATCAGCGGTGGCAGCGGATTCTGGCGCACCTACAGGGGCGGAGGTGGCGGTGGCGCGTCATCCTTCAGTTCGTCTTTCTTGGGCGCTGAAACGGAAGGCACGCCGCCAGGCTTGATCGTGGCTGACTCTTTGTTCCAGTAGTTCGCCAACCAGTCCGCAATCGGCTCGTGATCGAAGCTGCACCAGCCCTTCCACGCCTCGCACGCGCCCTGCTGATAGAGGGTGATGCCGATAACGTAAGGATCCAGCTTGAGTTGAGAGTCGTACCACCTGAGCCAGTCTTCATACTTCGCCGCGCTGCCACGCGCCTGCCAGCCGTCCTTCTCCGCGTTTCCCACATTGTCCACGCCACCCTCGGTGAGAATCATTGGCATGTCAGCGAGGTCGGCGTACGGGCCGTTGAAATGGCTGTACCACTGCCGGTAGCGCAGCGAGTAGAACTCTTCAACTGACGGATCCTTTATGTACTGTATGGTGTAGCCGTGATAGCTCCACGCGCCGCCAACCTTCTTAGCGGCTCTTAGCGCCGGAGCGAACTCCAGAATACGCTCGAGACCAGCGTTCTTGCCGGACGGGTTGCCCACAGGGATACAGGCGAGTACAGGTTTGAAGCCAGCCTTTGTACATAGCTCTACAAACTTGATACTGAAGAGGGTGAACCAGGCCGTTGCTTCGCTCGATTCCCACGTCGGACATTCTCCCACCTCGTTGATGGCTTCGACATAGTCAATGAGCTTCCGATCCTTTTCAGAAAGCGCTCCGATACTCTTCCACAGCACATTGTCCCAGTGCCACTGAGCGCGTTCGACGGGGTCCTGATCCAGAGTGTAATGGTTGGTATGGTAAACGCGCAGTACCACTACGCCGCGCGGGTTGGCCTTTTTGTAGTCCCGGGCAGCGTCGATCATGGCGGACTGGGTGTCCAGAATCTTTAGAACTGGCATTCGGGCGCGCACCATCTTTTTTGTGCCAGGGGTATAAGCGCCAATCAGATGCATTCCAAGTTTGCTGGTGAACGGAGAAGGGCTGGCCGCGCAAACGCCAGTAGTTACGGCGCATCCGAGCGCAACTGCGAGAAGAGTCTTGATCATATGCTGACCTCCATAGTCCCAGTCAGAGCTACTTTCCTTAAGACGTAAGACATTGCCGGCAGGTTCTCCTGCTTTGCGTGACCAAGAAGCCTGCAGAGCTATGAAAGACAAAGATTTTCAACCCTCAAATGGTCTTCGTTTTGAAGATGACGCAAGGTTGTCATCGATCCTGTTGCCAGTCTCACGGAAGAAGCTGTCGAACAGTGACGCGGCTCATTTGATATTTGAATTCGACGATGAGTCCGTCCTGACTTCTGATGAACTACTGTGGGAGCGCCAGGAGGCCAGCGGACCTGCCGGAGCCCGCGTGGACATCTCTGCCGATCCGGCCAGCCATGGAGACGGGGAGTCCGCGCTTTCACTCTGGTCACTGGAGATTCAAAACAACCGCGCGGCTCGCCTGGACAGTCTCACTGTCAATCTGCTGGCCTTAGCAGACGTGCCTGAGGACTGGTTCTGCACTTTGCCGTTTGGCGGTGGGTGGGCGGTGCGGCTTGCCGATTTTCCCGACGGCCACCCTGTAAGCCTGCGCTATCCTGTCCAGGGCTGCCTGCAGTGGCTGGATCTCTGGGGAGAGGATGAGGGGATTACGCTGCAGGTGCGCGATGGCGCCCCGTGGCTGAAAGACTTTATCGTCCGCCGGGATGGAAACGCGCTTCACATTTCCGTCCACTACCGCCACCTGGGACTGGAAGAAGGACAGGCTTTGCGCATGCCGCCGATTGCGCTCGGGGCCCACAAAGGCGACTGGCAGCGTGGCGCTGATGTGTACGCGAAGTGGCTGCAGAGCGTAGTTCCTGTCCCGGTGCGCGCGCCTGACTGGCTTCAGAGGGCGCCCGGATGGGCATGGGTGTCTGGTAAGGGTCAGTATAAGCAGACTATCTCTACAACATTCGCGGACCTTCCACAACGGTCGGAGACGTATGCTTCGGCAGGCATGCCCACAATTCAGCTTGCCGCCTGGTTTGAACACGGGCACGATACGCGCTACCCGGACTATGTCGCGGGCGACAGCCTGGGAGGAGAGGCAGGGTTGAGAGCCGCCTCAGACGCTATTCGCAAATCCGGACGTCATCTTGCGCTGTACTCTAACGGCCGCCTGTTTGATCCGCTTTCAGATTGCGCCCAGACGCACAAGGACTGGAAAGACTGGGCGATAGCGGCGCCCGAAGGCAAGACACTCAAAGAGTCCACAGCGCAGGAGTTTGTTGGGGTGACCACGGACGTTTCGTTGCCAGACTGGGATCCCCACGATCAGATCGCCAAGGAAATATACGGCCAAGTCACTTTCGCCACGATGTGCCCCTCAGCACCTGGCTGGCAGGAGCTGATCGCGGAGCGTCTCGGCCGCGCTGTGCGCGAGTACAACCCGGACGGACTTTACGTTGACCAGGTTCTCGGAGCCGTTGCTGTCCCGTGCTACTCCAGAGGGCACCAGCACCGAAAACCGTACGAATCCTGGATGGGGTACCACCGCCTTCTGTCACACCTGCGACAGACAGTGAAGGCGGCCAATCCGGACTGCTATCTTGCGACGGAAGGGTTTTCGGATATTCTCGGTCAGTATTTTGACCTGGTGCAATCACACAACGACTGGCCCGGTCCATGCCCGGAGGGCGCTTTTGCGTTTCCGGAGATGACCCGGCGCGCGGTTCCGTGGCTTATGCAGGCGGCGGGTCCTGTGAGGGAAGATCAGTTTGATATGCTCTGGCTGGCGCACGTCGCTGGCAGTGGTCTGGATGTAGCGTGCTTCAAGATCGCTCCAGATGGAGAGTTCGCCAGGCAGATTCACACTTTTATGGACTGGAGAGCTCGCTTTGGACCAGACATGTATGCCGGGCGCCCGGTCAATTGCTGGATTGCCGGTATGCCTGGCCGCCGCGTCGCTGCCACCAGATCGAGCAGAATTGTCATTTGCGTGAGTATTCTGGACGGTAGCGAAGGTGACGCTCGCGTTCTGCTCGATTACAATCCGGGACAACTGAAGTGGGAATCCACCCGTGGCGCCGGCTCGGTTGATCCTGAGGCATCCGAAGACCGCTGGCTGGTGCGCATACCTGCCGCGCCGATGGCGATACTCTGGTCTGATAGCCACCAAAACTCTTCTGGAGACTGAACATGTCCTTTCTTGACGACTTTCGCGATCCGCCGCGCCAGTACGCGCCCGTGCCTTTCTGGTTCCTCAACGACAGGCTTGAGAAGGAGCGGCTGCAGTGGCAGGTTCGGGAGATGGCGGACAAACGCGTCTTTGGCGCTGTCATGCACGCGCGCCCAGGCCTTGTGACGCCCTACCTGACGGATGAATGGTTTGAGCGCATTGGCGACATCCTCGAGGAGGCTCGAAAACAGGGTATGTTCACGTGGATTTATGACGAATACCCGTGGATGAGCGGGATGGCAGAGTACCGCGTGCCAAAGATCCACCCTGATTTTCGCATTCGGGCACTGGATCGTCTGGAAAAGACGGTTGTGGGTCCGGGAAGCGTCACGTGGGATTTTGGCCCGGATCTCCCGGAAGGTGCGGCGGAGGTTGTGGGAGCGGTTGTGTGCCCGCTGTCTCCGCAGGCTGCGAATGATTCGGCGAACAACACCTCTCTCCCTGTTCTTGGCGCAGGGCAGGATGTTTCCCACCTGATCGAAAATCGCTGCCTGTCACTAGAGGCGCCGGACGGGCCGTTTCTCATCAGCGTCTTCTATGAGAGGCTGTCTTACAATCCCTATGGTGACGGGTTCGGTCGAGACGCTGTCAGCGATCTGATGCATCCCGAAGCCATGCGCTGCTTCATAGATCTGACGCATCGAGAGTACCAGCGCAGGTTCCCGGACTACTTCGGGCCAGTCATTACCGCGTCGTTTCTGGATGAGCCACCCGCAGACACTCCCGGGTGGTCGCGCCGTTTTCTCGACGAGTTCACCCAGCGCAAGGGTTATGACCTGCGCCCATTTCTTCCGTTGCTGTGGCATGACGCCGGGCGCATGAGCGCTCAGGCGCGCCTGGACTACCAGGACGTGTTGGGACAGCTTTACGAGGAGAGCTTCTTCGGGCAGATTGAGCAGTGGTGCGAAGGCGCAGGAATCGCCTCAAGTGGTCATCTGCTTCTGGAAGAGACCCTCGTGTTCCATGCGCGCTTTATGGGGGATTACTTCCGTTCGATGCGCCGTATGCACTATCCGGGCATCGACTACATATTCCCAGGAGACATTCCCGCCGTGACCTGCCGAGTGGCCGCGTCCGTAGCTTCTCTTTACGGACGTGAGCGCGTTATGAGCGAATGCTTTGCACTCACAGGCTGGGAGTTCACCTTCGAGCACATGAAGAAAATGACCGACTGGCAGCTTGTCCACGGAGTGAACTGCCTTGTGCCGCATGCGTTCTTCTACTCCAGCCGGGAGGACGAACCATGGGAGGATATTCCGAGTGATCTGGGCTTCCGATGGTTCGACTGTCCACCGTCGATGTTCTATCAACAGCCTTACTGGGACTACTATGGCGTCTATGCGGACTATCTACGCCGTCTGCAGTGGCTGAACAGCCAGGGCGAGCACGTCACGGATATTGCCGTATACTATCCAATTGAGACGGTTCAGGCAGATTTTGTGCCGACGAAGGAGTACACAAACGCTCACGCCTTCGAGATTCCCGGCGACTGGATGACTGCCGATTATCTCTGGGACGGCTCAGAGACAGAGCGAACGGACGCGCACTTCCGCTGCCTTGGAAACATGCTGCGGAACAAGGGTCTGGACTACGACGCTGTTGACGATGACTCTCTTCTGGCGTCTGAGTTGGAAAAGGACGCTATTGTTGTCCGTGGCCGCCGCCGCTACAAAGCGCTGATCCTTCCGCGCACGCGTTATCTCGCTGTGGACGTGTACCGGCAGATTGAACGTTTCTGGGAGCAGGGTGGGTCGGTTATCGCAACTGGCTGTCTTCCGGAATACGCCGTTGATGGGCTGGACTGCGACATGACCATCGCAGAGATCTCCAAGCGTATCTTCGGCTTGCATCCACAGCGCCTGGAACATCTCCAGAAACATGGCCAGGATATCTCAATTGATACGCGGGCGCTCTACTTCTCAAGACCAGACACAAGTCTGGCATATGCTCTGCGCGAGCAGGGATTTGGCGATTTCCACTGCGACAATCCCAGCGTCTATTCGCACCATCGACACATTGAGAAAGCGGATGTCTATTTTCTCGTCCATCACAGCTCAGAAGCCAGTGGCCCTGTGCACGTAGCTCTGAGCGGCGCAGGCGTCCCGCTTTTGTATGATCCACTCACTGCCTCTGTCCATCCGGTGGAGTATGTTGTCCAACAGGACAAGATAGTGTGCCGCCTGTTCTTTGAAGCGCTCGAGTCTTACTTCATTGTTATTGCTCCGGCCGGCGTTGCCGCCGAAACGGGCGGAGTGCGGGCTCAGGTTTCTCTTATGCAGCCGGCTTGCAGCGTAAGCGGTCCCTGGCGTGTAAGGCTGGACAGGGGTGATGAGCATGAAATGCGGTTGTGCGATCTTCCGCCGCTGCCGGATTGGGAAAGCCTCCCGAAAGAGCATACGTGGAATGACCTTAAGCCTTGGGAGGAGCTTGGTCTGCTGGAGTTCTCTGGCGGAGCGACGTATGAGACAGTTTTCGAATGGGAGAGCGCTGTCCCGGAGAATGCCTGGCTCGATCTTGGTGAAGTTGGCATGGTAGCGGAAGTGTCCGTGAACGGTGTCAATCTGGGAGTAGCGCTGTGGCGCTCGTACCGCTTCAATCTGAGTGGCGTGCTGAGACAGGGCAGGAACGATCTACGCGTTCGAGTCGTGAACACTCTCGCCAACTCCATCCAGGCCAGCTATGGGAGCGGAAAAACCGAGACCAGAGCCAATGAAGGTCACATAAATCGCTATGCTCGTTACGAGCCCGGACAACTGCGCTCCGGCCTCATCGGTCCTGTCCGCGTCCTGACGCTATAGCGCGATTACGGACTGCTTTCGGTCAGCTTGCGCGCGACGGCAGCGCTTCTTCTGGCGCATTCTGAAATGGCGATGGGGTGAAAGCCTGGAATCATCCCGTAGAGTGTGTCGTTGAGTGGCCTTGTCCACTTCTCCGGCAGCTTTTGCGCTCCGTAGCATGCGCCCCAGACAGAGCCCACTGTCGCGCCGTTGCAGTCCGTGTCCCAACCACCTGTCACAGCGCACACAATAGTCTTCTCGTAGTCGTCGGCGCCGAAAGCCAGGGCGGCAGCTACAAGCGCTGCGTTGTTGTTGGTGTGTACGCCGTCGTAGTGTCCCCAGCGCTTCCAGAGCTCGTCGTGCAGCTCATCCATGTCCACCACTCGCAAACCGAGTTCTACCGCTTCAAGGACATCTTTATAGAGCCGGCTACTTCTTGGGATAAACTCAACACCGGCGCGTAAGGCTTGCAGCGAGCTTTCCTCAACAAACGCCGCAGCGATAGTTGCCGCCATGAGCATCTCGCCATAAATGCCATTCTTGACGTGCGAGAGCGCCGCATCCCTGTAAGCCAGTTCAGCCGCGAGCGCAGGGCGTCCAGCTGCGCCATATCCCCATCCGTCTGCGCGAATCTGTGCGCCTATCCATTCGCGAAATGGATTCAGATGCGTTCGAACCCAGGGAATGTCCTTTTCACTGATACCGCAACCGTGAATCTCAACCAGGTTCTGGTACGCGGCGCGCTCGGCAGTAAAGGTTTGGCCAATTGGCAGCGTGTTCAGCCACTCATAAGCCATATCTACTGTCGAAAAGTCCGCCCCTTTGTCTTCCAGCACCTTGAGCCCGAGAACGGTGTAGCGGATGTCGTCGTCCGTTTCCATGAAACGAATCCGCCCCCGCGTGCTGTCTGGGCAGCCGACATCAAACTTTTCCTCAACCACTCCAATGTCCGGAACATAGTCATCGAGCGGCCAGGCCTTTGCGGCTTTCAGGTATATCCGAATCCCCTGCCAGCCTCTGATTTCTGGAGTTCCGTTCATGTACGGCCCGCGCTCCAGCGGCTTTCCAAGGGCGCATCCAGCGCAGCGACCCAGCCACGCTGCCAGCATTCTGTCATCCAGCCCAGATATGTCAGCCGCAGGAGTTCCGGTGTATCTGGCTCGAAGTGCCGGAGAGGCCTGGACTATATCTTCCCATTCAGTCGGCTCATCAAAGGCAAAATCCGGCGCAACCTGAAGCTCCAGCATCTTTTTGTGGGCGCTAAGGATATCTTCGTTTGAGGACTCAGCCGTCACGGATCGCAGTGTCTGTT